>NZ_JAHCDD010000146.1 GCF_018413525.1 Acidovorax sp. CCYZU-2555
CAGCATGTTCGATATCCTGGGCAGCTCCATTTCCCACATCAAGTCGGGCAAACTCCGGCCGCTGGCCGTGACGACCAAGGAGCGCTCGCCGCTGCTGCCGAATGTGCCTTCGATCGCCGAAATGGGTTTTCCCGATTTCGAGTACTACGCCTGGCACGGCATCTCCACCACCGCCGGCACGCCCAAGCCCATCATCAAGCGGCTCAACACCGAACTGCGCACGATCTTCAGCGACCCGGCCTTCAAGGCGAAATGGCTTGAAATCGGCTCCGAATCGGTCGCGGGCACGCCCGAGGAGTTTGCCGCGTTCATTCAATCGGAGGCGCGAAAAATGGGGCCGCTGATCAAGACGCTGGACATCCACCTGGACTGAAGCCCGCCACACGCGCCGTCAAAGCACCAGCTGTCCCTTCATCGCGCAGGGTGCAATCGTTGCCTCCATGCCTGCGGTGAACTGCAGGTAGTCGGCCTCCATGCCGTCCGAGAAGATGATGCCGTTGTCCGGCATGCGCGAGCGCACCCTCAGCGGCTGCGCGTCCCGCACCCGCCCGTAGACCAGCGTGGTCTGTGAAGTGCGCGTGGGAAACGGCTCGCGCACCGCGAACACCAGCGCGCGTTCGTCCCAGTCCATGGGCTGGTAGGCATCTTGCGCGGATGGCAGGCCCAGCGTGCGTGCAATCGCCAGCGAGCCCGTGACGATGCTCTTGAGCCAGGCCGTGGAGCCCAGGCCGGTGGAGACGATCAAGCCCGAGGAAGACTGGAACTCGGTTTGCGTGCCGTGCGTCAGATCGTAGAGCGCCGAGCTGTGGCTGCGTGGGCCGATGAACAGGTCGTTGACGGCGCGCAGCACCTGGCCGTCGTTCAGGCGCGCTTCGGCCATGGTCACCGAGCGGGTGGGGCGCCGGTCGGCGGCCACGGCCGGCAAGATCGCGCCCAGCGCGTGCGGCTCGAACGCCAGCAACACCCCGTCCCAGCGCGCCGGCTCGGGGTTGAGGCCCACCAGCGGCTGGCCTTCGAGGTACTTCATGGTGTTGGCCACCAGACCGTCCTGGCCCAAGGCCACCACGATATCCGAGGGCGCGAAGACGAAGTTGGCCAGCAGCGAGCGGTCGACAATCTGGTAGCGCCCCCAGGCCTGCAGCGCCTGCACCGTGACGCTCAGGCTGGCCGCATAGGCCTCGTTCTCCTTGACGTAGTCCGAGAAGTCGCCCCCCAGGTGCTCGACATAGAACTTCGCCTGGCCCAGCGTGTTGTAGCGCGCCACCAGGTTGTCCAGCCGGGTACGGCGCGTGACCAGCACCACCCGTCTGTCGCCTTGAAGCGCCGGCCCGCTCATACAGGCCTCCGTGCGCTCGCCGCGCCGGCCGCCGCACCGGCGCCCAGCAGCGAGTTGAGCAGCTCGGGCGACATGTTGAGCTGGCCTATGCGTTCGGCGCGCTCGGCGATGCCGCCGAAGGCCTGCGCAATGAGCTGGCCGGGCTGCATGCCCACGGCCGCCAGGGCCTGCACCACGCGCGGATCGGCATTCTCCAGCGCGTCCATCACCGCGCGCACCTTGTGCGCCTGGGCCTGGGCCTCCTCGCGCGTGTTCTGCGCCGCGCTGGTGACGAAGGCCTTGCGCTGGTTCTCCAGCACGATGTCGGCATTCATTTGCTCGGCCCGCAGCTCGTTCTGGCGTCGCATGGCCTCGGCCTGGGCCTCCATCTGCGTGGCCTGGATCTCGCGCTTCTTCACTTCCACCGCGATCTCCGTGTCGAGTTCGTTCTGGCGGATGGCGCGCTCGTTCTGCACGCCCGCCATGCGGCGCTGCGAGATGGCGTCGTCGGCGGCCTTCAGGTTGGCTTCGCGCGCTTCGGCTTCGAGCGCGCGGGCGATGTCGGTGGTGGGCTTGATCGCCACGACCGACACCCCCAGGATCTCCAGGCCCAGGGCCTGGATCTCGGCTTGGTTGCCGAGCTGCTGCTGCGCCGTCCTGGCGATCTCGGCCGTGGCCTTGAGCGCATTGCGCAGGGGCAGGGCCTGTATCACCTGCTGCACGATGGCGCGCACCTGCATCACCACGCGGCCCTGGAGACGGTCAGGATCTTCCGAGGCGTAGGACACGCCATCGGGGCTCAAGGAGAAATCCATCATCTTGTAGATGCGGCTGGGGTCGCCCACGCGGTAGCTGACTTCGCCCTGCACGGTCACGCCCTGGAAGTCGCTGGTCACCAGTTCCAGCATGAAACCGGCATCGCGGCTGGCGATGGGCACGGCGACCAGCGACGTGATGGGAGCGTAGTAGAAGAACGAGAGGCCGGCCCCCTGGCGCATCAGCTTGCCGCCGCGAAACTGCATGAGGTGGGTGGTGGGCTGCGATTTGATGAACTGAAAGCCAAACATGGGGAGCTCCTTTCTGGGTTGCACTGTGCAACTCCCATTGGGTTGTATAGTACAACTCGAACAGGAGAAGTCAAGCATGGCCACGATAAAAACCCCGGCGCGCGCATCGGCGCTCCATTTCGAGCGGCCCTTGGTCACGGTCGACGTGGTGATCTTCACGGTGATCGAGCAGCAGCTGAAGGTGCTGCTGGTGCACCGCCCCGAGACCGCCAGCGATCCCTTCCCCGGCAGCCTGGCGCTGCCCGGCGGATTCATCGACGTGGCCGTCGATGCCAGCCTGCACGACTGCGCGCTGCGCAAGCTGGGGGAGAAGACGGGCTTGGAGGCGCCCTACCTGGAGCAGCTGGGCAGCTGGGGCAGCGCCACGCGCGATCCGCGCGGCTGGAGCGCCACGCATGTCTATTTCGCGCTGGTGCCAGCGCCCGAAGACACAGACGCCACGGCTTCGGCGACATCGCAATGGCTGGAGGTCGGCACGGCCTTGCGCACGCATCTGGCGTTCGACCACAGCGAGATACTGGCCGGGGCCGTGGAGCGCCTGCGCGCCAAGGTCGAGTACACGTCGCTGCCCGCGTTCCTGCTGCCCGAGCCTTTCACGCTGCCGCAGCTGCAGCGCACCTACGAGGTGGTACTGGGCCGACCCATGGACAAGAGCGCGTTCCGCAAACGCATGCTGGATGCGCAGTTCCTGGCCGAGGAGGGCGCGATCGCCGGTGATGCGGGGCGCTCAGCCATGGGCTACCGCATACGCGACCGCGAACGTGCTGCGGTTTTTCCGCGCACGTTTCGCTCTGTCGAAGGTCCATCCTTGGCATCTTCTTGACAAGACATTCCGGGAGATAGATCTCGAAAATCTATGCAATGACGTAGATTCAATGCCTGGTTTTGATGAAAGTAAAGAAATCTATGCATTCGCATGGATAGCTTGCTTGCACGGCTGTTTTGAACGAAAATCTATGCTATCAGATAGATTTATATGAAAAAAAACATCAGAACAACGGCCGACCTGGGGCTTGTCTTGCGCGGTGTGCGCAAAAGCCAAGCGCTTCGTCAGGACGATCTCGCTGCTATTTCGGGTGTGGGATCAGTGTTTGCCGGAGAGGTCGAACGCGGCAAGGAATCCGTACATTTGGGCAAGGTGCTCAAGCTGCTCGAAGAAGCAGGCATCAAGCTCATTGCCGAGTATGCCGACAGCGCAGAGGACAGCGTTGAGGCGCAATTTGCCAAGGGTGCAAAACCGCTGAAACCACGCTCTGTAAAGGTGGTTCAATGAGTGTGCCGCGTGAGCTGAAGATCTCGATCAACGACCAACAAGTAGCCTAGCTCCTTCCAGCAAGAAGGCGCCGGGCGCGTGAGATCGAACGGGCTGCATAGAACGGCGAGAATGGAGCGCATGCAAGAAACATCTCATTTTCCAGCACCGGCGCGCGGCTGGCTTGTTCCCGGTTTGCTGGCGATCCTCGCCGTTGCGGGCTGCACCTCCGCTGCGCCGGTGGAACCCAAGGCTGCGGCGCCGACGGTCACCAGCGCAAGCCCGGCTCCATCCGATGAAGCCCAACACCAGCAGAAGTTTGCGCGCTGGGTGGCCGAGTTCCGCACCAGTGCGCGCGCCGCGGGCATCGACGAGGCAACGCTGCACGCCGCATTCGATGGCGTGCGCTTCGTGCCGCGCGTCGTCTCCTCGGACCGCGCCCAGCCCGAGTTCACGCGCACCGTGTGGGCCTATCTCGACAGCGCGGTGTCGGCGCAGCGCGTCACCCGCGGCCAGGACAAGCTGCTGCAACTGCGTCCGCAGGTCGACGCCATTACAGCGCGCTATGGCGTGCCGACAGAAATCATCTTCGCGATCTGGGGCATGGAGAGCAATTACGGCAGCAATGTCGGCGACATTCCGGCCATAGACGCACTGGCGACGCTGGGCTTCGAGGGCCGGCGCGAAGACTGGGCGCGTGGTCAGCTGCTCGCGGCCTTGAAAATCCTGCAAAACGGTGACATCGCCCGCGAACGAATGATTGGTTCATGGGCCGGGGCCATGGGCCAGACGCAATTCCTGCCATCGAACTTTCTGGCCTATGCGGTCGATGCCGATGGCGACGGCCGCCGTGACATCTGGGGCAGCGTGCCCGATGTGACGGCATCGACCGCGAACTTCCTGGCGCGCTCGGGCTGGCAAGCCGGTCAGCCCTGGGGGCTGGAGGTCCGCTTGCCGTCGGGGTTCGACTACGCGCGTGCCGACGATGCGCGCCAGCCGGCAAGCCAGTGGGCAGGCGAGGGCGTGCAATCCATGGACGGCACGCCGCTGCCGGCGCTCGAGGGCGCGTCGATTCTGCTGCCTGCGGGTGCTCGCGGCCCGGCCTTCCTGGTGGGAGCCAACTTCCGCACCATCCTGCGCTACAACAACTCGACCAGCTATGCGCTGGCCGTCGGTTTGCTGGCGCAGAAACTGGCGGGCGGCCCCGGGGTGCAGGCGCCCTGGCCGCGCGATCTGCAGGCACTGAGCAACAGCCAGGTGCGCGCGCTGCAGACGGCGCTGAACGCGCGCGGCTTCGACACCGGCGCGCCCGACGGCACCATGGGCCCCGCGACGCGGCGCGGCATTCGCCAGTACCAGCAGAGCCTGGGCCTGCCGGCGGACGGC
>NZ_JAHCDD010000147.1 GCF_018413525.1 Acidovorax sp. CCYZU-2555
CACAATTCGTCTTCCAAGGAGACGAAAATGACACTCGATATCGAGCATCTGCGCAGCTGGATAGGCCACACCGAGACCCTCGAAGACAGCGCCACGCTCGCGCCGCTGCGCGCGCTGACGGCGACGCTGGACCGCGACGATGCGCCAGGCCATGGCGATGCCGTGCCGCCCTGCTGGCACTGGCTGTACTTCCTGCCCATGGCGCGCCAATCCGAAATCGGCCCCGACGGCCACCCGCAGCGCGGCGGTTTTCTGCCGCCCGTGCCGCTGCCGCGGCGCATGTGGGCCGGCAGCCAGATCGAATTTCTCGCGCCGCTGCGCGCCGGCCAGGCCATCGAGCGCCTGTCGCGCATCGAAGACGTCAAGCTCAAGGAAGGCCGCACCGGGCCGCTGGTCTTCGTCAAGGTGCGCCATGAAATCCGCGCCGACGGCGCGCTGGCCATCGTCGACGAACACAACATCGTCTACCGCGACATGCCCGCCGACGGCGAGCCCGCCCCCACCTACGCAGTGGCTCCCAGCGACGCGCAGTGGCAGCGCCACATCGTTCCCGACGACGTGCTGCTGTTTCGCTACTCGGCGCTGACGTTCAACGGCCACCGCATTCACTACGACCGCCGCTATGTGACCGAAGTCGAAGGCTACCCCGGCCTGATCGTGCACGGCCCGCTGATCGCCACGCTGCTGCTCGACCTGCTGCGCCGCGAGCGCCCCGACGCGCAGGTCAAACACTTCACTTTCCGCGCGCTCAAGCCGCTGTTCGATATCTCCACTTTCGACGTCTGCGGCCGCGACAACGGCGACGGCAGCGTGGCCCTGTGGTCACGCGACGACGCCGGCGATCTGACGATGCAAGCCACGGCGGTGCTGGCCTGAGCGCCCGCTTCACCCCACCAGGAAAAAACCATGTTCAACGAAACCGACGACTACCAGGAAATCCGCGACGCCGTGCGCGCGCTGTGCAAGCAGTACCCCGATGAGTATTTCCGCAAGATCGACGAGCAGCGCGGCTACCCCGAAGAGTTCGTGCAGGCGCTGACCCAGGCCGGCTGGATGGCGGCGCTGATTCCCCAGGAATACGGCGGCTCGGGCCTGTCGATGGCCGAGGCCTCGGTCATCATGGAAGAGATCAACCGCTCGGGCGGCAACTCGGGCGCCTGCCACGGCCAGATGTATGTGATGAACGCCATCGTGCGCAGCGGCACCGAGGCGCAGAAGGCCAAATACCTGCCCAAGATCGCGGCGGGCGAACTGCGCATCCAGTCCATGGCCGTGACCGAGCCGACGACGGGCAGCGACACCACGCGGCTCAAGACCATGGCCGTGAAGAAGGACGGCCGCTGGGTGGTCAACGGCCAGAAGGTCTGGATCTCGCGCGTGCAGCACAGCGACATGATGATTCTGCTGGCGCGCACCACGCCGCTGGAGCAGGTGCAAAAGCGCTCCGAAGGCCTGAGCTGTTTTCTGATCGATGTGAAGCAGGCCACGGGCAACGGCATGACCGTGCAGCCGATTCTGAACATGGTCAACCACGAGACCAACGAGCTGTTCTTCGACAACCTCGAAATTCCCGAGGAAAACCTGCTGGGCCCCGAAGGCAAGGGCTTCAAGACGCTGCTCGATGGCCTCAACGCCGAACGCACGCTGATCGCCGCCGAGTGCATTGGCGACGGCTACTGGTTCATAGACCGCGCGACCAAGTATGCGAACGAGCGCGTGGTCTTCAACCGCAAGATAGGCCAGAACCAGGGCGTGCAGTTTCCCATTGCCGAGACCTTGATGGAACTCGAAGCCGCCAACCTGATGCGCTGGAAGGCCTGCCAGAAGATCGACGCCCACCAGAACGCGGGCGCGGCCGCGAACATGGCCAAGCACCTCGCGGCCAAGGCCTCGTGGGAGGCGGCCAACGTCTGCCTGCAGACGCACGGCGGATTCGGCTTTGCCTGCGAATACGACATCGAGCGCAAGTTCCGCGAAACGCGGCTGTACCAGGTGGCGCCGATTTCCACCAACATGGTCTTCAGCTATGTCGCCGAGCATGTGCTGGGCCTGCCCAAGTCCTACTGATCACCGGGAGCCCACAATGACCCGACCTCTGGACGGCGTGACGGTGGTCACGCTCGAACATGCGATCGCCGCGCCTTTTTGCACGCGCCAGCTCGCCGATCTGGGCGCGCGCGTGATCAAGATCGAGCGCCCGGGCACGGGCGACTTCGCGCGCGCCTATGACGAACGCGTGCAAGGCATGGCTTCGCACTTTGTCTGGACCAACCGCTCCAAGGAAAGCCTGACACTGGACGTCAAGCACCCCGACGCGCAGAAAGTGCTGGCGCAACTGCTCGAAACCGCCGACGTGCTGGTGCAGAACCTCGCGCCGGGCGCGGCCGCGCGGCTGGGGCTGTCGTTCGAGGCGCTGCACGCAAAGCATCCGCGGCTGATCGTCTGCGATATTTCCGGCTATGGCGATGACGGCCCTTATCGCGACAAGAAAGCCTACGACCTGCTGATTCAAAGCGAGTCGGGCTTTCTGTCGGTGACGGGCTCGCAAGACGAGCCCGCCAAGGCCGGCTGCTCCATCGCCGACATCGCCGCCGGCATGTACGCGTACACCAATATCCTCGCGGCGCTGATGCAGCGCGGCAAGACCGGCGTCGGCAGCCGCATCGACATTTCCATGCTCGAAAGCATGGTCGAGTGGATGGGCTACCCGCTCTACTACGCCTACGAAGGCGCGGCGCCACCGCCGCGCGCGGGCGCGGCGCACGCCACCATCTACCCCTACGGGCCGTTTCCCGCGGGCGACGGCCGCACCGTGATGCTGGGGTTGCAAAACGAACGCGAATGGGCGGCGTTCTGCACCAGCGTCTTGCACCAGCCCGCGCTGGCCGGCGACGAGCGCTTCGCGTCGAATTCGCGCCGTGTCGCCAATCGCGAGGAACTGCGCGCACTGATCGTGCAAGCGTTTGCTGCGCTGACTTCCGAGCAGGTGGTGCAACGCCTGGAAGCGGCGCAGATCGCCAACGCCGCCGTCAATGAGATGCGCGATGTATGGGCCCATCCGCAACTGCAGGCGCGCCAGCGCTGGACCGAAGTGCCCACGCCCGCCGGCCCCATTCCCGCCCTGCTGCCGCCAGGCCGCACCGATGCCTACGCGCCGCGCATGGACGGCGTGCCCGGCCTGGGCCAGCACGCCGACGCCATCCTGCAGGAGCTGGGCTGGTCGCCCGAAGCCATCGCCACGCTGCGCCGCGAAGGCGCGGTCTGAAAAAAACAATGATTACCAGGAGACAAAAATGACCTCTTTCGCACGCACTGTGACTTCGCTGACAGGGCTTTCGCTGGGCCTTCTGGGCAGCGGCCTGGCCACGGCCGATAGCTATCCCATCAAGCCCATCACCTTGGTCGTGCCCTACTCCGCGGGCGGCCCTACCGACGTGGTGGCGCGCACGCTGGCCGCGGCCATGGGCAGGACGCTGGGCCAGACCGTGATCGTCGAAAACAAGCTGGGCGCGGGCGGCACCATTGCCGCGGCCTACACGGCGCGCGCCAAGCCAGACGGCTACACCTTCTTGATTCACCACAACGGCATGGCCACGGCGCCCGCGCTGTACCGCAAGCTCAGCTACAAGCCCGTGGCCGATTTCGAATATGTGAGCCAGGTCATCGACGTGCCCATGACCGTGGTCGGCCGCAAGGACCTGCCGGCCAAGGACTTCAAGGAACTGCTGGCCTATGCCAAGGCCCAGGGCAACAAGCTCAACCTCGCGCATGCGGGCCTGGGCGCGGTGTCCCACCTGTGCGGCATGCTGCTGACCCAGGCCATGGGCGTGGACCTGACCTCCGTGCCGTTCCAGGGCACGGGGCCTGCAATGAATGCGCTGCTGGGCGGTCAGGTCGACCTGCTGTGCGACCAGACCACCTCAACCACGCCGTTCATCAAGGCCAACTCGGTCAAGCTCTATGGCGTGACCACCGCGTCGCGCCTCAAATCGCTGCCCGCCACGCCGACGCTGGCCGAACAAGGCCTCACGGGATTTCAGCTGGTGGTCTGGCATGGCATCTATGCCCCGAAGAACACGCCCAAGGAAGCCATAGACAAATTCGGCACGGCACTCAGAAGCGCGCTCAAGGACCCCGAAGTCGCCAAGCGCATGGCCGATCTGGGCGCCATCATGCCCGCCGACGACAAGCTCAACCCCCAAGGCCTGCAATCCTGGCTCGAACAGGAGACCCAGCGCTATGCCCCGGTGATCAAGGCCGCAGGCCAGTTCGCCGATTGAAACGGTTTACATCATGAAAATACTGGTCCCCGTCAAACGCGTCGTCGACTACAACGTCAAGGTGCGCGTCAAATCCGATGGCACAGGTGTCGATATCGCCAATGTCAAGATGAGCATGAACCCGTTTGACGAGATTGCCGTCGAAGAAGCCGTGCGTCTGAAGGAAAAGGGTGTGGTCACCGAAGTCATCGCTGTCTCCTGTGGTGTGACCCAATGCCAGGAGACCCTGCGCACCGCCATGGCGATCGGCGCCGATCGCGCCATCCACGTGCTCACCGACGCCGAACTCCAGCCCCTGGCCGTCGCCAAG
>NZ_JAHCDD010000148.1 GCF_018413525.1 Acidovorax sp. CCYZU-2555
CCTTGTTGCAGCCGGCGAGGGCCAGGGCCAACGCCAGTGCCGCCAGCGGGCGGGCCAGGGCGGTGGCTTGGGGAAGGAATGCGTGTGAAGTCATGACAATCGAGAAAGCTGGCATGGCGCAGCGCTTTCTATAGCGCCGCGCCAGCAAAAAAACAGGGTCGAATCGAATCCGGGTGGCGTTCAGTGCGGCGCGATCCAGCTCGCGTAGAAGCTGGGACGGCCCACGGCCTCGAAGCCCACATCCCGGAACCAGGGCGCGCCGGCGAATGCCTGCGGCTCCTCGAAGATGGGAATCACATAGGCCTGATCGATCAGATAGTTCTGCGCCTCGCCCACCAGCGCCAGGCGCTTGGCTGTATCGGTCTCGGCCGCGATGGCGTTGAGCAACTGGTTCAACTGCGCGTCCTCGAAGGCCTGCACCTTCTGGCTGACGCCGCCTTTTTGCAGCAGCACATTGCGGTTGGTCGGGTAGAACTGGCTCTTGACCACATCGGGATCGGCCCGGCCGACCATGGTGGCCATCACGGGCGTCTTCGTCGGGTCGAGGTTGTCGACGGCCGAGCTGCCGTTGTCGCCGGTCAGCACATTGAAGCGCACACCCACCTTGGCCCATTGCTGGGCCACGAGCTGCAGCGTTTCCTTGTTCTGCGGCTGGGGCAGGGCGACATAGGCAGCCAGCTCCAGCGGCTTGCCGTCCTTGTGGCGTATGCCGCCTTCGCCCGGCACCCAGCCGGCCGCGTCGAGCAGGCTCGCGGCCTTGGCCGGGTCATGGGTCAGCTTGGCGGACAGATCGACATAGCCTTGCGCATTGGCCGCGATCACCGAGGTGGCGCGCGGGTAGTGGCTGGAGAACAGCGTGTCGACAATCGCCTTGGTGTCGGTGGCGTGCAGCAGCGCCTGGCGCACCTTGAGGTCGGCGACCAACGGGTTGTCCGGGCGGAAATACAGGCCGTTGTTCACGCCGCGCGTCGAGGGCGCGTAGATGCTGAACTGCTTGTCGGTGACGCGTTTTTCGTCATAGGCCTGGACCTGGCGGATGAAGCCCGCCTGGCCCGACAGCAGCGCGCCGATGCGCACGCCGTCTTCGTTGTTGATGATGAACTTGACCTCGTCGAGCCGCGCGCGGCCCTGGTGCGCATGCTTGGCCGGGCCCCACTTGTAGTCGGCGCGTGCCTTGAGCACCAGCTCCTTGCCCAGCACTTCGCTGGCGACGACAAACGGGCCCGAGCCGATGATGCGTGTGGCATCGCCCAGCTCCTCGAACGGCCGCGCGAGCGTGGCCAGCGAGACCAGGCCCGAGCCGATCACCGACGTGCCCTGCAGGAAGCCCGGCGACGGCTGCTTGAAATAGAACTTCACCGTGAGCGGGTCCACCACTTCGCCGCGCTCGTAGTTGTTGATCACCTCGGACACCGGCAGCTTGAGTTCGCGGTTGCCCAGGCCGAAGGTGTCGAAGTTCTTCACCACGGCCGCGGCGTCCAGCGGCGTGCCGTCGGAAAAGCTCACGCCCGGGCGCAGCTTGAAGGTGTATTCGGTGGCGTTGTCGTTGACCGTCCAGGACTCGGCGATCCAGGGCTCGATGGCCAGCGTCGTCGGGTTCTGGTAGGTCAGCTTGTCGGTGATCTGGTTGAGAATGCCGCCGTTCGGATAGAAGCCGCCCGCCGGGGGGTAGAGGTTGGTGTGGGCCTGCTGTTCCAGATAGACCAGCACGCCGCCGGTGACGGGCGTGGCGGCTGCGGCCGGGGTGTCCGCGGACGGCTGCTGCTTGGAGCAGGCGGTCAGCAGCGCGCTGCCCAGAAGAACGGAAAAGCTGGCCGAGGCCAGCAGGGAACGGCGTGAAAGAAACGGCAAGGCAGGCTCCATACAGGGACGATGCTGGCCGGCGCGCAATATGCGGGCACGGCGTGAAAGTACTTGAATGGTGCGTTTGCCTGCTTAGGCTGTGAAGGTATAAATCGTCACTTCCTTATTTGTTTTCCGCATACTCAGACCCAGGCCGCGCGCAGCAGCGCGGCCGGATCGTGGCTGCCCGAGGTGATGCCCGTGACCGGGCCCCAGTCGGGGTCGAAGCGGCTGCTGATGAAGGCCGAAGCGGCCTCGGTGCTCGCATGCTGCAGCATCAGGCAGCCCTGGGTGGCGAGTGCCAGCCGCTGGGTGAAGCGCCGTGCCTGGCGTTCCAGCGCCTCGGGCGGCAACTGCAGCGCGGCGCGCAATTGCCGTACCTGGGCCAGCAGGGGCGGCGCCTGCGTGGCGATATCCTGCAGATGGTCGAGCAGCAGATGGGCGTCATCGGGGTTGCGCGAGACCGCACGCAGCACGTCCAGGCACATCACGTTGCCTGAGCCTTCCCAGATCGAGTTCAGCGGCGCTTCGCGGAACAACCGGCCCATGGGCCCGGTCTCCACATAGCCATTGCCGCCAAACACTTCCATGGCTTCGCCCGTGAGGCCCACGGCGCGCTTGCAGTTCCAGAACTTGGCGACCGGCGTCAGCACGCGGCGCCAGGCGGTGTCCAGCGGCGTCGTGGCGCCAGAGCGGCTCGCCAGGTCCATGGCCAGCAGCGTCGCGGCTTCGGACTCGAGCGCCATGTCGGCCAGCAGTTCGGTCATCACCGGTTGGTCGATCAGCGCCTTGCCGAACGCATAGCGGTGGCGCGTGTAGTGCAGGGTCTGGGCCAGGGCCTGACGGATGAAGCCGGCGCTGGCCAGCGCGCAGTCCAGCCGCGTGAACGTCGCCATCTCGATGATGGTCGAAATGCCGCGGCCTTGCTCGCCTATGCGCACGCCGAAGGCGTCCTTGAATTCCACTTCGCTGCTGCTGTTGGAGCGGTTGCCGACCTTGTCCTTGAGACGCTGGATGTGGACCGGGTTCCTGCTGCCGTCGGGCCGCCAGCGCGGCACGAAAAAGCAGGTAGAGCCATGCTCCCGGGTCTTGGCCAGCATCAGGTGGCCGTCGCACATGGGCGCGGAGACAAACCATTTGTGGCCGGTCAGCAGAAACTCTTCTCCCCAGGGCCCTTCGCCCGCGGGCACGGCCTGCGTGGTGTTGGTGCGCACGTCGCTGCCGCCCTGTTTTTCGGTCATGCCCATGCCCACGGTCATGGAGCGTTTCTGCGCCAGCGGAATGTCGCGCGCATCGTGTTCCAGCGAAGCGAGCAGCGGCGCGGTCACGGCGCTCAACGGTGCATTCAGGCGCAGCAGCGCAATGCTGGCCTTGGTCATGATGGTCGGGCAGGCGGAGCCCGACTCGATCTGGCTGTGCATGTACAGCGACGCGCCGTAGGCCGACCAGGCCGAGGGCCGCGGGTCCAGGAATGGCAGATTGGCAATGCCATTGCGCCGCGCCATGGCCATCATGGTGTGCCAGGCCGGGTGGAACTTCACCTGGTCTATGCGCTCGCCCCGGGGCGACAGCGCATGCAGCTCGGGCGCGTAGCGGTTGGCGTCTTCGGCGCTGCGCAGCGTCGCTTCGGCACCGTATTCGCCGCCCTGGCGCACCAGCTCGGCATCGCGCCACTGGGCGCCGCCGCGCGCGACGGCGCGGCGCAGCACGGGGTCGCTGGTGTAGACGTTGTAGTCCTTGAGCTCGGGCGGCTGGTTGTCGGGGTGAATGCCTGGCATGGTGAATCTCCTTGGAAACTCTTGGGCGTCTTCACGGCCAGGCACGCGATGGTGCGGTCTGGAAAGTGCGACACGATCATGCGAAATTCTAGGCAAGACGGCGCCTGCAGGCCTTCAGACTGCGCCTACAGTGCAAGCCATCCTCATGCTTCAGACGGTTCGCGCCAGGCCGCAGGCCTGGGTTCGGGATTCACTGGTAAAAGGTGATGTGAGTCGCCGCCGTGGTTGGCAAGCGTCCAGACGGACAAAAGGCCCTGGCTATTTCTAGCCAGGGCCTTGAATCACTGGTCGGAGCGGCGGGATTCGAACTCGCGACCCTCTGCTCCCAAAGCAGATGCGCTACCAGGCTGCGCTACGCTCCGACAGCATGCATTGTAATAGGGTTTTTGACCAGCGATGGCTTGGATGCACTAAAACTTCCAGCCGGCCTTGACCCAAAGGCGTGGATTGCGGTCAGCGGTGTCCGAAGTCGGGGCGCTGCCGCGGCTGCGCCAGGCCAGCGCGGCTTCCAGACTCCAGGCCTGATCGGCGAAACGCAGGCCCACGCCGTAACCGGCCAGGTCGCGCTCGTTGCTGCG
>NZ_JAHCDD010000149.1 GCF_018413525.1 Acidovorax sp. CCYZU-2555
ATAGGCCAGCAGCGCCGATTGCGCGCCCGCATCGAGCCGCACCGTTCCCAGTTCGCTGCCCGGCGCGGCCGCGCCCAGGCGTGAGCGGTTCTCTTCCAGAAAATAGCCGCACAGCAGCAGGATGTCGCTGCCGCGTTCGCGCAGCGGCGGCACCTGCAGCGGGTAGACGCTGAGCCGGTGAAAGAAGTCGGCGCGCATGCGACCCGAGCGCACGGCTTCGGCCAGCGGGCGGTTGGTCGCGGCGATCACGCGCACGTCGACGCGGTGTTCGCGGTCCGAGCCCAGGCGCTGCAACTGGCCGCTTTGCAGCACGCGCAGCAGCTTGGCCTGAACGGCCAGCGACAGCTCGCCGATTTCATCGAGAAACAGCGTGCCGCCATCGGCGCGCTCGAACTGCCCCTGGCGCTCGCCCACGGCGCCCGTGAACGCGCCGCGCACATGGCCGAACAGTTCGCTTTCGACCAGCGTCTCGGGCAGGGCGGCGCAATTGACGCTGACCAGCGGCCGGCCCGCGCGCCGCGACTGGGCATGCACGGCCTGGGCGACCAGCTCCTTGCCCACGCCGGTCTCGCCGCTGATCAGCACGTTGAGTTCGCTGGGCGCGACCAGCGCGATGTCCTTTTGCAACTGCCGCAGCGCCGGGCTCTGGCCCAGCAGCGGGCGGCGCGCATCCGCGGGCAGCGCGGCCTGGCGGTAGCTTTCGGCGCGCGAGCGCTCGTCCTGCACGCTTTGCGCGAGCTGGCGCAGGCGTTCGGCGGCGGCGACCGTGGCCGCCGCGAGATTGCTGAACGCCTGCAGCGCGTCGAGATGGCCTGGTGCGGCGAACTTGCCGGGCGCGAGCGCGTCCAGCGTCAGCAGGCCCCAGGTGCTGCCGCCTACGACCAGCGCGCAGCCCATGCAGTCGTGCACTTCGAGCGGGCCCGCGTGTTCGACCAGGCCGTCATAGGGATCGGGCAGCGGGCTGTCGGGTGCGAAGCGCAGCGCCTGGCCATGGGCCAGCAACTGCGCCAGCCGCGGGTGCTCGGCGACGCGAAAGCGCCGGCCCAGCGTGTCGCTGCTCAGGCCGTCGATGGCCACGGGCGCGAGCACATCGCCTTGCAGGCGCAGCAGCGCGACCGCGTCGCAGGGCAGTACGGTGCGCAGCGCTTCGAGCAGGCGGCGATAGCGTTCGCGCTCGGGCAGGTCGTCGGCCAGGTCGGCGACCAGGGGAACGAGGCTGCGCAAGAGACTGTGGGTGGCAGTCATTTTGACTCTTTCGTGTGTCGAATTGACATGTTTTGACGCAAGTCATATTGACGCATGAAACGCCAAGTCGTTGATGTGCAAGGGGGATTTTCCTGGCATGCGGCTTGCGAATGCAGCAGCAGTCGGGGCAGTGCCTGCCCCTGTCATTCCCTTTCCAGGAGTTTTCATGCTGACTGCCGAGCAACGCGCCATTGTCCAATCCACCGTCCCGCTGCTGGAAAGCGGCGGCGAAGCGCTGATCACCCATTTCTACCAGAGCTTGCTGGGCGGCCACCCCGAAGTGCGCGCGCTGTTCAACAGCACGCACCAGCAAAGCGGTGCCCAGCCGCGCGCGCTGGCGTTCAGCGTGCTGATGTATGCCAAGCACATCGACCGGCTCGAGAACCTGGGCAACCTGCCCGCGCAGATCATCAACAAGCATGTGGCGCTGCAGGTGCAGCCCGAGCACTACCCCATCGTCGGCCAATGCCTGCTGGCGTCGATACGCGAAGTGCTGGGCGCCGAGATCGCCACCGATGCAGTGATCGATGCCTGGGCCGCGGCCTACCAGCAGCTCGCCGATATCCTGATCGGCGCCGAGACCCAGGCCTATGACCGCAACGCCAGCGCCCCGGGCGGCTGGCGCGGCGCGCGCGCGTTCCGCGTGGCGCGCAAGCAGGTCGAAAGCACGGAGATCACTTCGTTCTATCTCGCGCCTGTCGACGGCGGCGCGGTGATGGCGCATCTGCCGGGCCAGTTCATAGGCCTGCGCATCGTGGTCGACGGCAAGGAGCAGCGCCGCAACTACTCGCTGTCGGCGCTGGCCAACGGCCGCGAGCTGCGCATCAGCGTCAAGCGCGAAGCCGCGGGCGTGGTCTCGCGCCACCTGCACGATGCAGTGCACGAAGGCGATGTGCTGGAGATCTTCCCGCCGGCCGGCCATTTCACGCTGGCCGAAAGCGCCAAGCCGCTGGTGCTGATCAGCGGCGGCGTGGGCATCACGCCCACGCTGCCCATGCTCGCGGCGGCGCTGGGCAGCGCGCGGCCCGTGGTGTTCATTCACTGCGCGCGCACGCCCGAAGTGCAGGGCTTTCGCGCGCGCCTCGATGCGCTCGCGCTGCAGCACCCGCAGCTGCAATGCCACTACCTGTACGAGAATGCCGCGCCCGCGCGCCTGGGCGCCGAGCAACTCGAACGCTGGCTGCCTGCATCGCGCGATGTCGAGGCCTACTTCTGCGGCCCGCAGCCGTTCATGGCGGCCGTGCTGCAAGGCCTGCGCGTTCTGGGCGTGCCGCCCGCGCAGACGCACTACGAGTTCTTTGGCCCCAGCCAGGCGCTGGCGTAGTCGCTGCGGCGGGCAATAAATTGCCGCGCTGCCCATGGTTGTGATGGCGTGTTGCCCGGCTTGAAAAAGCGCGGCCGGCGACGCGCGCGCGCCGCGTCGCAAGGCGAGCATTCACGGTAGCCATGAATGATCTTTCCGACCTTGCCGCGCAGCTGTGCCCCCTGCTTCAGAGCCAGGGGGGCGACGCAGCGTGCGGCGCGGTCGACCGCGGGGCGCTGCGCTGCACGCTGGATGACGGGCGCTGGATAGGGCTGCACTTTCAGGCCAGGCTGCAGCGCTGGCTGCCGGGCGTGGGCTGTGCCACGGATCCGCTCGGAGATGGCGTTCGGGCGTGCCTGGAAGAAGCGCTGCTGCGCGTCGGCCATGAAAGCCGCTGGGGGCTGCAGCAGGCCGGGCTGGGCGATGGCCAGGACGTGCAGCTGGTCGATTGCGACTTTCCGCCCCAGCCCGTGCAGCTGACGGTGGCCGCCGTGGAAAGCCGCCTGCAGGCGCTGCTGGCCCAGTTCGACGCGCTGGCCGAAGGCCGCAACAGCTGCCCTGGCGGGCCCGTGGTGCAGGGCGCTGCGCGCACGCGCGCCTGCGCCTGCGCCCAGGCGTTCAGCGTGCGCATGCAGAGCCTGGACGCGTCGCGCCCAGCGGGCAGCATCGCGGCCCAAGACCTGCTGTTCGACGATCGATTGCCGGTGCGTATTTCCTTGCACCCGCGCAGCCATCACTGGGTGTTCGAAGCGTTTGTGGGCCATGCGGTCGCGCCGGCCGGGCCGCTGCGCCGCAGCCTGGTGGCCACGCTGCTGCTGATCAACGGCGCCGTGCTGACCGGGCGCTCGCTGGTCTGCAGTCTGGACAGCGGCGATCGCGTGGTGCTGATCAGCCGCTGGCACCTGGACTGGGCCGCGCGCGAGCCCGTGCTGGAATGGCTCGACTACAGCCTGCGCCAGGCGCGCCGTATCCGCATGGTGGTCGCCGCCATCGCGCTGCAGGGGACGCCTGGCGGGGGGGACGAAGCATGAGGACGGCCGTGCTGACCAACGCCTTGCCGCCGGTGGCGTCGCCGCTGTCCACAGGGCGCGGCCGGCGGCCGCTGTTTGCGGCGTTGCCCACGCCGCGTGTACTGAGCACGGCCCAGCTCATCAACCAGCAGGAGGCGCTGCAGGCGTCGCTGGTGGCGGCCATGGCCGAGGCCGGGCGGCAGGTCGCGCCGCAGCGGCGCCAGGCCTTTGCGGCGCAGGCTGCGGCCATGGTGCGCGATGTCGTTGCCGACAGCATGTACCCGGTGCACAGCGAGATGATCCGCCACCCCGCGCATACGGTGCGCTGGGAGCGCTACCAGGCCGCCGCGGCCCAGGCCCGGGCCTGGGTGCAGCGCCATGGGCAGGTGGCGCTGTCGCTGCAGCCGATGGGGGATGGCGCGCCGCATCTGCAGACCCTG
>NZ_JAHCDD010000015.1 GCF_018413525.1 Acidovorax sp. CCYZU-2555
GCTCTTTCGAGCTACTCATAAATTAAAGAATCAAAGTGAACTTCACTTCTTCTCTTCATGAGCGTTTGTAGTGCTATGCACTAGTTCCAAAAGAACTTGGCAGTTGCTTTCAAACGCCCACGCTTATCGGCTGTATATTTTTAAAGATCTGCAAGAAGTTTGACTTTCTTGCTGGACTCGCTGTGATCAGCTGAGCCTTGAATTCTACAACAGTTTTAAAGACCCTGTCAACTTTAAGTTTCTCGCTGCTTTCTCAGTGATTAGACTGTTTCAGCAGCGCAGCCTTGCATTGTAGCCCGGTTTTTCAACCGTTTTTCGAAACAAGGCCCGATTTCTGAAAATGGCTTTTTGTCGCCATCTGCCGACCTGCGGTCGGCAGATGCACCGCACGGCGGTGCATCTCTTGTGCGGGGATCAATTGTCGCTCAATTCCTGCTCGAGGGCGTCGAGGAACAGCGCAGCAACATCACAGCCAGTCTGGTCATAGATCTCCTGGAAGCAGGTCGGGCTGGTGACATTGATTTCGGTCACGCACTCGCCAATGATGTCCAGGCCCACAAGCAGCAGGCCGCGCCGCATGAGGATGGGGCCCAGTGCCTGCGCGATTTCAAGGTCCTTGGCGCTCAGCGGCTGGGCCACGCCCTTGCCGCCGGCAGCGAGATTGCCGCGCACTTCATTACCCTGGGGAATGCGCGCCAGCGAATACGGCACGGGCTTGCCGCCGATCACCAGCACCCGTTTGTCGCCGTCGACGATCTCGGGCAGGAATTTCTGCACCATCACGCTTTGCGCGCCATCGCGGTTGAGGGTTTCGATGATGCTGCCCAGATTGCGGCCGTCGGCGCCGACGCGGAAGATGCCCATGCCCCCCATGCCGTCGAGCGGCTTGAGGATGATGTCCTGGTGCTCGGCATGGAAGGCGCGGATTTCCTGCGCGTTGCGCGTGACCAGCGTAGGGCCGATGACTTCGGGGAATTCCATGATCGCCAGCTTTTCGGGATGCTCGCGCAAGGCGCTGGGCTTGTTGAGCACCTTGGCGCCTTCGCGTTCGGCCTGCTCGAGCAGGTGGGTCGCGTAGAAGAACTCGCTGTCGAACGGCGGGTCCTTGCGCATCAGCACCGCGTCGAACTCCGCCAGGTCCACGCGGCGCGTGCCCTGCTCGGTAAACCATTCGTCGGCATCGCCCGTCAGCACGATGTCACGCACCAGCGCCGAGACCTTGCTGCCGCGCTGCCAGGAAATGCTTTGCACTTCGCAGGCGGAGATCGCATGACCGCGGCGCTGGGCTTCGCGCATCATGGCAAAGGTGGTGTCCTTGTAGATCTTGAAAGACGCGAGGGGGTCGGCGATGAAAAGAAAGTTCATGGTAGTCACAACAGTTGCAGCCCAGGGGGCAGGCCATTCGCCGAAGAATCAGACATTACGGCGGGGCAGGAACAACGCGCGCTCAGGCACGGCGGCGACCATACTGTTGCACAAATAAGGCGAAGCTGCCGGCGAGCAGCCCCCACAGCGCCGAGCCTATGCCGAAGATCACCACGCCGCTGAGCGTGACCAGGAAAGTGATCAGCGCCGCCTCCCTGTGGTTTTCTTCGGCGAAGGCCGATGAAAGACCCGTGCCGATCGCGCCCAGCAGCGCCAGGCCGGCGATGGCCGCGACCAACTCGCGCGGGAATGCCGTCAGCAGCCCCGTCACCACGGCGCCGAAAAATCCTATCAATAGATAGAACAGGCCGCAGGCAGCGGCCGCCGCATAGCGCCGCGCCGGATCCGCATGGGCTTGCGGCCCCATGCAGATGGCAGCCGTGATGGCGCTGAAGTTGAGCGCGAAAGCGCCGAACGGCGCGAGCAGCAAAGTCACCACACCAGTCATGGTGATCAGGCGCGAAATGGGCAGGTCGTAGCCCGACGCCCGGATCACGGCCACGCCGGGCAGGTTCTGCGAGGCCATGGTCACCACGAACAGCGGCAGTGCCAGGCTGGTCGCTGCCGACCAGGACCATTCGGGCGCAGTGAATACGGGCCTGGCCAGCGCCCATTGGACCGACGACCAGGACATGTCGCCGGCAGCCGATGCCAGCGCCACGCCCGCGACCAGCGTCCAGACCACGCAATAGCGCGGAGCAAGGCGACGCGTCACCAGATAGGTCAGCAGCATGGCCAATACCAGCGGCAGTGCGGTCTGCGCCGCGGAAAACGCCTGCATGCCAAAGCGCGCCAGCACGCCGGCCAGCAGCGCTGAAGTAATGGCAACAGGTATGCGCTGCATCAGGCGCTCCAGTGCGCCGCTCGCGCCGACGACGATGGTCAGCAGCGCCGCGAGCATGAAGGCGCCTACGGCCTGCGCCATGGTGAAGCCATCGCCAGCGAGTCCGGCCGTGGCCAGCACGGCGGCCCCGGGCGTGGACCAGGCGATCATCACGGGCTTGCGCAGCCAAATAGATGGCAGCAGCGTGCACAGGCCCATGCCCAGCCCCAGGGCCCAGACCCAGGACGAGATCTGCGCGGGCGTGGCGCCGAAAGCCTGGGCGGCCTGGAACACCAGCGCCATGGAACTGGTGAAAGCCACCAACATGGCGACAAAGCCCGCCGCGACCGTGGACAGGCTCGAATCACGAAAGAAATGCATGCCTGATTCTGTCAGAGCATGCGCGCCAGCGCCTTTACAGCTCGATCTTGGAGCCGAGCTCGACGACCGAATTGCTGGGCAGACGCAGGAAGTCGGACACGCGGCTTGCGTTGCGGTGCATCTGCGCGAACAGCTTCTCGCGCCACGGCGCCATGCCCTGGCGCATGCCGGGGATGACGGCGTCGCGCGAGACGAAGTAGCTCGTGCCCATGGGGTCCAGCGGATAGCCCAGCCCCGACAAATGCGCCAGCGCCTTGGGCAGGTCGGGCTCGTTCTTGAAGCCGTAATGCACGGTCACCTGCCAGCAGTGGCCGCCCAGCGACTCGGCCTGCACGCGTTTTTCCATGCCCACCCATGGGACTTCATGGTTGCGCACCGTGACGAACAGGTTCTGCGCGTGCAGCACCTTGTTGTGCTTGAGGTTGTGCAGCAATGCCGAGGGCACGGTGCCCGGCTCGCCCGAAAGAAAGATCGCCGTGCCCGCGACGCGCTGCGGCGGGTGCTCTGCCAAGGCGCTCATGAAGCCCGACAGTTCTATCGACTCGCTTTGCAGGCGGTCGTGCAGCAACTGGCGCCCGCGCCGCCAGGTCATCATCAGCAGGAACACGACGCTGCCTATGGCCAGCGGGAACCAGCCGCCCTGGAACAGCTTGAGCAGGTTGGAGCTGAAGAACGCCAGGTCGATGACGAAGAAGCAGCCCGTGGCCGCCCAGCACAGCAGCCAGGGGTAATGCCAGCGGTAGCGGATCACGAAGAAGGTCAGCAAGGTGGTGATCAGCATGTCCAGCGTGACCGCGATGCCGTAGGCCGCCGCGAGGTTGCCGCTGGAACGGAACAGCATCACCGCCATCACGATGGCCGCGAACAGGCTCCAGTTGACCAGCGGGATATAGATCTGGCCGGCTTCCTTGGCGCTGGTGTGGCGGATTTCGAGCCGCGGCAGATAGCCCAGCTGGATGACCTGGCGCGTGACGCTGAACGCGCCGGTGATCAAGGCCTGCGAGGCGATCACCGCGGCCATGGTCGCAAGCAGCACCAGCGGCAGCAGCGCCCAGGCCGGCGCCATGCGGAAGAACGGGTTCTGCACCGCGTCGGGCTGGGCCAGCAGCAGCGCGCCCTGGCCGAAGTAATTGAGCGTCAGCGCGGGCATGGCCACGCCGAACCAGGCCAGGCGAATCGGCTTCTTGCCGAAATGCCCCAGGTCGGCGTAGAGCGCTTCGGCGCCCGTGACGCACAGCACCACCGCGCCCAGGATGATGAAGGCCACGCCGGGCTGGCGCCAGATGAAGCCCAGCGCATGGTGCGGACTCAGGGCCGCGAGAATTTCAGGGTGGCCAAGGATTTGCCTTATGCCCAGCACCGCGAGACAGCCGAACCACAGCAGCGTGATCGGCCCGAAAAACTTGCCTATGCCCGCCGTGCCGCGCTTTTGCACCGCGAACAGTGCCAGCAGCACCAGCAGCGCGAGCGGCAGCACGAACTTGCGAAAGTGCGGCGACACCACTTCGAGGCCTTCGACCGCCGAGAGCACGGAGATCGCGGGCGTGATGACGCCGTCGCCATAGAACAGCGACGTACCGAAGATGCCTATGGGCAGCAGCACGGCGCGCAGCCGCGGCTGGTCCTTGACCGCCTGGGAGGCCAGCGCGAGCATCGCCACCAGCCCGCCTTCGCCGTTGTTGTCGGCGCGCAGCACCAGGGTCACGTACTTGAGCGAGACGATCAGCGTGAGCGTCCAGAACAGGATGGACAGCACGCCGTAGACGTTGGCATGGGTGAAAGGCACATGGCCGGAGCCAAAGACTTCCTTGACGGCGTACAGCACGCTGGTGCCGATATCGCCGTACACCACTCCAATCGCACCCAAGGTGAGTGCTGCCAGCGAGGATTTTGGATTGTTCACTGAACGCACCCGGAGCCACTGCGGCGCCGGGTCTCCCTGTCATGGTGTGAGGGCCGTTGGGGTCGTCGGCAGGCTCGTTGCCCGCCGACGACGTCACGCATCAATCGTAGATTTCAGCGTCGGGGTTGGTGGCTTCGAGCTCGTAGCTCGCCGCGAGCATCGCCAGACGGCCGATCACGCCATACATGTAGAAGCGGTTGGGCGCGCTCGCGCCCGGGCGGGCACCGAGTTGCGGCAGCTGGGTGCTGTGCTCGAAAGCCAGCGGCACGAAGCTCGCGCCCGGGGCGTTGAGGTTTTCGTCCACGCCGCGCTCGGGGTGCATGCGGTAGAAGCCGCCGACCACATAGCGATCCATCATGTAGACCACGGGCTCGGCGACCGCATTGTTCATGCGCTCCTGCGTCAGCACGCCTTCCTGGATGATCACGTCGTGCACCGCCTGGCCGTCCTTGATGACGCCCATCTTGTTGCGCGACTTGCGCGTGAGCACTTCGAGGTCCTTGGCGTCGCGCACGGTCATCACGCCCATGCCGTAGGTGCCATGGTCGGCCTTGACCACGACGAACGGCTTTTCCTTGATGCCGTATTCCTTGTACTTGCGACGGATCTTGGTCAGCAGCATGTCGACCTGGGCGCTGAGCCCGTCCATGCCGGTGCCGTCGTTGAAGTCCAGGCCTTCGCAGTGGGTGAACATCGGATTGATCAGCCAATGGTCGATGCCCAGCAGCTTGCCGAAGCGCTTGGAGACTTCCTCGTAGCTCTGGAAGTGGCGGCTCTTGCGGCGCACGCTCCAGCCCGCGTGCAGCGGCGGCAGCAGGTACTGCTCATACAACTCTTCCAGAATGCCCGGCGGGCCGGCAGACAGGTCGTTGTTGAGCAGGATGGTGCAGGGATCGAAATCTTTCAGCCCCAGGCGGCGCTTGCTGCGGATCACGGGCTCCAGCGTGACCGATTCGCCGCTGGGCAGATTGATCACGGTGGTCTTCTTGATTTCGCGGCTGATGGAGCCCACGCGCACGTTGAGCCCGGCCATCTTGAAGATGCGCTGGAGCTGCACGACGTTGTTCAAATAGAACGTATTGCGCGTGTGGTTTTCCGGAATGATCAGCAGGTTGCGCGCTTCGGGGCAGATTTTTTCAATCGCCGCCATTGCGGCCTGCACTGCCAGAGGCAGCATTTCCTCGGTCAGATTGTTCCAGCCACCGGGAAAAAGATTGGTGTCGACAGGGGCAAGCTTGAACCCGGCGTTGCGGATATCGACAGAAGAGTAGAACGGAGGCGTGTGCTCCATCCATTCCAGGCGAAACCAGCGCTCGATCGCGGGCATGGATTCGAGAATACGCTGTTCAAGCTCGTTGATGGGGCCGGTCAGAGCCGTGATGAGATGCGGAACCATTGGTACCCTCAAGAGACGGTGGTGTATTGGATTGTAGGGATTTGGCAACGACGTCGGCTATTTACCCACCACCGATGGTAGTCCCGACGGCGTTGCGTCAGCGCCGCCAAAAGGAGGGTGTCAGCAATGCCATGAAGCTCAGAATCTCCAGCCGCCCCAAAAGCATGGCCAGCGTGCAGACCCAGATCTGAAAATCCGTGAGTCCCGCATAGTTGGAGGCGGGACCCACAGTTCCCAAGCCCGGACCCATGCAGTGCACACTGGCCAAAATGGCGGTGAACGCGGTCACGGGATCAAGGTCGGTGAGCAGCAGCAGCATGCTCAGAGTGATCACCGTGGCGCCGTACACCAGCATGAAGGCCAGTACGGAGAAAATCATGCGATTGTCCACTACTGCCGATCCCAATCGCACAGGTTGTACCGCGCGAGGGTGAACCAGGTGGGTCAGTTCGCGCCGCGCCTGCTTGAGCAGAATCAACATGCGCACCATTTTGATGCCGCCGCCGGTCGAGCCCGCACTGGTTGCGACGCCTGATAGCAACAACATCATCACGGGCAGGAAAACCGGCCAGCCGAGGTAGTCGACCGTGGCAAAACCCGTGGTGGTCGCGACCGAAATCACATTGAAGACGCCGTAGCGCAGCGCATCAAGCGGCTCGTATACGCCCTTGACCCACAGCAGCAGCGCGGCGAACAGACCGCCGCCCACGAGCACGCCGATGGTGGCGCGCATTTCGGGGTCGCGCCAGAAGCCCTGCAGCTGGCCCTTGCGCATGGCGACAAAGTAGAGCGCGAAATTGCAGCTCGCCAGCAACATGAAGAACAGCGCCACGGCCTCGAGCAGCGGCGAGTCGAAATAGGCAAAGCTCGCGTCATGCGAAGACAGTCCGCCCAGGCTCACGGTGGTGAACATGTGCATCAAGGCATCCATGGGCGTCATGCCGCCGGCCCAGAAAGCCAGGCCGCAGGCAATGGAAAACACCGCATAGACGCCCCACAGGCCCTTGGCGGTCTCGGTCATGCGCGGCGTCAGCTTGGTGTCCTTGATCGGGCCCGCGGCTTCGGCGCGAAACAGCTGGCTGCCGCCCACGCCCAGCAGCGGCAGCACCGCCACCGCCAGAATCAGAATCCCCATGCCGCCCAGCCACTGCAGGAAAGTGCGCCAGATGTTGATCGACATCGGCAGGTCGTCGAGGCCGACAAGCACCGTCGCGCCCGAGGTCGTGAGACCGGACACGGCCTCGAAGTAGGCGTGGGTGAACGAGACCGGCACGCCCAGCTGGTGCAGCGCCAGCATCAGCGGCAGACAGGCACACAGCGGCAGCACCAGCCAGACCAGGCTCACCAGGATCACGCCATGGCGCGGCTGCAGCTCGCGGCGAAAGCGGTTCAGGCCCAGCCACAGCACCAGGCCGGCCGCGGCCGTGACCGCGATCGACAGGGGATAGACGAGCCATATGCTTTCGTGCTGCTGCCAGGAGACCGCCAACGGCAGCAGCATGGCGAGCGCAAACATCACCAGCAGCATGCCCAGCACGCGCAGAACGGGAAACAGGTCACGCATGGTGGGCGCTCAGAAGAAGGTGGCGCTCACGCGGAACAGCTTTTCCACATCACGCACCAGGCGCTTGTTCGGCAGGAAGAACACCACATGGTCGTTGCTTTCGATCACCGTATGGCTGCGCGGAATGATGACCTGGGGCTCGCGCGCGTCCTTGTCGGCTTCGGCTTCTTCGAGGCCGCGCACGATCAGGCCGATATGCACGTCGAGCGGCAGGCGCAGCTCCTCGACCCGCCGGCCGACGACGCGCGAGCTCTTGCGGTCGCCGCGCGCCACGATTTCCAGTGCCTCGGCCACGCCGCGGCGCAGGCTGTGCACGGCCTGCACGTCGCCGCGGCGCGCGTAGGCCAGCAATTCGCCGAGCATGGCCTGGGCCGGCGACAGCGCGATGTCGATCTGCGTGCCGTGCATCAGGTCGGCATAGGTGCGGCGGTTGATCAGCGACAGCACGCGCGTCGCGCCCATGCGCTTGGCGAGCAGACAGGACATGATGTTGTCCTCGTCGTCGTCGGTCAGCGCCAGGAACAGGTCGACATCCTCGACGTTCTCGTCGCCCAGCAGGTCTTCATCGGTCGAGTCGCCCTGCAGCACCAGCACTTCGGTCGGCAGCATGGCCGCCAGCTCGGTGCAGCGCTGTTCGCTTTCTTCGAGCACCTTGATATGGAACTGGCCCGGCACCTGCGCCAGCTGGCTCGCCAGGCGCTGGCCGACACGGCCGCCGCCGACAATCATGATGCGGCGAACGGGCTTGGCCTTCTGGCCGCGCGGGCGGTGCAGCGCGCTGAGAATTTCGGGCAGGTGGTCGCGCGCGGCAAGCACGAAGACTTCATCGCCGGGCTCGATCAGCGTCATGCCGTCGCAGCGCACGAAGCGGTCGGGTTCGTCGGCGAAGCGCCGGTAGATCGCGACCAGGCGCATCGCCAAATCGGGCATGCTGTCGCGCAGCTCGCCTATGCGCAGACCCACGGCAGGCGCACCGGCGCGCGCGCGCGCCGAAGCCAGGCAGGCGCGGCCGCCGGCGAACGCGCGCACCTGCAGCGACTCGGGGTATTCGATCAGCTTGCCGATGTAGCGGGTCAGAGACTCTTCGGGGCAGATGATGCGGTCGACCGCAAAGCCTTCCTTGCCCAACAGCGGCGAGTCGGGCGCGAAACCCGAGGAGCGCACGCGCGCGATGCGCGTGGGCACGTTGAACATCATGTCGGCGACCTTGCAGCACACCAGATTGGTTTCATCGAGCGCCGCGCAGGCGATCAGCAGATCGGTGTCGCGCGCGCCGGCCTCGGCCAGCACCGCGGCATCGGTGCCGTTGCCGACCACGCCGCGCAGATCGAAGCGCGATTCGAGCTCGCGCAGCCGGCGGCTGTCGGTGTCGATCACGGTGATGTCGTTGCGTTCGGACACCAGGCTTTCGGCCACGCTATACCCCACGCGCCCCGCACCCAGAATGATGATTTTCATGAAATTCGCTGGTGATGCAGGGCGCGGGCAGACTTCAGACGCGGACTTCGCCGTCGCCCAGCACGACGTACTTGAGCGAAGTCAGGCCTTCGATGCCCACGGGGCCGCGCGCATGGAACTTGTCGGTGCTGATGCCGATTTCCGCGCCCAGGCCGTATTCGAAGCCGTCGGCAAAGCGCGTGCTGGTGTTGACCATCACGCTGGCCGAATCGACTTCGCGCAGGAACTGCTGCGCATGGCGGTGGTCGGTGGTGAGGATGGCTTCGGTGTGGGCGCTTGAATAGCGGTTGATATGGGCAATCGCCTCGTCGACGCCGGCCACGACCTTGATGCTGATGATGGGCGCCAGGTATTCCTCGCTCCAGTCCTGCTCGGTCGCGGCAACGAGCT
Organism: Acidovorax sp. CCYZU-2555; assembly: GCF_018413525.1. Classification (GTDB taxonomy): domain Bacteria; phylum Pseudomonadota; class Gammaproteobacteria; order Burkholderiales; family Burkholderiaceae_C; genus Comamonas. The sequence goes on from NZ_JAHCDD010000015.1 coordinate 9,341, forward strand.
GTGCGCCGGCCACGCCTTGCAGCAGGGCCAGCGATTCCGCGCAGCCGCGCATTTCGACACCCTTGGCGGCGAACACCGCGCCGATCGCGGGCAGGAACTGCGCCGCGACCGCGCGCGCCACCAGCAGGCTTTCGCTCGCATTGCAGGGGCTGTATTTGCTGGTCTTGGCGTTGTCGGCGACCTTGACGGCCATGGCGAGATCGCAAGGGTCGTCGACATAGGTATGGCAGTTGCCGTCCAGGTGCTTGATGACCGGCACCTTGGCTTCGCGGCTGATGCGCTCGATCAGGCCCTTGCCGCCACGTGGAATGATCACGTCTACGTATTCGGGCATGGCGATCAGCTGGCCCACGACCTCGCGGTCGGTAATTTGCACCAACTGCACCGCATGCTCGGGCAGGCCGGCTTCGGTCAGCGCCTGCTGCACCAGCCGGGCCAGCGCCTGGTTGGAGGCAATCGCTTCGGAGCCGCCGCGCAGAATGCAGGCGTTGCCGCTCTTGATCGACAGGCTCGCGGCTTCGATGGTGACGTTGGGTCGGCTTTCGTAAATCATGCCGAACACGCCGATGGGCACGCGCATCTGGCCCACGCGTATGCCGCTGGGCTGCTGCTTCATGCCGACGATTTCGCCGATCACATCGGGCATGACTGCGAGCTGCTCGCAGCCCAGGGCGCAGGTTTCAAGCACCTTGGGCGTGAGGCGCAGGCGGTCGACCATGGGGGCCGACAGGCCGTTGGCCTGGGCCGGCACCAGGTCGAGCGCGTTGTCGTCCTGCAGTGCGGCGGTGTTCTCACGCAGCAGCCGCGCCAGCGCCAGCAGGGCGCGGCTTTTGGTGGCCGCCGAGGCGCGGGCCATCTGTGCCGAGGCCGCTTTGGCCTGGGCACCAAGGGTGTGTGTGTATTCCACGATATTGAGCGCGTTCATGCCGCGATTTTGACCGAGTTGGCGCGCGCTGACTGCCGGGTGGCGCAGAAGCCTCATTTCCGAGCGTGCCGCAGCCTCCCGCTTGACGGCACAATGGATGCGTTGCTTCCAGGGAGAAACGGATATGACCGTCAATACCGCACTGTTTGAACTGCATGCGCTGCAACAGGCGCTGCAGCAGCTGTCGGCCGGCAAGATCACGGCCAGTGAACTCGGCGCGCAGGCGCGCGCCACGTCCCATTTGCTCGCCCGCCTGCCGCCGCGCTATGGCCAGGTGCTGCAGGACCTGCTCGACCGACTCGAAGCGAGCGCGCTGTTCACCGAGGAAAGCTGTTCATTCAGCCAGAGCGAACTGCTGACGCACCTGCAGGGCTGGGCCGACAAGGCCCAGGAAACGCTGGAGTTGACGCCTCAGGTGCCGGAATAACCGCTCTTCATGGCCGTTCGCTCTGAGGCCTGAGTCTGTCCAACAAATACCGGCCCTTCGACAGGCTCAGGGCGAACGGTGTTTTGAGGCCCGTTCTCGCTTACCTGGCTCCAGGTGATCGGGGCGAACAGCGCGGTGCCCCTGATCAGGGGTACATCATTTAAACGACTGCACCATCTCGAACGCCAGCCGGCGCAGCGCCTGCCAGCCGTCCTGCGGCCAGTCCGGGGACTTGAGGCCCTTGACGATGCCGTCGACGGTGTGCGCCGACTGCAGCAGCTGCGCCGCGGCCTGGTCGTTCAGCCGCGGCACGATGCGCTCGAAGAAGCGCTCCTTCGCGCCCCAGATGCGCTGCTCGCGCAGCGCCATGGGCAGCGGACGACCGCCCGCGATCGCGTCCTTGACGCGCTTGAGCGCGCGGATGTCTTCGGCCAGCGCCCAATGCACCAGCACTTCGGCCACACCTTCGGCCTGTAGGCCGTCGAGCATGCGCTGCACGCGCGCGAGCTGACCCGACAGCACGGCGTCGGACAGCTTGAACACGTCGTAGCGCGCGACATTGAGCACCGCCTGCTCGATCTGCGCCCCATGCAGCTCGCCGGCCGGGTACAGCAGCGCGAGTTTCTGGATTTCCTGGTGCGCGGCCAGCAGATTGCCTTCGACGCGGTCGGCAAAGAACTGCAGCGCGCGCTGGCCCTCCTCGCCCGCGACCACGCGCTGGCCCTGGGCCCCGAGCCGCTGGGCGATCCAGGGCGGCAGCGCCGCGCGCTCGATGGGCTCGATCTGCAGCGTGACGCCATGCGCGTCGAGCGCCGAGAACCAGGCACCGGTCTTGGTCGCCTTGTCCAGGCGCGGCAGCATGACCAGCGTCAGCGTGCTGTCGTTGCCCTGGGCGGACTCGGCCAGCTGCTGCAGCGCCTGGCTGCCGTCCTTGCCCGGCTTGCCCGAAGGAATGCGGATTTCGAGGATCTGCTTGTCGGCGAACAGCGACAGCGAGCCACCCGCGGCCAGCACGGCGCTCCAGTCGAAGTGCGCGCCGGCCACCGTGTGGCTGCTGCGTTCTGAATAGCCCGCGGCACGCGCCGCCGCGCGGATCGCGTCGGCTGCTTCCTGTTGCTGCAGCGGCTCGTCGCCGTGCAGGGTGTAAAGCGAGCGCAGGCCCTTGCCGAGGTGGGCCTGGAGCTGGTTCAGGCCAAGTTGCATTGCACGCTCACAGTGTTTTGACGGCCGCGAGACGGCGCAGCAGTTGCTGCACCAGATCGGTCTGCATGTTGCGGAACAGCAGCAGCTCTTCCGCTTCCTTGGACAGCGCAATGGTTTCGTTGTAGCTGATGTCGCGTTGCTGCAGCAGCTCGGTATCGGGGATGACATCGTCGCCGTTGGGCTTGCGCAGCTTGAAACGCACGCGCAGACGCAGTTGCAGCTCGCGCACCTGGCCCGAGGCGTTGAGGCCCACGACCACGCGCTCCTGCCGCTCGCTGATCAGCTCGAAGATGACTTCGGCGTCATCGGGCGAGCGCGGATCGCGCAGCACCTTCAGCTCCCCGGTCGACGAGGACAGCGTGCGCTCCAGCTCACGCGCCAGCATGGAGCCGCGCGCCGCCTGGATGAACAGCGAACGGAAGGCGAACTGGGGCACGCCGCGCAGGCGGAAACCGCACGCCGCAAGAGGCACCACGGACATCAAAGAGAGCAGCGTGCGTTTGCGCATGTCAGACCACCACGTTCACCAAGCGGCCCGGCACCACCACCACTTTCTTGGGGGCGGCACCCGCGGCCTGTTTCAGGAAAGCGTCGCTGGCCAGGGCCAGGCGCTCGATTTCGGCCTTGTCGGCCGTCGCGGCGACGCGGATCGAGCCGCGCAGCTTGCCATTGACCTGCAGCATCAGTTCGATCTCGTCCTGCACCAAGGCCTTGGCATCGACCACGGGCCAGGGTGCATCGAGCAGTTCGCCCAGATGCTGGCTGTAGCCCAGGCTGCTCCACAGCGCATGCGTCACGTGGGGCGTTGCCGGGTACAGGCAGCGCAGCAGAATGCCGAAGCCTTCGATCGCCGCGATCTGGCCGTCGGGCGTGTCGGTGCCCTTGAAGCTTTCGAGCGCGTTGATCATCTTCATCGCACCCGAGACCACGGTGTTGTACTGCATGCGCTGGTAGTCGTAGTCGACCTGCTTGAGCACGGTATGGATTTCGAGGCGCAGTGCCTGGGCGTCCTTGCCGAACGTCACGCCCGACAGGTCGCGCGCGCTCGCGCCGACCGCGTCGGCCGCGGCGTAGTCGCCGGCCAGCAGCTTGAAGCCGTAGTTGTAGACGCGGCGCAGGAAACGGTAGCTGCCTTCGACGGCGGCATCGTTCCACTCGAGCGTGGCTTCGGGCGGCGCGGTGAACATGGTGTACAGGCGCGCGGTGTCGGCGCCGTACTTGCTGATCAGCTCCTGCGGATCGATGCCGTTGTTCTTGGACTTGGACATGGTGCCCACGCCCTCGTAATCGATCGCCGTGCCCACGGGCAGCAGGCCGTCGGCGCTGTCGACCGCGGTCTTGAGCTGCGCACCGACGATCTTGCCGGCGTCATCGAGCACATGCTCGACGTCCTTGGGCCAGAAGTATTCCTTCGCGCCCTTGGCCGTGCGGCGGCTGTAGATGTGGTTGAGCACCATGCCCTGGGTCAGCAGCTGCGAGAACGGCTCGTCGAACTTCACCAGGCCCAGGTCGCGCATCACCTTGGTCCAGAAGCGCGCGTACAGCAAGTGAAGAATCGCGTGCTCGATGCCGCCGATGTACTGGTCCATGCCGCTGCCGCGCATCCAGTAGTCGGTGGCGTCACCGACCATCTGTTCGCTGTTCTTGGCATCGCAATAGCGCATGAAGTACCACGAGCTGTCGACGAACGTGTCCATCGTGTCGGTCTCGCGGCGTGCGGGCTTGCCGCAGCAGGGGCAGACCACGCCTGCATGGAAGACTTCGCTCTTGACCAGCGGATTGCCCGAGCCATCGGGCACCAGGTCCTGCGGCAGCACCACGGGCAGGTCTTTTTCGGGCACCGGCTGGGCGCCGCAGTCTTCGCAGTGGATGATGGGGATGGGGGTGCCCCAATAGCGCTGGCGGCTCACGCCCCAGTCGCGCAGGCGCCAGGTGGTCTTCTTCTCGCCCAGGCCCTTGGCGGCTACCAGTTCGGCGACCTTGTCGACCGCCTGCGCATGGTTCAGGCCGTCGAGCACGCCGGAGTTGACGCAGACCGACTTCTGCTTGTCGCCGTACGAATCGGCCCAGGCTTCGGTCGAGAAGGCTTCGCCCTCGACAGCTACGACCTGACGGATGGGCAGGTTGTATTTCTTGGCGAACGCGAAGTCGCGCTCGTCATGCGCGGGCACGCCCATCACGGCGCCGTCGCCGTAGCCCATCAGCACGTAGTTGCCGACCCAGACTTCGACCGACTCGCCGGTCAGCGGATGGGTGACGAACAGGCCCGTGGCCATGCCTTCCTTTTCCTTGACCGCGAGTTCGGCTTCGGTGGTGCCGCCCTTCTTGCATTCCTCGATGAAGGCGGTGAGCGCGGGGTTGGACGCGGCCGCATGCGTGGCCAGCGGATGCTCTGGCGCCACGGCGCAGAACGTCACGCCCATGACGGTGTCGGCACGCGTGGTGAACACGTACATCTTGCCGTCCTGGATCAGCGCGCCCTGGGCGTCGCGGATGTCATGCGTGAACGCGAAGCGCACGCCGCTCGACTTGCCTATCCAGTTTTCCTGCATCAGCCGCACCTTGTCGGGCCAGCCGGTCAGCGTCGCCTTGTCGTTGCCGACCTGGACATGGTCCAGCAGCTCCTGGGCGTAATCGGTGATCTTCAGGTAGTAGCCGGGGATCTCGCGCTTTTCGACCAGCGCACCGGTGCGCCAGCCGCGGCCGTCGATGACCTGCTCGTTGGCCAGCACGGTCTGGTCGACCGGGTCCCAGTTCACGACCTGGGTCTTGCGGTAGGCAATGCCCTTGTCGAGCATCTTCAGGAACAGCCACTGGTTCCAGCGGTAGTACTCGGGGTCGCAGGTCGCGACTTCGCGGCTCCAGTCGATCGCCAGGCCCATCGACTGCATCTGCTTCTTCATGTAGGCGATGTTGTCGTAGGTCCACTGGGCCGGCGGCACCTTGTTCTTCAGCGCCGCGTTTTCCGCGGGCAGGCCGAACGCGTCCCAGCCCATGGGCATCAGCACGTTGTAGCCCTTCATGCGCAGATGGCGCGTGAGCATGTCGTTGATCGTGTAGTTGCGCACATGGCCCATGTGCAGCTTGCCGCTGGGATACGGCAGCATCGAGCAGGCATAGAACTTCTTCTTGCTGTCGTCTTCGGTGACACGGTAGGCGTCACGGGCGGCCCAGTGCTCATGCGCCGCGCGCTCGAGCTCGATATGGTTGTATTTGTCTTGCATGATGGAGAGCGGGTTCCGGCAGCAGGGCGCCGGTGAAAGCCAAGGTCAACCGGGATTTTAGGCCGGACGCCACATCGCACTGCCGTGAGCGGCTATCTCCTTGCGCAAAACATGCGCGCCGGGCATGCCGCACGCGCCTGGAAAAGGGTTTTGAACGCCTGCCTCACCGGCCCCGGTCGCTGTTGCCTATGCTGTGAAATCCTTCTGCCCCGGGCCGCGCCCTGCATGGAACTTGTCGCCCGGCCTTCGGTCTCACCCCGTCTTTCCCCCTCCCCCGCCTAATTGAGGAGTCACTTCTGGTGCCTTGGTCATTGATTTCCGAACTGGAGCCCTGGATGCAATCCATCGTGGGCCTGGTCCTGCTGGCCCTGCTGGCGATTGCCAGCCGCTATCTGGCGCAATTCTTCCTGCAGCGCGTCGTGCGCCGCGTGCGCCTGGGCCTGGCCGCGAACTGGGCCGAGATCCTGCTGCACGACAAGGTGATGCGCCGACTCACGCAGACCGTGCCCTGGTTGGTGGTGCAGATCGGCATGGCCGACATCCCCCATCTGCCGGCACGGCTGCATGGACTGCTGCTGAACCTCGCGGTCGCGGTCAGCATCGTGTTGGTGCTGCGCACGTTCAACGCGCTGCTCGACGCGATGAACGAGACCCACGACCGCAAGGAAAAGCGCAAGCTCTCGACGCATTCGATCAAGAGCTATGTGCAACTGTGCAAGCTGCTGGCCGTGCTGGTCGCGGCCGTGTTGATCATGGCGACGATGCTGGACCGCTCGCCGCTGCTGCTGCTGTCGGGCCTGGGCGCGCTGTCGGCCGTGCTGATGCTGGTCTTCAAGGACACCATCCTGTCGTTCACCGCGGGCGTGCAGCTGGGCTCGAACGACATGATCCGCGTCGGCGACTGGGTGGAAATGCCCCAGGTCGGCGCCGACGGCTTCGTGATCGACATCGCGCTCAACATCGTCAAGGTGCAGAACTGGGACAAGACCATCACCACCATTCCCACCTGGAAGCTGATGAGCGACAGCTTCAAGAACTGGCGCGGCATGTCGCAATCGGGCGTGCGCCGCATACGGCGCGCGCTGCGCATAGACGCCGACACCATCCGGGTGCTCGACGCCACGCAGCTCGAACAACTGTCGCGCATCGCGCTGCTCAAGGACTTTCTGGCCGAAAAGCGCGCCCAGACCGCGGCGCTGCCGGCCTCGGCCATGGCCCAGTCGGCGCCCTTCCACCCGCTGCAACTGACCAACCTCGAACTGCTTCGCGCCTATGCGTTTGCCTATCTGAACGTGCACCCGGGCATACAGCACGACACCTACCTGCTGGCGCGTACGCTGGAGCCCACGACCGAAGGCGTTCCGCTGGAGCTGTACTGCTACACCTCGACGTCGATCTGGGTCGAATATGAAAACATCCAGGGCAGCATTTTCGACCACCTGATAGGCGTGCTGCCGGAGTTCGGCCTGCGGCTGTACCAGCGGCCGTCGGGCAGCGATGTGCTGTCGGGGCTGCGTCCATTGGCGCAGGGCAGCCTGGCTCAGGGCAGCCTGGGGCCGCGCGAGGCGCAGAACTAGGGAGCGCGGGCGGTCTCTGCCGGCTCGGCGACAAAGCCAATGCGCGCGAGCCCGGCCGCATGGGCCCAGCCCATCACCGCGACCACGCGGCCGTAGGGCACGGCGGCATCGGCGCGCAACTGCAGCTCGGCCTGGGGCTGGGACGCTCCCAGCGCCGCCAGGCGTTCGCGCAGCGCGGCTTCGGGCAGTTCCTCGCCATCGATCCACAGCCGGCCTTGCGCATCGACTTCGAGTGCAATGGACTGCTGCGGCGTGGTCGGCACCACCGGCGTCGTGCCCTGGGCCTGGGGCAATTGCACGCGCAGCGCGGCCGCGAGCACAGGCGCGGCAAGAATCAGGATGACGACCAGCACCAGCATCACGTCGACCAGCGGCGTGACGTTGATGCCGCTCAGCGGCTCAGGCGCGGAGCCGGTGCGACGGTCGAAGCGGCCGAATGCCATGGCGCGGCAGCTGAATCAGGCCGCGGGCTTGGCGTCGTCGCCAAAGACCGCCTGCAAATCGTGGGCAAAGCCTTCGAGTTCGGCTTCGATGCGGCCCGCGCTGCGGCCCTGCAGGTTGTAGCCCAGCACCGCGGGAATCGCCACGGCCAGGCCGGCCGCGGTCATCACCAGCGCTTCGCCCACCGGTCCTGCAAGCTGCGCGATGCCGACTTGCTGGCTGTCGGCCAGCAGCGTCAGCGCATGGTGAATGCCCCAGACCGTGCCCAGCAAGCCGACGAACGGGGCGAGCGTGCCCACCGAGGCCAGCAACACCTGGCCCCACTGCAGCGGTGCGCTGGCGGACTGCAGCGCGGCGCGCAGGCCGCGCGTGAGCTGGGCCGAGGCCGCGCCCTGTTGCGCCAGCGGCAGGCTGGCGCCGCCGGAAAGAGCGGGAGGCTGGGCCAGCGCATCGACCAGCGGCAGCACCAGGCCGCTGCGGTCCAGCGCGGCGACCTGTTCGCGCGCCTGCGCCAGCGAGGGCGCGCGCCAGAACGCGGCCATGCATTGCGGCACCTGGCGGCGGCTGCGCGCCAGCAGCCAGGCCTTGTAACCCATCACCACCCAGCTGGCGACCGACAACACCAGCAACAGCAAGGCCGTGGCCTGCGTGACCGCATCGCCTTGGGTGAACCAGAGCCAGCGATCCATGGGGTGGATCAGCGCAGGCCGAGCACGTCGAACATGTCGAACATGCCCTGGGGCTTGTCGGCGAGGAAACGCACGGCGCGCAGGCTGCCCTGGGCGTAGGTTTCGCGGCTCGACGACTTGTGCGTGATTTCGATGCGTTCGCCGGTTCCGGCGAACAGCACCGTGTGGTCGCCGACGATGTCGCCGCCGCGCACCGTCGCGAAGCCGATCGACGAAGGGTCGCGCGCGCCGGTGTGGCCGTAGCGTTCGTAGACCGCGCATTCGGCGAGGTCGCGGCCCAGCGCGTCGGCGATCACTTCGCCCATCTTGAGCGCCGTGCCCGAAGGCGCGTCGACCTTGTGGCGGTGGTGGGCTTCGACGATTTCGATGTCGTAGCCCGTGGACAGCGCCTTGGCCGCCATTTCGAGCAGCTTGAGCGTGACGTTGACACCCACGCTCATGTTCGGCGCGAGCATCACCGCGACCTGCTGGGCGCCTTGGGCCAGCGTCTTCTTCTCTTCATCGCTGAAGCCGGTCGTGCCTATCACCAGCTTCACGCCCAGGTCCTTGCAGACCTCGAGGTGGGCCAGCGTGCCTTCGGGGCGCGTGAAATCAATCAGCACTTGCGCCTGGGCCAGGCCCTGGCGCAGGTCGGACGTGATGACCACGCCGCTGGCGCTGCCCAGAAAGGCCGTGGCGTCAATGCCCAGGGCCGGGCTGCCGGGCACGTCGAGCGCGCCCGCGAGAACGCAGTCGTCGCTGTTGTGAATGGCTTCGATCAGCATGCGGCCCATGCGGCCGGATGCGCCGGCCACGGCGATGCGGTGGCGTGCGGCGGCGGGCGAGAGATTCGCGGTCATGTTGGTAATCCTGGGAAAGCAGCCGGCAGCGCGCGCAGGCGCTGCAGCGGCGAAAAAACTCAGCGGCCGGGCGCTTCGAGCGGCGGGTACTGCTTGGGGGCGTCCGTGGGCGCAAGCACTTCGGTGTCGGCGGGCGAGCCGGTGGGCGCGGGGAAGCGCGCGAGTTGCGCGGGCGTGGCTTCGAGCACCGGCACCTTGCCGCCGGCCTTTTTCGAGCCCAGGGTCGCGACGAAGTCGGCTTCGGAAGGCATTTCATCGCCTTCGTGGCGCACCAGGCGGTCGCCTTCGAAGAACACCGTCAGCTTGCGCGTCTGGATTTCGAGGTCCTTGCGCTTGAGCGTGAACACATATTCCCAGCGATCCGCGTGGAACACACTGGTCAGCAACGGCGTGCCGAGAATATCGCGGACCTGCTGGCGGCTCATGCCGGGCGCCAGGGCCTCGACCTGTTCGCGGGACACGAAATTGCCCTGAACCACTTCGACCTTGTAAGGAGTGACAGCGCTGGCAGCGCTGGCGATGCGATGGCTCGCGTTGTCTAGGCTGCCACAGGCAGCCAGGACGGCAGCGACCACCACAGTCAGCGCCAGACGGGCACTGCAACGGGCTTGGACATGCATGGGTATGGCTTAGGGGATATGATCAAATCATTGTAGCGGCTGGTCCTTCCAGTACTCGACATTCTCCACACCCTCGGTGCGAGGGCCATTTCTGTTGCCTGTGTTGCGCCGGTACCGGATATGCTCGCAGGCACTCCCAAAGACCCTGTCATGACGAATATCGACGAACTCAAAAGCACGGGCCTCAAGGCCACCCTGCCCCGCCTCAAGATTCTGGAAATCTTCCAGAAAGGCGCGCAACGCCATATGACCGCCGAAGATGTGTTCCGCGTGCTGCTCGACGAGCGCTCGGACATCGGCCTGGCCACGGTCTACCGTGTGCTGACGCAGTTTGAACAGGCGGGCATTCTGATCCGCAGCAACTTCGAAAGCGCCAAGGCGGTCTACGAACTCAACGAAGGCCAGCACCACGACCACTTCATCTGCACCGTGTGCGGCAAGGTCGAAGAGTTCTACGACGCCGAAATCGAAAAACGCCAGGTGCAGATTGCCAAGGCCAAGGGCTGGGTCATTCACGACCACGCCATGTCGCTGTACGGCCAGTGCACAACCTGCGCCAAGACGCCAGCCGGTCACCGCTGAGCGCGTCTCCCGTAAAAAAAGCGCCTTCGGGCGCTTTTTTTGTATCCATGTGCAAAGTTCAGCCTTTGCCTTGTTCCATCGCGCGCCGATGGCGGTCGATGAATTCCTGGTAGGTGTCTATGCCCCGCAATTGCAGGATGGTGTTGCGCACCGCGGCTTCGACCAGCACGGCGATGTTGCGCCCGGCGACCACCTGTATCACGGCCTTGAGCACGGGCACGCCCAGCACGTCCTGGGTCAGCGGCTCATAGGGCATGCGCTCATATTCGCGCTCCAGCGTTTCCTTGCGCACCAGATGCACGATCAGCTTGAGACGCATCTTGCGGCGCACCGCGGTTTCGCCAAAGATCGCGCGGATGTCGAGCAGGCCTATGCCGCGCACTTCCAGCAGGTTCTGCAGCAGCTCGGGGCACTTGCCTTCGATCGTCGCCTGGTTGATGCGATACAGGTCGACGGCGTCGTCGGCCACCAGGCCATTGCCGCGCGAAATCAGTTCCAGCCCAAGTTCGCTCTTGCCCAGGCCCGACTCGCCGGTGATCAGCACGCCCATGCCCAGGATGTCCATGAACACGCCGTGCATGGTGGTGCGGTCGGCGAAATGCTTGGACAGGTAGGCGCGCAGCACGTCGATCACGAATGCCGAGTTCTCGTCGGTCGAGAACATGGGAATCTGCGCCTGCTCGCACATCGACAGCAGCTCGGGCGGCGCGACCTGACCGTCGCCCAGCACCAGCACCGGCGGCTGCAGCGTCACGATGCGCGCGACCCGGCGCTGGCAATCGATGGACGTGGATTTGCACAGGTAGGCGATTTCGCGCTCGCCCAGCACCTGCAGACGGTAAGGATGGATGTAATTGAGGTAACCGACCAGGTCGGCACCCGAACGCGCGGAGCGCACTGCCATTTCATCGAAACGCCGCTCGGAGGCACCGAGGCCGGCGACCCACTCCCAGCGCAGGGAGGTGCGAAATGCCTGAAACAGCAGGTCGGCGCTGATCGCGTTCGGTCGCATGGGCAGGACCGGTCAGGCGGTCAGGACAGCGGCGCTGCCGTCGACTGCCAGCGCGCCAGCATTTCGTGCAGCAGCTCGGCGTCGTCGCAGGCCTTGATTTGTTCGCGCAGACCGGTATCGCTGAGCAGCTCAGCGATTTCGGACAGGATTTCGAGATGCTTTTGCGTGGCCGCTTCGGGCACCAGCAAAAAGATCAGCAGGCCCACGGGCTGCTCATCGGGGGCATCGAAACCAATCGGATTGGCAAGCTGAAAGACCGCCGCCATCGGCGCCTTCAATCCCTTGATGCGGCCATGGGGAATGGCTACACCATGGCCCAGACCGGTGGAGCCCAGGCGCTCGCGCGCAAACAGGCTGTCCGTGATCAACGCACGGGACAGGCCATGCAGACTTTCGAACAACAGCCCGGCTTCTTCAAAAGCGCGTTTCTTGCTGGTGGCGTCAACGCTCACGAGGACTTGAGCGGCAGGCAGGATGGAGGCTAGACGGTTCATGGTGTTAGGGAGGAATTATGCACGCTCCGCTCCGACGGTGCCGGGAATACCCGAGGCATGTGAAAAAGCCGCCTTGCGGCGGCTTTTGCTGTCAGATGGCACCCATATTTCGCCAACGTGGCGACAGGGACGGCATATCAGGCCTGGGCCAGCACCATGGCATCACGCTTGGGGGTATCGAATCGCCCCGATTGCAAGCGTGTCTTGTGCTCCACGACCTTGCGGTCCAGCTTGTCGACCAGCGCATCGACGGCGGCATAGAGATCGAAGTGCGCGCTCTGGGCAAACAGGTCGTTTCCCTTGACGCGCACCGTGCATTCAGCGCGCTGGCGTTTGTCCTTTTCCTTTTGGTTCTCCACGGTCAGCAAAACCTTGACATCCACTACCTGATCGAAGTGCCTGAGAATCCGCTCGAGCTTGTTCATTACATAGCTACGCAGCGCCGGGGTCACCTCCAAATGGTGACCACTGATAATCAAATTCATACAAAAGCCTCCTTGCCCAAGGTAAAGAAAGCCCCTGCCAGCAACACTGCCACTGGCCGGGCTTGCAAGCTTGAATGCGCATTCGTTGCTTGGTTTCACTATGCGCTCAGCCCCATCCAAAAGCAAACCGATACCGGTATTCCGCAGTAGGTTTTGGGCCGGCTCTGCCCAAACCCCGGAAAACCACGCACAATCGTTGGAGTTGATGCACTACGCCCGGCCGGCCTGCTTTCACCGAGCCGCGCGAACCGCCTGCGGGGTGCAAAGGGAACAAGGCCGGCCCCGGGCCTTAAAATCCTGTCAGGTAAGGGCCCGCACCCTGCCCAGGCCTTGATCGCAACCATTCGTACCCATGAACCAGTCCAGCCTTTCCGCTCTGCATACCTCTGCCCTGACTTCGCTGCCCCTGCTGGCGCGCGGCAAGGTCCGCGACAACTACGCCGTGGGCGATGACCGCATCCTGATGGTCGCCAGCGACCGCCTGTCGGCCTTCGACGTGATCATGGGCGAGCCCATTCCCGGCAAGGGCGTGCTGCTGACGCAAATGGCCTTGTTCTGGTTCGACAAGCTCGGCCACATCTGCCCCAACCACCTGACCGGCGAAGCGCCCGAAAGCGTGGTCACGCCCGCCGAGCTGCCCCAGGTCACCGGCCGCTCGATGCTGGTCAAGCGCCTCAAGCCCATCCTGGTCGAAGCCGTGGTCCGTGGCTACCTGGCCGGCAGCGGCTGGCAGGAATACCAGGCGAGCCAGTCGGTCTGCGGCGTGCCCCTGCCCGCCGGCCTGACCAATGCCGCCAAGCTGCCCGAGCCCATCTACACGCCAGCGGCCAAGGCCGAAATGGGCGACCATGACGAGAACATCACGTTCGAGCGCACGGTCGAGATGGTCGGCGAAGCGCTGGCCACGCGCATCCGCGATCTGAGCATCCAGATCTACAAGGAAGCCGCCGCAATCGCACTGACCAAGGGCATGATCATTGCCGACACCAAGTTCGAATTCGGCCTGACCGACGACGGCGAACTGGTGCTGATGGACGAAGTGCTGACGCCCGACAGCTCGCGCTACTGGCCCGTCGAAGGCTACGCAGACGCACTGGCAGCAGGCACCAACCCCCCGAGCTACGACAAGCAGTTCGTGCGCGACTGGCTCGAACAGGCCAAGGTCAACGGCAAGGCCTGGGACAAGACCGCGCCCGCACCACGCCTGCCCCAGGAAGTGATCACCAAGACCGCGGCGAAATACCGCGAAGCACTGGATCGCTTGACGGCTTGAAATGAAGCACCCCCTGAGCGGCTGACGCCGCTTCCCCCTCTCAACCTTCGGTGGAGGGGGACGGCACCCTCGCTGCGGGGCGGCCCTTGCTCGGTGCCCCCATGCTGGGGCATGCCAGTTTCGGCGCCTGCGCACATCGCGGACTCCGCTAGATACCCCAAACCGGCATGTATGGCCGGTTTTTTTCAGCCTTGCGCCAGCGGCAATCGCCCCTCGCGCCCAGCTGCCTTGTGCGAAGCGAGCAAGCGTGGGGGCTAGCCGCCGCCGCCGGGCCGCCCCAAGGCGGCGGACGCCCCCCTTGGGGGGGCAGCGCAGCTACGCGAAGCGAGCAAGCGTGGGGGGTCAGTTCAATGCCATGCTCAGCTTGCGGCGATAGCTGTTGAGCATGGCCGTGGCCTCATCTTCCTGTTGAGCCGACTTGCCCATCAGCTCGATGCCGCCGGCGGTCTTGCCCGGAACGCTGGCGTCGGCCTTGGGCTTGGCCGGGGTCAGCAGTTCGAGCACGCCCACATAGAGCTTGCGCGCCGCGTCCTGGTTCCAGGTCTTGTCGCGCATGATGATTTCGAGCAACTCATCCATGGCTTCGGTCCACTGGCCTTCAGCGACCAGCACGCGGGCCTTGTCGAAACGGGCGTCGAAATCGCGGCGGTTGGCGGCGATCAGCGCGTCGAAATCTTCGAGCGGCCAGTTGCCGCGGTCGTTGGTGTCGACGAACTGCAGCGCATCGAGCCAGCGCGACAGCGCATCGAAGCGCAGCGCCAGCGGAATGCGCTTGAGCGGCTCGCGCAGCAGGGCTTCGGCTTCCTCGAAACCGCCGGTGGCGATCAGCAGGCGCAGGTAATCGAAGCGGGCGTCGTCGTTGCCCGGGTCGGCGGCGAGCGCGTCGGCGAGCTTTTGCAGCGCCGCGCCGGTGTCGCCGGACTCGAGCAATTGCTGGGCTTCATCGACATCGGATTCGGCCGCGAGCGTGGCTTCGGAAGGCAGATGCTTGTCGAGGAAAGCGCGCAGCTGGCCTTCCGACTGCGCACCCATGAAACCGTCGACAGGACGGCCGCCCATCATCAGCACGCAGGTCGGCACCGAGCGGATACCGAACATTCCCGCGAGCTGCTGCTCCTGGTCGGAATCGATCTTGACCAGCTTGAAACGGCCGGCGTAGTCGACCTCGAGCTGGTCCAGCAACGGGCCCAGGGTCTTGCAGGGACCGCACCAGGGGGCCCAGAAGTCCACCAGCACGGGCACGTCCATCGAGGCGGCAACCACCTCGGCTTCAAAATTTTCTATAGTGACATCGATCATGGCGCGAAGCCCTTTGACGGGCCGGTGGATAAGGGAAAAGTAAAATCACGGGTTCCACTTTGGACGGCGGCTGCACAGTCGCCCCGCTTGACATGAAACCCATTCAAATCGGCGTAGTCATGGGCTCCAGCAGCGACTGGGACACCATGCAACACGCAGTGCAGATTCTCCAGCAATTTGGCATCGCCCATGAAGCGCAGGTCGTCTCGGCGCACCGCATGCCAGATGATATGTTCGCCTATGCCGAAGCGGCTGCAGGCCGCGGCCTCAAAGCCATCATTGCCGGTGCGGGTGGCGCAGCCCACCTGCCGGGCATGATCGCGGCAAAGACCACGGTGCCCGTGCTGGGTGTTCCGGTCGCGAGCCGCCATCTGCAAGGTGTCGACTCGCTGCACTCCATCGTGCAGATGCCCAAGGGCATTCCCGTGGCGACCTTTGCCATCGGCCAGGCCGGCGCAGCCAATGCGGCGCTGTTCGCGGTCGCCCTGCTGGCCAATGAAGACCCGGCCCTGCGCGCCCTGCTCGAAGCGTTCCGCGCCGAGCAGACGGCCGCGGCGCGCGCCATGACCCTGCCGCCGGTGGCGGCATGAGCGCGGTGAATGCGACCATCCTGCCCGGCGCGACGCTGGGCGTGCTCGGCGGCGGCCAGCTCGGACGCATGTTCGTGCACGCGGCGCAGTCCATGGGCTATTTCACGGCCGTGCTCGACGCCGACCCCACCAGCCCTGCCGGGCTGGTCAGCCACCACCATGTGCGTTCGGGTTACGAAGACCCGCAGGGCCTGGCCGAACTGGCCCGGCTCAGCGCGGCCGTGACCACCGAATTCGAGAACGTTCCCGCGGCTGCGCTGCAGACGCTGGCGCTGACCCGGCCGGTGTCGCCCGCGGGTGAAGCCGTGGCGATCGCCCAGGACCGCGCGGCCGAGAAAGCGCATTTCGTGCGCTGCGGCGTGCCTTGCGCACCCTACGCGGAAATCACCACGCCCGAACAACTCGCGGCCGTGGGCGCCAACCTGCTGCCCGGCATCCTCAAGACCACGCGCATGGGCTACGACGGCAAGGGCCAGGCGCGCGTGCGCACCGCCGCCGAACTCGCCGCTGCCTGGGACGACATGGGCCGTGTGGATTGCGTGCTCGAGAAAATGCTGCCGCTGGCGCATGAATGCTCGGTGATCGTGGCGCGCGGACGCGACGGCACGATCGTCAATCTGCCGGTGCAGCGCAACCTGCACCGCGACGGCATCCTGGCCGTGACCGAAGTCCATGAAGGCAACGTGCCCCCGGCGCAGGCCCAGCAGGCCGTGGCCGCGGCCCAGTCGGTGGCCCAGGGCCTCGACTATGTGGGCGTGCTGTGCGTCGAGTTCTTCGTGCTCGAAGACGGCAGCCTGGTGGTCAACGAGATCGCTCCACGCCCGCACAACAGCGGCCATTACAGCCAGAACGCGCTGGACGTCTCGCAGTTCGAGCTGCAGGTGCGCTGCATGACCGGCCTGCCGCTGGTGCAGCCGCGCCAGCACAGCGCCGCCGTGATGCTCAACCTGCTGGGCGACCTGTGGTTCAAGGACGGCACCACGGCCAGCACGCCGGCCTGGGACCAGGTGCTGGCCCTGCCAGGCACCCACCTGCACCTCTACGGCAAGGCCGACGCCAAGCGCGCGCGCAAGATGGGTCACCTGAACATCACCGCGGCCACGCCCGAGCGCGCCCATGCCGTGGCCTTGCAGGCCGCGGCCATCCTGGGCATTGCGCCTTTCTGACCCAGGTCCAGCGATGATCCTTTCAGCGAACCTGCCCACGGCCATCGACGAAGCAGCGCGCGCGCTGCAGCGCGGTGCGCTGCTGGGCCTGCCGACCGAGACCGTCTACGGCCTGGCCGCCGACGCCGACAACGAAGCGGCCGTGGCCGCGATCTTTGCGGCCAAGGGCCGGCCCAGCAACCACCCGCTGATCGTGCATGTGGCCGACGCCGCGGCCATCACGCGCTTCGCCAAGGAAGTGCCGCTGTTCGCCCAGCAGCTGATCGACGCCTTCTGGCCCGGCCCGCTGACGCTGATCCTGCCGCGCCGCGCGGGCATGGTCGCCGCAGCCACGGGCGGCCAGGACAGCGTGGGCCTGCGCTGCCCTTCACATCCGGTTGCACATTCGGTGCTGCAAGCCTGCACTCAATTGCAACCACCTGTGTGGGGTGTTGCCGCGCCCAGCGCCAACCGCTTCGGCCGCGTGAGCCCGACCACGGCCGCCCATGTGCAAAGCGAGTTCGGCGACGACCTGCTGGTGCTCGATGGCGGCGAATGCGCGGTCGGCATCGAATCGACCATCGTCGACTGCACGCGCGGCGTGCCGGTGCTGTTGCGGCCCGGCGCGGTCTCGCGTGCCGACATCGAACGTGCCTGCGGCCTGCGGCCGCTGTCGAAGGAAGAACTGCCCGCACACACGCCGCGCGCCTCGGGCACGCTGCTCGCGCATTACGCGCCCGATGCCAAGGTGCGGCTGATGGATGCCAAGCAATTGCAGGCCGGGCTCGACCTGCTCGGCGCCGACGCCGCCCATCTGGGGGTGTATGCTCGGAGCCCTTTGCAGGTGCGTTCCCAGGTAGAACTGCGCCGCATGCCCGACGATGCCTCAGCCGCAGCACAGGAGCTGTTCTCCATGCTGCGCGAATTCGACACCGCTGGCGTGCGCCTGCTCTGGATCGAAACACCGCCTGCCACGCCCGCGTGGGAAGGCGTGCGTGACCGCCTGCAGCGCGCAGCCGCGGCCTGAACCCGCCCGTTAAACTCTTGTCCATATCCCTTCTGGAGAATCTCATGGCAGCAAATTGGATGCGTCGGACCGCTTTGGTCACCGCCTGTGCAACGGCGGTACTGCTTGCAGCCTGCGGCTCAAGCACCACGGAATCGGCGATCACGCCCAGCCGCTTCATCGCCTTTGGCGACGCCACCGCCGATGCCGGCCAGAGCGGTGCCAGCTATACCGTCAACAACGGATCGGTGAACAACTGGACCCGTTATGTGGCTGCGCAATACGGCCAGGAAATCAAGGCCTCTAGCCAGGGCGGACTGAACTACGCTTTCGGCAATGCGCGCATCGCGGCCACGCCCGACGCCGCTGGCAACACGGCAACGCCTACGCTGGCGGCGCAGATCGACACGTTCCTGGCTTCGGGGGGTGCGCTGCAGAAGAACGACGTGATTTTGATGAGCGCCGGCGTCAGCGACATGATCGTCGGCCTGTCGGCCGTGATTGCCGGCACGCAGACTGCCGCCCAGTACGAAACCTCGGCGCGCGCGCTCGGCACGCAGTACGCCGACCAGATCCGTCGCCTGACCAACGCCGGCGCCAAGCAGGTGGTGTTCTCCGGCACCTATGACCTGGGCAAGTCGCTGTGGGCCATCGAGCGCGGCCAGGTGACCGCCGCCGCCGCCGCGAGCAAGGCCTTCAACGAAGGCCTGCTGATCGGCCTCAACGACCTGGGCAACTCCGTGCTGTACGTTGATCTGGCTTACTACATCAACCTGTACACCTTCTCGCCCGGCTCCTACGGCTTCACGAACGCCACCACGCCAGTCTGCACTTCGGTAGATCCTGGCCCAGGCATCGGCATCGGCACCGACCAGGTCAACTCCGTGCGCTGCACGGCTTCGACGCTGATCGCTGGCGCCAACCCCGATGTCTACCTGTTTGCCGACAAGGTGTACTTCACTCCCGCGGCCTACCGCCAGTTCGGTACCTACGCTTACGACAAGCTGCGCGTGCGCTGGTAATCCACGCGCGTCTCGCCTTGCGACCAACCGACCTGCGGGTCGGTTTTTTTATTGCCCCGACGCCAGCACGCGCTCGAAGAAACCGCGCGCCGCGAGGTGGCAGAACGGCGGCACCAGCACGCCGTGGTACAGCGCCAGCGCGGCCCCCGCACCGCCCTGGGCCGTGGCCGCGGCCTTGGACAAGGCGAACCCCGTCTTGATGCCGGCGAACGGGTCGTCCGCGCCGCTCACGGGTGCATCGACATCGAGCACGCTCAACAGGCCGGGCGCCATGGCCGCGGGCGAGGGCGCCGACCACAGCGTCTGCAGCACGCCGGTATTGAGGCCGAAGAACACCGTCGGATCGCCCTGGCCGCCGCACAGCAGCGTGGGCCGCGTGGGCACCCAGTCGCGCAGGTCATTCGCCTTGAGCGCCTGGCGCATAGGGTGGCCGGGCGCGGCCGCGGGCAGGCCCGTGGTCCATGCGGGCACCACGCCATCCGGGCTGGCGCCTGCATCCCGCAAATAGGCCAGGCGCTGGGCATTGGTCACCAGGTGATCAACCCCAAAGCCGAGCGCAAACAGCGGCGCCTGGGCGGCGGGCGTGGTCGGCGGCGTGATGGCCTCCAGGCCCGGCGCGGGTGCGCTGCTGCTGAACAGCGCGCTGACCGGCAACCGGCCCTGGGCCCAGAGCGTGGCCAATGGCAGGTCGGCCGGCAGCAGCGTCGCCATGAACGGCGCGTAGCGCGGTGCATAGACTTCATCTGGCTGGCGGTACAGATTGCCGTAGGCCTGCTGGTAGGCGGTCACCAGCAACGGCGTGAACAGCGTGCTGCCCAGGGGCACGCGCCCCAGGAAAATGGCTTCGCCATAGCTGGCCAGCGCATACGGTCCGGACATCGGCGCCGAGGCCGTCACGCGCTCGCCCGCGGCCTGCAGCGCGCGCTGCGTCGCCAGCGCCACATGGCCGCCCTGGGAATTGCCCGAAAGCAGCAGCTGACCGCTGTCGCGCGCCGCCAGCAAAGGCAATGCCTGGCGCGCGGCAGCAAGCGCATCGATCATGTCCTTCGACTGCTGGTCGGCCACAAGATAGGGATGGTAGGTCAGCCGCGACCGGTCATAGCCCGCATAGTTCGGCGCGACGACGATGTAGCCATGGGCGGCAAAAGTCGCCGCAAGCTGCAGCCCGGAAGCCGCTCCGGGACGCGTCAGGTCGGTGATCTCGGCCTGGTTGTAGGCCCGCTGGGGATCGGTGCCATGGCCGTAGAGCAGCATGGGCCGCGCCCCCGAACACGCGGCGCCAGCCCCCTGGGGCAACATCAGCGCCGCGGTCGCGTTGGTGGCCTCGCCCTTGGCGCCCACGGTGGCGTATTCGACCGAATGCACCCGCACGCCGCACACCGGCGCACCGGCCAGCGCCAGCAGCTCACGCCCCGTGGGCGTGCCTGACAGTTGCGCGCCCAGGTCGGGTGCCGAGGCCGCAAAAGTCCGCGTCGGCGGATTCTGCAGCAGCGCGCCACGCCCCGGGCCCGGGTCGTCCGCGCCACCGCAGGCCGCAAGTACCGAGACCCATGCCGCCATCCAGATTGCTGTCGATTGCATCCTCATGCTGCGCCTCCTGATCGTGGTGTGACGGGCCGCCGACGCGGCGGCCTGGTCTCACCTTATCGGGGCGCGAGGTCGGCGACCACCCATTCCACCAATGCGTCCAAGGCCGGCCGGGCGGCTGCGGCGCGGCTGTCGTTGACCATGGCAACCAGCACATAGCGCCGGCCGCTGGCCGCATGCACATAGCCGGCGATCGCCGATGCGTCGCGCAGACTGCCGGTCTTGAGATGGGCCTGACCGCTGGCGCGCGCCTGGTTGCGACGCAGCGTGCCGTCCACGCCCAGCACCGGCAGCGAAGCCAGGAATTCGGGCATCACCGGCGAGCCCCAGGCGACCTGCAGCATGCGCGCCAGGCCCTGGGCCGTGACGCGCTCCTCGCGGCTCAGGCCGGCGCCGTTTTCCATGACGGGCAAGGCCTGGGCGCCCACTCGGCGCTGCCACCACTGGCGCAGCGCGGCCTGCGCGCTGTCCCAGCTGGCCACGCCGTCGCGCTGGCGACCCATGGTCAGGAAAACCTGCTGGGCCATGACGTTGTTGCTATATTTATTGATGTCCCTGACCACCTGGGACAGCGCTTCCGACTCGATCACCATCGCGGCTTCGAGCCCTTGCGGCACGCGGCCGTCGCGCACCACGCCGCCGAGCTGGCCGCCGAGTTCGCGCCACATGCCTTCGATCGCGCGCGCCGCGAACTGGGCGCTGTCGACCGGCGCCACGGCCCAGTTGCGCGCACCGCATGCGGCCGGGTAGCTGCCCGCGAAATCCATGCGCCCGGGAGCCTCCAGACTGGCCTGCAGGCGCAGATGCCAATCGCCGCACGGCGTGCCTTCGGGCGCGAGCGGCACGCTGGGCTGCAGCGCCATTCCGGCCAGCGGCGGGTCGTACTGAATGCGCGCCAGGCCCCCTTTCACGTCCGGAAGAAAGCCCATCACCAGCGACTTGTAGTTGACCAGCAGCGCATCGGGCGCGACGTTGTACGGCCGCAACGGCTCGCCGTCGAACAGCCCCGGATCATGCGCGGCCAGCGCAAACGCCGAGCGGTCGAGAATGATGTCGCCGTCGATCGCGCGCACGCCCATGGCCTGCAGCCGGCGCAGCGCCAGCCACAGCCGTTCCATCACCAACCGCGGATCGCCCTGGCCCTGGATATAGAGCGGGCCGCGCAGCACACCAGCCTGCACGGGACCACCAAAATAGAACGGCGTGCGCCAGGTGTAGGCCGGGCCCAGCTGGTCGAGCGCGGCAAACGTGGTCACGAGCTTCATCACCGACGCCGGGTTCATGGGCCGCTCGGGCTGCCAGGCCAGGCGCGGCACGGCACCTCGGCCGGCCTCGGCCTCGACCACCAGCACCGACAGGGAGTCGGGCGGCAACTGGGCGCGCGCCAGCGCGGCGCTGACCGCGGGCGGCAGCGCGGGCTGAGCATGGGCAGTGGCCCACATCACCATGGACAGAGAAACGAGGACGGCGCGCGCGCGATGAGGGGCGCGCAGGCGCGCCAGAACGGACTGCAAAGACATACCAGCCAGTTTAGGGCCTGGCGCGCGCCGCCCTGGCTCCGGGCTTTAGCGCCGCGGCGCGCAAGGAGCGGCGCCGACACCGATAATCAGGGGCTTGCGCCTGGCGACTTCCGCTTTGCCGTTCTTTCCGGCACTCCCCCCATGAATCTGCTTGCCTTCGATACCAGCACCGACACCCTTTGCATTGCCGTCCAGCGCGACCACGCCCTGTGGCAGCACCGCGGGCCCGGCGGTGCCCAGTCATCGGCCCAGCTGCTGCCGGCCATTCGCCGGCTGATGGGCGAGGCCGGAATCGAGTTCAAGGCGCTCGACGCCATCGTCTTCGGCCGCGGCCCGGGCTCGTTCACGGGCCTGCGCACCGCCTGCGCGATTGCCCAGGGCCTGGCCTTTGGCGCCGACGTGCCGGTACTGCCGGTCGACACGCTGCTGGCCGTGGCCGAGACGGCGCGCGCCGAGCATGGCTGCACCGACGTCGTCGCCGTGCTCGATGCGCGCATGAACGAGGTCTACCACGCGCCCTACAGCTACCGCGACGGCATCTGGCACGCCGCGGGCGATGTCGGCGTGTGCGCACCCGAAGCCTTGCAGGTTCCCGCGGGCTGGAGCGTGGTCGGCAATGCCCAGGCCGCCTATGGCGAGCGCCTCGCGCCCCAAGCCCTGCATCTGGTCGCGCTGCCGACTTCGGCGGCGCTGCTGCGCCTCGCGCCCGCGCTGCTCGCAGCCCAGGGCAGTCAGCCGGCCGCGGCCGCGCTCCCCTTGTATATACGGGATAAAGTGGCGCAAACTACTGCTGAACGTGCCGCTGCACGCCTTGCCGCCACACCATGAGCCCAGCCAGCCAGCCAGCCCCTCAGGAAGCCATACGCTTTGCGCCTTTGACCGCAGCCTGGCTCGACGCCCTGTTGCCGATTGAAAATCAAGCCTATAGCCATCCCTGGACGCGCGGCAACTTCATCGACGCGCTGGCCGCGGGCTACGAAGCCCAGATGCTGCTCGACGCCCATGACCAGCTGCTGGGCTATTTCGTCGCCATGACGGTGCTCGACGAAGTCCATCTGCTCAACCTCACGGTCGCGCCCGCCCATCAGGGCCAGGGCTGGGCCAGGATCATGCTCGACGGGCTCGCGCTGTGGTCGCGCCAACGCCAGGCCATCTGGCTGTGGCTCGAAGTGCGCGCGAGCAACGCGCGCGCGCGCGGCATCTACGAAAAGCATGGCTTCCAGCAGATCGCCGAGCGCAAGAACTATTACCCGGCGGCCGACGGTCAGCGCGAGCACGCCATCATCATGAGTCGCAAGCTATGGCCCTGAACCTCGACCTGCGCCAACGCGCCATGCTGCAGGAGATGGGCATTACCGTCTGGCAGCCCGCGCCTGCGGACGCCGCACCGGCACACGCGGCCGTGGCCGTGGAAGAACGTCCCGCGCCCCCGGCCCCGCGCCCCGCACCGGCCAGCCCCCGCCCCGCGCCCGCGATGGCAGCCCAAGCCCCGGCCCGCCCTCTGCCTGCGCCCATCCCCCAGCACGCGCCCGCGAGCGAAAGCGCCGCGGCCACCGGCTGGCGGCTGCACCCGGCGCGTCCGGTCTATGGCCCGGGCACCCATGACACCGCCGACGGCGGCTGGCTGATCCTGCTCGAACACCCGACCGCGGTCAGTCTGACCGCGACCACGCCCGAACCCCAGGCCACCGGCACGGTGCTTGAAGGCGATGCCGCAAGGCTGCTCGACAACATGCTGCGCGCGCTGCGCCTGCACCGGCATCCGCGCGTGTGGAGCGCGGCGCTGGAACGCGACACCGCCCAGGCCTCGGCCGCCGCGGGCGACTGCCCGGCCCTCGATATCGGCCTGCAGACGATGGTGCAGCAGCTGCAGCCCGCGCGCATCCTGGTGCTGGGCCTGGCCGCGGCGCGCGCCGTGCTCGGCCGCAGCGATGCGCTGGGCCGGCTGCGCGCCGAACCCCATCAGGTCGGCGGCGTGCCGGCCGTGGTCACCTACGACCCGAGCTACCTGCTGCGCGCCGCGCATGCCAAGCCCGCGGCCTGGGCCGATCTGTGCCGCGCACAAACGCTGGGACAGACCGTTACAGCCCGATGAATGTGCGGCCCGCACCGTTGCGGCGCGGGCTTTTCTGCGCCGCGCCAAGCGAGCGCAATGCCATAATTCCCCACTTCAAGATAACTGGAGATCGCTCCGTGGAAACCTACCCTAGTTGGTAGCTTTCAACTCCCATCGATTTGCCGTGCGCGCCTGCTGCGCGCCGCTGCGGGGGTTGAAAGCATGACCTCTTTCACCGCCGCACGACGAAAAATGACATGGGAGTGAGCAATGCTCAACATCTTTACGTTGGCCAATGGCCGCCTGGTCCAGGAAGAAATCGACTCGCTCGAAGACCTGGCCAAGTTCCAGCCTATCTGGGTCGACCTTGAATCGCCTACGCTCGAAGAGAAGCGCTGGATCAAGCAACATTACGGTCTGTCGATTCCTGAAGACGCGATGGACGAAGACATCGAGGAATCCGCACGTTTCTACGAAGAAGACAACGGCGAACTGCATATTCGCAGTGACTTCTTGATCGATGACGACGAAGACCCGCGCTCGGTGCGCGTCGCCTTCATCCTGAACCAGCACAACGCCGAACTCAAGAGCCGCGGCGTGCTGTTCTCCATCCACGACGAGGACGTGCCGGTGTTCCGGCTGCTGCGCATGCGTGCGCGCCGCGCGCCCGGCCTGCTCGAGGATGCGAAGGAAGTGCTGCTCAAGCTGTTCGATGCCGACGCCGAATATTCGGCCGACACGCTCGAACGCATCTACGACGCACTCGAGAAAGTCAGCACCCAGGTGCTGTCCGGCGAAGTCGATGACACGCGCGCCAGCGAAGTGCTGTCGGCCATTGCGCGCCAGGAAGATTTGAACTCGCGCATCCGCCGCAACGTGATGGACACCCGCCGCGCCGTGAGCTTCATGATGCGCAGCAAGATGCTCAACGCCGAGCAGTTCGAGGAAGCGCGCCAGATCCTGCGCGACATCGAATCGCTGGACAGCCACACGGCCTTCCTGTTCGACAAGATCAACTTCCTGATGGACGCCACCGTCGGTTTCATCAACATCAACCAGAACAAGATCATCCGTATCTTCTCGGTGGCCAGCGTCGCGCTGCTGCCGCCCACGCTGGTCGCGAGCGCCTACGGCATGAACTTCAAGTTCATGCCCGAACTCGACTGGACGCTGGGCTACCCGTTCGCGCTGGCACTGATGGCGGCCAGCGCGGTGGGGCCCATGCTCTACTTCCGCAAGCGCGGCTGGTTGAAATAACCGCCCCGTGCAAGCCGGGCTCCGACAAGCCCAGGCCGAACGGTGGTTGTGGTTTAAAGCCGCTGCAGAAACCCCGTAAGGATTTGCTGCGCATAGCGGCTGGCGACATTGCGCACGAAGTCGGCGAAGTCGACCGATGCGCTGTCGTCGGCGCGGTCGGAGATGGTGCGCATGGCGGCGAACGGCACGCCATAGTCGTGGCAAGTCTGGGCCACGGCCGCGCCTTCCATTTCGACGGCCAGCACGGGGTGGCCCGCGGCTTCGAGGCCCGAACGCAGCGCCTGTGATGCCAGCGCCGTGCCGACGAACTGGTCGCCGCTGACCACCAGCCCCTGGTGGGCGCGCGCGGCGCTGCCCACGCAGTCCTGGCTGGCCGCGTGCAGCGCCGCGCTCATCACCGGGTCGCAGGCCAGGCGTGTACGCCCATAGCCAGGCAGCTCCCAGCGCGGGAACAGCGGCGAAGCGTCGAAGTCATGCTGCAGATATTCGCTGGCCACGACCACGTCGCCGACCTGCACGCCCTCACCCACGCCGCCCGCGACGCCCGTGAAGACAATGCGCGTGACGCCAAAGCGCTCGATCAGTGCCGCGGCCGTCGTGGCCGCGGCGACCTTGCCTATGCCCGAGAGCGCACAGACCAGATCATGGCCGGTATCCGCGCCTTGCCAGCGCCCCTGCCAGAACTGCCGGCCCGCGTGCCGCGTGCCGTGCACGCCCTGCAAAGTGTCAACCCAACCGGCCTGCTCTTCGGGCAAGGCGCTCAAAATGGCAATCGTCATGTGAATCCAGGCAACCGCCATGCGCGGCGAACCCTTGATTGTGCGGCGGATCGCGGCCGCCGCTCAGGGGCTGCGGCTATTTCCGCAATTCGCGGCGCAGGATCTTGCCGACGGGCGTCTTGGGCAATTCAGTGCGGAATTCGATCACGCGCGGCTGCTTGTAGCCCGTGAGGTTGGAACGGCAGAAGTCGCGCACCGTCTGCTCGGTCAGCGCCGGATCCTTCTTGACGATGACCAGCTTCACGGCTTCACCGGTCTTCTCGTCGGGAATGCCGACCACCGCGCACTCAAGCACGCCCGGGCATTTGGCGACCACGTCTTCGACTTCGTTGGGATAGACGTTGAAGCCGCTGACCAGCACCATGTCTTTCTTGCGGTCCACGACCTTGAAGAAGCCGTTTTCATCGAAGGTGCCGATATCGCCCGACTTGAAGAAACCGTCGGCGGTCATGGTCTTGGCGGTTTCATCGGGCAGCTGCCAGTAACCGGCCATCACCTGCGGGCCCTTGATGGCGATCTCGCCCGGCGTACCGGGCTGGGTGACATCGTTGCCGGCGTCGTCGATCAGCTTCATGTAAGTACTGGGAAGCGGAACGCCGATGGTGCCCGTGAACTGGCTCACGGTGACCGGGTTGCAGCTGACCGAAGGGCTGGTTTCCGACAGGCCGTAGCCTTCGCAGATGGGGCAGCCGGTCTTCTCGAGCCACAGCTGAGCGACCGCGCTCTGCACCGCCATGCCGCCGCCTACCGACACCTTGAGGTGCGACCAGTCGACAGTGTTGAAATCAGGGTGGTGGGCCAGGCCGTTGAACAGCGTGCTCACGGCCGGGAAGCTGTGGAAACGGTGCTTGGACAGCTCCTGCAGCGTGGCCTTGAGGTCGCGCGGATTGGGAATCAGCAGCGTCTTGCCGCCGGTGCGCATCGACAGCATCATGTTCACCGTGAACGCGAAGATATGGTACAGCGGCAGCGCGCAGACGCTGGTCGGCTGCTCGCCCGTGGGCACCTTGCTCATGGCCGGCTGATTCCACGCTTCCGACTGCAGCACGTTGGCGATCACGTTGCGGTGCAGCAGCACCGCGCCCTTGCTCACGCCCGTGGTGCCGCCGGTGTACTGCAGCAGCGCGATGTCGTCGGGCAGCAGCTGCGGCGCCTGGAAACTCAGATGCGCGCCCTTGGCCAGCGCATCATTGAAGCGCACGGCGCCGGGCAGCTGGAACGCCGGCACCATCTTCTTGACCTTGCGCACCACGTAATTGACCAGCGCGCCCTTGACCAGGCCCAGCTGGTCGCCCATGGCGCACAGCACCACATGCTTGACGGCCGTCGCGGCAATGCAGGCCTGCAGCGTGGTCGCGAAATTCTCGATGATGATGATCGCCTTGGCGCCCGAGTCCTTGAGCTGGTGCTCGAGTTCGCGCGCGGTGTACAGCGGGTTCACGTTGACCACCACGTAGCCGGCGCGCAGCACGGCGGCGACGGCCACCGGATACTGCGGCACATTGGGCATCATCAGCGCAACGCGATCGCCCTTGACCAGGCCCAGACCCTGCAGATATGCGGCCAGGATGCGGCTTTGCACATCGGTCTGGGCATAGGTCAGTTCCTTTCCCATGAAGCTGTACGCCACCCGGTCGCGGTACTTGGTGAAGGCCTCTTCCATCAGGGCCACCAGCGACGTGTATTGGGTCGCGTCAATTTCCGCAGGCACCCCTTCGGGGTACGCGCTCAGCCAGGGACGATCACTCATAGTCTTTGTGCCTCCAGTATTTTTTGCCAACGCTGAAGGCATTGTCGGCCGAGGCCCGGCAGCTCGCAGCCTGTAATTACCCTAGGCCGACTGGATGGTCCGCCTCAGACCGATCCCGGAAACGGCGGCAGGCGCAACTCGCCGTCGAGCGATGACAGGCTGTCGCGCGCCGCGCTGGCCACGGCCAGTGCCCAGTCGCGCAACTGGCGGCCCTGGCTGCCTTTTTCGGGCTGCAGCAGGCGCTGGTCGGCGAGGATCTGCAGCTCGACCATGCCGCCGTCTTCGGTCGCAAAGCGGTAGCTCAGGTGGCTGTAGGGCAGTACCGGCAGTTGCTGCTTGCCGGCGAGCCAGGCCTCGGTTTCGGGCTTGCTGCGCTTGAGCCATTGCTGCGCCTGGGCATTGCGGCGCAGCCGCAGGCAGTCCATGCGATCGGGGCTGCCGGCTGCTTCGTCGAACAGCAGTACATCGAGCTCGCGCGGGCAGTTCAGGCCCCAGGACACGGGTTTCCAGAACAGGTTGGAAGCATTGGTGCGCACCAGCACCACGGCCAGCGGCTCCTGCTTGGCACCGCGCAGCACCAGCGCCCGGCTGCGCAGCGCGATCTTGCCGCCCGTGGTCGGCAGCGGCGCCCAGGCCTCGTCGGCCGCACCCAGATCGGTCCAGGCACCGGCGGGCAGCGCGAGTTGCGCGCGCCCGGCGGTGTATTGCGCTGAAGACCCGCTGGGCGCATGCGAAGCGCATCCCGCAAGCAGCACTGCTACCGCCGCACTCCAAAGCGCAGAGCGCACCATAGGCCGTCCCATTCTCTTCATTGCAAGTCCTCCCTGCGCATTGGCACGCGCTTGTCAACCGGCCTGTGTAATTTGTCAGCAAACGCCATGCTGCACGCTGGCCGGGAAAAACGCAAACGGATTGCAATCAAAAAGGGCAAAAAAGCACCCTGCCAAAGCCCGCCGAAGGGCCTTGGCGCTCCAAATAGGTATTTTCCACCGGCGAAACGGCGAAAAAAAAGCCCCCGGGCCAGGGGCCTGGGAGCTTTGCGGTGGCCTGGGCCAGCGCTTCAGTTCACGACTTGCTTGAGCGTGCCGTCGGCATACATGCCGGCGACGACCTGCAGGTTGTGGCCCTTGATCTTGCCGGCCTGGCCTTCGCAGCCGAACTCGACGTAGCGCTGCTTGCAGATTTGCTTGGCGGCTTCGCGCGCGGGCTTGAGCCATTCGCGCGCATCGAACTTCTCGGGGTTCTCGAACAGGAACTTGCGCACCGCGGCCGTCATCGCCAGGCGGATATCGGTGTCGATGTTGATCTTGCGCACGCCGTACTTGATGGCTTCCTGAATTTCTTCCACGGGCACGCCATAGGTTTCCTTCATGTTGCCGCCGTACTGGCGAATGATGGCCAGCAGTTCCTGGGGCACCGACGACGAGCCGTGCATCACCAGGTGGGTGTTGGGCAGGCGGGCGTGGATGTCCTTGACGCGCTGGATCGACAGGATGTCGCCTGTGGGCTTGCGCGTGAACTTGTAGGCGCCGTGGCTGGTGCCGATGGCGATGGCCAGCGCGTCGAGCTGCGTCGCCTTGACGAACTGCGCGGCTTCTTCGGGGTCGGTCAGCATCTGGCTGTGGTCGAGCTTGCCGACTGCGCCGATGCCGTCTTCTTCGCCGGCTTCACCGGTTTCAAGCGAGCCCAGGCAGCCCAGTTCGCCTTCGACCGTGACGCCCACGCGGTGGGCCATTTCGACGACCTTGCGCGTCACTTCGGCGTTGTACTCGAACGAAGCCGGCGTCTTGCCGTCTTCCAGCAGCGAGCCGTCCATCATCACCGACGAGAAGCCCAGGTCGATCGCGCCCTGGCAGATCGCGGGCGACTGGCCGTGATCCTGGTGCATGACCAGGGGAATGTGCGGGTACTGCTCGATGGCCGCCTGGATCAGGTGCTTGATGAAAGCTTCACCAGCGTACTTGCGCGCGCCGGCGCTGGCTTGCAGGATCACGGGTGCGCCGACTTCATCGGCCGCAGCCATCACCGCCTGGACTTGCTCCAGGTTGTTGACGTTGAAAGCAGGAATGCCATAGCCGTTTTGTGCAGCATGGTCGAGCAGTTCGCGCATCGAGACGAGGGACATGTCGTGGATCCAATTCAGGGTGGGTAAACAGCCAGCGCCTGCCGCACGCGGACCTGCCGCGCCACGGCAGGAGCCCGGGCCAAGCGGCCGTAACCGCTGTGTAACCCGGGATTTTATCCCGACTGAAAAACCCGCACCAGTGGCATCGATGTCGACCTCCACTGGCTCACGGCCAGGCGATGCCGACCCGAGGTCAGCTGGCCCGGCAGATTTGCAGCATGTTGGTGCCGCCGGGCTGGCCCATGGGCAGGCCGCAGGTGATCGCGTAGACGTCGCCTTGCTGCACGATGCCGCGCGCCTTGAGGTGGGCTTCGGCCTGCTCCAGCGCCGTGTCACGGTCGGCCGAGGTGTCCATCAGCAGAGGGCGCACATTGCGGTACAGCGCCATGCGCCGCTGGGTCTGAACCTTGGGCGTGAGCGCGTAGATCGGGATATGGATGCGCCGGCGGCTCATCCACAGCGCGGTCGAGCCGCTGTCGGTCATCGCCACGATGGCCTTGGCGCCCAGATGGTGGGCGGTGAACAGCGCGCCCATCGCAATGCTCTGGTCGATGCGGCCAAAGGTGCGGCCGGTGAAATCGGCATCGCGCTCGACGTCTTCGGCAGCCTCGGCGGCGGTGCAGATGCGCGCCATTTCTTCCACGGTTTCCAGCGGGTACTTGCCGGCCGCGGTTTCCGCGCTGAGCATCACCGCGTCGGTGCCGTCGAGCACGGCGTTGGCCACGTCGCTGACTTCGGCGCGCGTGGGCACGGGGTTGGTGATCATGCTTTCCATCATCTGCGTCGCGGTGATGACGACCTTGTCCATCTCGCGCGCCATGCGGATCATCTTCTTTTGCAGCGCGGGCACGGCCGCATTGCCGACTTCCACGGCCAGATCGCCACGCGCGACCATGATGCCGTCCGAGACGCGCAGGATGTCTTCCAGGTGCGGAATCGCCTCGGCACGCTCGATCTTGGCGATCAGGCCGGGCTTGTGGCGCCATGGCGAGCCCGCCACGTTGCACAGCTGGCGCGCCATCTCCATGTCGGTCGCGTTCTTCGGAAAGCTCACGGCCACGTAGTCGGCCTGAAAGCCCATCGCAGTCTTGATGTCTTCCATGTCCTTGGCCGTGAGCGCCGGCGCCGTCAGGCCGCCGCCCTGCTTGTTGATGCCCTTGTTGTTGGACAGCTCGCCGCCGAGCTTGACGGTGGTGTGCACCTCTTCGCCCAGCACCGCATTGACGGTGAGCACGATCAGGCCGTCATTGAGCAGCAGCAGGTCGCCGGGCTTCACGTCGCGCGGCAGTTCCTTGTAGTCCAGGCCCACGCCCTGCAGATCGCCGGGTTCGGTGCGCGAGGCGTCGAGCACAAAGGACGCGCCGGGCTCGAGCATCACGCGGCCTTCGGCGAACTTGCCGACGCGGATCTTGGGGCCTTGCAGGTCGGCCATGATGGCCACTTCGCGACCCGCGCGCTGGGCGGCGGCGCGCACCATGGTGGCGCGGTCGATATGGTCCTGGGCAGTGCCGTGGCTGAAATTCAGCCGCACCACATTGACGCCGGCACGCACCATGCGCTCTAGCAGCTGGGGATCGCTCGAGGCGGGGCCCAGGGTGGCAACAATCTTCGTGGCGCGGGTCAACGGCTTGGTCATAAGGCTTTCACGGGAGAGGGATCGGAATTCCATTCTCACACGGAAGCGGTTACATACCGGGTACGAAAATGAGGCCCCCACGCTCCCTCACTTCGTGTGGTCGCTGCCCCCCAAGGGGGCGCGTTTTGCCTTGGGGCGGCCCGGCGGCAAAACCTGGCCCCCACGCTCCCTCACTTCGTGTGGTCGCGCTGGGGAGCAAAGCCCCCCAGATACCCTACAACACCGGCCCAATCAGCCCATGCGACATCAAATAGGTCAGCAGATGGGCCAGGATGGCGGCCTCGAGGCCAAAGCGCCAGCAAAGGAAGCCGCCCATCAGGCCGTAGACGACCTTGCCCAGCAGCACATGCAGCAGCAGCAGGCCCGGCAAGGGCCCGAGCAGCCACCAGGCGAGCAGCCAATGCGTCGCGGCCCAGAGCAGCGAACACAGCACGACCGCCGCCCAGCCCATGGCTGGCGAAGGCGGCATATCGGCGCGTCCCGACAGACGCCACACGCCCCAGAAGACCAAGGCCAGCATGCCCCAGCGCACCAGCAATTCGTTGGTCACGCTGCCGTACAGCAGCTTGGCCGCCAGCGGCATGGTGTAGAGCGGTTCAGCTGCCTTGACGCTCTCGGGCCAGACGATGGCCAGCGTCACCAGCCAGGCTGCACCCGCGACTCCGCCGGCCACGCCCGGCAGCCACACGCGCCGCAGCGCCTCGCGCGGCGAGCGGCCCGCAATCCAGGTAGTCAGAATCGGCGCCGCCAGCCCCACGCGCGGCGCGAGCTGCACGCCTATGCCCACGGCAAGCGCGAGCACTGAAGACAGTATCAGCAGCAGCGGCAGGCCCGGTTGTCCGAACGGCGGCGTCACGGGTTGGGTCCGCAGCCAATGCGGCACGATGGACCACACCATGGCCGACATGCCGGGCATTCCCAACAGCCAGAGCACCGTGAAGATGCGCCACTGAAGGCGCGGTGGTGCGGAGAGCGTGCTGGAAGCGTCGGACATGGGAGCAGTCAAGAAAAATGGAAGCGCATGCCGGAGCGTGCGCTGGTGCAGGCATGGTTCACGCCAGATCGCGCATCAGCGCTTCGATCTCATCGGCCTTCACGGGGACATCGCGCGTGATCAGCTCGCAGCCGTCCTCGGTGACGATGGCGTCGTCCTCGATGCGGATGCCTATATTGTGGAACGCCTCGGGCAGCTCGGCGCTGGCGCGCAGGTACAGGCCCGGTTCAATGGTGGTGCACATGCCCGGACGCAGGATGCGGCTGGGGCGCTGGCGCAGCGTTTCGCCCGAGAGCGCATCGCGCCGCGCCGGGCCGGTATCGTCGGCGCCGGGCTCGACATAACTGCCGCAGTCATGCACATCCATGCCCAGCCAGTGGCCGGTGCGGTGCATGTAATACGGGAAGTAGGCGCGCGTCTCGATCACGTCCTGGGCCGTGCCCACGCGGTTCGCGTCAAGAATGCCCAGGTCGAGCAGGCCCTGGGCCAGCACGGCCAGCGTCGCATCGTGCGGGTCGCTGAAACGCCGGCCCGCGCGCGTGACCGCCACGGCCGCTTCCTGGCTCGCGAGCACCAGGTCGTAGACCGCGCGCTGCGCGCCCGTGAACTTGCCGTCGGCGGGGAAAGTGCGCGTGATGTCGCTGGCGTAGCCGTCGAGTTCGCAGCCGGCGTCGATCAGCACCAGATCGCCGGGACGCACCAGCGCCTTGTCGGCCTGGTAATGCAGCACGCAGGCGTTGGCGCCGGCAGCGACGATGGAGCCGTACGCCGGATATTGCGAGCCATGCTGGCGGAATTCGTGCAGCAGTTCGGCGTCGAGGTGGTATTCGCGCACTTCTTCGCCGGCCCGCAGCATGCGCGCCGAGCGCTGCATGGCGCGCACATGGGCACCGGCGCTGATGCGTGCCGCGCGGCGCATGATGTCCTGCTCATGCGTGTCCTTGACCAGGCGCATTTCGTCGAGCAGCGCGCACAGATCACCCTGGTGGGTGGGAGACTGCACGCCCATGCGCACGCGGTTGCGCACCTGGGACAGCCAGGTTTCGACCTGCGCGGCGAGTCCGGTGTGAGTGGCGAACGGGAACCACACGCAGTTCGTGTTTTCCAGCAGACGCGGCAGCCGGGTGTTGATTTCGTTGCTCGAAAACGCCTGGTCCACGCCCAGCGTGGCGACGGCGGCCTCGGGGCCCAGGCGATAGCCGTCCCAGATTTCGCGCTCGAGGTCCTTGGGCTGGCAAAACAGCGTGCTCTGACCATCACCTTTGAGCACCAGACAAGCTTCGGGCTCGGTGAATCCGGTCAGGTAATAGAAGTAGCTGTCATGCCGGTAAAGGAAATCCGTGTCGCGATTGCGCGGGCGCACCGGTGCGGTGGGGATGATGGCCACGTCCTGGGGGCCCAGCTGGGCTGCCAGGCGCGCGCGGCGTTGGGCATAAACAGAGATCATGCCGGCTATCGTACTGCGCAGTTGCTTGCAAATGTATCCCCTAAATTAACGGTTTGACCACTATTTGCATTCTTGCGCTCAGAGATGTGTGCGGAAGGACGCGGCCGTGTCCTACGAAATGCCGAAATTTCTCACTGGGCCTCAGCCCTGCGGCGCGTTCAATCGATCGAGTCGCTCGGGCGTGCCCACATCGGTCCAGCGCCCGCAATAAATCGACGCGCCGACCCGGCCCGCGGCCATCGCGCGGCGCAGCAGCGGTCCTAGCGCCGCGCGCTCGCCTGCGGGGTTGCCCGCGGGAATCGCGCACCAGGGCGCGCCGAACAGCTCGGCACGCAGCAGTGCGATCGTGCTGTAGGTCCAGCGCGGGCGCGGATCGCCTTCGGGCAGATCGAGCGCCAGGCCCTGTTCCGACAGACCGAAGTCCCCCTTGGGATGGTGCTCTGGATTGGCCACGAGCCACAGATGGGCCAGCTGATCGCTGGCCGTGAAAGCGGCAGCCGCCGCCGCATCGAACGTGAAATCAGGCGCGAACACATCGCCGGCCGCGAGCCAGAACACCGCGCCCAGCTGCGGCAGCGCGCGCGCGATGCCGCCCGCGGTCTCGAGCGCCGAGCCCCGGCCCGACGGGTCTTCAGCGGAATAGATCAACGGCAGTTGCACGTCTTCGCTGCCGAACACGCTGCCCAGGCGCTGGGGAATCTGCGCGCCCAGCCAGCCGGTATTGATCACCGCGCGCGGCACGCCCGCAGCGGCCAGCGCCTGCAGATGCCACTGCAGCAGCGGCTGGCCCTGCACTTCGAGCAGGGGCTTGGGGCAGTGGTCGGTCAGCGGTCGCATGCGTTCGCCGCGCCCCGCGGCCAGCAGCATCGCGGGCGGCTGCAGCAGGCCTGCGGCAGGGGACACAACCGCCGTGAAAGGCGCGGAAAAAGGGGCGAAAGACATGCGCTGAATGCTCCGAAAATGCAGGCGGGTCAAGGGTTTGACCATGGGCTGCACTGTAGTGCATTGCCCCGCGATACGGCTCAAAACGGGCTGCCGCTTAAAATATCCGGCTTCCCCTGACAAACACCCTCCTTTTTCGGAGCGCCCTGATGGCCAACACTCAACAAATGGCGAATGCGATCCGCGCACTCGCAATGGATGCCGTTCAACAAGCCAACTCCGGTCACCCCGGCGCCCCCATGGGCATGGCCGATATGGCCGTAGCCCTGTGGAGCCGCCACCTGCAGCACAACCCGGTCAACCCGCACTGGGCCGACCGCGACCGTTTCATCCTGTCGAACGGCCATGGCTCGATGCTGATCTATGCGCTGCTGCACCTCACCGGCTACGACCTGCCGATGACCGAGCTGAAGAACTTCCGCCAACTGCACAGCAAGACCGCGGGCCATCCTGAAGTGGGCATCACCCCCGGCGTGGAAACCACCACCGGCCCGCTGGGCCAGGGCGTGACCAACGCCGTCGGCTTCGCGCTCGCCGAAAAGCTGCTGGCTTCGGAGTTCAACCGCAAGGGCCACGAAATCGTCAATCACCACACCTATGTGTTCATGGGTGACGGCTGCCTGATGGAAGGCATTTCGCACGAAGCCGCGGCGCTCGCCGGTGCCTGGAAGCTCAACAAGCTCGTGGCGCTGTACGACGATAACGGCATTTCGATCGACGGCCAGGTCGCTCCCTGGTTCATCGACAACACCGCCCAGCGTTTCGAAGCCTACGGCTGGAACGTGGTCGGCCCCGTGGACGGCCATGACGTCAACGCCGTCGACGCCGCGATCGCCCACGCCAAGCAAAGCGCGACCAAGCCCACGCTGATCATCTGCAAGACCAGCATCGGCAAGGGCTCGCCCAACCGCCAGGACACCGCCAAGGCCCACGGCGAACCCCTGGGCGGCGAAGAAATCGGCCTGACGCGCGCTGCGCTGGGCTGGTCGCACACGCCGTTCGAAATTCCCGCCGACGTCTACGGCGACTGGGATGCCAAGGCTGCCGGTGCCAAGACCGAAGCCGCCTGGAACAAGAAGTTCGCCGCCTACGCCAAGGCCTACCCCGAACTCGCGGCCGAATTCACGCGCCGCATGGCCGGCGACCTGCCGAAGAACTTCGCCCAGGTCGCGGTCAACACCGTGGTCGACACCATCACCAAGGGCGAAACCGTCGCCAGCCGCAAGGCCAGCCAGATGGCGCTCGAAGCATTCACCGCGGCCCTGCCCGAAATGCTCGGCGGCTCGGCCGACCTGACCGGCTCCAACCTGACCAACACCAAGAGCACGCCCGCGCTGCGCTTCGACGAAGCCGGTGCCGTGGTGAAGAACGAATACGGTGTCGGCGGCCGCCACATCAACTACGGCGTGCGCGAGTTCGGCATGGCCGCGATCATGAACGGCATTGCGCTGCATGGCGGTTTCATTCCCTACGCCGGCACGTTCCTGACGTTCAGCGATTACAGCCGCAACGCCATCCGCATGGCCGCGCTGATGAAGCAGCGCGTGATCCACGTGTTCACCCACGACTCCATCGGTCTGGGCGAAGACGGCCCCACCCACCAGTCGATCGAGCACGCCGCGAGCCTGCGCCTGATCCCCGGTCTGGACGTCTGGCGTCCGGGTGACACCACCGAAACCGCGGTCGCCTGGAGCGCCGCGCTGTCGCAGCGCAACAAGCCCACGGCCCTGCTGCTGAGCCGCCAGAACCTGGCCTATGCACGCAAGCGCGACGCCGGCGACATCAGCCGCGGCGCCTACGTGCTGAGCGAACCCGCCGACATCGGCCTGACGCAGGCCGCCCAGGCCGTGATCATCGCCACCGGCTCCGAAGTGCAACTGGCACTGGCCGCGCAAAAGCTGCTGGCCACGAAGAAGATCGCCGTGCGCGTGGTTTCCATGCCCAGCACCACGACCTTCGACCGTGAAGACGTCAAGTACAAGACCAAGGTGCTGCCCGCCAATCTGCCACGCGTCGCCGTGGAAATGGGCGTGACCGACTTCTGGTGGAAGTACGGTTGCGCGGCCGTGGTCGGTATCGACAGCTACGGCGAATCGGCGCCGGCCAACGTGCTGTTCAAGCACTTCGGCTTCACCGAGGAAAATGTCGCGGCAACGGTCCAGGCCGTGCTGCGCCAGCAGAAGAAGAAGTAATCCGTCCAGGAACAGGTTTTCGTCATTTCACTTCAAGAGGCAAATATGACCATCAAAGTAGGTATCAACGGGTTCGGCCGCATCGGCCGCATGGTGTTCCGCGCAGCCGTGCAGAACTTTGGCAGCGACATTGAAATCGTCGCCATCAACGACCTGCTCGAACCCGATTACCTGGCTTACATGCTCAAGTACGACAGCGTGCATGGCCGCTTCCAGGGCACCGTGGCCGTCGAAGGCAACACGCTGGTGGTCAATGGCAAGGCCATCCGCCTGACGCAGGAGCGTGATCCTGCCGCCCTGAAGTGGAACGAAGTCGGCGCCGACATCGTGATCGAAGCCACGGGCCTGTTCCTGACCAAGGAAACCGCACAGAAGCACCTCGACGCAGGCGCGAAGAAGGTCATCCTGTCGGCTCCTTCCAAGGACGACACCCCGATGTTCGTGTTCGGCGTGAACTGCAAGACCTACGCCGGCGAAGCCATCATCTCCAACGCTTCGTGCACCACCAACTGCCTGGCCCCCGTGGCCAAGGTGCTGAACGACAAGTGGGGCATCAAGCGCGGCCTGATGACCACCGTGCACGCTGCCACGGCAACGCAAAAGACCGTCGACGGCCCGTCGAACAAAGACTGGCGCGGCGGCCGCGGCATTCTGGAAAACATCATTCCTTCGAGCACTGGCGCCGCCAAGGCCGTGGGCGTGGTGATTCCCGAGTTGAACAAGAAGCTCACGGGCATGTCCTTCCGCGTGCCGACTTCCGACGTGTCGGTGGTCGATCTGACCGTGGAACTGAACAGCGAAGCCACCTACGCTGAAATCTGCGCCGAAATGAAGGCCCAGTCCGAAGGCGCGCTCAAGGGCGTGCTGGGTTACACCGAAGACAAGGTGGTTGCCACCGACTTCCGCGGTGAATCCTGCACTTCGGTGTTCGACGCCGAAGCCGGCATCGCGCTGGACTCGACTTTCGTCAAGGTCGTGAGCTGGTACGACAACGAATGGGGCTACTCGAACAAGTGCCTCGAGATGGTGCGCGTAGTCGCTGCCAAGTAATCAGACCGGTCTGCGCTGACGAGCGCAAATCAGTGGCAAAGCGCCAGTCCTGCAAGGGGCTGGCGCTTTTTTCATGGGGCGGGCAAGAATGTTTTCCGCATTTGCTCATGCGAAAGAATGCGTTGGCGGCATAAGTGCGCATCCCTAGACTGGCTGGTCCAACGGCTTTGCCGTCCGCTACCCGCCTACCGTCTCACGCCATGCACCTGCCTTCCCTGACCCGCCGCCGCGTTCTCGCTTCCACCGCCCTTGCCTGGGGCGTCAGCCTGGCGGGTCTGGCCCAT
Source organism: Acidovorax sp. CCYZU-2555 (assembly GCF_018413525.1). Lineage (GTDB taxonomy): Bacteria > Pseudomonadota > Gammaproteobacteria > Burkholderiales > Burkholderiaceae_C > Comamonas. The sequence continues at coordinate 47,813 of NZ_JAHCDD010000015.1, forward strand.
GCGGCCGACCGCACCATCCATATCGTCGTGCCGTTCGGCGCGGGCGCGGTGCAGGACACGGTGCTGCGCGCGTTCAGCAACGAGCTGGGCCAGGCGCTGCAGGCGACCATCGTCATCGAGAACAAGCCCGGCGCGGGCGGCACGCTGGGCACGCAGGGCGTGGCCCGGTCCAGGCCCGATGGCAACACGCTGGTGATGGCGGCCGCAAGCCACCATTTCACGGGCTACATGTACCCCAAGCTGGGCTTCCACCCGGTCAATGACTTCGAGCCCGTGGCCCTGGTTGCGTCGTCGGGCTATGTGATCGCCGCGCCCGCGGGCAAGGAGCGCACGCTGGCGCAATGGGTTGCCGCCGCCAAGGCCAGCCCCACGCCCTGGAACTACGCGTCGGCCGGCAACGGCAGCGCCTCGCACCTGGGCATGGCCTCGTTCCTGGCCCAGGCCGGCGTCGAGCAGCAACACATTCCCTACAAGTCGACCGGCGACGCCGTGCGCGAGCTGCTCGCCGGCCGCGTGCAGGGCGTGACGGCCGCGACCACGGGCCTGATTGCCTTCAAGGACGACCCGCGCGTGCAGTTGCTGGCCTATACCGGCCCCAAGCGCTCGCCGTTCCTGCCCGACCTGCCCACCGTTGCGGAATCGGGCTTCGCGGGCTTCCAGTTCGACACCTGGTACGGCCTGCTCGCTCCGGCCGGCACGCCGGCCGCCGAAGTGCGCAAGATCAACGCCGCGGTCAACAAGGTGATGGCCGACCCGGTGGTGCAGGAACGCGTGCGCAAGCTCGGCGCCGAAGCCGCGACCGACACGCCCGCGGGCTTCAAGCAGCTGCTGGCGAAAGACTGGATCAACGCGGGCAATGTGGTGCGCGTTTCGGGCGCACGCGTCGAATAAGGCCGGCGGTATCAGTCGAGCTTGATATTGCGCGCCTTGACCACGGCTTGCCAGCGCGTGCTCTCCGCCTTGATGAAAGCCGAGAACTCCTGCGCGCTGTTGCCCACGGGCTCGAGGCCGGCACGCATCAATCGCTCGCGCACGCCGGCGTCGGCGACGGCTTCACGCGTGGCCTTGCCCAGCAGTTCGACGATGTCCTTGGGGGTGTTCTTCGGCAGGAAGACGCCGTTCCATTCGAGCACCTCGAAATCCGGCATGCCGCTCTCGCGCAGCGTGGGCACGTTGTCCAGGCCCTGGACCCGCTTGCGCGAGCTGACGGCCAGCGCGCGCAGCTTGCCGCCGTTGAGGTACTGCAGCGTCGACGCGGCATTGCCGAAGTACATGTCGACCTGGCCGGCCATCACATCGGTCAGGGCGGGAGCGCCGCCCTTGTAGGGCACGTGCAGCGTTTCCATCTTGGCCTGGTCGTTGAGCATTTCCGCGGCCAGGTGCGAGCCGGTGCCGGCGCCGGCCGAGGCATAGGTCAGCTTGCCCGGCGACTGCTTCGCCGCGGCGACCAGCTCGGCCACGGTCTTGTACGGCTTGCTGCTGCCGACCACCAGGATCTGCGGCGCCGTCGCCACAAGCGACACCGGAATGAAATCCTTCATCGGGTCGTAGGGCAGCTTGCGCAACGCGCCGTTCACGCCGAAGGCCGAGGCGTCGTACAGAACCGTATAGCCGTCGGGCAAGGCCTTGGCCACGCTGTCCGCGCCGATGACGCCGCCCGCGCCGGGCTTGTTCTCGATGACCACCGACTGGCCCAGGATCTCGCCCATGCGCTGGGCCACGATGCGCGCCGTGTTGTCGGCGCCGCCGCCCGCGGAGTACGGCACGACCATGCGGATCGGCCGGTCGGGCCAGGCGGCCCAGCTGGCCAGCGGCAGCAATGCAGCGGCCAGGACGAGAACGCGGCGGCCGCGCAGAATTGGGGATGGGTTGAACATGGTGATGTCTCCTTTTTTTAGGTATGGGTATCCGGGCCGGTCAGGCGCTGTCGAAGCCGTACAGCGCCGCCGGGTTGTCGACCAGCACGCGCTGGCGCACTTTTTCGTCGCCGCTCCAGCGCGCCAGCAGATCGAACAGTTCGGCGTCATCGGGCTTGCGTTCGGTCTCGGTGGTGTGCGGCCAGTCGCTGCCCCACACCAGGCGCTCGGGCGCGGCACGCACCCAGGCGCGCGCCACGGCATCGGTATCGGCGTAGCCCTGGCCATGGGGTTGGCGTGTGTCGAGATAGGCGCCGGACAGCTTGACCCACGCCCGCCCTTGGTCGAGCAGGCCGCGAATCAGCGCGAACGCTGGATGCGCCGTGCCCATGGGCAAAGGCAGGCGTCCGAGGTGGTCGAAGACCAGCGGCGTGGGCAGCCGCTGCAGCATCGACTGGTGGGCCAGCAGTTGATCGGCGCTCCAGTGCAGCTGCAGATGCCAGCCCCAGGCGTGCACGCGCTGCGCCAGCGGCTCCACCATCTCGAAGCCCACGGCCGCATGCACTGCGGTGTGCAGCGAAAAGCGTATGCCGCGTATGCCGCCGGCGTGCAGCGCCTGCAGCTCAGCATCGGTGATGACGGGGTTGACCACGGCAACGCCACGCGTGCGGTCGCTGCCCAGTTGCTGGATCGCGTCCAGCGTCACGCGGTTGTCGGTGCCGAACAGCCGGGGCTGGACAACGACAGTGCGCGTGGTGCCGTTCAAGGCTTGTATTTGACGATATTCAGCGACCGTCGCCCCCGGCAGCACCGCGGCGATGGGCGCAAAGCGCGGGTCGAGGATGTGCATGTGCGCATCGCAGGCCCCTGCAGGCGCCGATGTTGCCGGCCGCGCCTGCGCGCTGGTGTTGGGCAACGCTGCAGCGGGCACCGTCATGCGCACGCCTGCAAATCAGAGGAAAAGTTGTCGTCAGCGGTGAAAATGCGGTTCATGCCCCAGTGTAGGCATGGGTGTATGCATAAATAAACCGCTGGTTGCTACGATCATTTGATAGAAAAACTATCTTCTCAGACGCGGAATCCTTGCCTGCGGCTGACCAGGCGCGACCGACAGCGAGACCGCCATCGGCACAGCGCCCCCATGCAGACTTACAGGCGTATGGTGCCGTGTTCGCCCATGCCCTTGGGCTCTTCGCCCGTGATCGCGGCCTTGGCGATCTTGTAGAGCTGCACCAGCTTGTTTTCCTTCACGTCCCAGTATTCGGCCGACGTCACGGGCGCGACCAGCACCACCAGATCGGGGTCGTCGATGCCGCCGGGGAACCAGGCCTTGGCGGCCGTGGACCAGAGCTTTTCCTTGAGCACGCGGTCTTCGCTCAGACGGGCCGTGCTGCTGACCGACACGTAGCTGTCCTCGTCGGGATCGGCGAAACTGATCTGGATATTGGCGTCGTGCGTCACGCAATGCGCGAGATCGTTCTTCTTGTCCAGCAGGAAGTAGAAGTTCACATGCTCGTCCATGCCTTCCTTGTTGGCCATGGTCATGGGACAGGCCTTCAGGCTGCCGTCCTCGTGGCGGTGGGTGATCATCGCAAAGCGAATCCCCTTGACCAGTTTCCAAAGGGTTTCGCGTGGATGGGTGGTGTCGGCCATGTGCATCTCCTGGTGAACGGGTGAAGCTTCCACTCTAGTCACAGGATGGTGCGTGGTATGTCGGAGAACGGCCCCTGCGCCTGTCCCCCGACCGGCACCCACGCGGTCCCCGCAGGCAACAAAAAAGCCCCTTGCGGGGCTTTTTATCGATTGCAGGCATGGCTATAACCTCAAGCTTCGGCCTCGGCATTGACTGCGGCAACGACGGCCGCCGGGGACACACCCTGAAGCTCGATCGCACCCTGGGACATATAAAGCTCGAATTCATCCTTGGCCAGCGTGACCGTCACGGGCTGGCCTTCCGACTCCCACGACACCACCAGGCTCGCCAGCGCGGTGTCTACCTGGACCATCTGGCCCACGGGAATTTCTTCAAGTGCACCGTCACCGACACGATGTTGAACAAGACCAACGATACGGGCCTGGAAATGCTCGGGCAAGGCGACGCCAGGTGCAGTGGTGGGATTGGTCATGTGAATCTCCTGAAAGAGGTGAAGAGCGCTGGGCCCGATAGCGCCGTTGGCAGGCACGGACCCAGGAATGGATGCAGCCACCAATTTAATGCCTTTGCATGACTCGGCTTGTCAGCCATATGCTTCTTCGACATCTCTCGCAGCGGCTATGCTCGAGGCACGCACCGTTCGCAGGGCCGCGCCTTGCTTGAAAAGAAAGCTTCTCCATGGCCGACAGCGCATTTGCCGCCAGCACCACCTTGCCCTACCGCGTCACGCTGACCGACTCCGCGGGTCACAGCTGGCATGCCGATGAACCTCCTGCGCTCGGCGGCGGCGACACCGCCCCGAGCCCGATGCAGCTGCTGCTGTCGGCGCTGGGCGCCTGCACCACGGTCACGCTGCAGATGTATGCCCAGCGCAAGCAATGGCCGCTGCAGGCGGTGCATGTCGCGCTGCAGCTGAACGCCGGCGGCAAGCCCGCGAGCGGCAACGCCATCGAACGCCGCATCACGCTGGAAGGTCCGCTCGACGACAGCCAGCGCGACCGCCTGCTGCAGATTGCGCAAGCCTGCCCCGTGCACAAGCTGCTGACCGGAGAAGTGCACATTGCCACGCAGCTGACCGAAAACGCCGCCACCTGAAAGAAAACGCCATGTCCCACGTCGCTTCTCCCGAACTTCTGACGACCCGCCTGGCCGATGTCGGCGGCATTCCCGTGCACCGCGCCGTGCCCCAGCGCGCGCTGCGCAAGGTCGGCGCCTGGTGCTTTCTCGATCACCTGGGCCCGTCGGTACAGCATGGCGACAAGAGCATGCAGGTCGGCCCGCACCCGCACATCGGCCTGCAGACTTTCACCTGGATGATCGAAGGCGAAGTGCTGCACCGCGACAGCCTCGGGTCGGAGCAAGTGATACGCCCGGGCCAGATCAATCTGATGACCTCGGGCCGGGGCATCGCCCACTCCGAGGAAAGCCTGGGCAGCCCGCGCATGCATGCGGCCCAGCTGTGGATCGCGCTGCCCGGGGACGAACGCACCATGGCGCCGCGCTTTCAGCACTATCCCGACGTGCCGCGCTGCACGCAGGACGGCCTGGAGATCTGCGTGCTCGCGGGCGAAGCGCTGGGCCAGGTCTCGCCCGTGCAGGTGCACAGCCCGCTGGTCGCGCTCGATCTGCACCTGAAGCCGGATGCGCCGGCCGCGGTCACGACCACGCTCGCGCTGCGTGCCGACTTCGAATACGCGGTGCTCGGTCTCACGGGCGAAGTCGCGGTCGACGGCCAGGCCGTCGCGCCCGATGAACTGCTGTTCCTGCCCGCGGGCCGCAGCACGCTCGCGTTGCAATGCACGCCCGGCACGCGGCTGCTGCTGGTCGGCGGCGCGCCCATGAACGAAGACGTGCTGGTGTGGTGGAACTTCGTCGGCCGCACGCAGGAAGAAATCGCCCAGGCGCTGGCCGACTGGCAGGCCGGGCCCGAGGCGTCTGACCGCTTCGGCGCGCGCGTCGCCTCGCCGCTCGCGCCGCTGCAGGCCCCTGTGCTCGAAGGCCGGCTGCGCGCGGGCTGAAGCCGCGCCGGATCTGGCGCGCGAAGTTATGCACCAAACAGGTGCAATTCATGCGCGCACCGACGATGCCTACCCGACCGCGCTCAAGCTCGCGACCTGGTTCGGCATCCAGCATCTGCTCGCCGCCCTGGCCGCCCTGCGTGGCGCCTTCCAGGCCAAGGCCGACGAATTCGCCCCCCTGCTCAAGATCGGCCGCACACAACTACAAGACGCCGTGCCGATGACGCTGGGCCAGGAATTCGCCGCCTTCGCCGCGATGATTGCCGACGACGAGAAGCGCCTGCGCGAATCCGCGTACCTGATGACCGAGATCAACCTGGGCGGCACCGCCATAGGCACGGGCATCAACGCGCCCGTGGGCTATGTGGACGTGGTCATTCCCAAGCTCGCCGAGCTGTCGGGCGTGCCCGTGACCCGGGCCACGAACCTGATCGCGGCCACGGCCGACACCGGCGCCTTTGTCGATGTCTCGGGCATCCTCAAGCGCATCGCGAGCAAGCTGTCGAAGATCAGCAACGATCTGCGCCTGCTGTCGTCGGGCCCGCAGGCCGGCATTGCCGACATCCAGCTGCCCGCACGCCAGGCCGGCTCATCCATCATGCCGGGCAAGGTCAACCCGGTGATCCCCGAAGTGATGAACCAGGTCTGCTTCGAAGTGATAGGCAACGACGTGGCGATCACCATGGCCTCTGAAGCCGGCCAGCTGCAGCTCAATGCGTTCGAGCCGCTGATGGGCTGGGCGCTGCACAAGAGCCTCACGCACCTGGCGCGCGCCTGCCATACGCTGCAGGTGAACTGCGTCGAAGGCATTACCGCCAACGCGCCCCTGCTGGCCGCGCGCATCGCCGAATCGGTGACGCTGGTGACGGCGCTGAACCCGCTGATCGGCTACGAGAAATCGGCCGCGATCGCCAAGGCGGCCATTGCCAGCGGCCGCCCGATCGCCGAAGTCGCCGAAAGCCTGGGCATCATGGGCCGCGGCGAAATGCAGCAGCTGCTGGTGGCCGACAAGCTGACCCGCGCCGGCGCGCTCGTCCCGGCGTAACTCACGCCGCATGAAAAAAGGGCGCCCGGGGCGCCCTTTTTTGCGGTGAAGTCGCGACCTCGAAGGCCGCGGCGCGGATCAGACTTCGTCCGACGGTTCCTGGGTGCGAATCGTCTCGCGACCGTTCTTGTCCTTGAGACGGCCCAGGTCGGTTTCGACCGCGCGCATCAGTTTTTCGGTCGCCGCGGTGACGGCGTCGGCGATTTTCTCGGCTTCGGCGTTCACCGCGATCGGTTGGCGGCCATTGACCCGGGTTTCAAGTACGCAGCGCTTGAGACCGCCCTGGGTCTTGCGCGCATCGGTGTCGGACAGGAAAACTTCGACCCTCGTGATGTATTCCTTGAAACGCGTCAAGCGCGTCTGGAGTTCACTCTGCACCCACTTCGACAGAGATTCGCCCCCTGCTACGAGGTTGTCCGTGTGCACCTGGATTTGCATGCCTGTCTCCTTTGGCCTGGTTGGTTCGGTACCCATCCTAGCCCCAAAAAGGCCGGCCGTCATTGTCCTGACATCTGGTAATGAATGAACACGTAACGAGACACCGGCTGCGCGCACAATGGTCGAGGTTGGACGGCGCGCATGTCAGCGCCATAATCCAGCCATCCGCAGCGACCCGGCGCTTTTGCCTCGCACCAGCCTCCAAGCCATGTCCCAGCCAGCTTCGCGACGCCTCAAAATCGGACTGTCGGCCTGCTTCTCGCACGCCGACCAGGAACGCTCCCTGTTCACCGGCAAGACCCTGCAATACGTCGAGCAATCGATCGCCCACTGGATCATGTCCGCGGGCGCGATGGTGGTGATGGTGCCATGCCCCACGGGCGAAACCGCGCGCGGCGACGTGACGCTGGCGCACTATGCCGACTGGCTCGATGGCGTGGTGATGCATGGCGGCGCCGATGTCTGGCCGGGCAGCTACGGCGAAGAGCCGCTGCGCCCCGAATGGCTGGGCGACCGGGTGCGCGATCTGTACGATCTGGCGCTGGTGGAAGCGTTTTCCCAGGCGGGCAAGCCCATCTTCGGCGTGTGCCGCGGCCTGCAACTGATCAACGTGGCTTTCGGCGGCACGCTCTACCAGGACCTGCTGACCCAGGTGCCGGGCGCGCAGGTGCACCGCGACGCCAAGCAATACGACCGCCACGCGCACGACATCGCGCTGGTCTCGGGCTCGCGCCTGGCCCAGCTGTATCCGGGCCAGCAACGCGCGCGCGTCAACAGCATCCACCATCAGGGCATCAAGCAGATCGCACCCAACTTCGAAGTCGAGGCCTGGAGCATTCCCGACCACATTCCCGAAGCCATACGCCGCAATCCGCGGAATGCGGGCGGCTATATCGCGGCCACGCAGTGGCACCCTGAATTTCGCAGCGCCGACAACAGCACGCTCGACGATTCAGCGCTGCTCAGCGACTTCCTGCAGGCCTGCAGCCGCAGCCGCACTTTCCCCTTCCCGGGCCACAGCCCGTTCCAGATCCGCGACCGCGCCGCGCGGCTGCTCAAGCGGGCGCTGCTGAGACGCCGCTGATCACCTCAATGGTGGTGACCATGGCCGCCATGCACATGGCGGTGGGTGATTTCCTCGGCCGTCGCGGGGCGCACTTCGTTGACCTTGCAGGTGAAGCGCAGCGCCATGCCCGCGAGCGGGTGGTTGCCGTCGAGCAGCACTTCGGGACCCTTGATCTTCACCACGTGGTAAATCTGCGGTTCGCCCTGGTCGTTGCTGCCGCGCAGCTGGCCGCCGACCTTGACGCCTGGCGGGAATTCGGCCTTGGGAATGCTGCGCTTGAGGCTTTCGTCGCGCGCGCCGAATGCGTCCTCGACAGCCAGGTCCACGGTCAGCGTGGCGCCCACGGCCTTGCCTTCGAGTGCTTCCTCGACCTTGGCGAACAGGTTGTCGTAGCCGCCATGCAGATAGGCCACATCGCCGTCGTCGAGGCGCTTGCCCTGCGGGTCAGTGATCGTGTAATGGATGGTGACCGCGGTATCTTTGCTGATGTTCATTGAAAAGTGTCCATTCAAAGGGCTGCGTCCAGCCCGGCGCTGGCATTGTCCCCGATTGCGGCGCGCCGTGGCGCAGCCGCGCGGGGACAGCCCTTCTCATTCGCCGGTGCTGGCGGGCGGCGATTCGTCGTCCGTCTGGCCCGGATAGCGCGCGAACCGGCGCGGCGAACTGCCGTGCACCGGGTCCTGCTCGGGCCAGGGCCAGCCGCCGAACTGCGTGTTGCGGTAGTCCTGCAGCGCCTGCATGATTTCCTGCTGGGTGTTCATCACGAACGGGCCATACTGCGCGACCGGCTCGGCCAGCGGCTTTCCTTGCAGCAGCAGGCATTCGACCGGCGTGCTGCCGCTGTTGACCAGTTGCCAGTCCTGGCCCGCGACGAGTTCGAGCGCCGCATGCTGGTCGGCCAGCGCATTGCCGATCTGCAACTGCTCGCCCGCGAAGAAATACAGCATGCGGCGCGTGCCTTCACCGCGCGCCGCGGGCAGCGTCCAGGACGCGCCGGGCTCGAGCAGCAGCGTCCAGATCGCGAGGTCGGACGCGTCCTGCGCGGCCCAGGATTCGGGCGGCGGCGCAAGCGCGGGATCGGCGCCTTCGAGCGCGCCCGCGACCACGGTCACCGTGGTGCGCTTGCCGCCCGCGTCGGTGTGCACCAGGCGCGGAATGCGCTCGTCCCAGAACATGGTGAAGTGCGGCGCGACCATCTTCGAGGCCGCGGGCAGGTTCAGCCAGATCTGGAACAGTTCGAGCGGATTGGGGCCGTCGGTGTTGAGCAGCGGAAACATTTCCGAATGCACCACGCCGCGGCCCGCCGTGAGCCATTGCACGTCGCCGCGGCCGAAGCGCGCCGCCGCACCGAGCGAATCGGAATGGTCGATCAGGCCCTTGCGCACCAGCGTGACGGTTTCGAAGCCGCGGTGCGGGTGGCCGGGAAAGCCGGGCACGCTGTCGCCGTGGTACATGCTCCAGCCGTCCTTGCGGCTGAAGTCGCTGCCCATCTGCCGGCCTTCGAATTCGACCGACTGCACGCCCATGCGGCCGTTACCGGCCGGATAGCTGTCGTCATGGTGGGCACAGAACAGGAACGGATCGAGCGTGGGCCACAAGGGCCCCAGCGGCTGGGCCTGAAGGACGGGTTGAATGGCGGTGTTCATGGCGGGGCTCCTTGTAATGGCATGCCTGCGGCCGCACCGGCGAGGCCGGCGGCAGGCAAAACGAAAGATACGCCATTACATGCGACCGCAGGCCGCAAAGAGAAGGCCCACCCATGGGACGGTGTGTCGCGCTGTCAGCACGCCGCCAGGCGTTACGAGCGAGGAGGAATCTCCAGCCCGCGCTGCACGGCCGGGCGTTGCTGCCACTGGTCGAGCACACGATGCAGCTGGCTGAAACGCTGCCAGCCGACGAGGTCCGCGGCTTCGTAGAAGCCCACCAGATTGCGCACCCAGGGCAGGATGGCGATGTCGGCAATGGTGTAGTCGGCGCCCATGATCCAGTCGCGGCCTTCGAGGCGCTGGTCCAGCACCTGCAGCAGGCGCTGCGACTCGGCGACATAGCGGTCGCGTGGACGCTTGTCTTCGTATTCCTTGCCCGCGAAGCGGTGGAAGAAGCCCAGCTGACCGAACATCGGGCCCACGCCGCCCATCTGGAACATCAGCCACTGCAGCGTCTCGTAGCGCGCGCCTGCATCGCGTGGAATGAACTGCCCGGTCTTCTCGGCCAGGTAGACCAGGATGGCGCCCGACTCGAACAGCGCCAGCGGCTTGCCGTCCGGACCATTCGGATCGAGGATGGCCGGAATCTTGTTGTTCGGGTTCAGCGACAGGAACTCGGGCGAAAGCTGGTCCTGGCTGTCGAAACGCACGGTATGCGCTTCATAGGCCAGGCCGGTCTCCTCGAGCATGATCGATACCTTGACGCCATTGGGCGTGGGCAACGAGTACAGCTGCAGGCGCTCGGGATGCTGCGGCGGCCATTTGCGGGTGATGGGAAAGACAGACAGATCGGTCATGGGCATCGGGCAGAGTTGCAATGGACAAACGACTGCCGCCACGCAAGAGGCAGTCTCCCGGGCCTGCACATCCAGGCCCAGATGCATGGTACGCGCCTCAGCGCGCCGGCGTCTTGCGGTCCAGCGCGATCTCCAGGCCCTGGGTCGTGACCCGCATCACGCCGGGCTGCAGGTCGAGCGAATCCATCAGCGCCGTGTCCTTTTCCTGCATCTGGTAGAGCACCATGTCGCCCAGCGCCTGCTCGGCGATGGAGCTGCCGTAGGTGTTGAGCATCTCGGTCAATGCGGGCGGCAGGCCGTCGAGCGCGAGGCTGTGGACCTTGACGCGCTGCGCGCGCACCGTGCGATCGGAGGGCTCGTAACGCAGGCCGAAATCGGCCTCCATGCGGCCGTCGTAGCCCTGTTTGAGCACGGGACCCGAAAGATTGGCGATGAACTGCGCCTTGATCAGGTCGACCTGGGGCAGCAGTTGCAGCTGGGGCGCCTGCAGCTGCAGCTGCAGCAGCCCCGCGACCGGATAAGGCCGGGGAAAGCGCTGGGCCACGGCCTGCTGGAGCTTTTCAGCGGACACGATCACATTGCGCGGCAGGGCCTTGCCAGAACATGCGGTGGACAGCAGTGTGGTGGACACCAGGGAACTGAGCAGAAAACGGCGGCGAAGCATGGCGAACAAACCCGTGAGAAAAGCGACGAAAACCGCCAAGGATAGCGCCCCCGCTGCGCGGAATAGGCGACTGTTGATGATTTTTCGTGCTGAAAACACGCGCAAAGTTCCCGCCATGCGGCGGTAACAAAAAATCCGCCTGGCCCCCGAGAGGGCCAGGCGGATGCGCGGGCTGTATGGCCGGTGTTTATTGCGGCGGGATTTTCGCGGTCTTGATCACATCGCCCCAGCGCTTGACTTCGGAAGCCAGCAGCGCCGAAGCTTCCTGCGGCGTGCTGGACTGGGCGTCCACATTCAGGTCGTGGAGCTTTTTCTTCACGTCGGGCGAATTCAACGCGGCGACGATCACCTGGTTCAGACGGGCAATAACAGGCGCCGACGTCTTCGCGGGCGCGGCCAGGCCGTTCCAGCTGCGCGCCACGTAGCCGGGTAGGCCGGCTTCCTTGGTCGTGGGCACGTCGGGCAGCACGGCCGCACGCTTGTCGCTGGTCACGGCCAGCGCGCGCAGCGCCTTCGACTGGATCTGCGTGAGCACGGGCGCGACGATTTCCACGGCCGCATCGATCTGGCCGCCGCGCAGCGCGGTGACCACGGCGGGCGTGCCGTTGAACGGGATGATCTGCACGTCGACGCCGGCCGCCGACTTGAACATTTCAGCGGTCAGATGCTGGGTGCTGCCCACATTGATCGAGCCCAGGTTCAGTTGGCCGGGGTTGGCCTTGGCGAACGCCAGCAGCTCGCCAAAGGTCTTGAAGCGCGAGTTCGCCGCCGTGACCACGGCCAGATCGAAGTAGCCCAGCGTGGAGACCGGCGCGAAGTCCTGCAGCGTCTTGAACGGCAGGCTCTTGAACAGGCCTTCGCTCACGGCCGTGCCGTTGGACATCAGCAGCAAGGTGTGGCCGTCGGGTTCGGCCTTGGCCACGGTGTCGCCCGCGACGATGCCGCCCGCGCCCGGCTTGTTCTCGATCACCACGGCCTGGCCCAGCGATTCGGCCATCTTCTGGGCCACGACGCGTGCGGTCACGTCGGCCACGCCGCCCGCGCCGAACGGCACGACGATGCGCACCGCCTTGGTCGGGAAGTTCTGCGCAAAAGCCGCAGGCGTGAAGAGCGCGGTCGCCACCAGGGCGCCGAGCAATTGCTTGAATTTCATAGCTGTCTGTCCGTTGAATCGTTGAACAAGCCCGTGGCCCGAGACATGCCTGCCGGCATGTTGGGCCAGGCCGCAAGCGCCGCCAAAGGTATACCAAAAGAGCATAGCGTATGCCCTGCATTATTGGGCTTGCATCAGCGCAATTGGACAATTTTCCACAAGTGAAAACCCTAGTTTTTCACAATGGAAACAGATTCCACCTCTGAAAATCAAGCCAGTGCATTGCATGAAACGCCTTTGTCACACAACGATTTCAGATCAGGCCAAGAACTCCGCCCGCCGGACTTGGCATATCAGCTATGCCAAATTCATCTATCTCAGAACAAAAATCCCCGACAAACTCCAGCCTCGCTGTTACCCAAAATTACATCAAGGAGACATGACATGCACAAGATTTCAGCCCTCGCGCTGGTGGCCCTCAGCGCTGCCATGCCCGCCCTGGCCCAGAGCCAAAGCAACCTCACGGTCTACGGCATTCTGGACGCCGCCGTGCGCACGCAAAGCGGCCTGACCGCGGGCTACGCCGGCGCGCCGAACAACACCACTGTGGTCAACAGCGGTGTCGGCCCCACAAGCCGCTGGGGCCTGCGCGGCCAGGAAGACCTGGGCGGCGGCCTCAAGGCCACGTTCAATCTCGAATCCACGCTGGGCGTGGACGTAGGCACCTCCGGCTCGGCCGCGGGCTTCTTCGATCGCGCCGCGGTGCTGGGCCTGGCCGGCAACTGGGGCGCGGTGACCGCCGGTCGCCAGAACACGCTGGTCGCGGACTCCGCGGGCATCGCCGACCCCATAGGCCTGCGCTTCGCGGGCCTGAACCCCAACATCCAGGTGACCAGCCTGACCGGCCACCGCCTGGGCATCGAATACGGCGCGACCAACACCAACGCCGCCTCCAACCGCGTCAACAACTCGATCAAGTACTCGGGCACGTTCGGCGGCCTGACCGTGCGCGCGATGTACAGCTTCGGGGAGTCCGCCATTTCCAGCACCCGCCAGGACACCAAGGGTCTGGGCCTGAACTACGCGGCCGGCGACCTGGCGCTGACCAGCGCCTACACGCAGTTCCACGACGCCAACGGCCTGGAGCTGGACGCCGCCACCATAGGAGCGGCCTGGAAGACCGGCGGCCTGCGCCTGATGCTCAATTACGGCCGCAACCAGGGCGACACCACCACCACCACGCAGACCACCAACAAGGTGCTGTCCTTCGGCGCCAACTACGCCTTCAACAACCAGTGGAGCTTCAACGGCGGCTACTACAAGGTCGACCGCGAGCGCACCGGCCTGAACAAGGACGGCTTCACGCGCCTGATCGGCTTTGTCGACTACAGCCTGTCGCGCCGTACCAAGCTGTACCTCGAAATGGACTCCACCAAGTGGAAGGGCAACTACCAGGGCGTGGGCAACAAGGCACGTTCGAACGGCATGAGCCTGGGTGTGACCCACTCGTTCTGATCGCTGCACACCTGCGGTCTGAAATGGCACCTGGCATGGGTGCCATTTTTTTGGAGCATGGCCTACGCGTTCAGGCCTGAGCGAGCCGGCACAATGAAGTCCCTGTCGCTTCCGGAAAAACGCCCATGTCTGACGCCACTTCCACCGCCCTGCCCGCAGGCCAGGACCCGCGCATTGCCCAGATCCTGACCTATTGGCTGGGTGCCGCCGCGCCCACCGATGCCGACGCGCTCGCGCGCCAGTCGCTGTGGTTCACCAAGTCCGCCGAAACCGATGCCGAGATCGGCGTGAAATTTGGACCACTGGTCGAAGAGGCGCTGTCGGGAGCGCTCGATGGCTGGGCCGAATCGGCGCGCGGGCGGCTGGCGCTGATCCTGCTGCTGGACCAGTTCACACGCAACCTGTTTCGCGACACGCCCAAAAGCTTTGCCGGCGACACGCAGGCCTTGCAGCTCGCGCTCGACGGCATTCTTGCGGGCCACGATGTCGCCCCTGGCGTGCCCAGCGTGGCACGCATCTTCTATTACCTGCCGCTGGAACATGCCGAAGATGGGCCGCTGCAGGCGCAAAGCGTGGCGGCATTCGGCAAGCTGCACGAACTGGCCACGCCCGAACTGCGCGGTTTCTTTGCCGGCACGCTCGACTACGCGTTCAAGCACCAGGATGTGATCACGCGTTTCGGCCGCTTTCCGCACCGCAACCCGATTCTGGGCCGACCCAGCACCCCTGAGGAACAGGCGTACCTGGCCCAGCCGGGCGCGGGCTTCTGAGCCTTCAGCCCGCCGTTGCCGCAACGCCCGCGCGTTCATCGGCAACGCGCTTGGGCCGGTCGCGCCAGCGCATCGCCCAGCGCTCTATCGTGTAGAACGACAGCGCCGACAGCGCGACCGAGATCGCCAGGCCCGCGACCACGACCACGGGCCACGAGTAATCGGCGCGCAGATAGCGCACCACCGGGTAGTGCCACAGGTAGACGCCGTACGACAGCCGGCCCAGGTAGACCAGCACCGGCGCGCGGAACATCTCGTAGACCATGCCGCGCTGCTGCTGCACCGCGACCAGCAGCACCAGCGCCGCGCATTCGACGACCGTCAGACCCCAGACCATCACTGCCTGGTTGTCCCATTCGAGGCGCATCAGCAGCGGAATCGCCAGCGGCAGCCACATGGCATGCGGCATGCGCTTTTGCAGCGCCTGGATCCAGCTCGGCTTCTCGATCACCAGCGCCGCCAGCAGACTGCCGGCCAGCAGGCCCGAAGCCCGGGTATCGAAGCGGAAGAAAATCTCGTAGAAATGCTGTCCCTGGCCCACCCAGAACAGGCGCCAGGCTGTGCTCAGCACCCACAGCAAAAGAATGGAGCGCCACAGCTTTCCGGCCTGGGTCTTGCGCAGCAACAGCACCAGCAACGGCGGCCAGACGAGGTAGAAATGCTCCTCGACCGACAGCGACCACATGTGCAGCAGCGTGTCGGGGCTGTCGAAGAAAGCGATGCCGTAATCGGCGAGATATAACGCGGAAACCAGCGCATCCTGATGGATGTCGTCGAGATCGGGCCAGAGCAGCGGCGCGATAAGACAATAGGCAGCGAGAAACAGCAGCAGCGCGGGCATCAGCCGGAAGAAGCGGCGCCGATAGAAGCGCCAGTAATCCAGGCGCTGGTGGTCCTGGAATTCCTGCAGCAGCAGCGAAGTGATCAGGAAGCCGCTGAGCACGAAGAACAGATCGACGCCCAGGAAGGCGCCCTCGAACATCGGCACATGCGCATGGGATAAAAGCACCAGCACGATCGCCACGCCGCGTAAACCGTCGAGCGCGGGGTTGTAGCGCAGTTTGAAGTCTTGCAAAGCCAAACCGGAAGTACCTTTCATCCATCCGGGACTGGCCCGAATCATTCACATGGGAGGAGCGTGCAAGCCGCCGGGCGGCACAGGCACGCACGACAGGCGCTGGCCCGAGTCGATCGGAGCCAGTGCAGAAAATAACGGCACAGAAGGGAACAGCGGTAGAAATCTGCGCAGCACGCGCAGGCCCTGCAAATGCTGCGGCCCGCTCTAGCGGTGGCACAGCGTTGCAGCCCTTGGAGTGCTCAACGAGCACTTGGCCGGCTGAATAGGATCAGCGTTTTTTCATTCTAACCACGGTTCTGCCTCAGAACCTTGCTAGCAAATTTAATAGCAACCCAAATGGGGTTCAAGGGAAAAAAGCCTACAACGCATGTAAGAAATAGTAGGAAGCGGCAGGTCGGCCGGGCCGGCGCAAACGCCGGCACCGGGCCCGCCGCAGCCGTGCAGACCGGCAAATATGTATCGGATGAAAAATGATGCAACGCGTGGCGTCACATGGGGTTGCCGCCGTCCGGGCAACCACGGGCGCCTGCGGGCGCCCTGGAAAAGTCGCAACGGGCATGGAGACCGATGCGTTGCGCTCAGCGCTTAACGCTTGACGACGGACCAGCCGGCATGCAGGTTCTGCTTGTCGTTCTCGTAATCCCAGATCGTGCCGCAGCGGTCGCACTGATAACGCGTGACCGTCACCTGGCCCGAAGCCCGCTCTTCCTTGCGGTTGCCATGCTGGGCCAGCTCGACATGGCCCTTGGCGCGGCGCCAGTTTTGCTGGATGCCTTCGCACGAAGTGCACATGGGCTCAGGCGTGTTGGCGGGGGTGGAGGAGCGATCTTGGGTCATGGAGCGTGGGATAAAAAGTGGCGGGAGTCAGCGCAGCGCACAACGACCCCAAGGGGCGTGATTGTGCCGCAAGGCCCGCCCTGAGCGCTTGGCAGGGTGAAAACGCGCTGCGTTCAGCGCGCGGTCGCAGGCGCACCCAGCGCGCGCAAGGCCTGGTGCGCAGGGCTTTCGAGGTCGGGCGGCAGCTGGTGCTTGGCCTGCAGGTAATGGTGGGTGAACATGTCAAAATAGGCTTCGAGCGTCTGCGCGGCGCGCGTGTCGCCGCCCAGCTCCAGACACAGCGCCGCGACTTCGGCGGTGCAGAAATGGTCGCAGCGCGTCGAGCGCCGCAGCTGGTAGCGCGAGACCTGTTCGGCCAGCAGGCTCAGCACCGGAAAGCGCTCGAGATAAGGACTCTTGCGGAACATCTTGCGCGCTTCGGGCCAGGTCGCATCCAGCAGTATGTAGAGCGGGCGTCGGCCCGCATCGGCCGCCGGCGCCACGGCATGCACCACGCGTTCCGGCGCCGCATACTCCCCTGGAAACACCACATAGGGCTGCCACTGCGGATCGGCCAGCAGCGCCAGCAGCGCCGGGTCGACTTCGGTGCGCGCCCAGCCAAACGCAAACGTGTCCTGCACCACATCGGCCACGAGCCAGCCGGTGTTGCTGGGCTTGAGCGGTTCGATATCGGCCATCAGCAGGCACACGCCCGCGCGCGTGGGCTGGGTTGGACGCAGCGCGCACAGGCAATGGCTGGGCCGCAGCCGGCAGCCCGCGCAGCGCTCGCCGCGCGGTCCGCCGCGCGGTCCGCCGCGCGCCAGGAACGGCTTGACGCTGCGCGCCAGACGCGCGCTGCGCAGGCGCGACACCGCGTGGGGCGTGATGTCTTCGGCCATCAGCGCGCCGCGCACTCGAGTTCGAACAGCGGCACTTCGGCGTCGCGGTGCAGCCAGATGCCGCCGCCCAGTTCGGTGAATCCGTGCGACAGACCGCGCCGGTACAGCTCGGCCCGGTGGCGAAACAGCCGCGGGTCGGTCAGCGTCTCATCAAGGATGTCGCGCTCCCAGTCTTCATGCGACACGGCCTCGATGTACAACGCGCCCTGGCTCAAGCTGGCGAAGTTCTGCAGCGCGCGCTTGAGGTCGGCCGCGCTCAGGTAGGGCAGAACGCCCTGGCAGATGACGAAATCGAAAGGCTCGGACGCGCGGTAATCGACCACCGAGCCGCGCTCCCAGCCGAAGCGCTCGCACAGGTAGGCGCTGTACTCGACGCCATGGAACGTGGCCTGCGGAAAATGCCGCGCGATGATGTCGCGCCACAGGCCTATGCCGCAGCCGACGTCGAGCACGCGCCGCACCGGCACGCGCAGGTATTTGAGGTAACTGCAGACAAAGTTGCCCAGGCGCTCCATGTGCTGGGGGTCGACCACGCTGGTTTTCTTGTCGAAATAGTAGCGCTCGTAATACGCCTCGTCGAACCAACTGTCACTTGCAGATTTCACGCACTCTCCTCGGGCCATGCCGGCGCGCCGACAGCGGGCAAGACATTTGCCCCAGGGATTCGAGTATCGCGCAGCGCCAGGGCCGGGCGCTGCCGTCGGGTCTTTCGGCCGCACGCTTCGATTGCGGTTTTTTCACGGTTGGCGATGCGCGTTTTTCCCACAGACGACGCGCCCGCCCCCTCTTAATCTGGAGTCATAGCCTTGCCCGACAGGGAGGGAGACCTTTAATGAAACCGTCCAGCGCGGCACCTCGCGGTGCCAACCCGTCGCGTCAGGCCGCCGCCTCGGCAGCGCGCGAGCGCCTGGCGCTGAACCAGGCCGGCATCGAGGCCGCCAAGGCCGACTTGCAGGCCGGTGCCGTGACCCCGCACTTCGGCCCCTGGCGCGAGGAAATCATAGCCCTGCTCAACGACGCGCTGGCCACCGAGTGGATCTGCGTGATGCGCTACAAGCGCCACCATTTCACCGCCGTCGGACTCGCCTCGCCCGCGATCGCCAGCGAGTTCCTGGTGCATGCGAACGACGAAGCCCAGCATGCCGACTGGCTCGCGCGGCGCATCGTGCAGCTCGGCGGCGAACCCGATTTCAACCCCGACACGCTGAGCCAGCGCAGCCATGCAAGCTACAACGCAGCGCGCGAACTGCAGGCCATGATCCGCGCCAACCTGATCGCCGAGCGCGTGGCCATCGAGACCTACAGCCAGATGATCAGCCTGATCGGCGACAAGGACCCGACCACGCGCCGCCTGATCGAAGCCATCCTGGAGCAGGAACAACACCACGCCGAAGAACTCGCGGATTGGCTGGCGCCGGCATAACGCTACGCGCCACAAGGCCAAAACGCTGCCGCCAGAGGCAAGCCGGCACCCCTGAAGCAGCTTCCCCTTTTTTCAGCCACACTGCGCGCTTTGCATTCCCAGCAGCCTGGCCTGCTCAGCACTGTGCGCTTTTCCGTGAATGATTTGAAGCTGCCCGCCCGCGCGGCGGCCGCATGGCAACATGCGCAAGCCTGGCCCTTCTGGCCGACCCGCGAGCGCCTGGCAGCGCTGCGCCGGCCCACGCGCAAACAGTGGGCCTGGGGCCTGGCCGCGCTGCCGCTGCTGGCGCTGCTGTATGTGCTGATATTGATTCCGTTCACGCCCGGCATCCGTGACATCCGCAAGGCCAGGCTCGAGCAGCCGGCCCAGATCCTGAGCCAGGACGGCAAGGAAATCGCGGTGTTCAAGCGCAGCAACCGCGACTGGGTCGCGCTCGACCAGATCTCCCCGGCCGTGGTGAAGGCGCTGATCGCCACCGAAGACCACCGCTTCTACGACCACCATGGGCTCGACTGGCGGCGCACGGCGTCGTCGCTGGTCTATACGCTGGGCGGCGACCGCCAAGGCGGCTCGACCATCACGCAGCAGCTCGCGCGCAACCTCTATCCCGCCGAAATCGGCCGCGCGCCCACGCTCACGCGCAAGCTCAAGGAAGCGATCACGGCGTTCAAGATCGAGGCGCTCTATACCAAGGACGAAATCCTCGAGACCTATCTCAACACCGTGCCGTTTCTCTACAACGCCTACGGCATCGAGATGGCGGCGCGCACCTATTTCGACAAATCGGCCAAGCAGTTGAACGTGCTCGAGTCGGCAACCCTGGTCGGCATGCTCAAGGGCACGAGTTATTACAACCCGGTGCTCAACCCCGAACGCTCGGTCGCACGGCGCAACACCGTGCTGTCGCAGATGGTCAAGCGCGAGGAACTCGACGCGGCGACCTTCGAGCAGCTCAAGAAACGGCCGCTGCGCATCGACTTCGAACGCCAGGAAGAACCCACCGGTCCCGCCCCCCACTTCGCGCAGCAGCTGCGCAAATGGCTGATTTCCTGGGCCGACAAGAACGACTACAACATCTACACCGACGGCCTGGTGGTGCACACCACGCTCAACGCGCAACTGCAGTCCTGGGCCAACCAGGCCGTGGCGCGCCAGGGCCGCACGCTGCAGGGCATTGCCGACGCAGGCTGGAACCAGCGCGGCGGCTGGAACAGCGACAACCCGCTGGTGCTGACGCTGGTGCGCGAGTCGGACGAATACCGCAAGTCGGCGCTGGAACCCGAACAGGCCTTGCAGGCGCTGCTCAAGGACAAGGCCTTCATGCGCCGGCTGCGCACGCAGAAGACCCGGCCCGAAGCCGGCCTGCTGGCGATGGACCCGACCACGGGCGCGGTGCGCGCCTGGGTCGGCAGCCGCGACTTCGCGATCGACGGTTTCGACCATGTGCAGCAGGCGCGCCGCCAGCCGGGCTCGACCTTCAAGCCCTTTGTCTATGGCGCAGCGCTGCAGCAGGGCCTGCACGCCGATGACAAACGCCCCGACCAGGCCGTCGAGATCAACCTCGCCGGCGGCGAAGTCTGGCGCCCCAGCGATGCCGGACCGCCCAGCGGCAAGGACATGACGCTGGCCGACGCGCTGGCGTTCTCCAAGAACACCATCACGGCCGCGCTGATGCAGGAAGTCGGCGTGAACAAGGTGGTGCAGCTGGCGCGCGCGCTGGGCGTGCGCCAGAGCCCGCTCGAGCCCGTGCCCGCGCTGGCCCTGGGCAGCAGCCCGGTCACGCTCAAGGAAATGGTCAGCGCCTATGGCACGCTGGCCAATGGCGGGCGCTACCTCGAACCGATGTGGGTCACGCGCATCGAGAACCGCGATGGCGAGCTGCTGGCCGAGTTCGCGCCGACGGCGCCCGAGCAGGCGCTCGACGGCCAGCTCAGCTTCACGCTGGTCGATATGCTGCGCGGCGTGATCGACAAGGGCACGGCGCGCGCGATCCGCCAGCAATACGGCATACGCGCCGATGTCGCGGGCAAGACCGGCACCACGCAAGGCAATGCCGACGGCTGGTTCATCATGATGCACCCCGAACTGGTGGTCGGCGCCTGGGCCGGCTTCAACGACGGCCGCATCAGCCTGCGCAACGACCATTGGGGCCAGGGTGCGCGCAGCGCGCTGCCCATGGTCGGCGACCTGACCGCGCGCGCGCTGCGCGCACGCGTGATCGACAGCCGCGCCAAGTTCACCGCGCCCGAGGAACACCGCTGGTGGAGCGGATTCGGCGAAGCGCTGCGCACGCGCTGGGACAGCTGGTGGGCTCCGGCCAAGCCGCAGCCCGACGCCGCGCCGCGCAAGCGCGCCGAGCCCGCGCCCGACAACGCCGCACCCGCTCCCGTCGAGCCCGCGCCGGAGGCGCCGGCCGAACGCATCACCGTCGTGCCCGCCACGGGCCTGCCCATGCCCACGGAAACCATAGAGGAAAGCACGCCACTGCTGCCGCTGACGCCCGGCAGCGTGGGCCAGCCGTGGACTCCGGATTCGCAGTAAGCGCCGGCTAGAACGGTATCCGCACCTGCGCCACAAAACTGGTGTACCGATAGCCATCTTCGGACGCGCGCAGCGCCGATGCATGGTCCTGGCTGGTCTCGAAGCCGACTTTCCACTGCAGGGCCGCGCGCCGCGGTGAGGCCAGAAACAGTCCCGCACTCCAGGCCGCATGGCCGCGCCCGTCGATCGATTGGCGCCCGCGGTCGACATTGGCGCTGAGCACCACGCTGTCGTTCAATGCCGTGCGCCACAGCAGACCCAGCGAAGCTTCGTTGAAGCGTTCGGGCGAGAAATATTCAGGCCGATAGGGGTTGCTGTTGCGGTAGTGGCGCGTCTTGGCATACGCGTACCAGCCGCGGTCCTCGTCGAGCGTGAAAGTCCAGCGCGTGCGCAGCAGGTCGCGCCGGTTGTCGTTGGAAAACCAGCTCGCGCCCGCGGCCACGCCCAGCGACAGGCGAGGATGAAACTGGTGGTCGAGCACCAGCATCGCCGCGTCATAGTGCACGCCGTTTTCGAGGCCACGGCGCGAGTTGACGACGTCGCGCTCCAGGCTCAGGCCCATCGAAGTCGCGTCGCTGAGGTGGTACATCGCATCGAGCATGCCCACGGTCAGCGAGTGGCCCGCCGTGCGGTTGGCGCCCAGCTGGGCCTGCCACTGGTATTGCGATGTCTGCTTGCGGTGCGTGACCAGCAGGCTGCGGCCCGAGGCCGACCAGCCCTTCATGCGGTAGTCCTGCCAGCCCGCCTTCAGGCCCCAGCCCGAAGCCGCTTCGTACTGGGTCCAGGGCTTGAATTCGGTGAACCCATCGGAATCGTCGCTGGCATCCACGCCCACCGAGACCGCGGGCAGCGGGGCGACCAGCGCCTGCGCGCCCGCCGCCGCCGGCAGCAAGCCGGCGAGACCGCTCAACCACCATGCCAGGCGCTTGTTCATTTGGTCCCCCAGTTCTTGTTGCGGCTGAAAACCTCGCTCAGGTAGCCCCAGACGCAGGCCGGCTGCAGGATGATGCTGTAGAGCAGGGCATAGACGACAAAGCCCACGGGGTTGCTGCGCACATGCAGGTTCTGCTCGGCAAACATCCGTGTCTGAATGTGAAAAATCACATAGTTGAGCAACATGGCCGCGGGCAGCACCAGCAGCGTCATCGGCCCGGCAATCCAGTAGATGCCGAACAGCGCCAGCACCAGGCCCGGAATGAAGAACACGGTGTAGACCAGGTCCAGATAGGGAAACAGCAGATTCCACCAGATGAACAGCAGGCTCATGCGCCACTGGAACAGCATGGGCCAGTGCAGCTTGAACGCTTCGATCAGGCCGCGCGACCAGCGCTGGCGCTGGCGAATGAACTGCCGCCAGGTGTCGGGCGCATTGGTGAACAGACAGGCGTTTTCGGCGAAGCCCACGCGCCAGCCCTGGCGCAGAATGCCCCAGGTGACGACGATGTCCTCACCCACCGTATGCGGCCAGCCGCCCATGGCCTTGAGCACGCCGGTGTCATAGGCCGAAAAAGCCCCCTGCGCGACCAGCGTGCCCTGGTACATGCTCTGCAGACGCTTGATCGCCGCGATGCCGTGGAAGTAATCCCATTCCTGCACCTTGGTGACGAGGTTGCTGCGCGAGTTGCGCACCAGCACCGCGCCAGCCACGGCGCGCGTGTTCGGCGGGTCGCTCACATACCGCTGCACGAGGTGCAGCAGCGCGTCCTTGAAGAGATAGCTGTCGCCGTCCACGGTCAGCGTCAGCGGCGTGTCCACCAGCTTGAGTGCCGCATTCAAGGCGTTGGCCTTGCCCCCGTTCTTCTCGAGATGCAGCACCTGCAGCCAGGGATAGGACACCGACTGCAGTTTGGCCAGCGTGCCGTCGGTCGAGCCGTCATTGATGACGATGACGCAGAACGCTCCCGGATAGTGCTGGCGGTCGATGCTTTCGAGCGTCGCAAGGATGCTCTGTTCCTCGTTGTAGGCCGCCACCAGAATGGTGATTGCCGGCAGCTGCTGCGGCGCGATATGCGGCCTGACTTCGGGCCGCCGGTCCATCAGCAGACTCACGATGAGAAAAGCGTTGATGAAGCCCGGAATCACCGCAATGCCGTAGATGGCGAGGTAGGCCGGCACGGTGCCGACGATGCGCGAGAAATCCGCGATCCAGGGCTCGGCCAGTACATGGGCCATGACGCCCCAGGCAATGCCCAGCAACAGCGCCACGGTGAACTTCGCGCGCACCGGGAAATACCAGCGCGAGCGCGCGGCGGGCGGAGATTCGGCAGCAGACGCCGGAACCAGAATGTCTGATTCCGGCAGGGCCGCGGCAGAGTCCAGGGGCATGCCGGGCAGCAGGGCTGCCGACGTGCTGGACGGCATCGTCAGTTTCGAATCCATAGCGTTCCACCCCGAAAAGGAAGATCAAGGACCCAGCACTCACCTGGCTGGCATGGTCTGAGAAAAAGGATGTAACGCCTGCTTGAACACGCGGTACGCCCGGACATCAAAGATTCATTTGCACACACCGATGCTTGATTATCAAACGCTGCAAAAGCGGCTCGATTGCATTTGTTAGGCCACTCCATAGCGAATAGCAATCGGAAATGTCATCCGATGCACTCCATCCAGCCAATTGCACGACAGGCGTAGCTTGGGCAGAGGGCATGCGCACGCGGCGTTCACTGCCATGGCCGCCGGCCGGGTGCTTCCCACAATCGGAAAAACGCCCACCGACAAGGACTACGCCATGACCGCGAATCTGCCCACCACCATCACTTTTGCCGTCTATCTGCTGGCGATGCTGCTCGTCGGCTGGTTCGGCTACCGCGCCACGGCCAACCTGTCGGATTACATCCTTGGCGGGCGCAGTCTGGGCAGCGTGGTCACGGCGCTGTCTGCCGGCGCCTCCGACATGAGCGGCTGGCTGCTGATGGGCCTGCCCGGCGCGGTGTTCGTGTCGGGCCTGTCGGCGTCCTGGATTGCGATCGGCCTGTGCCTGGGCGCCTGGCTCAACTGGCGCTTTGTCGCCGCGCGGCTGCGCGTCTACACCCAGAAAGCCGGCAATGCGCTGACGCTGCCCGACTACTTCACCAACCGCTTCGAGGACACCAGCCATCTGCTGCGCATCGTCACGGCGCTGGTCATTCTGGTGTTCTTCACGATCTACTGCGCTTCGGGCGTGGTCGCGGGCGCGCGCCTGTTCGAAAGCATGTTCGGCATGAATTACCAGATCGCGCTGTGGGTAGGCGCGTTCGCGACCATGGCCTATGTTTTCATCGGCGGCTTTCTGGCCGTGAGCTGGACCGACACCATCCAGGCCTCGCTGATGATCACCGCGCTGATCCTCGCGCCGCTGATGGTCCTCCATGCCGACGGCGGTGTGGCGGCCAGCCATGCGGCCATCGCCGCTGCGCGCCCGGCCGCGATCGACATGGCGGCTTCGCTCGACACCATCGCCATCGTTTCGTTGCTCGCCTGGGGCCTGGGCTATTTCGGCCAGCCGCACATCCTGGTGCGCTTCATGGCCGCCGAATCGGTCAAGACCATTCCCACGGCGCGGCGCATTGGCATGACCTGGATGGTGCTGTGCCTGGGCGGGGCCGTCGCCGTGGGCTTCTTCGGCATTGCCTTCTTCGGCCAGCGCCCCGAACTCGCCGCGAACGTGAACGCCAATGCCGAAACCGTGTTCCTCGAAGTCGCCAAGATTTTGTTCAACCCCTGGATCAGCGGCATGCTGCTGGCCGCGGTGCTCGCCGCCATCATGAGCACGCTGTCATGCCAGCTGCTGGTCTGCGCCAGCGCGCTGACGCAGGACCTCTACAAAGCTTTCCTGCGCCAGGATGCGAGCCAGCGCGAGCTGGTCTGGTTCGGCCGCGCGATGGTGTTCGCCGTGGCCGTGGTCGCCATACTGATCGCCCGCGACCCGAACAGCCGCGTGCTGAGCATGGTCAGCTATGCCTGGGCCGGTTTCGGCGCGGCGTTCGGTCCGGTGGTGCTGCTGAGCCTGGTCTGGCCGCGCATGACGCGCAACGGCGCGCTCGCGGGCATGGTGGTCGGCGCGCTGACGGTGCTGGTGTGGCAACACTACCAATGGGCCAAGCTCTACGAAATGGTGCCGGGATTTGCTTTGGCGACGCTGGCGATCATCGCCGCGAGCCTGCTGGACAAACCGCCTTCGGCGCGGCAACTGGAGATCCATGAGGCGGTGGATCTGGAAATTGCGGAGCATGGGGGGTGAGGGACGTTCACGGCTTGCCCCTTCGAGGGCGGCCATAAACAACGGCCTTGGCTCAAAATACCGGCCCTGCGACAGGCTCAGGGCGAACGGAGGATCTTAGGGCGCGCGCCCGTCTAAGCCCAGGCATTCAACCGGACATCTTCCTTCAGCGCACCCGACTCACACCCACATCGATATCGCCAAACACCGTGATGCCGCTGCCGCTGCTCGCGCCTTCATTCACCGGGCTGCCGCCCGCGCAGCCCGCAAGCCCCGCGGCCAGCGCCAGGGCGGCGCACCATCGCATGCAAATCTTCATGAATACTCCTTCAAGCAAGCCTTGATCCTAACGGGCGCGGGCGGGAGCAGGTAACGGGATGTGCGCCGTCAGGCCAGATAGCGTGCGGCCAGCTGCGCGCGCGCCGCGCGGTCCATGCCCAGCACTTCGGCCAGATACCGGTCCATGCCGCCATGGTCGCGGTCGACCAGGTCCATCGCGGCGTCGAGAAACGGTTCCTGCACGCGCCACAGCACTTCCAGCACTTCCTCGGGCAGGCGCCCGGCAACGGTGG
The DNA here is from genome assembly GCF_018413525.1 of Acidovorax sp. CCYZU-2555. Classification (GTDB taxonomy): domain Bacteria; phylum Pseudomonadota; class Gammaproteobacteria; order Burkholderiales; family Burkholderiaceae_C; genus Comamonas. Next base: position 73,962 of record NZ_JAHCDD010000015.1, read on the forward strand.
CCGGAGGGCGCTGGTAATGCGCATTGGTCAGCAAATAGTCTTCCATCACCTGTTCGCGCGACACGCCCAGCGCATGCAGGATCAAGGCCGCGGCCCAGCCCGTGCGGTCCTTGCCCGCCGTGCAGTGGAACACCAGCGGCGCCTCGCTTTGCAGCAGCAGCTGGAAAAGGCGCGCGAAGCGGTCGGAGTTGACTTTCACGAAGCTGCGGTAGGTGTCCTGCATCAGGCCCACGGTGTCGGCCGCCGTCATCCGGTGGCCGGCCGCGAGCAGTTCCTGGGTGCGTTGCACCACCGTGGGCTCGACCATGAAGGCGTGGCGCGTGAATTGCGGCCAGGCATAGCCTTGCGCCGTGATTTCATTGACACCGCGAAAGTCGACGCTGTGACCGATGTTCAATTCGGCCAGCGCCTGCAGGTCGGCGGCGGAGAGCCCCGCCAGATGGTCGGAACGGAACAGCCGCCGCCATTGCAGGCTGCGGCCGTCGGCGGTGGTGTAGCCGCCGAGGTCACGAAAGTTGCTGCTGCCTTCGAGGCGCAGTACACGGTCCGGCATGCCGGGCGGAAGCGGGGAAGCGTTCGTAAGGGCCATGGGCCACAGCGTAGCGCATTGCGCGCTGCGCCGTGTGTACCTTAGATGACTCCCGCGCTGTCAGGCCAGATGCTTGCCTACGATGCCGGCCAACTCGAACATCGTGATCTGGTCCTTGCCGAACACCGGCAAAAGCCTGGCGTCGGCGTTGATCGCGCGCTTGTTCGTCGCGTCCTGCAGGTTGTTGGCCTTGACGTAATCCCAGACCTTCTTGATGACTTCGGTGCGCGCGACCTTGTCGCCGCCGATCACCGCCGCCAGCTCGGCGCTGGGCGTCAGATTGGACGCGACCTTGCGCGGCGCCTTGACGGCCGCCGTCTTGGTCGCGGCCACCTTCTTCGCGGCCGGCGCCTTCTTGGCGGCCGCGACCTTCTTGGCCGCCGGCGCCTTCTTCGCGGGCGCACCCGCGGTCTTGCGCGCCGGATACTTCGAATCGCGCTTCTCGAACTCGAAGTTCACCTTGCCTTCCGTCGCGTCCCAGACCAGGAAGGCCTTGAACGCACGGCGCGTGCGGTTGGAAACGAACTTCTCGAGCAGATCAGTCTTTCCCGTGGACAGCAGCTTGACCATCTGCTCGCGCTCTATGGGCTGCTGCAGGATGATCTGGCCGCTCTTGAAGTCGCAGCTGGGCGCGGCCTGGGCCAGCGTGGGCACGGCCTTGGAGCAGACATAGTTGCTGCCATGCTCGAACACCGGCGCGCCGCACTTGGGGCATGCGCCCAGCGGCTGCTGGCTTGTGAAATCGACGATCTCGCCCGTGTCTTCGGAATTGGCGTCGTCGCCGAAATCGAATTCGAGCTTGTAGTTGCTGTTCTCTTCGTCATGCACGATGGCCACTTCGGCGACGAACGGCCAGCCGGCCTTGGAGCGGAAGCCGTCCAGCGGGCCTATGCGGCGGTCGCGCAACAGGGTTTCGGCTTCGTGCGTTTCGAACGTGCGGCCCGCGGGCGACTTGGTGAACGAGAAGCCGCAACCGGCCTGCTTGCCGTCGGCGCCCGTGCAGGCGTAGCGGCGGTAATTTTCCTTGACCACGCCCGAACAGTTGGGACAGGGCGTGGACAGTGTGGCGTAGTCACCGGGAATGGTGTCGCGGTCGTATTCCTTGGCCTTCTTCACCAGGCGCTCGGTCATGGACGCGATTTCCTGCATGAAGGCTTCGCGCGACAGCTGGCCTTTTTCCATCTGCGACAGCTTGTATTCCCACTCGCCGGTCAGATCGGCGCGCGACAGTTCCTCGACGCCCAGGCCGCGCAGCAGCGTCATCAGCTGGAAGGCCTTGGCCGTGGGAATCAGCTCGCGGCCTTCGCGCAGCATGTATTTTTCGGTCAGCAGACCTTCGATGATGGCGGCGCGCGTGGCTGGCGTGCCCAGGCCCTTTTCCTGCATCGCCGAGCGCAGTTCCTCGTCTTCGACCTGCTTGCCCGCACCTTCCATCGCGCCCAGCAGCGTCGCTTCCGAGTAGCGCGCGGGCGGCTTGGTCTTCAGGCCCTTGGGGTCCACCGATTCGGCCAGCGGCTGCTCGCCGGGCTGCACGGGCACCAGGTTCTGGCCCTTGTCGCCTTCCTTCGCGTCCTCGACTTCGTGCGCGGCTTCCTTGCCGTAGATGGCCAGCCAGCCCGGCTTGACCAGCACCTTGCCTTCGGTCTTGAAATGGTTGTCATCGACGCGGCTGATGCGCGTCGTGACCTGGTGCTCGGCGCTGGGGAAGAACACCGCCATGAAGCGGCGCACCACGAGGTCATAGAGCTTCTGCTCGGCTTCGCTCAGGCCGCTGGGCGCCTGCGTGGTCGGGATGATGGCGAAGTGATCCGACACCTTGCTGTTGTCGAAAATGCGCTTGGTCGGGCGCACGTAGTTGTTCGTGATCGCCTGCTGGGCGAACGGCTCGAGGTGGCGCATGCCGCTCTTGGCGAGCATCTCGAACGTCTGCTGGGCCACAGGCAGATAGTCTTCGGGCAGGGCGCGCGAATCGGTACGCGGGTAGGTCAGCGCCTTGTGGCGTTCGTAGAGGCTTTGGGCGATAGACAGCGTGGTCTTGGCCGAGAAACCGAACTTGCCGTTGGCTTCGCGCTGCAGGCTGGTCAGGTCGAACAGCAGCGGCGACGCCTGGGTCGTGGGCTTGCTTTCCTCGGTCACCACCGCGGGCTTGCCGCGCGCGGCCTGCGCGATGGCCTGGGCTTCGGCCAGGCTCCAGACGCGGTCGGCGCGCATTTCAGGGTCTTCGTTTTTCTTCCACTGCGGATTGAACCACTTGCCCAGGTAGGCACCGGCCTGGGCGCCGAACGTGCCGTGGATTTCCCAGTAGTCGCGGCTCACGAACTTGCGGATCTTTTCCTCGCGCTCGACGACCACCGACAGCGTGGGCGTCTGCACCCGGCCCACGGTGGTCAGGAAGAAGCCGCCGTCGCGCGAATTGAACGCCGTCATCGCGCGCGTGCCGTTGATGCCCACCAGCCAGTCGGCCTCGGAGCGGCTGCGCGCGGCGTCGGCCAGGCCCTGCATCTGCTCGTTGCTGCGCAGGCTCTCGAAGCCCGCGCGAATCGCCTGGGGCGTCATCGACTGCAGCCACAGGCGCTGCACGGGCTTGCCCAGCGGCTTGTTGCCGCCCGCGTATTGCTCGATCAGGCGGAAGATCAGCTCACCTTCGCGGCCCGCGTCACAGGCGTTGATCAGTTTGGTCACGTCCTTGCGCTTGGCCAGGCGCACCACGGCGTTCAGGCGGCTCTTGGTCTTGTCGACGGGCTTGAGATCGAAGAAGGGCGGAATCACCGGCAGGTTGGCGAAACTCCACTTGCCGCGCTTGACGTCGAACTCTTCGGGCGCCTGGATTTCGACCAGGTGGCCCACGGCGCTGGTCACCACATAGGTGTCGCTCTCGAAATGGTCATCGTGCTTTTCAAACTTGCCCGCGATCGGAGTCAGTGCGCGAACAATGTCCTGCGCCACGGAAGGCTTCTCGGCAATCACCAGTGTTTTTGTCATTGTGTGTTCTCGTCATTTCAAGCAACCGCCCTCCAGGGTCGGCGAGCGCTTCTACAATCCATTCCTACGCGTGCACGCGCACGCGCATGTGTGCATATTCAAAGTATCAGAGATTCCAATGCCCCGCACCCAGCCCCCTACTCCGTCTACATCGGCACAGCGCCGCATACAGACCCGGCGCTCCGGCGTTCACGGCAAGGGGGTCTTTGCCGTGCAGGATATTGCCGAGGGCGAAGTCCTCATTGAATACACGGGTGAAATCATCTCCTGGCAACAGGCCCAGGACCGTCACCCGCACGACCCGCTGCAGCCCAATCACACGTTCTACTTCCACGTCGACGAAGACCGCGTGATCGACGCCAACTTCGGCGGCAATTCCTCGCGCTGGATCAACCACAGCTGCAACCCCAACTGCTACACCGACGAGCGCGACGGCCGCATTTTCATCACCGCGCTGCGCAACATCGCTGCGGGCGAGGAACTGAACTACGACTACGGCCTGATGCTCGAGGAGCGCTACACCGCCAAGCTCAAGGCCGAGTACCCCTGCTACTGCGGCGCGGCCAACTGCCGCGGCACGCTGCTCGCGCCCAAGCGCGGCTGGCGCCCGCCCATGCCCGGGGACGCACCGTCCACGCCCCTCAAGGGCCGCAACGCATGAGCCTGCCTACCGACCCCATCCGCTGGCCCGCCGAGGCCCTCTGGCAGGCCGTGAGCCCGCTACTCGAAGGCTTTACCGTCGAGATCCTGCCCGAAGTCGACTCGACCAACACCGAGCTGATGCGCCGCGCGCGCGCCGGCCGCTGCGAGCCCATCCTGCTGGTCACCGAACAACAGACCGCGGGCCGCGGCCGGCTGGGTCGGCAATGGGTCAGCGAGATCGGTGATTCGCTGACGTTTTCGCTGGGCCTGCCCATGGCCCCGGCCGAATGGTCTGGCCTGTCGCTGGCCGTGGGCGTGAGCCTGGCCCAGAGCCTGCAGCCGCAGTTGCCCACCGCGCACGAAGACCGACTGCGCCTGGGCCTCAAATGGCCCAACGACCTTTGGCTCGAAGGCGATCGCAAGCTGGGCGGTATCCTGATAGAAACCGCGAGCGGCATAGGCCTCACGGGCGCGGACCGCTACGTGGTGATCGGCGTGGGCCTCAACGTGCGCGCACCCAATGGCCAGGGCCTGTCAACCACGCCCGCGAGCCTGCGTGAAGTCGACGCCGCGCTCGACGCGCCCACGGCGCTGGGCCGCATCGTGCCGCCGCTGGTGCGCGCCTTGCAGGCCTTTGCCCAGCATGGCTTTGCGCCCGTGCGCTCGCAGTTCAGCGAACGCGATCTGCTGCTGCAGCGCGAAGTGAACCTGAGCGACGGCCAGAGCGGCCTGGCCCAGGGCGTGGGCCCCGACGGCGCGCTGCTGGTGCAGACCGCCGAGGGCCTGCGCGCCGTGACCAGTTCGGACATCAGCGTGCGCCCCCGGCCCGCGTCCCTTTCCTGACAGGAAGCCCCCCCATGCTGCGCATCGCCCTGTTCATCCTGCTGCTGGCCAATGCCGGCTATTTCGCCTGGAGCCAGGGTGCGTTGGCCAGCCTGGGCTGGGCGCCCCAGCAGCACACCGAACCCGAGCGGCTGCAGCAGCAACTGCACCCCGAAGCGCTCAAGCTGCAGCAGCCGCCCGCGGCGGTCGCTGGCGCGCCAGACGCCGCCCGCCCGCCCACGGCGCCCGCCGAAGCGCCGCCGGCCCAGGAAGGCCCGGCCCAGTGCCTGCAGGCCGGCATTTATGACGACGACGCATCAGACAAGCTGCGCCGCGCGCTGCTGCTGCAGTTCCCCGAAGGCAGCTGGAAGCTCGACGAGATCACCCAGCCCGGCCGCTGGATGGTCTACATGGGCAAGTTCGCCGACAACCAGGCGCTGGAAAAGAAGCGCGCCGAGCTCGTGGCGCGCAAGCTCGACCATGACCGCGCGGGCGGCACGCTCGACCCCGGCCTGTCGCTGGGCCGTTTCAGCAGCGAGGAAGCCGCGACGCGCGAGCTGACCCAGCTGGTGCGCCAGGGCGTGCGCAGCGCGCGCGTGGTGCAGGAGCGCCCCGACAAACATGGCTACGTGCTGCGCCTGCCCGCGGCCACGCCCGCGCTGCGCGCCCAGCTCGAAGCGCTGCCGGCGTTCGGCGACAAGGCGCTCAAAGCCTGCGCTTCCTGAGCGGCCGCCGCTGCAGACGAAAAAAAGCCCGGTCGAACCGGGCTTTTTTGCATGTGCAGCGCCGTGATCAGGCGCGCGGATCCAGCGCCATCAGGTCTTCGACCAGCGCCTGCAGATCGGCCGTGAGGCGCAGATAGCCGGCCTGGTCGAGCTCCAGTGTCTGCTCGTCCATGTAGATCTTGCGGTTGATCTCGATCTGGATGCTGTGGCGGTTCTCGGCCGGGTTGCCGTAGCGGCGCACCAGCTCCACGCCCTTGTAGGGGTGGTTGTAATCGACGCTGTAGCCGCGCTCGCGCAGGAAAGCGCAGATGCGCTGCGACAGGCGCGTGTCGGCGGTCGTGCCGTCGCGGTCGCCGATCACGAAGTCGGCATGCACCAGACCCGGATGCAGCGTCGCATGGCTGGCAGCGACCGCGGGCATCGAATGGCAGTTGATGTGGATGCTGTAGCCATGGCGCGCATGCGCGGCATCTATGGCCTTGGCCACGGCCGCGTGGTAGGGCTTCCAGCAGCGCTCTATGCGCGCCAGCAATTCATCGACCGACAGCGCGCGCTCATAGATGGGCACGCCAGCGTCGGTGAACTTCCAGATCAGGCCCTTGCCCAGCCGCACCTTCTGCAGCACCACCTGGTCTTCGGTGACGGGCAAAGGCCAGTCGCCGTCGATCATGCCGGTGTCGATTTCCGTGGTGTCACGGTTGGCATCGAGGTAGATGCGCGGGAAGTGGGCCTCGACCCAGCTCACGCCCAGCGCCGGTGCGAACGCATAGATCTTTTCGACATGCGTGTCTTCGGCCTGGCGCAGGGTGGCCAGCGGCAGGCAGGAGCCGAAGTCGTCGGGATACCAGGTGCCGCTGTGCGGCGAATCCAGCACCACGGCACTGGTGCCGGGAATGCTGGTCACCATCTGGGCCGGAGCGGGAGCGTGGGCCACGCCCGCCACTCCGGGCTGGGCGTGCTGGAAACGTTGGCTGATCAATTGCAAGACGGGATGCATAGGCAAACTGGAAGTAAGGAGAATCAGTCGATTTGGATCTTGGCGTAGGCAGCGACTTGCTTCATCTTGGCGATCTCGGTCTCGATCTGCTTGGTGAATGCCACGGTCGTCGTGCCCGTGGGGTACAGACCCTGGGCCGCCATGCGTTGCTTGACCACGTCTTCCTTGAGCGCGGCGGCCACGGCCTTCTGGATACGCGCGACCTGGGCGGCGGGCATCGACTTGGGCGCAACCAGACCGAACCACGAAGGATCGTTGATGTCCTTGTAGCCGAGTTCGGCATAGGTAGGCACGTTGGGCAGCACGTCCAGGCGCTCCGGCCAGCTCACGGCGATCGCGCGCAGCTTGCCGGAATTGATCTGCGCCAGCGACGAGGCGACCTGATCGAAGTACACGGGAACCTGTCCGCCGAGCACGTCGTTGATGGCCGGGCCCGCGCCGCGGTAGGGGATGTGCAGCATGTCGGTGTTGGTGGCACGCTTGAACAGCTCGCCCCACATGTGGCCGATGGTGCCGTTGCCTGGCGTTGCGTAGCTGACCTTGCCGGGATTGGCCTTGAGGTAGGCGACGAGTTCAGCCATGTCCTTGACGGGCAGGGTCTTGGGGTTGACCACGATCACGCCAGGCGCCTTGACCAGTTCGGTCACGCCGACAAAGTCCTTGATCGCATCGTAGGGCACCTTGCTGAGCACGGCGGGGTTCACGCCATGGGTCGACAAGGTGGCCACGCCCAGCGTCAGGTTGTCAGTGGCGCGCGCCACTTCGGCCATGCCGATCGAGCCGCCGGCACCGGCGCGGTTCTCGATGACCACGGGTTGGCTCAGGATGCGACCGAGCACGTCCTGCAGGTTGCGCACGACCATATCGGTGGAGCCGCCCGGAGGGAAAGGCACCACGATGCGCAGGGGCCGGCTATTGTCCTGCGCAAAAGACATTCCTGGAACGACAGTTGTGGCGGCGATGGAGGCAATAAAGTGACGACGTTGCATGGTGATATTTTCCTTTTCGATAAGAAAGATTAACGGAATTCGTGGCATAGACAAAGCAATACCTGTGCCTGTTGTTATTCCAAATTGGAATACATTCAAGCTATATGAGCATCCTTAGCCATTCTCTGTGAGTGACCTCCATGACCAGTTTGCGCCGCCTCAATCCTCCTGTACATCTGTTGCGGGCTTTTTCCACCGTGGTGCGTTTCGGCGGCGTTTCGCGCGCGGCCGAGGCGCTGCACCTTACGCAGAGCGCGGTCAGCAAGCAGGTACAGGAGCTCGAAAAATGGGTGGGCGTCACGCTGTTCGAACGCAGCCGCAAGCGCCTCACGCTGACCCCGGCCGGCGAACGTTATGAACGCAGCGTGCGCGCCCTGCTCTCCCAGCTCGAGGCAGCGACGCTGGAGCTGATCACCAGCGATGACCGCCGCGGTGCGCTCTATCTGTCGGTGCTGCCCACTTTTGGTGCCAAGTGGCTGATTCCGCTGCTGCCGCAATTCCAGCAGCGCGAACCGCAGGTCACCTTGCATTTCGTGCCCTATGTGCACGGCTATGACTTCGAGAGCCCGACGCTCGACTGCTCCATCCTGTTCGGCGACGGCCACTGGCCGGGCGCGCGTGCCCACTATCTGGTCGGACAGCAGGTCGCGCTGATCGCTCCGCCCGACAACAGCCCCGGCGCGCTGCGCCTGCGCAAGCCCGAGGACCTGATCGCTTGCACCCGACTGCGCCATGTCACCATTCCCGACGCCTGGGCGCAATGGAGCCAGGCCCATGGCGTGACCGGCATGCGCGCGCTCGACGGCCCGCAGTTCGACCAGTTCCAGAGCATCATCCGCGCGGTCATGGCGGGCATGGGCGTGGCGCTGGTGCCGCGTTGCCTGGTGCAGGACGAGATCGCTTCGGGTCTGGTCACCGAACCCCTGCCCGGCCATGGCTACGCCAGCCACCTCGGCTACTGGTTCTGCTACCCCGAAGGCCGCTCCCACCACGGCGCGCTGGGCACGTTTCGCAACTGGCTGCTGGAATCGGCCGCGCAGTCGAGCGCGGCGATGATCGCGGTCAGCGAGGCCGGCCGCACGGCCGCCGGCATCAGCGCGCCGAAGGCTGAATCGGCAGCGCCGGAAAACGCACGCTGAAGCGCGCGCCCGGCGGCGTCTGCACGCGTGCGGGTTCCAGCGACACCTGCGCGCCATGCTGGCGCGCGATCTCCTGCACGATGGGCAGTCCCAGGCCCGAGCCGTCGGCCTGCGTGCCCAGCGCGCGGTAAAACGGCTGGAACACCAGCGCGCGCTCGGCTTCGGGCACGCCCGGGCCCGTGTCTTCGACCTGCAGCAGCAGCACCCGGCCAAACGTATCGGTCAGCAGCCGCACCGTGACCACGCCGGGCTGCTCGGGCGTCGACGGGGTGTAGTTGATCGCGTTGTCCACAAGATTGCGCACCAGCTCGGTGAGCAGCGTCGGGTTGCCTTCCATCCAGACGCCGGGCGCGCCCGGCTCGGCGCCGTCGTAGCCCAGGTCCACGCGCTTGTCGAGCGCACGCGGCACCGAGTCGCGCACCACGTCGATCACCAGCTGCGCAAGATCGCAGCGCTGCTTGACCAGCGCCGCGCCCGTGCCTTCGACGCGCGCCAGCGCCAGCAGCTGGTTCACGGTGTGGCTGGCGCGCATGCTCGCGCGGCCGATCTGCTGCAGCGAGCGCTTGAGCTCCTGTGTGCTCGTGCCTTCGCGCTGCGCCAGATCGGCCTGCATGCGCAGGCCAGCGAGCGGCGTCTTGAGCTGGTGGGCGGCATCGGCCAGAAAACGCTTTTGCGTCGCCAGCGATTCGTTGAGCCGGCACAGCAGGTCGTCGACGGCGTTGACCAGCGGCGCGACTTCGAGCGGCACATCCTGGAAATTGAGCGGCGACAGGTCGTCGGGCTTGCGCGCGCGAATGCGCTCCTCGAGCCGGTGCAAGGGCGTGATGCCGCGCGCCAGCGCCATCCAGACCAGCATCACCGCCAGCGGCAGCACGACGAACTGCGGCAGCATCACGCCGCGAATGATCTCGGTCGCCAAGGTACTGCGCTGCTCCCGCGTCTCGGCGACCTGCACCAGCGCCAGTTGGCCCGAGGGCCCCATCGGCGCCCAGACCGCCGCCAGGCGCATGTCGACGCCACGCAGTTCGGCGTCGTAGAGCTGGACTTCGCCGTTGCGGCGCTCACCATCGGTCCACGGCGGCCGCGGCAGATCGGGCTCGCCCGCGACCAGCCGGCCCTGCGGATCGAGCACCTGGTAATGCACGCTGTCGGACGCACTGGTGCGCAGGTTGTGGCTCAGCGCGTGCGCGAGACTGAACTGCGGCTGGCCTTGCTGCACCTGCTTGGCGAGCACGCGCGCGTCGTACTCGAGCGCGCGGTCATACGGCTGATTGGCCAGCCCCTGCGCGACCAGCCAGGTGAGCGCCAGGCTCACGGGCCACAGCAGCAGCAACGGCGTGAGCATCCAGTCGAGGATGCCGCCGAACAGCGAATATTGCTCGCGCTGGAAGATTTTCATGGGTGCATGCGACTTGCGCACTCAGCGCCAGCGCCCCCATTACCGCTCGCCCTGAGCTTGTCGAAGGGCGTTTCAGGGCGTGGACTTCCCATATTCAATCCCGTATTTTCTCCAGGCAATACCCCAGCCCGCGCACCGTCGCAATGCGAATCGGCCCATGCTCGATCTTCTTGCGCAGCCGGTGGATATAGACCTCGATGGCGTTGTTGCTCAGCTCCTCGCCCCACTCGCACAGGCGCTCGACCAGCTGGTCCTTGCTGACCAGCCGGCCCGCGCGCTGCAGCAGCACTTCAAGCAGGCCCAGCTCGCGCGCCGAGAGTTCGACCATCTTGCCGTCGATGGTCGCGACGCGGCCCGACTGGTCGTAGACCAGCGGCCCATGCTTGATGGTGCTGCTCGCGCCGCCCATGCCGCGGCGCGTGAGCGCGCGCACGCGCGCTTCGAGCTCCTGCAGGCTGAACGGCTTGGCCATGTAATCGTCGGCGCCGAAATCGAGGCCCTTGACGCGCTCCTCCACGCTGTCGGCCGCGGTGAGAATCAGCACCGGCAAGCCGTCGCCGCGCCCGCGCAGCCGGCGCAGCACTTCGAGGCCGTGCATCTTGGGCAGACCCAGGTCGAGGATCAGCAGGTCGAACTCGCTGCTGGTCATCAGCACCGACTCGGCCTCGCTGCCGCTGGCCACATGGCTGACCACGGCGCCCGATCCGCGCAGGCTGCGCAACAGGCCATCGGCAAAGACCTGGTCGTCTTCTGCAATCAAAATGCGCATGCGGATGTTTCCCTAGATGAGCGCCGCGGTGCATCACCGCCGGCAGTTTTGACCCATTCTAGGGGGGGACCGTGCCGCGCCGCCAGGGGGTTTTCGCCTGGGTTACGCCGGTCTGCCATGGGCGCCGGCATAGGCTTCGAGCCCCAGCGCGACCACGGTCGCGACGTCATCTCCGACTTCGGCGCGGAACTCGGCTTCGGCCTGGGCCACGGCCGCCTCGAAGGCCTGCAGCCAGCTGAGCCCCGTGGGCGTGAAGCGTATCCAGCGCGCGCGCCGGTCGCGCGCATCGGCCTCGCGCGTGACCAGGCCCCAGGCCAGGCATTGCTCCACCAGATCGGCCATCGCCTGCTTGCTCATGCCCGCGCGCTCGGCCAGATCGGTCAGCCGGTCGCCGCCCAGCGAAAGATGGCGTGTGATGTGGATATGCGCGGCGCTGACCTGGTCGCGCGCCGCGAGGTTGGACAGCGCCAGCGGCACTTCGACCGCATGCGCCATGAGCTGCATCACGCGCGCGTCGAAGCGGCGCATCGAATGCCCCAGCAGCCGCCCCAGATGGGTCTGGCGCCAGGCGTCGGACGCAGGCGCAAGGGGCGCGGGCGCGGTGGTGGAAGGGGGAAAAGCGGTCATGCTTTATTGTCAGGCAAACTGACTAAAAATCATCTATACACACCAGGACAACGCCCATAAACTACTGTTCAAGCATCCAGCCTGGCAGTAACAACAGACAGTCGGTGCTATCCAAATCATTGCTATCTAGGAGATTTTCATGGACGTCACCACTGTCAAGGGCACCAACCCCGCCATCGCCGCCAACACCGAAAAAGCCAAGGCCCTGCAAGCCGCATTGGCCCAGATCGAAAAGCAGTTCGGCAAGGGCACCATCATGCGTCTGGGCGAAGGCGAAGTGATCGAAGACATCCAGGTCGTGTCGACCGGCTCGCTGGGCCTGGACATCGCGCTGGGCGTAGGCGGCCTGCCGCGCGGCCGCGTGGTCGAAATCTACGGCCCTGAATCGTCGGGCAAGACCACGCTGACGCTGCAGGTCATCGCCGAAATGCAGAAGATCGGCGGCCAATGCGCGTTCGTCGACGCCGAGCATGCGCTCGACGTGCAATACGCCCAGAAGCTGGGCGTGCAGCTGTCCGACCTGCTGATCAGCCAGCCCGACACCGGTGAACAGGCGCTCGAAATCGTCGACAGCCTGGTGCGCTCGGGTGCGGTCGACCTGATCGTCATCGACTCGGTCGCGGCGCTCACGCCCAAGGCTGAAATCGAAGGCGAAATGGGCGACGCCCTGCCCGGCCTGCAGGCCCGCCTGATGAGCCAGGCGCTGCGCAAGCTCACGGCAACGATCAAGAAGACCAACTGCATGGTCATCTTCATCAACCAGATCCGCATGAAGATCGGCGTGATGTTCGGCTCGCCCGAAACCACCACCGGCGGCAATGCGCTCAAGTTCTACGCGTCCGTGCGCCTCGACATCCGCCGCACCGGCACGATCAAGAAGGGCGACAACGCCATCGGCAACGAAACCCGCGTCAAGGTGGTGAAGAACAAGGTCAGCCCGCCGTTCAAGACCGCCGAGTTCGACATCCTGTTCGGCGAAGGCATCTCGCGCGAAGGCGAAATCATCGACATGGGCGTGGAAGCCAAGATCCTCGACAAGTCGGGCGCCTGGTACGCCTACCGCGGCGAGAAGATCGGCCAGGGCCGCGACAACGCGCGTGAATTCCTGCGCGAGAACCCCGACCTGGCGCACGAGATCGAAAACCGCGTGCGCGAAGGCCTGGGCATCTCGCTGCTGGCCGGTACCGTGTCCGCGCCGGCCGCAGGCAAGCCATCGAAGGCCGACAAGGC
>NZ_JAHCDD010000150.1 GCF_018413525.1 Acidovorax sp. CCYZU-2555
GTGGACTTGGCCATCTTGGTTTTGACCAGTTTGCCAGCTGCCACATCACCGACAAAAATGGCGGCGTGGTTTTTCACCAGCGCGCTGCTGAACTGGTGCAACAGGTCTTTGCGCTGGTTGGCAATTCTTGCGTGGATGGCGCGGACTCGATGCTTTTTGTGCGCCCGCTGCGCCATGCCCAGCTTGGCCTGCAGCTTGCGATAGAAGCGCCCTTCGATACGTTCGCCAGTAGAAGTCACCGCCGCCTCTTTCAGGCCCAAGTCGATACCGACTGCCGCTGTTGCAGCGCTGGTTTTGGCTTGTACCTTGACTGCGACGTTGAGATACCAGCGCCCGCGTGTGTCTTGGCAGAAACTGCCAGCACGCAATTGGTAGTCAGCCAAACCGTAGCTGTCCCATAGACTGAATTTCTGACCAGCAAACTGGATTTGCCCCGCCTTGTATTGCAAGGCGCGCGCCTTGAAAGGAATCCAGCCGAGGCTGTATTTGCTGCTTTGCGGGTTGGAGACGCGCCAGCGCAGTTTGGCCTTTTTGAATTGCTTGCGTGCCTTGGCGTAGTCCTCGCAGACTTGCTGCACGGTGGGCGAACCAATCAATACCCCATCGCATTGACTGAAACCGTTGGTCAGCTTTTGCAAGTCGTAGCCCGACAGCCACTGGCGGCGTTCACGAATGGCGCGGTGGCTGGTTTCATTGCAGAAGTTGAACACCTGATTGACCTCGCGCGCCATCGCAGCAAGCACTTTGGCGTGCTTGTCTTTGATGCGCAGGCGCAGGGTTTTGGTGCAATCCACGCCCTAAATTATCATTGGTCTAATAAAACCATGCGAGAGGAGTTGTGTCCCGTCCACGCAAGATAGATAGCCATTTGCGCCACGGAAGGCATTGTGTATTTTCCCTTCATGTTCATTTGGTATTCGTAACAAAGTATCGGCGCAATGTATTCAAGAAAGAACATCTCGACGCCATGCAACTGATTCTCGCAAGCGTCTGCAAAGATTTTGATGCC
>NZ_JAHCDD010000151.1 GCF_018413525.1 Acidovorax sp. CCYZU-2555
TTGACATCCTCCCCGTCCTAAAGGAGGGGGATTCCTACTGCTAGACGGCAATGTCCTGCCGCGAGAATGTTCTTGGCTGCATTTGTGTCCCGGTCGTGTACCGCCCCGCACTCGTTGCACGTCCATTCTCTTATTCCGAGTCCTGCTCTACCTTTCGGACTGCTGGAGGGAATCATCCTGCAGCACGAACAAGTCTGGGTGGTGTAGCTCTCGTTTATTACCTCAAAGACGATACCGGCCTGATGGCTCTTGTATTCCAACATCGTCTTGAGCATTGACCAGCCCGCGTCTAGC
>NZ_JAHCDD010000016.1 GCF_018413525.1 Acidovorax sp. CCYZU-2555
GATCAAGATGCCGCGGCGCCGCGGCGCTGCGGCCTGCGCCGTATCCTCATGGTCTGGTCCGTGAGCCACTACCATTGCGCAGTCGGCCACGGGCCGCGATCGAGCCAGCCAGGAAAGCGCAATGCAAGAGTCAGTCGAGAAGTCACCGCCGATGACGGCAACAGATCAGCCTTTGGCAAGAGAGCCTGGCGCAGACGGCCTGCCCGCAGGGCGGCGCGCGCGCGCGATGCTGGTGATTCTGCTGGGCCTGGCGGTGGTGGTGCTCGACAGCAGCCTGCTCAATCTGGCGCTGCCCGCGATCGCGCGCGCGTTCCAGGCCGATGCCTCGCACACCATCTGGGTGGTCAACGCCTACCAGATCGCCACGCTGGTGATGCTGCTGCCGCTGGCGGCGGTGGGCGAGCGCATAGGCTATCGCAGCGTGTATCTGTGGGGCATGGGGCTGTTCGCGCTGGCCTCGCTGGGCGCGATCTTCGCGCCGTCGCTGGGCGCGCTGATCGCGGCGCGTGCGCTGCAAGGCCTGGGCGCGGCCGGCGTGCTGAGCGTGAACGCCGCCCTGGTACGCTTCATTTTTCCGCGCGCCCAGTTGGGCCGCGGCCTGGCGCTCAACTCGGCGGTGGTGGCCAGCGCTTCGGTGGCCGGGCCGACGGTGGCCGCGGCCATTCTGTCCGCAGGCTCGTGGCCCTGGCTGCTCGCACCCAATGTACCGCTGGGCCTGCTGACGCTGTGGCTGGGGCGCAAGTCCTTGCCCGAAACGCCGCGCCTGGTCGCCGAGCCCGGCGTGAAGGCTTTTTCCACGCTGGACCTGGTGCTCAACATGGCGATGTTCGCGCTGGTGTTCCTCGGCGCCGACGCGCTGGGCGTGGCGCGCAAGGACCAGACCGGCTCCATGCTGATGGGCGCGCTCATGCTGGGCGCGGGCCTGCTGATCGGCGCCTGGCATCTGGTGCGCCAGAGCCGCAAGCCGCGGCCGCTGTTTCCTGTCGACCTGTTGCGCATTCCGGTGTTCGCGCTGTCGATGGCGTCGTCGGTGAACGCCTTTTGCGCCCAGACGCTGGCCTTTCTGGCCCTGCCTTTCCTGCTGCTCGAAACCTACGGCCGCAGCGCGCTGCAGGCCGGGCTGCTGCTCACGGCCTGGCCGCTGGCCATCGTCACGGTGGCGCCGATGGCCGGCTGGATGATAGGCCGCTATCCAGACGGCCTGCTCGGCGGCCTGGGCATGGCGGTGTTCGCGGCCGGGCTGTGGCTGCTCGCGCTGCTGCCGGTGCAGCCATCCGATCTCGATGTCATCTGGCGCATGGCGCTGTGCGGCGCGGGCTTTGCGTTGTTCCAGTCGCCCAACAACCACACCATCGTGCGCTCGACGCCGGTGCTGCGCAGCGGCGCGGGCAGCGCGATGCTGGGCACGGCGCGGCTCACGGGCCAGACCATGGGCGCGGTCATTCTCGCCACGCTGTTCGCGCTGTGGCCCGGCCATGACGGCACGGCCGAAATGGTGGCGCTGGTCGGCGCGGGCGGCTTCGCGGCGGTGGCCGGCGTCTGCAGCAGCCTGCGCATTCGCCAGCCCCGGCCCTGATCCCCGGCCCGTGCCGCGGCTGCGACACGCTGGCGACATGGGGCGCGCCGGCGCCCGCGCACAATGCTCCAGCGGCCCTGCGGCCGGCCAATAACTACCATCACAGGAGACAGCGAGATGACGCGTAAAGTGCAACAACTGTTTGATCTCGGCGGCAAGACGGCGCTGGTGACCGGAGGCTCGCGGGGGCTGGGCCTGCAGATGGCGCAGGCGCTGGGCGAAGCCGGCGCGAAGATCGTGCTGAGCTCACGCAAGGCGGCCGACCTCGAGGAGGCCGTCGCCGTATTGCAGGCCGACGGCATCGATGCGCGCTGGATCGCGGCCGATTGCGCGCGCGAGGAAGACATCCTGCGCCTGGTCGACGAAACGCTGCAGCGCGTGGGCGATGTCGACATCCTGGTCAACAACGCCGGCGCGAGCTGGGGCGCGGCCGCCGAAGACCACCCGACCGCGGCCTGGGACAAGGTGATGAACCTGAACGTGCGCGGCTACTTCCTGCTGAGCCGCGAGATCGCCAAGCGCAGCATGATTGCGCGCCGCACGGGGCGCATCATCAACATCGCGTCGATCGCGGGCCTGGCCGGCAATCCCATCGAGATGAAGACCATTGCCTACAACACGTCCAAGGGCGCGGTGATCAACTTCACGCGTGCGCTGGCCGCGGAGTGGGGCGTGCACGGCATCAATGTGAACGCGATCTGCCCGGGCTTCTTCAAGACCAAGATGGCCACGGTGCTGATCGAGACGCTGGGCGAGGAAAAGATGGCCAGCCACGCGCCGCTGCGCCGCCTGGGCGACGACGAAGACCTCAAGGGCATCACGCTGCTCTATGCCTCGGACGCGGGCAAGCACATCACCGGCCAGTGGATGGCGGTCGACGGCGGCGTGAGCGTGGTCACTGGCGGATAGCGCCCGGTCGGGGCCTGTTTCGCCCTGACAATAGCGCTGCCGCGGCGCGCTCAGCGTCCGGCCCCTGGCGGGCGGGTGCTGCCCCGAATCAAGAAAGGCCGATCCGGTGTTGAGTTTTGAAGCAGATATTCCTTTTGTGAGCGAGTTGGGTTTTACGCTGCACAAGCGCGCCGACGGCGAGTCCGAGCTGCATTACACGCCGCGTTCAGAGCACCTGAACTCGTTTGGCGTGACCCACGGCGGCGCGTTGATGGCGCTGCTCGACGTCACGATGGCCCAGGCCGCCTGCAGCGTGGTGCCGAACACCGGCGGCGTGACGATAGAAATGAAGACCTCGTTCATGCTGCCCGCGCGCGGCGCGCTGGTGGCCAAGGGACAGCTGCTGCACAAGACGCATGGCGGCATGGCCTATGTCGAAGGCGCGGTCTATGACGCCCAGGGCCTGATGTGCTGCAAGGCCTCGGGCACGTTCAAGCTCAAGCACCGCGATCCGGTCAAGCCGGGCTGAGTCGGTCGCGGCCTGCGCATGTCGCCTGTCTCACCCGGCTTTCGATGGCATTGCAATGATCACAAGGAGAAATCACATGACCCAGAATCAGCAAATTCTTCTCGATAACCGCCCCCAGGGCGAAGCCGTGGAAAGCAACTTCCGGCTGGTGCAGACCGACGTGCCGGCGCTGCAGGACGGCGAGGTGCTGGTGCGCCACCATTACCTGAGCCTGGACCCGTACATGCGCGGGCGCATGAACGACAGCAAGAGCTATGCGGCCAGCCAGCCGCTGGGCGAAGTGATGATTGGCGGCACCGTGGGCGAGGTGGTCGAGAGCCGCAATCCCAAGTTTGCCGTCGGCGATCAGGTCGTGGGCATGGGCGGCTGGCAACAATACAGCGTGGTCGACGGCAATGCGCCCGGCCTGCTGCGCAAGGTCGACACCACCCATGTGCCGCTGTCGCATTACCTGGGCGCGGTCGGCATGCCCGGCGTGACGGCTTACTACGGCCTGGTGAAGATCATTGCGCCCAAGGCCGGCGAGACAGTGGTGGTGAGCGCGGCCACGGGCGCGGTGGGCAGTGCCTTCGCGGCGCTGGCCAAGGCGCGCGGCTGCCGCGTGGTGGGCATCGCGGGCGGGCCCGACAAGTGCCGCTATGCGACCGAGGAACTCGGCTTCGATGTCTGCATCGACTACCGCGAGAACGCCGACGTCAAGGCGATGGCGCGCGCGCTCAAGGAAGCCTGTCCCGACGGCATCGACGGCTACTTCGAGAACGTGGGCGGCTACATTCTCGACGCCGTGCTGCTGCGCACCAATGCGTTCGCGCGCGTCGCGGTCTGCGGCATGATCGCGGGCTATGACGGCGCGCCGCTGCCGCTGCAGAACCCGGCGCTGATCCTGATCAACCGCCTGAAGATCGAAGGCTTCATCGTCAGCGAGCACATGGAAGTCTGGCCCGACGCGCTCAAGGAACTGGGCACGCTGGTGGGCACCGGCAAGCTGCGCCCGCGCGAAACCGTGGCCCAGGGCCTGGCGGCCGCGCCCGCGGCATTTCTGGGTCTGCTCAAGGGCAAGAACTTCGGCAAGCAGCTGGTGAAGCTCGTCTGAAAGGCCGCCATGATTGAAGATTTTCAAGGCAAGACCGCGGTGCTGACCGGCGCCGGGTCGGGCTTCGGCCTCGAATGCGCGCGCATCGGCGCGCGCCTGGGAATGAACCTGGTGCTGGTCGACGTGCAAAAGGAAGCGCTCGAAGCCGCGGCCGAGGAACTGCGCGCCGCCGGTGCGCAGGTGCTGACCCAGCGCGTCGACGTTTCCAACCGCATGCAGATGGAGGTGCTGGCGCGCAGCGTGCAGGAGCACTTTGGCGCGCCGCACCTGGTGTTCAACAACGCGGGCGTGGGCGCGGGCGGCCTGGTCTGGGAAAATTCTGTCGCTGACTGGGAGTGGGTGCTGGGCGTCAATGTCTGGGGCGTGATCCATGGCGTGCGCCTGTTCACGCCCATGATGCTCGCGGCCGCGCAGGACGATCCTGCCTACCGCGGCCATATCGTCAACACGGCCAGCATGGCCGGCCTGCTCACGCCGCCCAACATGGGCATCTACAACGTGAGCAAGCATGCCGTGGTGAGCCTGACCGAGACGCTGTACCAGGACCTGTCGCTGGTCACCGACCAGATCGGTGCGAGCCTGCTGTGCCCGTACTTCGTCGCCACGGGCATCAGCCAGAGCGAGCGCAACCGGCCCGAAGGCAAGGCCAACACTGTGCAGACCGCGAGCCAGAAGATAGGCCAGGCGATGACCGACAAGGCCGTGTCGTCGGGCAAGGTCTCGGCCGCCGAAGTCGCGCAGAAAGTGTTCGACGCCGTGGCCGCCAATCAGTTCTACATCTACAGCCATCCCCAGGCGCTGGGCGCGGTGCAGGCACGCATGGAAGATGTGGTGCAGGGGCGCAACCCCTCCGATCCGTTTGCGCACAAGCCCGAACTGGGCGCAAGCCTGCGCGCGGCCTTGCGGGCCGAGCCCGGCTGAACTTTCGAGCTGCAACAACACCAAAGGCCGTCTCCACGGCCTTTTTTCATGGGTTTTTCATTCCTGGCATTTTTTGCGCATATGGGCAAAAAAAGGCGGAAAAAAATGTGGCGACCGCGCCCAAACCATAGGAATGCCCATGTAACAAGGCGCTACATGGTGGCATGATTCTCAGGCTTGCCATGGACCGTTTCGCGGCTGTGCGGTGCCCATCGCCCGCGCGCTCGGCGTGCGCGCGGCGGGCTTTACAAAAGATAAATATTAGGCTTGCACAATGGTGCTCGCCTTCCACCCCTCGAGTTCCAATCCATGACGTCTGCACTGTCCCCATCCCTGCGCGAGCGCCTGCAATCCTATTGGTCATCTCATAGGCCCGGCAGCGGCAAGCACGGCACGGATTG
The DNA here is from genome assembly GCF_018413525.1 of Acidovorax sp. CCYZU-2555. Classification (GTDB taxonomy): domain Bacteria; phylum Pseudomonadota; class Gammaproteobacteria; order Burkholderiales; family Burkholderiaceae_C; genus Comamonas. The sequence continues at coordinate 5,409 of NZ_JAHCDD010000016.1, forward strand.
GCGCATGGCGGTGGTGGCTGCGGCGGTGGTGGTCGTCGCGGCGGGCTGCTCGCCCAAGGCCAAGGAAGCTCCGGCCGCCAAGGTGCCGACCAAGGTGGGCGTGGTCACGCTCAAGGCCCAGAGCCAGCAGCTCGATGCCAGTCTGCCGGGCCGCACGCGCGCTTCGCTGACGGCCGAAGTCCGGCCGCAGGTGTCGGGCATCGTGCAAAAGCGCTTGTTCACCGAAGGCGCGAGCGTCAAGGCCGGCCAGCCGCTCTACCAGATCGACTCCGCTTCGCTGCGCGCGACCCAGGCCAGCGCCGAAGCGGCCCTCGCCAAGGTGCGCGCGAGCCAGCGCACGCTGCAGGCGACGGCGGCGCGCAATGCCGAACTCGTGAAGATCGACGCGATCAGCCGCCAGGCCAACGAGGAAAGCCAGGCTGCGGTGGCGCAGTCGGCCGCCGATGTGGCCGCGGCCCAGGCCGCGCTGGAGAACGCGCGCATCAACCTGCGCTACAGCAGCATCCAGGCGCCGATCAGCGGCCAGACCAGTCTGTCGACGGTCACTCCGGGCGCGCTGGTCACGGCCAACCAGGTCGATGCGCTGACGACCATCGTTCAGCTCGACCCGATGTATGTGGATTTCACGCAGTCGAGCACCGAACTGCTGCAGCTCAAGCGCGATATCCAGGACGGCCGCTTTCAGAAGCTCGAGCGCGATGCGCTCGCGGTCCAGCTCAGGCTCGAAGACGGGCGTCTTTACGGACAGACCGGCAAACTCCAGTTCGCGGGCGTGATCGTGAACCCCAGCACCGGCGTGGTGACGCTGCGCGCGGTGGTGCCCAACCCCGAAGGCGTGCTGCTGCCGGGCATGTATGTGCAGGCGCTGCTGCCCACGGGCGTGGCGCCCGAGGCCTTGCTCGTTCCCCAGCAGGCCGTGACGCGCGACATCGCGGGCAAGGCCAGCGTGCTGGTCGTCGACGCCGAAACCAAGGTGCAGCGCCGGCCGATTGAAATCGACCGCGCCATCGGCAGCCGCTGGATGGTCACATCGGGCCTGACGGCGGGCGAGAAAATCATCGTCGACGGCTTTCAGCGCATCAAGGTCGGTGACGCGGTGGATCCCCAGGAAGTCGACCTGAGCGCCAAGGCCAAGGTCGCCGCTGACCGGGCGGCGCAGGCCAACGGCAAGCCCGCCGCCGATGCAGCGCCGGCCAGCGGCGCGCCGGCAAGCGCCGCGCCGGCTTCCGCCCCAGCGGCCAAGCCCTGAGAGAGCCGCACACCATGGCACAGTTCTTCATCGACCGGCCCATTTTTGCCTGGGTCATCTCCATCGTCATCATGCTTGCGGGCGCGCTGTCGATCTCCACGCTGCCGCTGGAGCAGTATCCCGACATCGCGCCGCCGCGCGTGACCATCACCGCCACCTATACCGGCGCATCGGCCGAAACCGTCGAGAACTCGGTCACGCAGCTGATCGAACAGCAGCTCAAGGGCATCGACAACCTGCTGTACATGGACTCGGTCAGCGACCAGTCGGGCCGTTCGCGCACCACGCTCACTTTCAGCCCCGGCACCAACATCGACGTGGCGCAGGTGCAGGTGCAGAACAAGCTGCAGTCGGCGATGAACCGTCTGCCCGAGGCCGTCAAGAGCCGCGGCGTGTTCGTCAACAAGGGCGGCAACGACTATCTGACGACCTATAGCTTCACTTCGCCCGACCCGAACGTGAGCCAGGTCGACATCGGCGACTACCTGACAAGCAACGTGGTCGATGTGATCGGCCGCGTCGACGGCGTGGGCGATATCCAGATCTTCGGCACCGGCTATGCGATGCGCATCTGGATGGACCCGGCCAAGCTGCAGAAGTTTGCGCTCATGCCTTCGGACGTGATCGCCGCGCTCAACAACCAGAACGCCCAGGTCTCGGCAGGCCAGCTCGGTGCGCTGCCGGCCGTCAATGACCAGCAGCTCAATGCGACCATCACCGCGCGCACCAAGCTCAAGACCGTGCAGGAATTCGAGTCCATCCTGCTGAAGTCGTCGGCCGACGGCGCCATTGTGCTGCTCAAGGACGTGGCGCGCGTGGAACTCGGCGCCGACAACCTGAGCATCACGTCGCGCCTGAACGGCCGTCCCGGCGCGGGCATGGGCATCGTGCTGGCCGACGGCGCGAACGCCACGGCCGTGTCCGAGGCCGTGAACGCCAAGCTCGCCGAAATGCAGCCGTTCTTCCCCAACGACCTCAAGCCGTTCATCAGCTCCGACTCGACGCCGTTCGTGCGCGCCTCGATCGAGGAAGTGGTCAAGGCCTTGTTCGAGGCCATGCTGCTGGTGGTCGTGGTGATGTTCCTGTTCCTGCAGAACCTGCGTGCCACGCTGATCCCGGCGATCGCCGTGCCCGTGGTGCTGCTGGGCACGTTCGGCGTGCTGTCGGTCGCGGGCTTCTCGATCAACACGTTGACGATGTTCGGCCTGGTGCTGGCGATCGGCCTGCTGGTCGATGACGCCATCGTGGTCGTCGAAAACGTGGAGCGCGTGATGAGCGAGGAGGGCCTGTCGCCCAAGGAGGCGACGCGCAAGTCGATGGCCGAAATCACGCCGGCGCTGGTCGGCATCACGCTGACGCTGTCGGCGGTGTTCATTCCCATGGCCTTCTTCGGCGGCTCCACGGGCGTGATCTATCGCCAGTTCTCGATCACCATCGTTTCGGCCATGGTGCTGTCGGTGTTCGTCGCGCTGACGCTCACGCCCGCGCTGTGCGCGACGCTGCTCAAACCGGTGGAAAAAGGCCATGGCCACCATGACGGCCCGCCGCGCCCCGGCCTGCGCGGCGGCATGGACCGGTTCTTCCGCGCTTTCAACAAAGGCTTCGACTACAGCTCCCACAAGGCGCAAAGCACGGTGGGCGGATTGCTGCAGCGCAGCAAGCGCATGGCGCTGGTGTTTCTGCTGATCTGCGCGGGCACGGCCTTCCTGTTCACCAAGCTGCCGACCTCGTTCCTGCCGGTCGAGGACCAGGGCTACATGCAGGTGCAGATCACGCTGCCTTCGGGCAGCACCAACGCGCGCCTGCAGGCGGTGATCGCCGAAGTGCAGCAGTATTTCGCCGAGCAGCCCGATATCGTGAGCTTCAACTCCATTACCGGTCTGGGCGGCGACCAGGCGTCGGCGCGCGGCTTCGTGCGGCTCAAGAGCTGGGCCGAGCGCCCGGGCAAGGACCAGTCCGCGGATGCGATCGCCCGCAAGGCCACCAGGGACCTGCGCCGCCTGCGCGATGCGCGCATCTTCGTGATGCTGCCGCCCGCGGTGCGCGGCCTGGGCGCGAACGCCGGCTTCAACTTCCAGCTCAAGGACCTGAACGGCATGGGCCATGAGGCGCTCGTCGCCGCGCGCGACAAGCTGCTGGCGCTGGCTCCAGGCGAATCCACGATTCAGAACCTGCGCACCAACAATCTGGACGACACCTCGCAATTGGGCGTGACCATAGACGACCGCAAGGCCGCGGCGCTGGGCGTGAGCACGGCCAACATCAACAGCGTGCTGTCCAGCGCCATGGGCGGAACCTACGTCAACGACTTCCTGAACAACGGCCGCGTCAAGCGCGTCTATGTGCAGGGCGACGCGCCTTACCGCATGCTGCCCCAGGACATAGGCCAGTGGACCGTGCGCAACGACAAGGGCGAGATGGTGCCGTTCTCGGCGTTCTCTTCGACCAGCTGGACCTACGGCTCGCCGCAGCTGATGCGCTACAACGGCAGCCCCAGCTTCGAATTCGTCGGCGACGCCGCGCCAGGCGTGAGCTCGGGCGCGGCGATGGACGCGATCGAACGCATGATGGAACAGATGCCCGTGGGCATTGGCTACGAATGGACCGGCGCTTCGTACCAGGAGCGGCTGTCGGGCGCGCAGGCACCGCTGCTGTACGCCATCTCCGTGCTGTTCGTGTTCCTGTGCCTGGCCGCGCTTTATGAAAGCTGGACCGTGCCGCTGGCCGTGATCCTGGCCGTGCCGCTGGGCGTGGTCGGCGCGCTGATCTTCACGGGTCTGCGCGGCATGAACAACGACGTGTACTTCCAGGTGGGGCTGTTGACCACCGTGGGGCTGGCGTCAAAGAACGCGATTTTGATCGTCGAGTTCGCGACCCAGCTGCAGGAGCAGGGCCGAAGTCTGCGCGACGCCACGGTCGAGGCCGTGCGTCTGCGGCTGCGCCCCATTCTGATGACGTCGCTGGCCTTCGGCTTCGGCGTGCTGCCGCTGGCCATAGGCACGGGCGCGGGCGCTGGCGGCCGTCAGGCCATAGGCACGGCCGTGCTCGGCGGCACGGTGTTTTCGACGGTGCTCGGCATTTTCTTCGTGCCGGTGTTTTTCCTGCTGGTGCGCAGCTGGTTTGCCTCGCGTCCCAAGAGCGCGGCGCCGGCGGCGAGTACCGATGACAGCAACGCAAAGGGCGTGGCATGACCATTCAAAACAAGAGCGCCTACCGACTGCACGGCCTGGTCTTTGCCGTGGCCCTGGCGGCCGCGGCAATGACCGGCTGCATGAACCTCGCGCCGAAATACACCACGCCCACGGGCATGGTGCCCGCCGAAGTCGGCACGGCCGCGGCGCCGGTAAATGCCACGGCCGCAAGCCTGGACGCCGCCCAGGCCCTGGCCTGGGTGCAGTCGCCGGGTCTGCGCGAAGCGCTGGCACTGGCGCTGGCCAACAACCGCGACCTGCGCGTGGCGCTGGCCAATATCGACAAGGCGCGCGCGCAGTACGGCATCGCCGAGGCCGATCTGCTGCCCACGCTCAACGCCAACGGCCAGGGCAGCCGCAGCCGCACGGCGGCCGATCTGGCGAGCACCGGCCGCTCGGCCGTGGTCAGCCAGTACACGGCGCAGCTGGGCATGACCAGCTACGAGCTCGATCTGTGGGGCCGGGTGCGCAACCTCAACGAAGCCGCGCTGCAGGCTTTTCTGCAGTCGGGCGAAAACCAGCGCAATGTGCAATTGACACTGCTCGCCGACGTCGCCAATGCCTGGCTCACGCTGGCCGCCGATCAGGCGCGGCTCACGCTCGCCGAGCAGACGCTGGCCGCGCGCCGCCAGTCGTTCAAGCTGACCGAGCGCATGTATGAGTTGGGCTCGACTTCGGGTCTGGTGCTTGAACAGAACCGCACCACGGTCGACGCCGCGCGCGCCGACGTGGCCAGCTTTGCGAGCCAGGTGGTGCGCGATCGCAATCTGTTGCAGCTGCTGACCGGCGGCCCGCTGCCCGAAACGGCCATGCCGGCGCCGCTTCAGCTGTCGGCCGCCACGTCCGCGGCGGCGCTGCTGCCTTTGCCCGTGCCCTTGCCGTCCAGCGTGCTGCTGGCGCGCCCCGACGTGCGCTCTGCCGAATACCAGTTGCGCGCGATGAACGCCAATATCGGCGCCGCGCGCGCCGCGCTGTTCCCGACCATCAGCCTCACGGCCGCGGTGGGCACGGGCAGCGACGAGCTCTCGGGTCTGTTCGGCAGCGGCAACAGCACCTGGAGCTTTGTGCCGCTGGTGCGTCTGCCTATCTTCGACGGCGGGCGCAACCGCGCGAACATCGCCGTGGCGCAGGCCAATGAACAGGTGGCGCTGGCGCAATACGAAAAAGCCGTGCAGACCGCGTTCCGCGAAACCGCCGATGCGCTCGCCGACCGCGCGCAGTGGAGCGAACGGCTGTCCGCCCAGACCTCGCTCGTGGCTTCGACGCAAAAGGCCTTCGATCTGTCGGAAGCACGCTTCAAGTCGGGCGTCGACAACTATCTGGCGGTGCTTGACGCGCAGCGCAGCCTCTACGCCGCGCAGCAGACGCTGATCACGCTGCAGCTGCAGGAGCAGCTCAACCGCGTGACGCTGGTCAAGGTGCTGGGTGGCGAGCCCGTGCCCGTGGTGGCCGCGGCCGCGGCCGCCGCGCCCATCAGCCGCTGAGGCGTGCGGCGCGCCGCTGCCGGTCGTCGGCGGCGGCCTGCAGCACCGCTTCGGCCAGCAGCGCAATCGAGCGCGGCGCGCAGCCTTCGGCGTCGTTGCTCACGGTGACATAGGCGCGCTGGCCCCGGCCCGTGATGCCCGCGATGGTGCGCGCCAGCAGCGCGCGCGTGTGCGGATCGGGCGAGCGAATTTCGCTGAACGGTGCGTGCGCTTTCTGCGCATCTTCATAGCCATAGGCGCCAAAACGCCGGTTCAGATTCCAGCGGCAGACCAGGGGCCCCGGCCACAGCGTGCGCAGCAAATCCAACTGGATTTCGATGGGCGGCATCTTGCCGTGCAACCCCAGGCAGAACGTGGTGCCGGTCGCGCGCAGCACGTCGGCGAAAGCCGGCACCAGCAGTTCGGGGTCGCGCACTTCGACGGCGACGATCACTTCGGGGTGCTGCGTGAGTTGTGATTGCACGCTGGCCAGCAATGCCTGCAGGCGCGCGAACAGCTCCGTCGGCCGCGTCATCCAGTCCCATGACAGGGGGCTGAGCTGGAACACCAGCACGCCCAGCTGGGCGCCCAGGCCTTCGAGCGTGGGTTGCACGAAGGCCGTCGCGGCCAGCGTGGGGTCCAGAAACGCGGGGTTGGCTTCGCGCCCGCGGCCGTCTTCGGCGCGCACCAGCGCGTCGGTGATCACGGACGGGCATTTGACGACAAAGCGGAAATCCGCGGGCGCCTGGCCCGCATAGGTGGCGTACTGGCTCACCGTGAGCGGGCGCCAGAAACTGCGGTCCACGCAGATCGTGCGCAGCAAAGGGTGCTGGGCATAGGCCGTGAGGCCCTTCTTGGCGAGCACGCTGGCGTCATAGGCGCCGTCCCAGACCAGGCCTTCCCAGCCGGGGTAGGACCAGGTGGACGCGCCCATGTGCAGCAGCGGGGGCAGGGCGCCGGCCATCTCGTCCATGACTGCCGGCCTGGGGGCGGGCTGAACGCCCGTGTTGCGCGCAGCGCGCGGCGCAGTGCCAGGCTTTTCAGGGCCATCGTCTTCAGGCGGCAGCGCTTCTTCAAATAGATCGTTTTGCATGGAATTGGAACGGTTTGTAAAACGATGTCACAAAAACCATGGCATGTTGTGCTGTGGGGTTGAGCTGCGGCCGCCGTTGCGGGAACTCCTGACATTCATTTCAAAAGTCGAAAAATATGAGTATCTCATCATTGCAACAGACGTTGACCGCCATTGGCTCCAACCAGGTGTCCGGCGAAAGCCTGTTGAAGCCCTTGGGGAAAACCTTGGGAAAGATACTCAACGTCATCTCGCTGGGGATCTATGGTGCCTACAAGCAAAGCGCTGCATCAGACATGAAAAATGATCTTCTTGACCTGGGCAAGGCAATTATCAAATGGGATCCCGATTTTCCGGAAATTCCGGTTCAATTGATGCTCAACGGCCAGAAATATGAAATATCCGACGTGCCTCATGGAGGCGTGCGCTTGCATGAGTGCTCTGGAGGGGAAAGCACGGAGATTGATGGCGTCAGTCTTTCTTCGCTTAGGGATATGATTTTTTCCGAGCTGATGAATCATCCTGATTTTTCGGACGCGATGGAAAGAAGAATATTTGAAGATTCCACGGTGCATGTGGATTTAAAAGGAATGAAGCAGGAGCGAGCCAACGCATGCGGGGAAGCCTGCAGGAATATGATTCTGGCCTACCATGGCATCGATTATGATCCTGCCACCAACTCGCGTGCAATTTTCGAAGGAAATACCAAGGACGAGTTGCTCGACCAGTTTCTGGACAATGGATTGATCGCCAGGCCTTTATTTGCGGGAGGAGTGAAGGCCTACACTTGCGAGCAAATTCAGGAAAGTTTACAGAAAGGGCCTTTGCTCTGCGAGTTGGAAGGGCACTACATCGTCGTGCATGGCGTCAACGCGCTGTTCGGTCGCATCGATGTGTATTGTCCATTGCTTGGTAATCGATCTACCAGTCTGGAGGAGTTCAATGCGCATCTGGATTGGGATCAAGAATCCCACCAATCGCCATTGATGCAGTTTGAAAAAAAGAATATTTCGACCGAAGAGTCTTTGAGCGGATTCGGGCAAAGCAAGGATGCGGATTTCTCGCCCGGAATCATCGATAGATTGGGCGTTTTAGCTCTCACGAGCATCATTTCTATTGGAAACAGCTGGCTCAAGGCTCCGGAAGATTTTTCCAGCATGAAATGATCAGAATGAGGTCTTGAGAAAAATCGCTCAGGTCCATGGGGAATTCCTGCGGCGGTTGGCGTAGCAACCTTGGGCAGCCGCACGGGCATCAGGCATTCATCCGGCGCAGGCGCATTCCAGGGCAATCGAAGCCGCTGGCTTGCGCTGGCTATGGTCTGGCGGGAGCTTGTGGCCTGACAGGGTAGTCCGGCACATGCTTTTGTCCGCTCAGACGTTTTTCGAAGTCGGCCACTTTCTTCTCCTGTTCTTCTACCTTGGCCTTCAATTCGGCTTCCTTGGGGTAACCCACTTTCAGCGCGGCAATCGAATCAGTATCGCTGATGTCTCTTGTGGATTTATTGAAGTTGATGCGGTTTTGTTCATGAATGAAATTCAATCCGTCTTTCAGCCTCGCAAGCTCGAATTGCATGGTTTTGAGTTCATGCCAGCTTCCCGGGGGGCGGGGGGTAACGCTTGCGTCTCTGGCTTTTAATGGCTTATCGCTTTTGAGGAAGTCAGCTGCATTTTTGATGGCATTGGAAAAAACACCTCGCTTCAGTAAATGACTGATGGCGGATTGAAGCGCTGCTTTCAGTAGTTCTCCCATGTTTTTTGGCGGGAAAGGAAAAACCAACGCCGTCGACCTGCCCTTGAACAAATTATTTGCATTGATCCTTTCTTTGCCGTTGTTTTTCGCGGACTCTTCACTTTTTTCGCTGCCGAACAGCGCCTTTGACATGCTTAAATTGGGAGTAAGCGATGTGGAGATACGTGAAATGTCGCTCATGGCATATCCATTCATGCAAGGGTGGTATGGTCGAAGCTTGGAGGGGTAGCCATTGGCTGGGCCGAGCCCGGCACTGCATTGAATAGTTCGGTGCAGGCTTCGGCAGAATCCACAAAGCCTTTCACAACGGCTTCCCAATCGGATAGCTCCATGTTCGCTGTATCCACCAGCTGGGTCATGGCAACCAGTCCGGTGCCGGCTTCGAGGCCGATGGTTCCTCCAGACGTCTTGTGGAAGAAATAATTGGCTTCAAGCAATCGCTTGTAGACTTCGGCCCCCGCGTCCTCCGGCACGACCCCCAGGCTACTATAGATAAGCACAGCGGATCCTTCTCCCACAGCTTCGATATTCAAATATATATCGTCGAAAGTCAGGCAACAATAGTCGTTCTCGTCCAGTGCGAGAGATTCCAGTCCGAGGTAATTTCCAAAATCAGTCAATAGGCGATTGATATCTTTGTGCATTGGAATTCCTCTCTGAAAGTGTGTGCCCGGCAGAGGCCGGAAGATGAATAGGCCCTTTTGCTGTGTAACCCGCAGATATCAAAAGTTCCGGTTGCCACAGGGCGGCGGCCGCTGCGCAATATGGACAACAGGGCTGCGAAAAGTCTCGCCAGCCTTGCGGGTGATCAATGACGCAAACACGCGGAAAAAGGTGTGTGCGCTGCTGGTTCATCGCTCTCATGTGAGTCTTCCCGCCTATGGCACACTGGCAGGCTTACCTTGATCCATCGCCGTGGGGCGAGTACCGCATGCAAAAAATCATCGGGCAAATTGCCGCAGAAATCAAAGTCAGCCAGCAACAGGTCACCGCGGCCGTCGAATTGCTGGACTCCGGAGCCACCGTGCCCTTCATCGCCCGCTACCGCAAGGAGGTCACGGGCGGACTCGACGACGTGCAGTTGCGCGAACTCGAAGCCCGGCTGTCCTATCTGCGCGAACTCGAAGACCGGCGCGTGTCGGTGCTCAAGAACATCGACGAGCAGGGCAAGCTCACCGATGCGCTGCGCCTGGCCATCGCCGCCGCGCCGACCAAGCAGGAACTCGAAGACATCTATCTGCCGTTCAAGCAGAAGCGCCGCACCAAGGGCCAGATCGCCAAGGAGTTCGGCATAGAACCCCTGGCCGACAAGCTGTTTGCCGACCCCACGCTGGACCCGCACGCCGAAGCCCAGGCCTATTGCCGCCCCGCGACGCTGCTCGACGACGGCAAGCCCGGCCCCGATTTCTCCCACACGCTGGCCGTGCTCGACGGCGTGCGCGACATTCTTTCCGAACGCTGGGCCGAAGATGCGGTGCTGGTGCAGTCGCTGCGCGAATGGCTCTGGGACGAAGGCCTGCTGCGCAGCAAGAAGGTCGACGCGAAGAACGAGAACGACCCCGAAGTCGCGAAGTTTCGCGACTATTTTGAGTACGACGAACCCATAGGCCGCGTGCCTTCGCACCGCGCGCTGGCGGTGTTCCGCGGCCGGGCGCTCGAAATCCTCGAAGCCAAGCTGGTGCTGCCGGTCGAGCCCGAGCCCGGCCAACCGAGTCTGGCCGAAGGCCGCATTGCGCTGCACCTGGGCTGGAGCCATGCCAAGCGCGCGGCCGACGACCTGCTGCGCAAGTGCGTGGCCTGGACCTGGCGCGTGAAGCTGAGCCTGTCGACCGAGCGCGACCTGTTCTCGCGCCTGCGCGAAGACGCCGAGAAAGTCGCGATCAAGGTGTTCGGCGACAACCTGCGCGATCTGCTGCTGGCCGCGCCCGCGGGCGCGCGCACCGTCATGGGCCTCGATCCCGGCATTCGCACCGGCGTCAAGGTGGCTGTGGTCGATGCCAACGGCAAGCTGGTCGATACCGCCACCGTGTTTCCGCACGAGCCGCGCAAGGATTGGGACGGCGCGCTGCACACGCTGGCCAAGCTCGGCGAAAAGCATGGCGTGAACCTGATCGCCATCGGCAACGGTACGGCCAGCCGTGAAACCGACAAGCTCGCGGGCGAACTGATCAAGCTGCTGGCCCAGGCCGAGCGCAGCATCCAGAAAGTCGTGGTCAGCGAGGCCGGCGCGTCCGTGTATTCGGCCAGCGAATTCGCGTCGCAGGAAATGCCCGATGTCGACGTGAGCCTGCGTGGCGCGGCCAGCATTGCGCGGCGCCTGCAGGACCCGCTGGCCGAACTCGTGAAGATCGACCCCAAGAGCATAGGCGTGGGCCAGTACCAGCACGACGTGAACCAGAGCGAACTCGCGCGCACGCTCGACACCGTGGTCGAAGACTGCGTGAACTCCGTGGGCGTAGACCTGAACACCGCGAGCGCGCCGCTGTTGGCGCGCGTCTCGGGCCTGTCGGGCAGCGTCGCCAAGTCGGTGGTGCGCTGGCGCGATGCCAACGGCAGCTTCAAGAGCCGCAAGCAGCTGATGGAAGTCAGCGGCCTGGGCGCCAAGACCTTCGAGCAGAGCGCGGGCTTTCTGCGCATCCGCGGCGGCGACAACCCGCTCGACATGACCGGCGTGCACCCCGAAACCTATCCCGTGGTCGAAAGCATCATCGCCACCACCGGCAAGCCCGTGGCCGAACTGATGGGCCGCGCCGACATGCTCAAGACGCTCAAGCCCGAGCTGTTCGCGAATGCGCAGTTCGGCGTGATCACCGTGCGCGACATCCTGGGCGAACTTGAAAAGCCGGGGCGCGATCCGCGGCCCGACTTCGTCGTCGCGCGCTTCAACGACGGCGTCGACGACATCAAGGACCTCAAGGAAGGCATGACGCTTGAAGGCACCGTGAGCAACGTCGCCCAGTTCGGCGCCTTCGTCGATCTGGGCGTGCACCAGGACGGTCTGGTGCATGTGAGCCAGATGAGCCACAAGTACATCACCGACGCGCGCGAAGTCGTCAAGACCGGCCAGATCGTCAAAGTCAAGGTGCTGGAAGTCGACGTGGCGCGCAAGCGCATCAGCCTCACCATGAAGCTCGACGCCGCGCCCGCGCGCCGCGACGGCCCGCGCGACAACCGCTTCGAAGGCGCGGGCCGCGGCTATGCGCCTGCGCCGCGGCGCAACGAGCCGGTCGCGCAGAACGCCATGGCTTCGGCGTTCGCCAAGCTCCAGCCTGGGCGCAAGTAGTCTTCAACCGCTGGGCATCGCGCGCGCCGTGCGATGCGCCAGTACGGGCCGCCTCATTGCGCAATTTGCTGCAATTGCTGCTGCCAGAACGAACCCAGAAGATCGAACAGCGGGGTGGGTTGGCGCAGCATTTGCGGTGTATTGACGCCCGAGGCCATGGTGACGCCGGGGTGGCTGAGATCGGCATTGGCCAGTTGCTGCATCCAGGCGACGTTCAGGCTGCCATCGGGCATGGGCCGGGAAAAGATCAGCTCCACCATCTTGTGCGCCTCGGGGCTGCCGCGTTGTTCGGCGAGCCGGTAAAAGCGCACGGCCTCCGCAAAGTTCGCCGGCACGCCCTGGCCCCGGTGGTACATGCGCGCCATGCTGAGCGCCGCCTGAGCGGTGCCGCTCGCGGCGGGCATCACCGGCGCCGACATGGAAGGTGAATGCGCCTTCAACTCCTTCAGGTTATGGGCGGCAAAAGGGGAGCGCGAGGCCACGCGGCGAAAGTAGGCGTCTGCCTGAGGCTGTTGCCGGTTGCTGAAGGCGATGATGCCCAGTTCGATGTTGGCGGGAATGTCCCCGGCCGCAGCGGCACGCTCGAGCAACTGGGATTCAGGTATGGGCGTGGCGGCGTTGCCTGTCTGGCCTGGCGTGGCGATCTGCAGCGGTTGGCGTTGCGCGGCTTGCAGCCAGGCCAGGTAATCCGCGCGCCCGGGATGCGCCGCGCGCAGGCGCTGAATGGCGCGTGTGGCGGTGGCGGGATCGCGCGGGCCGGCGCAGCCATCGATCGCACACCAGGCCAGACCGGCGAAAGCCCAGGGTTCGCGGCCTTGCCGGGCGGAGCGTTCAAACCACTGCAGGGCCAGCGGCCGGTCTATGCGCACGCCGGCGCCATGCAGGTGTATCAGTCCCAGCTGCCATGCGGCCTGCGCGGCCACCGCCGTGGAGCCGTAGCCGCTGGCGGGCGCCGCGGCGCGCTGCAGCTGCTGCAATTCGCGGTCCAGCGCCTTGTCACGGGAGTCGCGTGGCAGCAGCGGGCCCGCGGCCACCGGCGCGGCGTTCATGGCCGGCCTTTGCACCACCGGAGGGGCCTCGATGGGATGCACCTCGGCATCCAAGGGTGCAATGCTTGAAGCATTGACCCGCGCACGCTCCATGCGCTGCGGTACGGGGGCAGCCATCTCCAGCTGGGCCACCTGGGTGACGCGGGCACGCGCCGCCACGGGCACGGTGGTGATCAGCATGCCCAGGCCTAGGGCTTCGATCACCACGGGCCAGCGGCTCCTGTGCAGGGCTTGGCGCATCACTTGGCCTCGTTTTCGGCGGGGCCAGCGGCCTTGCGGCCGACCACGTTCCAGCGTATCACCTGTGCCACCGAGCCTTGCGGGCCCATTGCATCCAGGAAGCGCTGGCGCAAGCCCGGCGCGCCTTGCAAGTCCTTGACGGCAGTCAATGCCGGACCCTGCAGTTCGGGCGGCAGCTTGGGCATGGCATCCTCATTCGTGGCAATGCACAGCGCGCTCTCCGTGCCTGGCTTGCCCGCATCCAGGATGAAGCCTGGATTGGCGCCCATCCAGTCGGGAATGCGTATGGCCTGATCGGCCGCCACCAGCGTGTTGGTCTGCAACGCATTGGGCAGCAGGCGCGTCGCCGTTCCCGCCGCATCGACGTAATAGCAGTAGAGATGCGATGCCCTGGAGACGGTGGCGGAAAGGAAGATCTGGTCGCCTTCGCTGAACGCCGGGCGCAGGCCCGCGGGTTGTGGGTTCTCCAGTTGCATGTTGATGAACCACGGAGCGACAGCGGCGGTGGCGGGGACGGTCACGCGGCTGGTCGATGGCCCGCTGTTGTCCCAGCCTATCCGGGTAAGCGCCCCGTTGTCATCCAGGGCCACGAAGTTGCGCAGCGCGAATTCATAGGTGGAAAAGTCGATGATGCCGGTCACGATCAAGCCGGTGTCGGCCTGGAAGCGCGCAGTGGCCTGGCGCATGACGGGGTGGTTGGCGCCCAGGTCGCTTTGATCGCTGGACAGATACCCGCGGCTGATGAGCGAGGAGCGTACCAGCCGCAGCTGGCCTGAAGTGCCGCTTTCGTTGTACCAGTCGCGCATCTGGCGCTGAAAATTGGGGTTGGTCTGGTTCAGCATCAGGCATTGCCAGTAAGGAACGCGTGCCCACTTGCCCACCAGCTCGATCATGGCCAGATCGACCAGGGTGCGCAGTGCGCCACCCGTGCCCATGGCGTAGTCGCGCCCGACATTGAAGCGCACGCCGTAGGTGCCGATGCGGCCGGCCAGATCGAGGCCTTGTCCGGCGCCGCCTATGACCACCTCATTGGCGGAGTCGAGGCCGGGAATGATGGTGCGCGTGCGGAAGTCGCCCAGATGCACTTCCAGGGCCACGACGGTGGCGGAGTTGCTGGCGCTGTAGCCCGCGTCCACGCGGTCGCTGGAGACGCCGGCGCTCTTGCGCTGGCTGGTGACGTTCTGGTCGACAAAGGCAATCGCGCCCGACACATAGAGTGCGGGGCGCTGCAGCTGCATCTGGTTGTTGTTGAGCAGGATCGTCGTCAGGTTCTGCACCGTGTCCTGGCGAGCGATGTCGACTTCATAGTCGACGTAGCGAAACGCATTGCTCAGATGGGACATCTGCGACAGCGACGTCACCACCATGTCCTTGACTGCCACAGGCACCTTGCCGGAGAAATCCGGAAACTGCTTGCTGCTGATCAGCGTGGTCGGCAACTCGGCCGCGCGCAGCATATGATCCATGCAATTGAGCGACTCCGAGAAGCTGGAAATGGAACGCACCGGCCGCACCACGGGCCGGTTCAGAACCGTGGCCTGCGAGTGCACTCCGATGTCGCGTCGCGCATCCAGCTGGCCGCAGCCGCTGGCCAGCATCATGGCGGCCAGCGCGGCGAAGTGCCATCGTTTGCCGGCCCTGCTCCCAGACACCGGCTTTGCAGCCAGCAACTCCCTCGCAGCGTATGTCGTGTGTTCCATGATGACCTCTTATTACTGACCTTGGTGCAACCATGTTTTCGGGATATTTGGCGATGCGCGGCGCTGCCTGCTTCAATTGCAGATATTGATGACGTCGCCGCGCAAGACCACCACTTGTTCGTTGTTCATTGTCTGTACGCCGCCCGGTGCCGACACGCTGCCTATCGATTGATAGCAAGTGGTTTGCGTGCCATTGGTCTGGACGGATTGCACGACATCCTTTTCCGTCTTGATCTGGCCGAGATTCGGCGAGTAGGCCTTTGCCGTGTAGCGGCTGACCTTGGCAGCGATGTCATCGGAGAGATCTTTGCGGTACTGCACATTGCCGGAGCGCACAGCCGGTGCGGTGGGCAGTTGCAGGTAGGTCACGCGGCCGGTGATCGTCACCGGGTCCTCACCAGGGGCCGCAGTCGCTGGTGCCATGGGCGCCAGGAGGCACAGCAAAGCCCCGAGGTGCAGAGAGCGAAGAAAGTAAGTCATGAGAAATTCTCCTGGCAGATACTTCAGCCAAGGCGCCGGATCGGCAAGCCGATCCGGTACGCCTCGACCGGCGCGTGCGACGCCGGTCGGTGCCGAGCCCAGTGGCTCAGCGCATTGCGAAGGGGCCGCAGGCCGGACCTACGCAAACAGCTGGAGGAGGGTCGCAGGAATCGTTGGAGGCAATGTTCTGGATTGCCACCGCATGCGTGCCCCGGGCCAGGTTGGCGACCTGAGCGCCATTGAGAATGCTGGTGCTCTGGTTGGAGTAGCCCGTGATGGCGACCTTGCCATAGTTGGACGACAGGTTCTGGATGGCTGCAGTGCTCTTGCCGTCCGCTTCGTTGCTGACCTTGGTGCCGTAGCCCGAGACACCGACGGACTGGACGCTGGTGCCGCTGATGCTGATGTCGCCCATGTTGCTGGCGGCGTTCTGATAGGCCAGTGCCGCATCCCGGCAGTTGGATCCGTAGCAGCCGCTGCCGCTGTCGGCTTCATTGGTCATGGAGCCGTTGGTGATGTAGACCGTCTGTGTGGAACTGCCGGTGAGCCAGTAGCTCTTGTCGACGGTCACGTCGCCGACGTTGGACGCCAGGTTTTGCACGGCGACATCCCCGGCAGACCGGGCGTCGTTGGTGACATTCGCCTGGGTCAGGACGGCGGTCTGTGACGAAGTTCCCTTGATCTCGACGCCGCCCTTGTTGGATGCGATGTTCTGGTTCGCATAAGCGTAGTCTTTGGCAGTGTTTGACACGTTGCCGCCATTGACCGACGCGACTTGGACGGAAGTTCCACTGATCTTGAGTGTGGGTGTGCTGACGGGCTGTGTCGCCATGGCAGCCGTGGCGATAGCGCTGAGGGCAAAGAAGGCAAGCGATTTCATGAGATTTCTCCTAGAAGAGCCAACAAATGCCGCGGTGAGATTGGTGTACTTCCATCTCCCCCCCCGGATCTAGACTTGGCCAGGGCTGCAAACCTTGGCTTTGTCGGGGTCCAGTTTCAGCGCTTGTTCGCAGCGCCTCAATCACCACAAATGCGACCGTTGAATAGCGGTTTTTACTATCCACCTTGGCCCACGAATAGCTAAATTCAGCACGGCTGTCGCATCGCTTGCTATGAAAATAAAAGTTACAACGAGCCCGGATTATTTGAAACAAATTGAATCTTTTGAAAATTACAGTGAATAGTTGAACCTTTGTCATTTCTGCGCCAGCTGCATGCCTCTGATGCGGCTGTCCTGGGTGATGCCTCTCGGAACGACTTGGCCTGAGCTTGCCAGGGCCGCGCAAGCCTGCGTGCGCAGGGCTTGGCGCCGCTGGCGAACGCATACGCTTGGTTACCAGATGCTGTAGCTCGATGTGCACCAGCGCGTGATCGGAATATGTCTCTGCATATGGACCTGGCCACCGCGCCAGATGCCTCTGGCGGCACGCTTCAATGCGGCGATGCGACGCGCCGTTCTTTCTGTGCAGTCTTGTTGCTCGGTCTGTCGCAAAGCTGTCTGGTTGGCCTGCGCGCATCCCGTGGTGGCGGAGCAGAATTGCGCACCATGGGGTAGCCTGCTGCAGACCGTTTCCCTGAGGTGACAGGAGGAGGTCTAAGGGTTCCTCCTGAATTGTTACTAAAAGTAACTATTGAAATTAAATCTGAATTCTGAAAAAAGATGTAGAGACTTGTTTCATTATCTTTTGGACGGATGAATGAACGCGGCGGCTAGGCCTCCGCTGTCAGCAGCAATCGCTTGTCTCTGTCGAAGGAGTTCTTATGATGCCCGTTGACGTTTCCCTGGCGCCGCCAGCTGCAAGCTCACTTGGTGCCTCAACTGCCGAGCCCCTGCAGTTGCATGCTTTTTCCGCCGCACCGGCGCGTCCGAGTGCCCGGGTCTGGCCGGATTTCCTCGTTGGGCAGCTGGACAAGCCGGTGCGCGTGCTGCTGATCGATGACGATGCGCACATCCGCATGGTGATCGCGCAGGAGCTGATGGCCGATGAACGCACCTTGCTGGTCGCACAAGCCAGCAGCATCAAGGAAGGGCGCAAGGCGATACGCCAGCATTCCTTCGATGTGATGCTGGTCGACATGCACCTGGGCGATGGCGAAGGGCTTGAGTTGATCGACTTCATGAAGACCCACCATCCTTCGGCCGAAGCCGTGGTGGTGTCAATCATGGAAAGTGACGATCTCGTGCTGCGCGCGTTCGAGCTCGGCGCCACTGGCTACCTGGTCAAGAATTCCTGGTTCGGCAACTACCCGATGGCCGTGCTGCAGGTCGCCAACGGCGGGGCGTCGATCACGCCCAACCTCGCACGCCGTCTGCTGCAGCGTTTTGACAAAACGGCAGACAAGACTGCCGTCGAGGAAGAGCGCCGGCGCCAGCCCGACGAGGCCGAACGCCTTTCGGCGCGCGAGCGCGAAGTGCTGCGCATGGTCGCCGGGGGCTACACCAGCGTGGAAATCGGCGTGCGGCTGACCATCAGCAGCATGACCGTCAACACCCATATCAAGAACATCTACCGCAAGCTCCAGGTGCGTACACGTGCGCAGGCCGTGCGCTTTGCATCGCTGCGGGGGATGTTCTGATGTGCATGTGCTGAGGCCACGGCAATTGCGGGCAAAACATGTTCGGCCATCGACCCCTGCGCCGTGCCGACCTGGCCGCGCTGCTGGCGCTGGTGGCACTGCTTTTGTGGTGTCTTCCCTTTGGCCTGCTGTGCTGGCTGATGGGCGCTGGCCGATTCCAGCCAAACTCTGATCCCTGGTTTCAGGTTCTGCTGGGCCTGGCCCTGGCGAGCTGGCTGCTGGTCGGCGCCTGGCTGGGCTTGCAGGCCCGGCGTGCCTGGGTCTGGCGCCGCCGGCGCAACCCGCGGCCCTCGCGCGAGATCCAGCAGGAACGCCAGCGCATTGCACGTGCGCTGCACGATGCCGTGGGCTCGCAACTGGTCAACGCGTCCATGCTGCTGGACACCCGCGACACACGCCAAGTCCAGCTGCATGCAGTGCTCGAGCATTGCCTGCTCGATCTGCGGCTGCTGGTAGACAGCATGGACGGTGACCAGAGCATGCTCACCGACCGGTTGGCCATTTTGCGCCACCGCCTGCAGCCGGTGCTGGAGCGCCGCGGCATTCACTGCCAGTGGGATGTTCCCGACAGCCACGCGCCGGGATTGTTCACGGGCGAGCCCGCGCAGCACATTGCCGCCATCGTGCAGGAGGCCTTGAGCAATATGCTGCAGCATGCGCAGGCCACGCAGCTCGAAGTCACGCTGGAGCAGCACGCGGAAGAATGGCATCTGCGCGTGCGCGACGATGGCGTGGGCATTCCCCCGGCGGCGGGCAAGGCGTCGGCAGGCAAAGGTCTGCAGGGCATGGCCCACCGCGCCGCGCGCGCCGGTGCACGTCTGGAGCGCGGCGCGGGAATCAGCGGGCGGGGCGTGTGTGTCCATGTGTACTGGCCTGTGACCGCGGCGCAGCACTGATCTGTGCCGCACGCTGCACTCATCCATCCGCTGCTGAGGGCGTTTCGAGGTCCCGGCTGACAGGCGTGCGCAGTGGTTTGGGATGCAATGGACGCTTGCTGCTTCCCTCTCTCACCCACCGTCCAAGCCATGCCCGAGACTTTCACTGACCCTGCATCGGCTGCTCCATCGGTGCCACGGCCCACCACTGCATCGGCTGCGCCCACGAAAGCTGCGCGTGCCCGCGCCGATGCGCCGGAGATGGCACCCGTCGAATCGCCGGTTCTGGCCCAGCTCGCATCGATGCTGCCGGCCTTGCGCGTGCTCATCGGCTTGTTGATTGCGGCGCTGGTCATTGCAGGCCTGTTTTTCGGCCGCGACCTGCTGGTGCCGCTCGCATTGGCGCTGCTGCTGGGTTTTCTGCTCGATCCCGCCGTGAGCCGGCTCAAGCGCTGGGGGCTGTCGCGCATGGCGGCCACGCTGCTGGTGGTGGCCGTCACGCTGTGCACGCTCGGCGGCATGGGGGCCTATCTGGGCAATCAGGTCAGCCAGTTGAGCGCAGATTTGCCGACCTACCAGAACACCATCCGCACCAAGCTGCGCGATCTGCGCAAGTACATCAGCGGTCCCAGCGTATGGGATGGCGCGCGCAAGACCTACGATACGGTCGAGAAGGAAATCACCAGCCCCAGCAGCCGCACCCCGGCGCCGCGCGTGCAGAAGGTCGAGATCCAGCCGGTGGAGCTCAAGCCCATGGCGCAGTTCACGGCCTGGCTCGACAGGGTCAGCGAACCGGTGCTGATGGCCGGCATCGTGCTGCTGTTCGTGGTGCTTATCCTGCTCGATCGCGATGATCTGCGCGACCGCCTGGTGCGGCTGATGGGCGGCAACCTGCATCTGGCGACCAATGCGCTGGATGAAGCGTCCGAGCGCATAGGCCGCTATCTGCGCATGCAGTTCATCGTCAATGCCAGCTATGGGCTGCCGATGGCCGCGGGGCTGTGGTTCATCGGCGTGCCCGGCGCGATTCTGTGGGGCGTGGTCGCGGCGATCATGCGCTTCGTGCCTTACGTCGGGCCCATGGTGTCGGCGGTTTTCCCATTGGCGCTGGCGTTTGCGGTCGATCCCGGATGGAACATGTTCCTCTGGACGCTGTGCCTGATCCTGCTGCTCGAGTTGATCAGCAACAACGTGGTCGAGCCCTGGCTCTACGGCACGAGCACCGGACTGTCGACGCTGTCGATCATTCTCGCGGCCACGTTCTGGACCGCGCTGTGGGGGCCCGTGGGCCTGATCCTGTCGACGCCGCTGACGGTGTGTCTGCTGGTTCTGGGGCGCTACCTGCCGGCGCTGAAATTCATGGAAGTGCTGCTGGGCAACGCGCCCGTGCTGGATGCGCCGCGGCGTCTCTATCAGCGTTTGCTGGGTGGCGATGTCGAGGAGGCCATCGAGCTGTGCACCGACACCGTCGATGCGCTGCTGCCACCCAAGCCTACGCCGGCGCAGGTCAGCGATGGCGTGACCCGGCTGTATGACGATGTGGTGATGCCCGCGCTGCGCGTGGCCACCAGCCACCACACGGGAGCTGCCACGGCCGAGCACCGGCTGCGTCTGGCCCAGGGCATGGAGCTGCTGCTGGCCGAGCTGGCGGAGCAGTATCCCGCGCGCGCGCCGGCCGATGCCGATGCCGCGCCGCGCCCGCGCGTGCACTGCGTGGGCGCGCGCTGGGAAGTCGATGCGCTCGCGGCGTCCGCGATGGCGCATGCTTTGACCCTCAGCGGCCATGCCGCTAGCCATTCGGCGCATGCGCTGAGCGCGCGCATGCAGGCGCCCGACGATGCGAGCTGGGGCGAAGTCGATTTGCTGTGCCTGTCGGTCTTCACGCCACAGCCCGAGGCCCAGGTGCGGCAGATCTGCCGCCGGCTGCACCGGCGCTGGCCCGGGCTGCGCATCGTGCTGGCCTTGTGGAATGCACCGCCCGCGCTGCTCGTCGAAAGCGCCGCGGCCCAGCTGGGCGTGCAGGCGATCACCACCAGCGTGCGCGAATTGCGGCTGCGTGCCGATGCCTTGCTCGCCGCTTCATCCGATGCCGGGCCGCGCGCCGCGCCGGTGGGCGAGGGCGATGCGGCGCGGGTGGCGGCGCTCAATGCCAGCGGCTGGCTCGATACCAGCCATACGGAAACCATTCATGACATGGTGGTGCACGCGGCCAATGCGTTCCATGTGCCTTTTGCCCAGGTCTCGCTGGTGGACTCCGACTGGGTGCATACGCCGGGCACGCTGCTGACCTCGACACGCGACAGCACGCACAGCGGCGGCCTGGAGCGCGCGCTGTCGGTCTGCTCCTATGTGGTGCATGACGACAATGAGTTGCAGGTGGAAGACATCGCGCGCGATCCGCGCTTTGCCGACAACCCGCTGCTGCAGTCGGCGCGGCTGCGCTTTTATGCCGGCGTGCCGCTGCATGACCGCCACGGCATGGTGTTGGGCAGCTTCTGCATCATGGACACCGTGCCGCGCAGCCTCGCGCCCAACGAGTTCGCGCTGTTGCATGACATGGCGCGGCAGTTGCAGGCCGCGCTCTCGCGCAGCGCCGAAGTGCCGCCGCCGTCGGACGCGGGGCCGGCCGCGCCGGCCGAACCCGCTGACGCGCCTGCACCTGGCCCGCTTCTGGGCCCGGGTGCCGGGCCGGCAATGGTCTGAGCCAGGCGCGTCGCGGCCAGCCACTGTTGCAAAAGGTGGTCAGCGCGGCGTTTTTGCATTCCCTGCGTCTTGATCCTGCAATGGCAAGCCATGCCAGAGGGGCGGCGGCTGCAAAAGCGGCTGCGAAATTGCCTGTGCGGGCCAAGCGATGCCAGCACTGCCAACAGTTGTTCTTTTGGCGCGAGCCTCGGCCCTTCCCATACTGCAAATGACGTCGCTGCTGCTGCCAGCACGCGTTGCGTCACGGGAAGGGACGTGTTTTGTCTGCAAGGAGAACAGTTATGCAACCCAAGATCAGCCATCTCGCAACGGCGCTGGTGGGGGCGGTCGCCGCATTGGCGTCGGTGTCCAGCATGGCGTGCACGCTCGCGCCAGCGAATCCGGTCAGGATCAAGCAGATGATGACCAATGAAGTCGCCTATCGGCTGGGAATGCGGCCCCAGCAGATTCCATTCGATGCGATCACAGAGCCCCGGTTGATCACTCCGCTGGGTCTGGGCGCCGATTGCAGCGGGCTAGGCGCCTATCACCACACAGCGGGTTTCCGGATCTGGCAACCAGGACGCCAGGGCCCTGGTTCCGGTCCTGGACCCAGGCCTGGGCCTGGGCCTGGGCCTGGCCCTGGCCCTGGCCCTGGCCCTGATCCCTGGCCCGGCACCGGGCCCGACGGCGGCCCCCGGCCGGGCTGGCCGCCGGGCGGCGGACCCAGGCCATGGCCCGGTCAGGGCCGCCAATGCGTCTATGAAGGCGTGGTGGTCGTGCTGGGCTATGGCTATTCCAGCCCGGTGTCCGTGAACTTCGAGCGCCGCTGCCGTTGAGCACGGCCAGGCCTGCGCCCGTGGCCGCGCTGCAAGCGGCCACTTCTTCTTCTTGATGGCAAAGGAGAACCCATGCCCATGCATTTGCGTCGTCTAGCCACCGCCATGGTCGGCATCACCGCCTTCACGGCTTCGGCCGTCAGTTTGGCCTGTTCGCTCGTTCCTGCCGATCCGCAGCGCATCACGCAAATGATGCGCAAGGAGATCGCCCACCGCCTGGGCATCGCTCCCATGCGTATTCCGGCCAGCGCCATCTCGCCGCCGCAGTTGCACATGCCGTTTGCGCTGGGCGCGGATTGCAGTGGACTGGGCGCCTTTCACCATAGCGCGGGCTTTCGCTGGGAAGAGACTCTGCGTCCGGGCCCGGGGCCCATGCCCATACCGGAGCGGCCGTCGCTCACCGAGTCCCCCGCGGCCATCGAGCGCATGCCGCCCGGCAGCGCGGCACTGCGGCCCGCCGCGCGGCAATGCATCTATGAAGGTGTCGCGGTGGTGATGGGGTTCGATTACACCAGCCCCGTGGCCGTGCATTTCAGCCGCCGCTGTCGCTGAGGGCCGGGCAACGTTGTCTGCAAGGAGAATCGCGTGCAAACTTCAAGAAAACCGCTGGTGATCGCCGTGCTGGGAAGCGCTGCCGTGACGGTGCCGGCATGCTGCCTGGCCTGCGCCCTGGCGCCCGCCGACCCTTTGCTGCTCAAGCAAATGATGGCCAAGGAAATCGCGTTTCGGCTGGCGATCGATGCCGAGCAGATTTCCTTGAGCGACATAACGCCGCCCAAACTGCACCGACCATTGGAACTGGGCGCCGATTGCAGCGGGCGCGCGGCCTTGCATCACAGTTCGGGCTTCAGAATTGTCGTGGCGCAGCAGCAGCATGCCTTTGCCACCATGGGCAAACCGCATACGGCAGCGGGCGCCGGTGCCCGGTATCGAGGTCGTGTGTCTTCGGGTTTCTATTCGGGCCGGGACTGGGCCGGAGTGCGGCGCAACTTCTGGCGTGCGCCCAAGGCGCAGCGAACGCCCGATGCGAACTATTCGGGTTATGAACGCTGGCCGCAGTACCCTATGGAGAAGGATGTCGCGCCCGCCAATCCGGCCATGCAGCCGGCGCAGCGCTGGCGGCAGTATCCGCACGAGTCGCAGGTCACGTGGCAAGAAACGCCGCAGCCTCCCGTGCGTTGGTCAACCATGGGTGTGGCGCCCGCCAAGCCTGCCGTGCAGGGCCTGTGCCGCTATGAGGGCGTGGCCGTGGTGCTGGGCTATGACGCTTCCAGTCCGGTGGCGGTGAACTTCCAGCAGCACTGCGATTGACGGTGGCGCGCGCGCCTGTACAGCGACCGGCGTGCAGCGCTGTGCCCATCGAGACGCGAATGGGGCGCGGCTTGCGGCATGATGGCGGCTGCCGGTGTCGGCTTATCCCTTGTTTGTACAATCTGCTGTGCTTGCCTTCGGTGGGTACCGCCTGGAGGCCTGCAGCACTGTGCCCTGCTTACCGTGAATGCTCCCCAAAATTTGTTGACCGCGCAGATGCGCGATGTGATTCGCCGCATGGAGCGGGCCGGGCGCCCGCCGTTGCACAGCCTGTCGCCGCAAGCCGCACGCGCCGCCTATGCCGCGGGCTCGGGCGTGCTCGAAATCGCCAAGCCCGCGCTGGCGCGCGTCGAAGACCTGCAGGTGCCCACGCGCGACGGCCATGGCATGCTCGCGCGACTGTATGCGCCCGCAGCGGCCGAGGCCGGCCCCTTGCCCGTGCTGCTGTATCTGCACGGCGGTGGCTTCACCATAGGCAGCGTGGAAACCCACGATGTGCTGTGCCGCGAACTCGCGCGCCTGGCGGGCTGCATGGTGGTGTCGCTGGACTACCGGCTCGCGCCCGAGCACCGCTTTCCCACGGCCAGCAACGATGCCTGGGATGCCTTGCAATGGCTGGCGCATAACGCCCAGGCGCTGGGCGCCGATCCCGCGCGCCTGGCTGTCGGCGGCGACAGCGCGGGCGGCACGCTGGCCGCGGTGAACGCCATTTTGGCGCGCGATGCAGGCCTCACGCTGGCCTTGCAGTTGCTGATCTACCCGGGCACGACCGCCCACCAGGACACCGATTCCCACCGCCGCTTCGCGCACGGCATGGTGCTCGAGGAGGCCAGCATCACCTGGTTCTTCGGCAACTATGTGCGCAGCCCCGCGGACCGCGACGACTGGCGCTTCGCGCCGCTCAATGCCCACGACCTCGAAGGCGTGGCGCCGGCCTTCGTGTGCCTGGCCGAATGCGATCCGCTGGTCGATGAAGGCGTGGCCTATGCCGACAAGCTGCGCGCGTCGGGCGTGGCCGTGGACCTCGAAATCTACCGCGGCGTGACCCACGAATTCATCAAGATGGGCCGCGCGATTGCCCAAGCGCGCCAGGCCCATGCAGACTGCGCGCGCGCGCTGCGTTTGGCATTTGGACTGGAGAACTGAGCTATGTTGCACCGAGAATCGTTTCGCTGTTTTCACCGCCTGCGCGTGCGCTGGGCTGAAGTGGATGCGCAAAAAATCGTCTTCAATGCCCATTACATGATGTATGCCGACACGGCCATCAGCGAGTACTGGCGTGCATTGGCCTTGCCCTACGAGAGCGGCTTTGCCAAGCTGGGCGGCGAACTCTATGTCAAGAAAGCCACGGTCGAATACCACGCGTCGGCGCGCTACGGCGATGTGCTCGACGTGGGCGTGCGCTGCGCCGCCATCGGCAATTCGTCGCTGCGCTTCGAGATCGGCATCTTCAGCGGCGCGGCGCTGCTTTCCAGCGTCGAGCTGGTCTATGTGTTCGCCGACCCGGCGACGCAGAAGTCCCAGCCCGTGCCCGCTGCGCTGCGCTCGCTGATCGACGATTTCGAAGCCGGCCGCGCGTTCACCGAACTGCGTTCGGGCGACTGGAATCTGCTGGGCCGCGAAGCGCTGCGCCTGCGCACCGACGTGTTCGTGCGCGAGCAGCAGATCGATGTCGCGCTCGAAGTCGACGGCCGCGACGAAGCCGCACGCCATGTGGTCGTCTACAACCGCCTGGAGCAGGCCGTGGCCACGGGCCGGCTGATCACCGAGTCGCCGGGCGTGGGCCGCATAGGCCGTCTGGCCGTGGACCGCGATCTGCGCGGCAGCCGCCTGGGCCGCCAGGTGCTGGACGCGCTGGTCGCGGCCTCGCAGGCGCGTGGCGACCGCGAAGTGCAATTGCACGCGCAGCGCAGCGCCGAAGGCTTCTACCTGCGCGCGGGCTTCAGCGTGCAGGGCGAGCCCTACGACGAAGCGGGCATAGAGCACATCACCATGGTGCGCGGTTTCTGAAGCCCGTACTCCTTCACCTTACCTGGGCCATTCCATGCGCAATTCATTGGCTTTGAGCGCCGCCCTGGTGCTGGGTCTGCCTCAGGTCCAGGCCCAGCCGAACGCCGCGGCAACGGCGGCCGCGGTTTCCACGCCGCTGCACCAGGCGGCGGGGCGCGATGACGCGCCCGCCATCTGGCAGTTGCTGGCCCAGGGCGCGGCCATCGATGCGCGCGATGCCCAGGGCCGCACGCCTTTGCTGGTCGCCACCCACGGCAACCATATCCAGGCGGCGCGGGCGCTGATCGGCGCGGGTGCCGATGTGAATGCCAAGGACCAGATTCAGGACAGCCCTTATCTGTATGCGGGCGCGCGCGGCCATCTCGAGATTCTGACGATGACGCTGGCCCAGGGCGCCGATCTGCGCAGCACCAACCGCTATGGCGGCACGGCGCTGATTCCGGCGAGCGAGCGCGGCCATGTCGAAACCGTGCGCCGGCTGATCAACGCCGGTGTGGCCGTGGACCATGTGAACCGGCTGGGCTGGACGGCGCTGCTCGAAGCCATCATCCTGAGCGACGGCGGGCCGCGCCACCAGCAGATTGTTCAGGCCTTGATCGACGCCGGGGCGAACGTGCAGCTCGCGGACGCCGAAGGCGTCACGCCGCTGCAGCATGCGGTGCAGCGCGGACACACCGAGACCGAAAGCATTCTGCGCGCGGCGGGCGCGCGCTGAGCGTCAGGGGCTTGCGGCCTCAGATATCGTCGAGCAGCGCGTAGGGCAGGGGCTGGATCGCCAGCGCCGGTCCGCTGGCGCTGCCGGCGTGCAGGGCTTCGCCGGCCGATGCGATCTGAATCGATACCAGTGCGAGCCAGCCGCCTTCAGGCGCGGGCGCGGCCTGCACCACGGTGCCCGTGGGCTGCTCGGCGTCGCTGGCCGCGAACACTTCCATGCCCGCTTCGAGCGCTGCATCGGCCTGCACGATATAGGCGCGGCGCTTGAGCGTGCCGCGAAACTGGCTGCGCGCGACGATTTCCTGGCCCGGGTAGCAGCCCTTCTTGAAGTTCACGCCGCCCAGCGATTCGTAGTTGAGCATCTGCGGCACGAACAGCTCGAACAGCGGCGCCGTGAGCGTGGCCACACCGCTTTGCACTTCGCTCCACAGCCAGATGTCGGCGGGCAGCGCGGCTGCCTGGGGCAGGGCCGTGCCCACGGGCGCGATCCACAGCGCGCGCGGCTGGCCGGCCGCGGGGTAGAGGTGCACTAGCTGGGCTTCGCCCAGGTCCTGCTTGTCCCAGGGCGCGGCCTGGGCCTGGCCCGACGTCGCGGCCACGGCGTCGCCTATTAGGCCGTACAGCGTGAATTCGGCCGTCGCGTCGCTGAGCTTGGCCTTGGCGCGCATCACGAACATCGACAGGCGCTTGAGCGTGGTGGCCAGCAGATCCTGGCTGCAGATGAGCAGGATTTCGGTGGCGCTGCGCTTGAATCCGATGAAGCTGGCCTGCATTCTGCCCTTGGCCGAGAGGAACGCGGCCAGGCGTGCATGCTGCAGGTCGAGCAGCGCGAAGTCTTGCGTGAGCTGGTTGTGCAGAAAGCTGGCGGCGTCTTCGCCCTGCACGCGAATCACGCCGAGGTGGGAAATGGGGGCAATGCCATGAAAGGACTGGGTCATGGGTGAATTATGATGCCCGGTCACTTTCATGGGACGGTAAAGGTTGTGCGTAGATTCTTTCAAGGACTGCTTTTTCTGCTGTTGATGGCGCTGGTCGCCGGGGGCGCGGCTGCCTGGTGGCTGCTGCAGCCGCTGGCGCAGAGCGCGCCGTCGCTCGAGCTCGAGATCGAGCCGGGCACGACACCACGCGGTGTCGCACGCAATGTGGTCCAGGCGGGCGTGCAGACCGATGCGCGGCTGCTTTACGCCTGGTTTCGCCTGTCGGGCAAGGACCGGCTGATCAAGGCCGGCAACTATGAGATTCCCGCAGGCACGACGCCCTACCAGCTGCTGCAGAAGCTCGCGCGCGGCGAAGAGTCGCTGCGTGCGCTGACATTGGTCGAAGGCTGGAACTGGCGCCAGGTGCGCGCCGCGCTGGCGCGCGAGGAATTCCTGCGCCAGGACAGCGCGGCTTTGAGCGACGAAGCGCTGATGGCTGCGCTGGACAAACCCGGCGTCGCGCCCGAAGGCCGGTTCTTTCCCGACACCTATACCTATGCCAAGGGCAGCAGCGACCTGGCCGTGCTGCGCCGCGCGGTGCACGCGATGGACCGGCGCATGGCGCAGGTTTGGGAAATGCGCTCCGCCGACCTGCCTCTGCGCTCGCCCGACGACGCACTGGTGCTGGCCAGCATCATCGAGAAGGAAACCGGGCGCGCGAGCGACCGTGCGCAGATTTCGGGCGTGTTTATCAACCGTTTGCGCATAGGCATGCCGCTGCAGACCGACCCGACGGTGATCTATGGCCTGGGCGAAGCCTTCGACGGCAATCTGCGCCGCAGCCACCTGCGCGCCGATACACCCTGGAACACCTACACCCGCAACGGCCTGCCGCCCACGCCCATTGCCATGCCCGGCAAGGCGTCGATGATGGCCGCCGTGCAGCCCGCGACCACGCCGGCGCTGTATTTTGTTGCAAAGGGCGATGGCAGCAGCCACTTCAGTGCTTCGCTCGACGAGCACAATAGGGCTGTGAACCGTTACCAGCGCGGACGCTGACCCAGCGACCGCCGCATTGAGGATTTTTGACGATGAGCCGTACCGGCCTGTTTATTTCATTTGAAGGCATCGATGGCGCGGGCAAGTCCTCGCACATCAGCGGCCTGGCCGCGGCATTCACTGCCCAGGGCCGGCGCGTGGTGCTCACGCGCGAGCCCGGCGGCACGCCGCTGGCCGAGAAGCTGCGCGTGCTGCTGCTCAATGACGCCATGGACCCGCTGACCGAAGCGCTGCTGGCGTTTGCGGGCCGGCGCGATCATTTGGTGCAGGTGATAGAGCCCGCGCTGGCGCGCGGCGATGTCGTGCTCTGCGACCGCTTCACCGACGCCACCTTCGCGTATCAGGGCGCGGGCCGGGGCTTCGATCTGGCGCCGCTGGCCCAGCTCGAGCGCCTGGTGCAGACCGGCGTCGCGCCCGATCCGCTGCAACTGCGCGAGCCCGATCTCACGGTCTGGTTCGATCTGCCGCCCGAAGTCGCGGCCGAACGCCTCGCGCATGCGCGCGTTCCCGACCGCTTCGAAGCCCAGCCGCTCGAGTTCTTCCGCCGTGTCGCCCAAGGCTATGCCGACCGCGCCGCGGCCGCGCCGCAGCGCTTTGCGCGCATCGATGCCAACCACGAGCGCGCGCTGGTCTGGGGCCAACTGCAGGCCGCGTTCGCGGGCCGTGGCTGGCTGCCGGCCGCGCCCGCCGACCAGGACAGCGCATGAGCGCCGCCGAGCGCGCCGTGGTCGCGCCCTGGATCGCGGCCCAGCGCCAGGCGCTGCTGGCCCAGCGCGGCCATGCCTGGCTGCTGCAGGGGCCTTCGGGCCTGGGTCAATACGCCCTGGGACTGGAAATGGTCCGCGCCTGGCTTTGCGAGGCGGTCGTCGACGGCCAGGCTTGCGGCCAATGCCGCAGCTGCCATGCGATCGACGTGCGTGCCCATGCTGACCTGTGCGTGCTGATGCCCGAGACCCATATGCTGGCGCTGGGCTGGCCGCTGTCGGAAAAGGCCCAGGCCGATATCGACGACAAGAAGCGCAAGGCCAGCCGCGAAATCCGTGTCGACGCGATGCGCGACGCCGTCGAGTTCACGCAGCGCACCAGCGCGCGCGGGCGCGGCAAGGCGGTGCTGGTCTATCCAGCCGAGCAGATGAATGCGATCACGGCCAATGCCTTGCTCAAGACGCTTGAAGAGCCGCCCGGCGACGTGCGCTTCGTGCTGGCCAGCGAATCCGCCCACCAACTGCTGCCTACCATTCGCAGCCGCTGCCTGATCCACACCATGGGCTGGCCCCAGGACGCTGAAATGCTGGACTGGCTGCAAGCCCAGGGCCTGGAGCCCGCGGCCGCGCAGGCGTTTCTCAAGGCCTCGGGCGGGCGCCCCGAAGACGCGCTGGCGCTGGCGCGCAGCGGCAAGCCGGCCCAGGCCTGGACCCATCTTCCGCGGGCGCTGTCGCAGGGCGATGTGTCGGCGTTCGCCGATCTTGCGCCGGCGCAGGTGATAGGCGTGCTGCAGAAGATCTGCCACGACCAACTGGCGCGCGCCAGCGGCGCCGCGCCGCGCTATTTCGCGCCCAATGACCTGCCCGTGCCCGCATCCCTGGCGCTGCTCGCGGCCTGGAGCAAGGAGCTGACGGCCGCGCTGCGCACCGCCGAACACCCCTTCAATGCGGGCCTGATGCTCGAAGCGCTTGTCGCGCGGGGCCGAAGCGTCCTAAACTCCAGGCCATGAGGGCCCGCATTCTGCGGCCCCGAGCAAGCCAATTCCAATAATTCCCATGAGCCAGATCCCCACCACGCCGCGTCCCAGCGTCATGCAGTTGGCCATCAAGGAAAAGGCCGCCCTGTACGCCGCCTATATCCCCATGTTCGCCAGCGGGGGCATTTTCGTGCCCACGCCGCGCGAGTACCGGTTGGGCGACGATGTCTACGTGCTGCTCACGCTGCCCGAAGACACGCAGCGCTACCCGATCGCCGGCAAGGTCGCCTGGGTCACGCCCGCGCGTGCCGCGGGCAACCGTACCCAAGGCATAGGCATACAGTTTCCCCAGGACGAGAAGTCGAACCAGCTCAAAGCCAAGATCGAGCAGATTCTCGGTAACGCGCTGTCCTGGGACAAGGCCACGCAAACGGTGTAGCAGCGTATTGTTGCGGCTGCATGCCGATCCGCGGGCAGCGCGAATGCGCCGCAGTCGTGGATCGGCATTTTTGTTTTGAGAGTTTTTTGATGTTTACCGATTCCCACTGCCATCTGAACTACCCCGCGCTCGCGCAGAATCTGCCGGAAATCCGTGCCGCGATGGCCCAGGCCCAGGTCGACCGCGCGCTGTGCATCTGCACGACCATGGAAGAGTTTCCCGACGTTCATGCGCTTGCCACGGGCTACGACAACTTCTGGTGCACCGTGGGCGTGCACCCCGACACCGAAGACATGACCGAGCCCGGTGTGCAGGACCTGCTGGACCGCGCCGCGCTGCCGCGCGTGGTGGCTATCGGTGAAACCGGCCTCGACTACTATGGCATGGAAGACCGCAAGGGCGGGCGCACGATTGCCGACCTCGAATGGCAGCGCGAACGATTTCGCGTGCACATTCGCGCGGCGCGCGCCTGTCACAAGCCGCTGGTGATCCACACGCGCAGCGCGTCCGACGACACGCTGGGCATTCTGCGCGAGGAAGGCGAAGACGGCTCGGCCGACCAGGCCGGCGGCGTGTTGCACTGCTTCACCGAAACCGCCGAAGTCGCGCGCGCGGCGCTGGACCTCGGGTACTACATCTCGTTTTCGGGCATCGTGACGTTCAAGAACGCGCAGCATCTGCGCGACGTCGCGGCCTTCGTGCCGCTGGACCGCATGCTGATCGAGACCGACAGCCCCTATCTCGCCCCCATGCCTTACCGCGGCAAGACCAACAGCCCGGCCTATGTGCCTTACGTTGCCAAGCAGATCGCGGCCGTGCGCGGCATGCCGGTCGAAGAGATCGCGGCGCTGACCAGCGCCAACTTCGACGCCTTGTTCAAGGGAGTGGTTTCATGACCCGACTGCACACCCGCCGCATCTGGCTGCAAACCGTGGGCGCCGCCAGCGCCCTGGGCCTTGCGGGCCTGGCCCGGGCCGACGCCGCGCTGGACTTCGAGCGCGCGTTGATCCAGGACAACCCCAAGACCATGGTCGACCTGATTTTTCATGGCGCCGACCCAAACACCAAGGATTCGCGCGGCCGCCCCGGCATGGTGGCGGCGCTGCACCGCGATTCGCTGCGCGTGTTCGAAGTGCTGCTGCAGTCGCCCGGCATACGCCTCGATGAAGTCAGCGCCCAGGGCGAAAGCGCGCTGATGATGACCGCCATCAAGGGCCATCTGGCGCTCGCGCGCAAGCTGCTCGAGCGCGGCGCCGCGGTCGACAAAGATGGCTGGACCGCCTTGCACTACGCGGCCTCGGCCGCGCTGCCCGACAGCCTGGCGCTCGTGCAACTGCTGGTGCGCAAGGGCGCCAAGGTCGACGCGCCATCGCCCAACGGCACGACGCCGCTGATGATGGCCGCGCAATACAGCTCGGAAGATGTCGTCGCCCAGCTGCTCAAGTATGGTGCCGATCCGCGCGCGAAGAACCAGCGCGGCTGGACTCCCGTGGACTTCGCGCGCCAGGCCTCGCGCGACTACCTGGTCGAGACCCTGACCCAGGCCCAGAAGCGCCAGCCCAGCGCGGCCCAACCGGCGCGCCGACCGGGTTGGTGAGCGGCGCCAGGCCCTGCAGGTCCATTCCCCGGTCCCTGCCGCAGGCAGCAAGGCAGAGGCCTGCACCGGCTTACGCCTGCGTGTTGCGTGCCTGTGCCCATTCGGCGTACAGGTTGGGTTCGCCCGATGTGCGCACGGGCTGGTGGCATATCGCCATGGACTGCTGGTCGAAGGGCTTGGCGAGGTCCTCGTAGACGGCCGCGGTCGACAGCCCGAACGGCGCGCCGTCTTCGTTGGAGTAGGCATAGGCGACCTTGCGCACGCCGGACATGCGCATCGCGGCCATGCACATGGGGCAGGGATGTCCGCTGGCATAGACGGCGCAGCTGCTCAGGTCGGGCGAGCCGAGCCGGCGGCTGGCGGCGCGCAGCGCCGTCATCTCGGCATGGGCGGTAGGGTCGTTGGTGGCCTGGATTTCGTTGACGCCGGTGGCGATCACCGCGCCATCGCGCACCACGACCGCGCCGAAAGGGCGTCCGCCCTGGGCGATGTTGGCGCGCGCCAGCGCGACGGCTTGCAGCAAGTAATGGTTGTCGTTCGTCATGGGGCGGTTTCCTTGGTGGGCCGGGGACATCGAGAAGTATCTGGAAAACAAATATCAAGATGGTATTTGTCTATTCTCTGCATGTTGTGCCCGCCACATGGCGCATCCTCGCCTGCTGCGCTCCTTTTATTGCCATCGCCGACGCGTGCCGCGTCGGGTTTTCAGTCGGGCGCGATATCCGGCTCGCGGTGCGGCGAGAACGTCGGGTCTGGCGGATCGTCGCCGTCGGCAGGCTTGGTGTCGTCGGGCGTGAGCGGTTCCTGTTCGGGGTAGGGCTTGCCCACGGGGTCCATATCCTCGTCTTCTGGCAGCGATGCTGGCGGCTTGTTCATGTCCCGGTCCTTTGCGTTGGTGTTCCCAGCGTGGGGCAAGACGGCCTTGGCATTTGTAGGAGCGCTGCGCCGATTCACGCCACCGCGGTTCACTCCCCTGGACGCTCCGGGTCCAGGTACTCGATGAAGAAACGCATCGCGGGAATGCCGTCCTGGCCGCCCAGCGGCATGCTCTCTGATAGCGGCCCGGGTTCTGCAACCACTTGGTAGCTGCTCAGGCCTGCCTGCTGCGCATGGGCATGGGCTTCTTCTTCCGACTTGAACGATTCGCTGCGTGGCATGTGCGTACTCCTTGGGTGTTGCGCACAGCATGCAGAAATGAGAGCGGGGATGCAAGCCGCCGCATAAAGAAATGAGATTTCTGTATTTGGCGTGCCTAGGTGTAAACGATAGGATTTGTCGATAGATCCTATCGCTTCCTATGAATAAACGTAATCTCTTCAAATCGACCGTGGCTTTGGCCGCCTGCGCACTGTTCTCGGCAACGGCCTTCAGCCAGAGCGCGGAAATCAAAGTGGGCGTCACCGCTGGCCCGCATGCGCAGATCCTGGAAGCCGTGAAGGCCGCGGCCAAGAAGAACGGCCTGAACATCAAGATCGTCGAATTCAGCGATTTCATCCAGCCGAACGCCGCGCTGGCATCGGGCGAGCTGCAGGCCAATGCCTACCAGCACGCGCCGTATTTCACCCAGCAGGTCAAGGACCGCAACTATGCGCTGTCGGCCGTGGGCAATACCGTGATCCTGCCGATCGCGCTGTATTCCAAGAAGATCAAGAGCCTGGACGCACTCAAGGTCGGTGCCCAGATCGGCGTGCCCAACGACCCCACCAATGGCGGGCGCGCCTTGCTGCTGCTGCAGCAACAGGGCCTGATCAAGCTCAAGCCCGGCGTGGACATCAAGGCGACGCCGCTGGACATCGTCGAGAACCCCAAGAAGCTGCGCATCCGTGAACTCGACGCCGCTCAATTGGTGCATGCGCTCAACGACCTCGACGGCGCGGTCATCAACACCAGCTACGCGATCGCCGCCAAGCTCAATCCGACCAAGGATTCGATTGCGCGCGAATCCACCGATTCTCCCTATACCAACCTGATCGCCGTGCAGACCAAGGACAAGGACAAGCCCTGGGTCAAGGAATTGATCAAGGCCTACCAGTCCGAAGACGTGCGCAAGTTCGTCGAGGCCGAGTTCCAGGGCTCCATCGTTCCCGCCTTCTGATTTACCGGGAACAATGACGTGACGGGAAAAATCACCGAGGAACGCGACGGCCATGTGGCCCGTCTGCTCATCGACAACACCGCCAAGCGCAATGCGATCAGCCAGGCCATGTGGGTCGAACTGGCCGACAGGCTTGAAGTGTTGAACGCCGACGAGCAGCTGCGCTGCATCGTGGTGCGCGGCGCGGACGCACTGGCCTTTGGCAGCGGCGCGGACATCGAGGAATTCGAGCAGTTGCGCTCGTCCAAGGAAAAGGGCATTGCGTTCGGCCAGCAGGCCCACCGCGCCATGCGGCTGCTCAAATCCTGTCCCGTGCCCACGCTCGCTGCCATTCAGGGCGCCTGCATAGGCGGCGGCCTGGAGCTGGCCGCCTGCTGCGACATCCGCATCGCGAGCAATGATGCCAAGTTCGGCATCCCCATCGGTCGCCTGGGCGGCGTGCTCGCCTATCCCGAGCTCGAAGCCTTGCTGGCCATCGCCACGCCCAGCGTCGCCTATGAGCTGCTGTTCGAAGGCCGGGTGCTCAATGCCGAGCAAGCCTATGTGAAGGGCCTGGTCGCGCGCAGCGTGCCCGGCGAGGAGTTCGAGGCCGAGATCGCGCGCAGCGTGAAGAACATCGCCGAGCTCGCGCCCTTGTCGGCGCGCTGGCACAAGCAATTCATTGCGCGCATGGGTTCGCGCCAGCCGCTCGATGAAGCGCAGCGCAACCAGGCCTATGATTGCTTCGATACAGAGGACTTCCAGGAGGGCTTCAAGGCCTTTCTGGAGAAGAGAAAACCGGTTTTCAAGGGTCAGTAGTCAGTTATGTCGATAGTGAAAAGAAAAGGGCCTCTGGCCGGGTTGCGCGTGATCGAGCTGACCAACGTGATGGCCGGCCCGGTCGCGGGTCTGCTGCTTGCCGACATGGGCGCCGATGTCATCAAGGTCGAGAAGCTGCCGGGCGGCGACGACACGCGCCGCGCGACTCCGCCTGAAATCAACGGCGAGTCGGCCGCGTTCATGATGGTCAACCGCAACAAGCGCGGCATCGTGGTCGATCTGAAAAATGCCGCCGGTGTCGAACTGCTCAAGAAGATGATCAAGTCTTCCGACGTGGTGATCGAGAACTTCCGCCCGGGCACCATGGAAAAGCTGGGCCTCGACTTCCCCGCGCTGAGCGCCTTGAACCCGGCGCTGATCTACTGCAAGATCACCGGCTTCGGCCTGACCGGACCCTATGCCCAGCGCGCCGGCTATGACCTGATCGCCCAGGGCATGTCGGGCCTCATGAGCCTGACCGGCGAAGGCGAGGGCCGCCCGCCGGTGAAGGTGGGCGTGCCGATTGGCGACGTGACTGCGGGCATTCTGGCGTCCAGCGGCATTCTGGCCGCCTACATCGAACGCCTGCGCACGGGACAGGGCCAGTACCTGGACACCTCGTTGTTCGAAGCCTCGATGATCCACACCTACTGGCAGATGGCCATGGCCTTTGCCACGGGCGAGTCCGCAGGCCCCATGGGCTCGGCCCATCCCGTGGCCGCGCCTTACCAGGCCATGCCCACCAAGGACGGCTGGCTGAACGTGGGCGCCGTGAGCCAGGCCACATGGCAGGGCCTGACGCGCGCCGTGGAGCTTCCCGAACTGCTGGCCGATGCGCGTTTCACGACCAATGCCGACCGCATGCGCAACCGTGACCAGCTGATAGCGATCCTCTCCGAGGCGCTGGCCGCTGACACCACCGCCAACTGGGTGCTGCGCTTCGAGCGCCAGGGCGTGCCCGCAGGCCCCGTGCTGAACATGCAGCAAGTGATCGACGATCCGCAGACCGCGGCGCGTGAAATGGTCATCAACGTCAAGCACCCTGTCGCTGGCGAAATTCAGTCGCTGGGCCTGCCGATCAAGTTCTCCGGCGGCAATGGCGTGACCGACCGCGGCGCGCCCTTGTATGGCGAGCACACGCTGGAGTTGCTCAAGGAGTTCGATGTCTCGCCAGCCGAAATCGATGCGCTGATCAAGGCGAATGCGGTGCATGCACTGGTGGGGGCGACAGAGGTCGCCTGAAGCCAGGCCGCAGACACACGCAGCGCTTCACACGCTGCGCGCGTGCCGTGACCATTCGACGGCCCTGCGCGCCAACGCCGCCGTCGCATCGATCGTGGGAAGGGGTGCGTTTGCGTCATTGAGCACCAGCGGAACCTCGGTGCAGCCCAGAACCACGGCGGCCGCACCGCGGACATGCAACGCATTTGCGGCCTGAACCAGCAGGCAATGCCCTTCATCGAGCCTGCCGGCCTTGACCGCCGCGATGCCAGGCGTGATCCATTCGCGGATTTCGCTGGCAGTGGGCAGAAACCACTGCACGGCCTTGCCGTACGGGCGGTCCGTGTACAGGCCCGATGCCATGGTCGCTTCGGTCGCGAGCAGGCCCACGCGGGGTGTATCGCCGCTGGCCGCCGCCGCCATCGTCAGCGTCGCGTCAACGATGTGCAGCAGGGGAATCGCCACCGCGGCCTGGATCGCGTCGAACCACAGGTGGGCCGTGTTGCACGGCATCACGATCACGCCTGCACCCGCGGCCTCCAGCCGCCTGGCGCAGGCGACCAGGGCGGGCAAGGGCGATTCGCCCTGGCCCTGGAACGCCTGGGTGCGGTCAGGAATCTGCGGGATGGAGCTGATCAGCGCGGGCACATGCTCCTGGTCCCGTGTCGCTGGCGTGGCCGCGACCATCTTCTGCATGAAGTCCACCGTTGCGAGCGGCCCCATGCCGCCGAGCACCCCGACCAGGCCGGGCAATGTACCGTCGCCTAAGGTCATGGAAGCTCTGGAATGAAAGCGCCTGCGCGAGGCGGTCTTCGGTGATTTGGGGTGGCGAATCTGCATGCCTCAATCCTATGAAACGCACAGGGTTCGTGTCATAGCAGTCTCGCCGCAGTTCATAAGCCCAGCTAATATCCCGCCTCCGCCAGAAAGGATGACCGCATGCGGCTCAAGCACATAGAAGTGTTCAATGCATTGATGTTGACCGGCACCGTGAGCGCTGCGGCCAAGCTGCTGCATGTGACCCAGCCGGCCGCGACGCAAAGCCTGCAGCTCGCCGAGCTGCAGCTGGGCTACCAGCTGTTCACGCGCCAGCGGCGCCGGCTCGTGCCCACGCGCGAAGCGCATGCGCTTTACGTGGAAGTGCAGAAACTCATGACGCAGCTCGAGAGCGTCAAGCGCCTGGCCCAGGCCTTGGGCGAAGACGATTCGAGCAAGGGCTTGCGCATTCTCATTGTTCCTTCGCTGGCGATACGGGCGCTGCCGGATGCGCTGAGCCTGTTTCGCCAGCGCCACCCGAAGATCGCGGTGTCGGTGCGGACCCTGCACTCGAACGAGATCGCGCGCGCGATCGCGCTGCAGGAAGGCGATGTCGGCATCGTCTATGGCAATGTGATGCATGCCGGTTTGAACGAGGCGCACATCGCCACGGGCCGGCTGGTCTGCGTGTCGCGCGTGGGCAAGAAGGGGGACGACCGCCGCAGCACCGTGGCGCTCGAGGAGCTGATGCGCGAGCCTTTCATCCGCATCGATGAACGCGACCCGCTGGGCGCCATGCTGGCGGACCAGTTTTCGCGCATGCAGGCGCAGCCCGTGGGCGGAATGTCGGTGCAGACGCACCACATCGCCATGGTCTTTGCCGAGCAGGGTTTCGGGCCGGCCATCATCGACTCGTTCACGGCCAAGGCCAGCCAGGTGGCGGAGTTGCACGTGCGCACCGTGACGCCTGAAATTCCGGTGGAAGTGCGCGCACTGATGCCGCGCGGCGAGATGTCTCAGCGCCCGGTCGACGACTTCATCGAAGCCATGCGCGCCGCGACCACCAGCGTCTGAGCGGCGGAAAGGGCCGCACCATTGAAAACGCCCGATGGATTGCATCGGGCGTCGTCGGGCTGCGCTGGGGGAGAAAAAGGGGCCGCCATTGCGACGGCTCCTGTTTTCCCGGCGCTGAGCGGGTTTAAAGCGCTTGCATTTCCGTGTTGGCGTTGCGCGGTGCAACGGCTGGTGCAGCCGGCGCGGCAGGCGCCTTGTCTGCCACGGCGCCCTGGGCATTTACCGGCACTTCGAGGTAAGGCAGCTTCAGTGCCTGGCCTGTCATGGCGCGGATTTCGTTGGTCAGGGCCGCGCTGTCGTTGATCTTGCGGCCGTACGACGGAACGATGGTCTTGAGTTTTTCCTTCCAGCCTGCTTCCATCTCCTTGGGGAAGGCCTGGGCCAGCAGGTTGAGCATGATCGGCGGCGCAGTGGAGGCGCCTGGCGAGGCACCCAGCAGGGCGGCGATGGTCTTGTCCTGGTCGGTCACGATTTCGGTGCCGAACTGCAGGATGGGGCCCTTTTCAGGATCATTCTTGATGATCTGCACGCGCTGGCCGGCGGTGACGAGTTGCCAATCTTCGCGCTTGGCGTTGGGGTAATACTTGACCAGCTCGGCGTGGCGATCGGCGTCGCTCAGTTCGGCCTGCTGCAGCAGATACTTCACCAGATCGAGGTTTTCGCTGCCGACCTTCAACATGCCGGCCACGTTGTTGTGGTTGACCGACGAGTACAAGTCGAACCACGAACCTTCCTTCAGGAACTTGGTGCTGAACAGCGCGAAGGGGCCAAACAGCACCACGGGCTTGTCGTCGAGCTTGCGCGAGTCGATGTGCGGCACCGACATGGGCGGCGAACCGGTTCCGGCCATGCCGTAGACCTTGACCTTGTGGCGCTCGGCCACGGCCGGTGCCTTGAACGCCAGGAACTGGCCGCCGACCGGGAAGCCCGCGTAGTTCTTGGCTTCGGGAATGCCCGACATCTGCAGCAGCTTGAGCGCGGCGCCGCCAGCGCCGATGAACACGAAGCGCGACTTGACCGTGCGTTCCTGGCCGCTCTTGAGGTCCTTGACGGTGACGTTCCAGATCTTGTCGCTGCCCTGGCGCAGCGCCGTGACTTCATGCTGCACCTGCAGCTTGAAGTTGGGGTTGCGCTGCAGGCCGCGCGTCAATTCGTTGGTGATCACGCCGAAATTGACGTCGGTGCCCAGGGGCATATAGGTCGCGGCGACCTTCTGGTTGGGATCGCGCCCTTCCATCACCAGCGGTGCCCACTGCTTGATCTGCGCGGCGTCGGTGGTGAACTGCATGCCGTAGAACATGGGGTTCTTGACCAGCGCCTCATGGCGCTTGCGCAGGTATTCGATGCGGTCTTCACCCCAGACGAAGCTCATGTGCGGCGTCGGGTTGATGAAGTCGGACGGCTGGGGCAGGCGGCCCAGCTTGACCTGGTGCGACCAGAACTGGCGCGAGACTTCGAACTGCTCGGCAATGCCGACCGCGCGCTTGGTCTCGATCGAGCCATCGGGCAGCTCTGGCGTGTAGTTCAGCTCGGCGAAGGCCGAATGGCCGGTGCCGGCGTTGTTCCAGCCGTTGGAGCTTTCCAGGGCCACGCCGTCAAGGCGTTCGAACAGTTGCACGTTCAGGTCGGGCTGCAGTTCCTGCAGGTAGGTGGCCAGCGTGATGCTCATGATCCCGCCGCCGACCAGCACCACATCCACAGGCTTGTCGTTCTCGGCGCCGGGCACCGAGCGCTCATAAAGAGGCCAATAGAGGAACAGTACCCCCGTGATTGCCAAAAGGGCCAGCAGGCTGGCGCCCCATATCTTGAATTTCCGCATGAACATACTCCGTCGCATTGGCGAATCGGTTTGAATAGAAAGAAAATTGCGCACGGCCCGCCACCCCCTCCGGATTGCCGGCCCGGCCGTCAGGCCGCAGCATCAGCAGATCACTGTGTCGAGGGAATGCGCGCCTGGCGCTCGCAATTCATCGCGGCTGTCCGCGCTTGCTCCTGTAACCGTTTCCATCGCTGCAATCGGGCATGGCGCCCTGATCGGCAATGGTCCACACATGGCTTGGATGTGGTCGGTTTTGATGCGCGTGACGGGCTTGATGCCGAAGCAGGCCACCGTCGCGGACGACAGTGTGCCCGGTCATGGCGCGGATCGAAAGCCTAAACAGCAAATGTCATCGCTGCATCAAGGTCATGCAGGCTGTCCGCCGGTCGGGGCCATTGGGTGCGCCTCGACAGGATTGGCTTCGGCGGTCAGCAACACGTCGGTATCCGGCTGGGTTTCGCCCAGCTTGCCTTCCCACTTCGCCACCGCTGCCGTGGCGATGCTGTTGCCGATGACGTTGGTCGCGGTACGACCCATGTCGAGGAAGACGTCAATGCCCATGATGAGCAGCAGGGCGGCCTCTGGCAGGCCGAACAGCGGCAGCGTCGCGGCCACCACCACCAGCGAGGCGCGCGACACGCCGGCCATGCCCTTGCTGCTGATCATCAGCACCAGCAGCATCGACAGCTGGGTGGCGAACGACATTTCGATGCCATACACCTGGGCGATGAACAGAATGGCGAACGCCTGGTAGATCATCGAGCCGTCGAGGTTGAAGGCGTAGCCCATGGGCAGAACGAAGCCCGTGACTTCATCCTTGACGCCGAACTTCTCGAGCTGTTCCATGGTCTTGGGATAGGCCGCCTCGCTGCTCGCGGTGAAGAACGCGATCAGGGTGGGGGCCTTCACCAGGCTCAGCAGCGTGAACACCCGCTTGCGCAGCACGATGTAGCCGGCCGTGATCAGCACCAGCCACAGCGTGGCCAGCGCGAAATAGAAGCTCGCGATGAACTTGGCATAGGTCGTCAGAACGCCCAGGCCTTGCACCGTGATGGCCGCGGCCACCGCGGCGAACACGCCGACGGGAGCGAAAAGCATCACATAGTCGGTGACGCGAATCATCACGTGCACCAGCTCTTCGAAGAACGACTTGATCACGTCGCCGGTCTTGCTTTTCACCGTGCACAGTGCGAAACCGAAGAACAGCGAGAACACCACGATCTGCAAAACGGAATTGGTGGCCAGCGCCTCGAAGATGCTCTTGGGGAAGATGCCGACGATGAAGTGCTTGAAGTCCAGCGAAGCCGTCTTGAGGTGGGTGGACGCGCTCGCATCCGGCAAGGCCAGGTGCGTGCCGTCGCCCGGCCGAAACACATTGGCCCACAGCAGGCCCAGCAGCAGGGAAATCAGCGAAGCCGTGACGAACCATCCCAGCGCCTTCGCGCCCACGCGGCCCACGCTTTTCGCATCGCCCATGCTGGCAATGCCGACCACCAGCGTGGCGAACACCAGCGGGGCAATGATCATCTTCACCAGGTGAAGAAATATCTCCGTCAGCGCCGTGAAGTAGCTCGCAATTTCCTTGGAGGTTTCAGCCGGAAAAGCGGTGTTGCAGATATAGCCGACGACGATGCCCGCGACGAGCGCGATAAGTACCCAGGTGGTGAGTTTGTTGAATTTCATTCTGTCTCCGTTTTCTCGAACGCGTGCGCGCGGGCGCGGCTCTCAAAGCGATAGGGCAATAGGTAAGAAGGGGGATGGGACGAAAGCCTGAACCGGCGCGAACGATGGAAATGCGACACAAGCGCAAACATCGGGCTTTCGTTTCATTTCATCGGTAAGTCAAACAGGAGGCATGTAGACGTGATACAAAAAAAGCCTGCTATTTTTTAAATAGCAGGCTTTTCAACAACGGAGACATCTTGCCGGTAGATTGGGCACAGTGCGAAAGCGCGACCCAAGGTTTGAAAGTCCAATCCGCTGTTGAGGATTGGCGCGGATTCTACGGCTTTTCGGAGAGTGTTTTCTCAAATTGGGTCCCAGCATCCATGCGTCTTTTGGGGATTTATCCTCAACAAGCTTGCGCCATGGGCCCGCAATGTGCGGCCCGGGTATGGAGATGGCGGTGGGAACCCTTGTGCCTTGCCTGACCAGTGCGGCGCGCACGAGCGCGAGCTGGCTTGACCATCATTGAAGCGGGCTGGGCTTGATTCCAGCTCTGGAAAACCGCGTGTCGCGTTTGTGCTTCGCTTCACTCTACGGCCCCCGCGTGTCCCTCCACGCCGCCACTTCAATGATGGCCCCGCATCTTCGTTGCCGGAGCCCGGGCTTGGCATTGCAAACCCGATGACTGTGATTGTATACAGTTATTTTGCTGGTGGATGCTTTTTGTTGATCGAGCTGGAAAGGACTCCGCAATCGTTGCTGCCTGCGAGTGGGTACGCGGCGTTGTTGCTGGCGCGATCAGCGATGGCGGGAAAACGCGCTCGCAGCTTGGCTGGGAAGACCGGCCTGCGCGCAGCCTTCGACCAGAAGCACGAAGCAGAGCGTGCCGGCGACGGCCACGGGTTGGCTGTGGATTGGAAGATTTGTGTTTGGTAGGCGACTTTGGCACCTCATTTCTCCGCTCTGGTGCACGGGATCACCTGCAAGTTGAGCGACCGAGCATGCCGACCGAGGCGCTGGCCGAAGATGCGGACCCGTTCGGCCTGATGCGCGCGACCCTGGCCGAGATTGACCGGCGCGAGGGCTATGAAGTGAAACTGGTCGCCGCCCTGGAGAACTGCAAGCGCCCGCTCATTTCACCTGAGTGAGTTGCTGCGAATGGGAAAATTATGGAAGAAATCATCCCCGTCCATAACTCACACGATTCAGGCGAACTCGATGCCCGTAGCCGCCAGACCCACCAGATCGATGCGCGTGGCGTTCAGGTCCAGATTGCTGGCCAGCACCGCCAGTTCTCCGCCTGTCACACCCTTCGCCATCATGTTGACGAAGGGTTGCAGCTGGGCCGGAGTCGCGGCGCTGCCCACGACATTGGTCCAGATCAACTGCGTCACTTCGATTGATGTCTTCGCGCCCAGCGCCTGCAGGCCCAGTTGCGCCAGGCTTTGCGCACTTACACCCTCATCCAGCGCGCGAATCACTTCACCCACCAGCGGCTTGTTTTCCAGGAACGCGACGCCGGCCACGGCACCAATCAGCTTCGCGGCCTGGCCTGCATTGCCGTCAAGGTCCAGCGCCACCTGCGTGTCTTCCAGCGTCACGCGTTCGACATTGCTCAGTTCCAGCATCGCGCCATCGGTCATGCGCTGCAGCGTGTAGCCTGCATCGCTGGCCTCGATATGCAGCTGCGCAAAGCTGGCCGGGAAGACCACGGTGTCTATGCCCGCGCCACCATCCACCGACCAGGCCAGGCCAGGTGTCGGGTTGAAGGTGTTGTCGCCGGCATCGCCCGTGAACGTGGTCGCGCGCGCCGCGTCCACGCGAATCGCGCCCGCGCCGGCCATGCCTTCGAGCAACTGCTGCGCAGTCTTGCCGGCTGCCTGCTGCGGGTACACCTGGGCAAACACGGCGGCAACCTGCACGGCGCTCAGGCCATCCAGCGTCTGGATCACCGCGCCTTCGGCCTGCGTCAGGTCGCGTCCCATCCACTTCTGGAACAGAAAGGCCGCGGCTTCTTCAGCCGCGCTATGGGCCACCGTGAGACTCGGGCCTGTCGCGAAGCGCACCTGCTCCACATCGACCAGCCAGTCGGCGACGCCGCTGGCGATATGAGTCAGCTTGATACCCGCTCCGTCCAAGGTGATCGAGTAGTCGCTGCGCTTGCCTTCCTGCAGCGCCAGGTCAAATCCCGTGCCGCCATTGAGCAGGTCGCTGCCCGTGCCGCCCGACAGCAGATCGTTGCCCGCGCCGCCAAACACGATGTCGTCGCCCGCATCGCCGTAGATTTGGTCGTTTCCGCCCTTGCTGCCCACGGTGTCGTTGCCACCGCCGCCATGGATGATGTCGTCCTCGGCGCCCAGCACGATGTACTGAGCCGCGCCGTCGCCGCTGGCCATGTTCTGGCCCGCGCCGCCGTTGACGCGCACCGCGCCCACCACGGCCAGGAAGTCGACGTTGTCCACCTGGATGGTGGTGCTGTCGGGCAGGGCGCTCGCGTCCAGGATCACGGCCTGCATGCCGTCGCCCGCAATGGCGCTGCCGTTGATCACCAGCGGCACATCGGGGTCAAAGCCCGCGCCGGCCGTGACGGTGATGGTCTGTATGGTCAGCGGCACCGACGGGTTCAGGGACGCCAGGAAGGCTTGGGCGTTGTTGGTCAGTTCGGCGTCGCCACCGGCCAAGCGCTCTATGCGCAGTGTCAATTCAGCCAGCGCTGCGGTACCGGTCATTGGTGCTGGCATGCCCTGGGCCTGCAGCGCCAGGCCCACTGGTACGCTGACCTGCAGGATGGAGTGGCCGTCTGCGCCCTTGACCAGGGGAATGTCGGCCAGCGGCGAAGGCGTACCGGGCGTGTCGGGCCGGCCGGGCAAGACCACCGGAATGCTGATGATGGCGCTGCCGCCGTCGCCGGGCGTGG
Organism: Acidovorax sp. CCYZU-2555; assembly: GCF_018413525.1. GTDB lineage: Bacteria > Pseudomonadota > Gammaproteobacteria > Burkholderiales > Burkholderiaceae_C > Comamonas. The sequence continues at coordinate 49,934 of NZ_JAHCDD010000016.1, forward strand.
TCACCACGGGCACGCCGTCGACGGACACAGCGGCGGAATCGGTCGGCGGCGCAGGCGTCGTATTTGTCACTGCCGTCGCCGCGAGCGGGGCGGCATCGTTGCCGGCGAGGTCCTGGATGGCACTGGCGGCATTGCCCACTTCGAGTTTGTCATAGGCAACGGTCACATTGTCGCCATGGGTCACGGGTTTGGCCAGGGTCAGGGTGACGGTGTTCTTGGCCGCGCTGACGACCACTGCCGTGACCACATTGCGCACCAGACCCACCATCACCGTAAAGGATTCTGGCGCTGGACCGTTGACGTCATCGAGTGTGTCCGACTTGGAGAAGGACAACACCAGGGTGCTGCGATTGACGGCGGCCGACTCAAAAACCGGCGCTTGCGTGTCGATGGTGACAACCAGTGCGTTGGATGCAGCGCTGATAGTGCCAACCGCGCCCAAAGCCTTGGCTGTCACGATGTGCATTCCTTCGGCTAGCGCAACGTAGGTTGTCACTTGCCACACGCCTTTGACAGCACGCGTCGTTGCCAGCACGGTGGTGCCGTCTGTGTCGTACAAGGTGACGAGGGCGCCCGACAGCGTCGAGCCTCCGATGGTGAGTTTGGTGGCATTGGTGATCTGATCCCAGTACGATTTACCGGTATCGCTGCCGTAAACCAGCCGTAGGCCGACTGGTGGCGGCATCACAACCTGGTCGGCAATACTCGCTTGGTTGAATTCCAGCGGTGCTAGTTCGTGCATTTTGAGCTCCGGCTTCGGTATATCTCAACTGGGGCGTGCGTGCTTCGTGCAACGGCCACGCACCATTCATCCACGGAAATCCCCAACTTGTTTGTCGCCTGTATGGCGAACTGGGCATCGAAGTCAATGGCCACAAGTTACTGTTGACAGAACATGGACCGGATTCGGCCTGTCGTATGTGCGGTGACCCACAGTGCGGTTGCGTTGTTGTTACGCCTGACCACACACTGAACCCCGTCTGAGCCTTGGCAACGTGACACGCACCTGATTCGCAGGCACCGAGACGCACTCGAGTCATGCTATCACATGCGTTTGCGGGCCCCCATTGCTGCCGGACAGGACCCGAGGCAGCCCGCAGACCAGCAGGACAAGCGCAGCGTTATCACGATCGAGCGCCAAGACGTGGATCTATGGCTTGCGGGCACCATATAACACTTCGAAGACGGTGTAATCGGCGGGCAACTCGGGGGGGATGTGCACTGCGCCATCAACGTGCGCTGTCCAACCATACATATTCCCACGGTGGGAATAAAACAAAAAAGCCTGCTATCTTTTGGATAGCAGGCTTTCTTTATGGGGGTTGGTGGGTCGTGCGTGATTCGAACACGCGACCTACGGATTAAAAGTCCGCTGCTCTACCGACTGAGCTAACGACCCAACCTGCTTCACAAAACTGTTGTTCTGATCAGCGAAGAACTCGATTCTAGCATGAAATTTTAGACACTTTTGGCTCGGTGGCCGCAATTTGGTCGAGCACCCAGCCGGCCGCGCATTGGCCGAAAGTGGCTGTCACGGCAACGACCGAGCCGTAGCCGTGGCAATTGAGCGTGCCGTCGGCGTTGTCGAGCGCGCAGGATGCGTCGGGCGGGGCGACGGCTTCGCGACTGAAGACGCAGGCTACGCCCATCTTCTTGCCGTCGCGCGGCGCGTTGTGTTCCCGGCGCAGGCGGTAGCGCAACTGGGCGAGCAGCGGGTCGTGGGTGGTCTGGCTCAGGTCGTCGATGTCGACCTTGTGGGCCTGGCGCTTGCCGCCGGCTGCACCCACGCTGATGAACAGCAGTTTGTTGCGGCGCGCATGGGCGGCCATGGCCGTCTTGGCCTTGACCTGGTCGCAGGCGTCGATCACGGCCGTCACGCCCTCGGGCAACAACGCCGGCCAGTTGTCGGGCTCGACGAATTCCTCGATGCAGTGCACTTCGCAATCGGGGTGGATCTGCGCAATGCGTTCGCGCATCGCGACCACCTTGGCCTGGCCCACGGTCGAGGTGAGCGCATGGATCTGGCGGTTGATGTTGGATTCTGCGACCTGGTCCAGGTCGATCAGCGTGATGCGGCCCACGCCGCTGCGCGCCAGCGCTTCGGCGGCCCAGGAGCCGACGCCGCCGATGCCGACCACGGCCACATGCGCGCCGCGGATGCGCTGCGCACCCGGCACGCCGTACAGACGTTCCAGGCCGCCGAAGCGGCGCTGGTTGTCGGGGGCCAGAAAGTCGGCGTCGGGCAGGGCGGCCGTCGCAATGCTCAGCGCTTCGGTCATTTCAGACGAGAGAGCTGTTCCTTGGCCGCGCCCGCGGCTTCGCTGCGGGGATAGGCCTTGATCAGGTCTTCCAGCGTCTTGCGTGCCGCGCGCGTGTCTTTCAACTCGGTCTGGCAGTTGGCGATGGACAGCGCGGCTTCGGGCGCACGCGCGTGTTCGGGCGTCGCGGTCAGCAGCGACCTGAAGTTGGCGATCGCCTCCTTGTAGTCGCGTTCTGCGTATTGCGCATTGCCCAGCCAGAAGCGGGCCGACGGCAGGTAGCCGCTGCGCGGGTACTGGCGGATGAACGCGCTGAACGACTTGTTGGCATCAGCGAACTTGCCGCCGCGGAAGACTTCGAGCGCGGCTTCGAAGTCGCGCTTTTCAGCTGGGTCGGCGGTGAACTGCTGGCCGTCGACGGTCACGGTGACCGGCTCGAATTGCTTGAGCCGTTCTTCCACACCCTGGGCGATGTCCTTTTGCTTGCGTTGCAGTTCAGACGACTGCTGCAGCAATTGTTCATTTTGCCCACGCAGACGGGCCTGGTCCTGGCGCAGTGTTTCGATCTGCGACTGCAGATCGAGCAGGCTGCGGCGCAGCTGCGAAGTGTCTTCGCTGGCGCGCTGATTCGACTGCTGCATCGCGTCCAGACGCTGGCGCAGCTCGATGATCGCCTTGCGCGCCTCGTCGTCACCGAACAGGGCGGCCTGGCTGGCCGTGGCGAACGACGCAGTACAGGCGAATGCCAGTACCAGTCGGGCCACGGAAGTGGTGCGGAAAAACGGTGTTGCCATATTTAACGGTAGGACAGTTCAGCGCGACGGTTCTGGGCGAAGGCATCTTCGCTGAAACCTTGCACGGCAGGCTTTTCCTTGCCGAAGCTCACCGCTTCGACTTGGGCGTCGGACACGCCCAGCAGGCCCAGCGAGCGGCGCACGGCTTCGGCGCGCTTCTGGCCCAGTGCCAGGTTGTATTCGCGGCCGCCGCGTTCGTCGGTGTGGCCTTCGACCACGACCTTGCGGCTGGGGGCAGCCTTGATGAAGCGTGCGTGGGCTTCGATCTGCGATTGTGCGTCGGCCTTGATGACGTACGAGTCGTAGTCGAAGTACACGATGCGGCTCACGCCTTGGGGGCCGGCCTGGTCGCCACCCGATTGCGTCAGGTCGACACCTGCCACACCGCTTTGGCCCGTGGCGCCGCCGTTGGCACCGGTGCCCGCGCCGCTGCTCAGGGCAGACTTGTCGGTGACGGGGGTTTCGTCGAGCTTGACGCCCGAGCTGCAGCCTGCCATCAGGGCGGCAACGGTCATGGCGATGGAAAGGCGTTTGAAGGTAATCATGGAAAAACTCCGCAGCGTTCGACAGAACGCCATCAGCGATACGGTTGAAAAGAAAAGAACTACAGAAACTCAGTGTTTGAGGAACGGGCCCCAGTCGGGTTCGCGGATGTCGCCACCCTGGCCGGCGAGTCGCGCCTTGATCTTGCCGTCCAGTGTCGTGGTCATCAGTGATTCACGCCCTTGTTGCAGGGTCGCGTACACAATCTGGCGGCTGTTCGGAGCAAAGCTCGGGTTTTCATCGGCCGTGGTATCGGTGATCGCGGTCACGGTGCCCGCGCTCAGGTCCATCACGTGCAGCTTGAAGCCTCCGCCCACGCGCGAAATATACGCGAGCCAGCGACCGTCCGGACTGACACTTGGAGAAATGTTGTAGTTGCCGGTGAAGGTCACGCGTTCGGCGCTGCCGCCGCCGGCAGAAACCTTGTAGATCTGCGGTGCACCGCCGCGGTCGCTGACGAAGAAAATCGTCTGGCCGTCGCTGGAGAACACGGGTTCGGTGTCGATGCCGCTGCTTTGCATCAGGCGGCGCGGCTCGCCGCCTTCGGCGCTGATCATGTACAGCTGCGAGCCGCCGTCGCGCGTGAGCGTCACGGCCAGCGATTCGCCGTTGGGCGCCCAGGCCGGAGCGCTGTTGGAGCCGCGGAAGTTGGCCAGCAGGCGCCGGCGGCCGCTGGCCACGTCATGTACGTAGACCACGGGCTTGCGCGATTCGAACGACACATAGGCCACCTGGCGGCCGCTGGGCGACCAGGCCGGGGAGATGATGGGCTCGGGGCTCGACAGCGCCGATTGCGCGTTCTCGCCATCGGCGTCGGCAATCCACAGGCTGTAGCGCTTGCCGGCCTTGGTCACATAGGTGATGCGCGTCGAGAAGATGCCGCGCTCGCCGGTGAGTTTTTCGTAGACATAGTCGGCGATGCGGTGGGCCACGAGGCGCAGATCGCCTGAGGTCACGGCAAAGCCCTGGCCGCCCAGATCCTGGCCGCGCACCACGTCCCAGAGGCGAAAGCGCACGTCGAAACGGCCGTCGGCCAGGCGCGTCACGCTGCCTGTGACCAGCGAGTCGGCCATTTTCTGCTTCCACAGCGCGACGTCGGGGCGCGAAGTTTCATCGAGCTGCGTGCCCGAGGCGTCGACGCCTCGGAACTGGCCGCTGCGTTCGAGGTCGGCCTGGACGATGGCCGCAAGCTTTTGCGGCGACTGGGGCTCGCCGCGGAACGGGGCGATTGCAATCGGCAACTGCGTCAAGCCCACGCCCGTGACTTCGACACGGAACTGGGCCAGCGCGGGCAACGCGGAAGAAGAGGCGAGGGCCGCGAGAAAACTGCGGCGCATCGTTTGCGGCACCGCCGCGGAAAAGGAGGTGGATGGAGTTCGGTCAATAGTCATTGGCAACCATCTTAGTGTGACCAACACAACCCTTGGCACATCGTTGCGTTGCCTGGGCGCGTGCAAGTTGCACTGCGCCTGGTGTCCACCGCAAATCCCGCGATTTTTCGGGCCGTGTCAGGCCGTGTCAGCGACTGTTGCTCCGGGTAAATCCCGGTGCTTACGGATCGCATGTTACACACTCTGGCGCGGCCGAACTGTAAGAGGATGAACAGTCATGCCGTAGGGCCGTAAAATTCGCGTCACATGCAAGCATCCCACTCCGCCCCAGAAGCCCCAGCCCTCGTGCCTTCGCGTCCCTTGAGCATGCGCCAGCGTCTGCAGCGTCTTGCGCCTTATTTCGGCGGACGTCGCTGGACCTGGGTGCTGGCCGTGGCCGCAATGCTGGTCGGCGCCGCGACCGAACCCATGATTCCGGCGCTGCTCAAACCCCTGCTGGACAACGGATTTACCGACGGCAGCCTGCAGCTGTGGCTGGTGCCCGTGGCCATCATGGGCGTGTTCCTGTTGCGCGGCATCGCCCAGTTCGTCGGCCAGTACGCGCTGGCGCGCATTGCCAACGAAGGCATGCTGAGCCTGCGGCACGCGCTGTTCGACCGACTGCTGGCCGCAGACATGGCGCTGTTCTCGCGCCACTCGGCGAGCAGCTTGTCGAACACCGTGGTCTATGAAGTGCAGACCGGCTCGACGCTGCTGGTCCAGGCCATGATGGGCCTGTCGCGCGACAGCTTCACGCTGATCGCCTTGCTCGGTTACCTGCTCTATCTGAATTGGCAGCTGACGCTGGTCGTGGGCCTGGTCGTGCCCGGCGTGGCATGGATCATGAAGACGCTGTCGCGCCGGCTGTACCGCATCACCAAGGACAGCCAGGAAGCCACCGATTCGCTGGCCTATGTGGTCGAAGAGAACGTGCTGGCCCACCGCATGGTGCGCCTGCACGGCGCGCAAGACGTGCAGCAAAAGCGCTTTGGCGGTTTGAGCCAGCGCCTGCGCCACCTGGCCGTCAAATCGACGATTGCCTCCGCTGCCATGACGCCGCTGACGCAGCTGCTGGCCGCGGCCGCGCTGTCGACCGTGATCTGCATTGCGCTGTGGCAAAGCCGCCAGGCGCTGCGCGCCGACGATGTGACCGTGGGCGGCTTCGTGTCGTTCATCACCGCCATGCTGATGCTGGTGGCGCCGATACGCCGTCTGGCCGATGTGGCCAACCCGATCACGCGCGGCGTGGCCGCGCTCGAACGTGGCTTGGCGCTGCTCGACAGCACTCAGGCCGAACAGGGCGGCACCCACCGCCAGGAGCGCGCGCAAGGTGCGATCGAGTTGCGCGATGTAGGCGTGGCGTTCGGTGAAGATGAGGCCCCCGCGTTGGCCCAGGTGAACCTGCGCGTGCAGCCCGGCGAAGTCGTGGCCCTGGTCGGGCCTTCGGGCGCGGGCAAGACCACGCTGGTCAACCTGCTGCCGCGCTTTCTCGCGCCGACCAGCGGCGAGCTGCTGCTCGATGGCCGGCCGCTGGCCGAATGGGATCTGGCCAGCCTGCGCCGGCAGTTCGCGATGGTCAGCCAGGACGTGGTGATGTTCAATGACAGCATTGCCGCCAACGTCGCGCTGGGTGCGGAGCTCGACGAGGCCAAGGTCTGGGCCAGCCTCGAAGCGGCGAATCTGGGTGATCACGTGCGCCGCATGCCCCAGGGCCTGCAGACCGTGGTCGGCCACAACGCGGTGCAGCTTTCGGGCGGCCAGCGCCAGCGGCTGGCGATTGCGCGCGCGGTCTACAAGGACGCGCCGATTCTGATTCTGGACGAAGCGACTTCAGCGCTCGATACCGAGTCCGAGCGCCTGGTGCAGGACGCGCTGCAGCGGCTGATGCAGAACCGCACGACGCTGGTCATTGCCCACCGCCTGTCGACCATAGAACATGCGGATCGTGTGGTGGTCATGGAGCGCGGTCATATCGTGGAGCAGGGCACGCACGCGCAGTTGCTGGCCCAGGGCGGGCTGTATGCGAGGTTGCAGGCCGCGGGCTAGGAGCGCGCCGGGCAGGTGCTGCCGGCGAGGTGCGGCCGGGTGCGCCGTTCAAATCCCGTTCTTTGCCAATTCAGTGCCCACCTGAAGTACCGCCGATGCAATCGCCATGGGTGGCGAAAAGGTCGCGCCTACATTGAATAGCAGTTTGGCACCCGACACCGCGACGGACTCGAAGTCTCCCGACTGGTAGTTGCGATAGGCTTCCTCGGCGTTGCCCACCGCATCGGCAAGGTTGTAGAAGCGGCCCAGGCCCAGGGCTGCAGCGGCTTTGAAGATTGAGATTCCAGCCTGCAAGGAATCGCCCTTCTTGTAGGATTGCGCGCCGCTGTAGAGATTGGTGAACATGCCCACCTTGGCCATGAACAGCTGGGCTGCCAGTTTCGGAATGCCCTTTTTCATGAAGATATCGGTGACCAGCGATGCCGCGGAGGCGGTCTTGTCGACCGTCCCCAGATGGTTGGCGGCCGTGCCGGTGGTCTCGGGCGGATCGGCAGCTTTCCTTTCGAGGTGGGCGCGAAACATGGGAAACGAGAACGGGGTAGTTCCAGGCGTGAAGCTCATGCGGGTTCGCTTTCAGGCAAAGTTGGAACGCATGAACCCGGCATCGGGCGCAGCCGATTCGATGGGGGGCGCCAGGACTTTTTCAATGTCGCGCGAGGCAATTGAGCGCGCAAGCTGCTCGGCATGTCTGCCAAATGCCGCCAGCAACTGGAAGAACGCCTCCTCCTGCCACTGTTCCTCGCCCGGGGACCAGACCAGACGCAGAAGAATCTGGCGCGTCTGCGGGGCGATGCCGACATGACCCGTACCCGACAATATCGGGTCCAGATTCAGTGCCAGAAGGGCTTGATACAGCTGCGGCGGGGTGCTGTCATCCACTTCGCCGAGTTCGGCGGTCAGCACCAGTGCCGGGCGCTGCGGCACGGGCTCGATGCCCAGCTGCACGCCGCCCTGGGTTTCCAGCACGAAAGCGCCCTCGTCGGTGAAGCCAATGGTGATGTCCCAGGCGTCTTCAATGCTTTTTGCCCAGTTTCTCAGTGATGTCGCGGAATCAAGCACCATGTTCCCCTCCTGCCGTAGTGGAGGTAAGTAACAAATGCCGCGATCCAGTTCCTTGCCAAGCTAGCGGTGATGCGCCCGCTGGGGGCGCTGGCACAGCTCGCGCCCCGCTTTAACCCATTACGCTCACCTGAGCGGCGCCGGCCTCCATGCGGCCAATGACGCCAGCCTGGGCAAAGCCCTGGGCCGCAAACAGGTCGAGCACCTGCTGCACGCTGCCCGGGGTGCACGACACCAGCAGCCCGCCCGAGGTCTGTGGATCGGTGAGCAAGGCCTGCAAGGATGCGGGCACTTGGGCATCGATCACGATCTGGTCGCCATAGGCCGCCCAGTTGCGCGCCGACGCGCCCGTCACCACACCTTGTTCGGCAAACGCCTGTACCGTGGGCAGCAGCGGCAGCGCGCGGCTGTCGATGCGCGCCGTGAGGCCGGCGCCGCGCGCAAGTTCCAGCGTGTGGCCCAGCAGGCCGAAGCCGGTCACGTCGGTCAGCGCATGCACGCCTTCGATCTGCGACAGCGCCGTGCCCGGGCGGTTGAGCTGGGTCGTGGTCTGGACCATGGCGCGGTAGCCGTTGTCGTCCAGCAGGTTCTTCTTCAGTGCGGCCGACAGGATGCCCACGCCCAGCGGCTTGCCCAGCACCAGCAGATCGCCGGCCTGGGCATCGGCATTGCGCTTCATATGTTTGGGATTGACGATGCCAATGCCCACCAGCCCGTAGATGGGCTCGACCGAGTCGATCGAATGCCCGCCAGCCAGTGGAATGCCGGCTTCGCGGCAGATCGATTCGCCGCCTTCGAGCACCTTGGCGATGACGGCATGCGGCAGCACATTGATGGGCATGCCGACGATGGCCAGCGCCATCAGCGGCGTGGCGCCCATGGCATAGATGTCCGACAGCGCATTGGCCGCGGCGATGCGCCCGAAGTCATACGGGTCGTCGACGATGGGCATGAAGAAGTCGGTGGTTGCGACAATGGCCTGCTCGTCGTTGATGCGGTACACGGCCGCGTCGTCGGCGGTCTCGTTGCCCACCAGCAGATCGGGGAAGAACTGCTTGGGCAGCGCGCTTTGCCCGATCAGCTGCGCCAGCACGCCCGGCGCGATCTTGCAGCCGCAGCCGCCGCCGTGGGACAGGGAAGTCAGGCGTGGTGCGGCCTGGGGCAGGGTGGTGGAGTCGTTCATGGTGTGTTCTCGCTGTTCAGCGCGCGCAGGCGCGCGGCGGTGGGCAGCTGCCATTATGGACAGGCCAGGCGAGATTGGCAGCCCGGTCCACATGCCAGACGGGCTGGCGACAGGCGAAAGATGGCGGAAAGCAGCAGGAGTCGAACCTACCCAGGAGCGACTGACGCCCCTCACCGGGTTTGAAGCCCGGCCACACCACCGGGTGTGCATGCCTTCCATGGGTGCCCGGCCCCTTGGAGGGCAGGCACGCGAGCTTATTGTAATGGCGCTGCCGGACCTTGCCAGTGGGCATCGGGGCGCAGCAGATGGGCGTCGCGCAGGCGGCGCGTATAGCCCACGCGGTCGAAGAACTCGAGGATCTGGATGGCGCGCTTGCGGCCCAGGCCGGTGGCGTCGCGGAAGGCACGCGCCTCGACTTCGGCGCGCGCATCGCTGGCCGCAAGCGTCGCGACCAACTGCGCGAGCTCCTGCATGCGCGCGGCGCCGTAGAACAGATCTTTGACCACCTGGAACACCTGGCCGCGGCGCGTGAGCTTGCGCAGCAGCTGGCGCACGCCGTCTTCGCTGGCACCCGTGGTACCTGCGAGGTCGCGCACCCAGGGTGGGTCGTAGCGGCCCTCATCGAGCAGCGGCAACAGCCGCTCGGCGAGCAACTGTTCCGCGGCGCTCAGTTCGACGCGATGGTCTGGCAAATGCAGCCAGGCGCCGCTGGCGACCATCTGCGCATCGCGCAGCAGGCCGTCGATCAGCCCTCGCCACAGCGCATCGTGCGCGCCTTGCACCAGCCCGGGCCAGGCCATGCGGCGCAGGCGCGCGGCGTTGAGGCCGGGTTCGTCGGCATGCTTGTCGTGGAATTGCGCCAGCGTGGCCAGCACCTGGTCGCGCAACTGCTGCCAGCGCGATGCCGACAGCAGCAGGGTGTCGGCGCCCAGCGGCAGTTGCAGGCAGTCGGCGGGCAGGTCCTGCGCGGGCCAGCGCCGGCCCGAAAGCCGCACCAGCTGCGACAGCGGCAAGCCATGTGGCGACTGCGCGAGAAGTTCCTCGGCGCTGCCGGTGGCGATCAGTGCGTCGAGCGCGCGCAGATAGGCCTGGCGTTCGGCGCTGCGGCGCTTGCGCGCGGGCGCATAGGGGTCGGTCACCGTGCCGCCCGCGATCGTGCGGCTGGCCTGGGCGTTGCGCAGGATCAACCGGTCGCCGGGCAGGCAGAACACGGGCGCTTCGAGCACCAGCTGCGCGCGCACCGTGCTGCCGGGCTCTATGCGCTCGCCTTCGAGCAGCGCCACATGGGCCGTGCAATGCGCCGTGCCCAGGTGCAGGTGCACGGGAGTCCATTGGCGGATTTCGGGTGCCGAGGCCAGCAGTTGCAATTGAACGTCGATGCGGTCGCTGGCCTGCAGCAGCGCGCCGTCGGCAATCCAGTCGCCGCGCTGGATTTCATCCTTGCCCAGACCCGCGAGATTGAGCGCGCAGCGCTGGCCCGCGACGCCTTGCTCGCTGGCCTGGTTCTGCGCATGGATGCTGCGCACGCGCAGCGTCTGGCCGCTGCGCGAGTGCACCAGGCTGTCGCCCGTTGTCGCGGCGCCGCCAAACACCGTGCCCGTGACGACCGTGCCCTGGCCGGCGAGCGTGAAGCTGCGGTCCACGGCCAGGCGAAACAGGCCGCCCTGCGGCCGCGCGGGCATTTGCTGGGCCAGTGTTTCGAGGTGCTGGCGCAAGGCCGTGACGCCGACGTCAGCGGGCAGCGCTGCCGCGGTTTCGAAAACGCGGGCGCCGGCCAGCGGTGTGCTTGCGAGCAGGTCGCCCAACTGCGCACGCGCCGCAGCGATCTGCTCCTGGCTCGCGCGATCGACCTTGGTCAGCGCGATGGTCGCCTGGCCCACGCCCAGCAGTTGCAGTATGTCGAGGTGCTCGCGCGTTTGCGGCATCACGCCGTCATCGGCGGCCACGACCAGCAGCGCATGGTCTATGCCCACCGCGCCCGCGGCCATGGTGTGCACGAATTTCTCGTGGCCCGGCACGTCGATGATGCCCAGCACCTCGCCATTGGGCAGAGGCGCATAGGCATAGCCCAGCGCGATGGAGATGCCGCGCGCTTTCTCTTCCTTGAGCCGGTCGGTGTCCACGCCCGTGAGCGCGCGCACCAGCGTGGTCTTGCCATGGTCGATATGGCCTGCGGTGCCGATGATCATGAATGGAGGTGAGATGCCAACAAGGGCAGTTGTTCGGCGAACAGCGGCTGCTGCTCGGTTTCGAGGCAGCGCAGATCAAGCCACAGTGCATCGGCCTGGATGCGGCCTATCACCGGCCGGGGCAGGGCGCGCAGCGCGGCTTCAAGCTGCAGCAGCTGGCGGCCGGCCTGGCGCCCTGTTGCGGGGTGGATGCGCAGGCCGTGGCTGGGCAGCGATTCGACGGGCAGTGCGCCGCTGCCGATCTGGCTGGCCATGGCCGCGCTCTCGACCACATAGGCCGGGCCCAACGCGGCCTGCAAGGCCGGTGCGAGCGCCTGGGCCTGGGCCTGCATGTCGGCCGCTGGGCGTGTGAACAGCCGCAGCGTGGTCAGCCGCTGGGCCAGTTGTTCGGGGTGCAGATAGAGCCGCAGCACGGGCTCGAGCGCGGCCAGCGTGAGCTTGCCCACGCGCATCGCGCGCTTGAGCGGGTTCTTCTTGATGCGCGCGATCAAATCCTTGCGCCCGACGATCAGCCCGGCCTGCGGGCCGCCCAGCAGCTTGTCGCCGCTGAACGTCACGATGTCGGCGCCTGCTGCAATGGTTTCGCGCACCGTGACTTCGTAGGGCAGGCCCCACTGGCGCATGTCGACCAGCGTGCCGCTGCCCAGGTCGACGACCATGGGCAGGCCGCGGCCGTGGGCGATGTCGGCGACTTCATGGTCGCTGACGCTCTTGGTGAAGCCCGTGACGGCGTAGTTGCTGCAATGCACTTTCATCAGCAGGCCGGTCGCGTCGGACACCGCCTCGGTGTAGTCGCGTGCATGGGTGCGGTTGGTGGTGCCGACTTCGATCAGCCGCGCACCGGCGCGCGCCATGATGTCGGGAATGCGGAACGCGCCGCCGATCTCGACGAGTTCGCCGCGCGAAACGATCACTTCGCGCCCTTCGGCCAGCGTGCCCAGCGTGAGCAGCACGGCAGCGGCATTGTTGTTGACCACGGTCGCGGCTTCGGCGCCCGTGAGTTCGCAGACCAGGGCTTCGACCAGATCATCGCGGTCGCCGCGCCCCCCGGTCGCGAGGTCGTATTCGAGGTTGGCCGGGCTCAGCATGGCTTCGATCACGGCGTCCACCGCTTCCTGGGGCAGCAGCGCGCGCCCGAGATTTGTGTGCAGCACCGTGCCCGTGAGATTGAAGACCGCCTGCAGGCGCGGTGCGAAGCGCTTTGTCAGTCGCTGCTCGGCGGCCTGCGCGAGGCATTCGAAGTCGGTCGCATCGGGCGCGAGCACCATGCCCGCGCGCAGCTGGTCGCGCAGGCCGTCGAGCGTTTCGCGCAAGGCCTGGGTGCAGGCCTGGTGGCCGTAGCGCGCGCGCAGCGGGGCGAGCGCCGGGCTTTGCAGCAGCTTGTCGACCGATGGCAGTTGCGGCCAGGGGCGCGCATCCGTGTCGTGCGCAGCCGCGGCCGCGTGCAGGGGGGCGGTTTTCATCGAGCCATTCTCGGCTTATTCCGCTGCGGGGTCGACCAGTGCCTGATCGCCTTCGGCCTGCTCTTCGGCGAAGGCGACATAAAGCAGCGGGTTGGTACTCGCGCGTTTGAACGGGGTTTCGCTCATCAGCAGATCCAGCATCAGCGAGGCGAGGTCATCGGCCAGCGGTTCGGCCAGCGGGTCCTTTTCCTGGTTGACGACCTTGCGGTAGCTGCCGCATTCCGTGCAGGTCTCGGCGGTGACGACTTCGCCCAGGCCTTCGACGCCCTGGTACTGGATGCCCTTGGTCGACTCGCAGTGCGAGCACTTGACGCGCACCATGTGCCATTCGGTGCAGCAGGTGCCGCAGTGCAGATAGCGGTGGCCGTTGGCCTTGCCGCCTATGCGCAGCACGCTGGCCACGGGCTCGCTCGCGCAGACCGGACAGATCGATGCGGGCTCGGTGTAAGGAACATCGCTCACCGACAGGTGGGCCGCGCGCTGCGTGAACACGACTTGCAGCGCGGCCATCACGAACGGCGCCATGCCGACATCGCGCGCCGCTACTTCCTTTTGCAGCAGGCGGCTGGCCACGGCTTCGCGCTCGGAATGGGGCATTTCGCGCAGCGCGCCTATCAGCGGTTGCAGCGCAGCGGGCAGGCCATGGGTGCTGCCCAGGCGGGCGAGCATGGTGTCGAGCACCTGGTGCCAGGCCGGGTCCAGGTGATCCGCCGCGGGCATCAACGGCATCGAATGCTGCTGGGCCAGCGCGATCGCGTCGCCGGGCAGCTCAGGCGCGGGCAGGCTGGCCAGCGCCTGGTGCTGGGCGTCGACGATCTGGGCGACGAACAGGATGTAGTCGGCGATAGGGTTGCCATCGGCGAGCTGGCGCAGGCGCGCGGCACGCTCGGCAAACAGGCTGCCGATCTCGGGCAGGCGTATGCGCGGGAAATTGATCTGATCGATGGCTTCGATCTCGCCGCGTTGAAGAATGCGTTGCATGGTGTCTTTCCAAAATAGGTGCCGCCGGCACGCCCTGGCGGGCGTCCGGCGGCGGTGACGGGCGCAGGCAGCGCGGTCAGTCTTTTTCGCCGGTCATCTTGCGATACCAGATCGGATGATGGTACTTGGCCCAGGCGCGGTTCACGGTGCCGTAGACCATGGCGCGCAGCGTGCCGCGCGTCCAGATGGCGGCATAGATATGCAGGATGATCAGGCCGAACAGCGCGAACGCCGAGACCGCATGCAGCACCACGCTGGCGCGCACGATTTCCACGGGCAGGTTCCACCAGGCGCGCCACATCAGCGCGCCCGAGAGCGTGAGGCCCAGCATCGAGGCGATCAGCAGCCAGAACAGCACTTTCTGTCCGCCGTTGTACTTGTCCTGTTCGGGCATCACATGGTGCTCTTCAGTCACAAGTTTTGGCGCTTCCTTGAGCCACTGGCGGTCGCGGGCGCGGATGATGTTGAGCCGCCAGAAGCGGATCACCATCAGCACGAACGCCAGCGCCATCACCACCCCGATGTAGGGGTGGAGAATGCGCGTCCAGGGCCCGCCGCCGAACAGCTGCGTCAACGGAAAGAAGGCCGGGTGAAAGAACGCCAGGCCCGACAGCGCGAGCAATACGAAAGTGATCGCCACCAGCCAATGGTTGGCGCGCTCGCCGGCGGTGTAGCGCTTCAAGTCGCGGGGGCTGCGTTTCATTTTGCGTCCTCCTTGTCGAGCATCTGCTGCTCCAGCCGTTCTTCCATGCGGTCTTCCTCACGCTCGAGTTCCGCGGGCACGTCGTGCGGGCCCTTGGTCACGTAGTGGAAGAAGCTGCCCACGGCCGCCACGCCCAGCGCGGCCAGCGCCAGCGGCTTGGCCACACCCTTCCACAGCGAGACCATGGGGCTGATCTTGGGATCATCCGGCAGGCCCTTGTAGAGCGATGGCTTGTCGGCATGGTGCAGCACGTACATCACGTGCGTGCCGCCCACGCCTGGCGGGTCGTAGAGGCCGGCCTTGTCGTAGCCGCGGCGGTTCAGATCCTGGATGCGGTGCTCGGCATGGTCCTTCATCGCCGCCTTGGTGCCGAACTGGATGGCGCCGGTGGGGCAGGTCTTGACGCAGGCCGGCTCGCGCCCCACGGCCACGCGGTCTGAGCACAGCGTGCACTTGTAGGCCTTGTGGTCCTTCTTGGAGATGCGCGGAATGTTGAACGGGCAGCCGGTCACGCAGTAGCCGCAGCCCACGCAGTTTTCCTGCTGGAAATCGACGATGCCGTTGCTGTACTGCAGGATGGCGCCCGGCGACGGGCAGGCCTTGAGGCAGCCCGGGTCGTCGCAGTGCATGCAGCCGTCCTTGCGGATCAGCCATTCGAGGTTGCCCGTGGCCTCATTTTCGTACTCGGTGAACCGCATGACGGTCCACGAGTCGGCCGTGAGGTCGGTCGGGTTGTCATAGACGCCGGCGGCCAGCGTGCCGACGTCGTCGCGCAGATCGTTCCACTCCATGCAGGCGGTCTGGCAGGCCTTGCAGCCAATGCACTTGGAGACGTCGATCAGCTTGGCTACTTCGCCCGAGTGCGTTTCGCGCACGCTGGGCGAAGGGGTGGTGGTCGCCGAACGGCGCTTGATATCGAGAGAGTGTGTAGAAGACATCAGCTACTCCTTAGGCCTTTTCCACCTTCACGAGGAAGGTTTTGGATTCTGGTGTGTTGCTGTTGCCGTCACCAATCGACGCCGTCAGATTGTTGGCCATATAGCCCTTGCGCCCGGTCGACGAGAAGCCCCAGTGGATGGGGATGCCGACATGGTGCACGGTCTTGCCTTCGATCTGCATGGCCTTGAGGCGCTTGGTCACCACGGCCGCGGCCTTGACGAAACCGCGCTTGGAACTCACCTTGACCTGCTGGCCGGTGGCGATTCCCAGTTCCTGCGCCAGTGCTTCGCCGATTTCGACGAACTGTTCGGGCTGAATGATGTTGTTCAGCTGAACATGCTTGGTCCAGTAGTGGAAATGCTCGGTCAGGCGGTAGGTCGTGCCCACATGCGGGTACTCGGCGGCCGTGCCGTCGGTGCCCTTGGTCGACTCCAATATGCGCGCCGCGGGGTTGATGACCGCGAGCTTGTTCTTGGGGTACATCGGGTTGTAGCCCAACGGGTTGTCGAACGCTTCGTAGTGCGTGGGGAAGGGCCCTTCGTTCATGCCCTTGCGCGCGAAGAAGCGCGCCACGCCTTCGGGGTTCATGATGAACGGACCGACCGTGGCCGGGTCCATCGTCACCGCGATGTCGGGTACGTCGGCGCCGGCCCAGGCCTTGCCGTTCCACTCGACCAGCTTGCGGTTCGGATCGAAAGCCTTGCCTTGCAGGTCGCAGGACGCGCGGTTGTAGAGCACGCGGCGGTTGGCCGGCCAGGCCCAGGCCCAGTTGAGCGTATTGCCAATGCCCGTCGGGTCGGAGTTGTCGCGGCGCGCCATCTGGTTGCCCGAGGACGTCCAGCAGCCCGACCAGACCCAGCAGCCGCCCAGCGTCGTGCCGTCGTCGCGCATTTCGCCGAAGCCGGCCAACTGCTCGCCGGCCTTGCGTATCAGCTTGGTCGGGTCCTTGGGGTCGAACAGGTCGACCAGCGCGCGGCCGTTGTACTCCTTGGCGACTTCTTCCGAAGTCGGGTGCGCGGCCTGGGCGTAAGGCCAGTACAGGTTGGCGATGGGGTCGGCGAACTTGCCGCCGTCCTTGGCATAGGCCGCCTTGAGGCGCAGGTGCAGCGCCGACATGATGGCGATGTCGGTCTTGGCCTCGCCCGGCGGCTCGGCCGCTTTCCAGTGCCACTGCAGCACGCGCGACGAACTCACCACGGCGCCGTCTTCCTCGGCGAAGCAGGTGGTCGGCAGGCGGAAGACCTCGGTCTGGATGGTCGCGCTGTCGACATCGTTGAACTCGCCGTGGTTCTTCCAGAACTCGGAAGTTTCCGTGACCAGCGGGTCCATGATGACCAGGAACTTGAGCTTCGACAGCCCCTTGCGCACGTTGTTGCTGTTGGCCAGCGCGGCCAGCGGGTTGAAGCCCTGGGCGATGTAGCCGTTGATCTTGCCCTGGTTCATCAGGTCGAAGACCTGCAGCATGTCGTACTGGCGGTCGAGCTTGGGCAGGTAATTGAACGCCCAGTTGTTCTCGGCCGTGGCCGCGGGGCCGTACCAGGCCTTCATCAGACTCACATGGAACTTGGGCGTGTTCGACCAGTAGTTCATCTGGCCGGGCCGCATCGCCTTGGGCGTGCGCGCGTCGATGTACTTCTGGTAGTCCTGCTCGCCTTCGTTGGGCAGCGAAAGATAGCCCGGCAGGCTCGCCGACAGAATGCCCAGGTCGGTCAGGCCCTGGATGTTGGAGTGACCGCGCAAGGCGTTCATGCCGCCGCCCGCGACGCCGATGTTGCCCAGCAGCAGCTGGATCATCGCGCCGGTGCGCAGGATCTGCGCGCCGGTGGTGTGCTGGGTCCAGCCCAGGGCATAGAGGATGGTCGCGACCCGGCCCGATTCCGCTGTCGATGCGAGCTGCTCGCAGACATGCAGGAACTTGGCTTTCGGCGTGCCGCAGATGCTTTCGACCTTTTCGGGTGTGTAGCTCGCGTAGTGGCGCTTGAGCCACTGGTAGACGCAGCGCGGATGCTCCAGCGTGGCGTCGACGGTCACATAGCCGTCGGCGTCAAGCTCATA
Organism: Acidovorax sp. CCYZU-2555; assembly: GCF_018413525.1. Taxonomy (GTDB): domain Bacteria; phylum Pseudomonadota; class Gammaproteobacteria; order Burkholderiales; family Burkholderiaceae_C; genus Comamonas. The sequence goes on from NZ_JAHCDD010000016.1 coordinate 67,517, forward strand.
GTCCCAGGACGACTTGTCGTAGGTGCGCTTTTCGGGGTCGTATCCCGCGAAGATGCCTTCGTCGAACGCGAAGTCTTCCTTAACGATATAGGTGAAGTCGGTGTAGTTCCTCACGTATTCGTGATGGATCTTGTTGTTTGTCAGCAGATAGTTGATGACTGCGCCAAGGAACACGATATCGCTGCCCGAACGGATGGGGGCATAGAAATCGGCCACCGATGCGGATCGGTTGAAGCGCGGGTCGACCACCATGAAGTGCGCATTGTTGTGCTCCTTCGCTTCGGTCACCCATTTGAAGCCACAGGGGTGGGCTTCAGCGGCATTGCCGCCCATGATCAAAATGACGTCCGCGTTCTTGATGTCGACCCAATGGTTCGTCATCGCTCCTCGGCCAAACGTCGGGGCAAGACCTGCCACCGTCGGGCCGTGTCAGACACGTGCTTGGTTGTCGAGTGCAAGAAGGCCCCAGGAGCGGGCCACTTTGTGCGTGATGTATCCGGCTTCGTTGCTGGAGGCCGAAGCGGCCAGCATGCCGGTGGTGAGCCAGCGGTTGACGGTCTGGCCCTTGTCGTTCTGCTCGACGAAGTTCGCGTCGCGATCGTCCTTGAGCAGCTTGGTGATGCGGGTCAGCGCTTCGTCCCACGACATGCGCTTCCACTCGGTCGAGCCGGGAGCGCGGTATTCGGGGTATTTGAGGCGGCTGGGGCTGTGGACGAAGTCCAGCAGCGACGCGCCCTTGGGACACAGCGTTCCGCGGTTCACCGGGTGGTCCGGATCGCCTTCGACGTGGATCACCGACAGCTTGGCATTCTTGGCGCCGTCGCTGAGCGAGTACATCAGGATGCCGCAGCCTACGGAACAGTAGGTACAGGTCTGGCGCGTGACCGTGGTTGCGGCCAGCTTGAACTGGCGCACCTCAGCTAGGGCAGCGCTGGGCGAGAAGCCCATCACCGCCAAGCTGGATGCGGCCAGACTGGATCCAGTCACTTTCATGAACTGGCGTCTGGAGAATTGCACCATGTGGGGGTACCTTTTTATGGATGACGCTTATCGTTGAATTCTAGTAGTTCACACTGAATTTGGCGTCATCCAACAGCGCTTCCGCAGCTTCCTGGTCGGGTTCTAGTGCGGGCTTGCGGTATCGACCCGGTTCGCTCTCCAATAAGAAGGTTTTATAGAAGAGTGGTGCGCCCGCTCTTGCGTCGTCTATCTGTCATAGCGCGGTTTATTGTGCGTGAATAATCCAAGGGTTTACCCGTAGATAATCAAAAAAGGGCCGGAAATTCCGGCCCTTTGATATTCGGTGTCAGCGGTTCAGCGTGCAGGCGGCGTGTGGTCCGAGCCCGATTTGATGTCCTGGCTGAACAGATCCCACACGGCAATGAACAGCGCCGCGATCAGCGGGCCGACGACAAAGCCGGTCAGGCCGAACAGCGCCATGCCGCCCAGCGTAGAGATCAGCACGATGTAGTCGGGCATCTTCGTGTCCTTGCCGACCAGCACCGGGCGCAGCACGTTGTCGACCAGGCCGATCACCAGCACGCCATAGGCCGCCAGAATGCTGCCCTTGACGACGTCGCCGGTGGCGAAGAAATACAGCGCCACGGGGCCCCAGATCAGGCCCGCGCCCACGGCAGGCAGCAGCGACAGGAAGGCCATGACCACGGCCCACAGCACCGGCCCCTGGATGTCGAGCAGCCAGAAGATCAGCCCGCCGAGCGCGCCCTGGGCCATGGCGACGGCCAGGTTGCCCTTGATGGTGGCGCGCACCACGGTGGTGAACTTGCTGGCCAGTGCGGCCTTGTGCGCGGGCTCGAGCGGCAGCGCCTGGCGGATGCGGCGCACGAGCTCGGCGCCGTCGCGCAGCAGGAAGAACAGCAGATACAACATGACCGCGAAGCTCACCAGGAAGCCCAGCGTGTTCTGGCCTATGCCCACGGCCTGCGTGGCGACGACCTTGCTGGCCTGCACGGCGACGTTCGAGAGCTTGTCCTGGATGTCGATGACCGACGCCAGGCCCAGTCCGTCGAGCGCGCGCGTGGCCCAGCCGGGCAGGGCGGACATGATCTGCTGGAAGTACGCGCCCACGTTGATCTCGCCGGTGCTGAGGTTTTCATAGATCAGCGCGGCCTCGCGCACCAGAGAGGCGCCGATCAGCACCAGCGGAAGGATGACGATCAGCAGACAGATGCCCAGCGTGGCCAGCGCCGCGAGCGTAGGTTTGCGCGGCATGCGTGCGAGCAGGCGCTGGTGCAGCGGCGCGAACAACACGGCCAGGGCCACGCCCCAGAACACCGCGCCCAGGAAGGGCCAGAGGATGGCGAAGAAGCCTGCGGTGACGATGCACAGCAACAACAGAAATACGCGGTGATAGAGGATAGTGCTTTTCATGTGCGCAGCTGCGTTGAAGATAGTTGCAAATGTAATCGACGCGCGCGGCGTTGGATGGGGTAGCCTTGGCCGTTCAGTGGCACAATGGCGGTCGCAACAAAGGCCCTTCCCCATGCCACAGTCGCATCCGCCAATCGGTAAAGCCGTGTCGCGGAAGGTCTACCAACCAGCTAATGCTTTCTCAAGGAAAGCGGAGGTCAGCGGAATATGAGCGAGACAACTGTCTATCAAGCCTATCAAGGCAATACCTATCTCTTCGGTGGCAATGCACCGTATGTCGAAGAGATGTATGAAAACTACCTTGCCAATCCTGGCAGCGTGCCCGACTCGTGGCGCGAATATTTTGATGCGCTGCAGCATGTGCCCGCAGTCGATGGCTCCAATGCCCGCGACGTGCCCCACCTGCCGGTCGTCAATGCATTCGCCGAGCGTGCCAAGCAAGGCGGCACACGTGTCGTCGTCGCTTCGGGCGCGGACTCCGAGCTGGGCCGCAAGCGCACTGCTGTTCAGCAGCTGATCGCTGCCTACCGCAATGTGGGTCAACGCTGGGCCGATCTCGATCCGCTCAAGCGCACCGAGCGTCCCTCGATCCCCGAACTCGAACCTTCCTTCTACGGCTTCAGCGACGCTGACCAGGAAATCGTGTTCAACGTGGGCAACACCTTCTTCGGCAAGGAAACCATGCCCCTGCGCGAGTTGCTCAACTCGCTCAATGAAACGTATTGCGGTGCCATCGGCGCCGAATACATGTATGCCACCGACCAGAACCAGAAGCGCTGGTGGCAACAGAAGCTCGAAACGATTCGCAGCAAGCCCCAATTCGATGCCGCTCAAAAGAAGCGCATCCTGGACCGCCTGACCGCGGCCGAAGGCCTCGAGCGTTTCCTGCACACGAAGTACGTGGGCCAGAAGCGCTTCTCGCTCGAAGGCGGTGAAAGCTTCATCGTCGCGATGGACGAACTGATCCAGTCCGCAGGCTCCAAGGGCGTGCAGGAAATCGTCATCGGCATGGCCCACCGCGGCCGTCTGAACGTTCTGGTCAACACGCTGGGCAAGACCCCGCGCGACCTGTTCGCCGAGTTCGACCACACCGCTCCCGAAGAACTGCCATCGGGCGACGTGAAGTACCACCAGGGCTTCAGCTCCGACGTGTCGACGGCCGGCGGCCCGGTGCACCTGTCGCTGGCGTTCAACCCTTCGCACCTCGAAATCGTCAACCCCGTGGTTGAAGGCTCGGTGCGCGCCCGCATGGACCGCCGCGGCGACCCGCACGGCAAGCAAGTGCTGCCCGTGCTGGTGCACGGCGACGCGGCCTTTGCCGGCCAGGGCGTGAACCAGGAAACGCTGGCGCTGGCCCAGACCCGTGGTTACACCACGGGCGGCACGGTGCACATCATCATCAACAACCAGATCGGTTTCACCACGTCCGATCCCCGCGACACGCGCTCGACGCTGTACTGCACCGACATCGTCAAGATGATCGAGTCGCCCGTGCTGCACGTCAACGGCGATGATCCGGAAGCCGTGGCACTGGCTGTTCAGCTGGCGCTGGAATTCCGCATGGAATTCGCCAAGGACGTGGTCGTTGACATCGTCTGCTTCCGCAAGCTGGGCCACAACGAGCAAGATACGCCTGCGCTGACCCAGCCGCTGATGTACAAGAAGATCGCTGCCCACCCCGGCACGCGCAAGCTGTACGCAGACAAGCTGTCCGCACAAGGCCTGGGCGAGACCCTGGGCGACGACATGGCCAAGGCCTTCCGCGCCGCGCTCGACGAAGGCAAGCACACGGCCGACCCCGTGCTGACCAACTTCAAGAGCCAGTACGCTGTCGACTGGAGCCCCTTCCTGGGCAAGCCCTGGACCGACGCCGGCGACACCGCCATTCCGCTGACCGAGTGGAAGCGTCTGGCCGAGAAGATCACCACCATTCCCGAGTCCGTGTCTCCGCACGCACTGGTCAAGAAGGTGTATGACGACCGCGCAGCCATGGGCCGCGGCGACGTCAACGTCGACTGGGGCATGGGCGAGCACATGGCTTTCGCTTCGCTGGTCGCTTCGGGCTATCCCGTGCGTCTGTCGGGTGAAGACTGCGGCCGCGGCACGTTCACGCACCGCCATTCGGTCATCCATGACCAGAAGCGCGAAAAGTGGGACACCGGTTCCTACGTGCCTTTGCAGAACGTTGCCGAGAACCAGGCTCCGTTCGTCGTGATCGACTCGATCCTGTCCGAAGAAGCCGTGCTCGGCTTCGAATACGGCTACGCTTCGAACGATCCCAGCACCATGGTCATCTGGGAAGCCCAGTTCGGCGACTTCGCCAACGGCGCCCAGGTCGTGATCGACCAGTTCATCGCCTCCGGTGAAGTCAAGTGGGGCCGCATCAACGGCCTGACGCTGATGCTGCCGCACGGCTACGAAGGCCAGGGTCCTGAGCACAGCTCGGCGCGCCTCGAGCGCTTCATGCAGCTGGCTGCCGACACCAACATGCAGATCGTGCAGCCGACCACGGCCAGCCAGATCTTCCACGTGCTGCGTCGCCAAATGGTGCGCAACCTGCGCAAGCCGCTGATCATCATGACGCCCAAGTCGCTGCTGCGTAACAAGGACGCGACTTCGCCGCTGTCCGAGTTCACGACCGGTGCGTTCCAGACCGTGATCCCCGAGCAGGACCAGGCCATCGTGAACAACGCCGCCAAGGTCAAGCGCGTGATCGCCTGCTCCGGCAAGGTGTACTACGACCTGGTGAAGAAGCGTGCAGAACGCGAGCAGGACGACGTCGCGATCATCCGCGTCGAACAGCTCTATCCGTTCCCGCACAAGGCTTTTGCCGCGGAACTGAAGAAGTACCCACAGGCGACCGACATCGCCTGGTGCCAGGACGAGCCGCAGAACCAGGGTGCCTGGTTCTTCATCCAGCACAACATCCACGAGAACATGCTCGACGGACAGAAGCTCGGCTACTCCGGCCGCGCCGCATCCGCGTCGCCAGCCGTGGGTTACTCGCACCTGCACCAAGAACAGCAAAAGGCGCTGGTCGAAGGCGCATTCACCAAGCTCAAGGGTTTTGTTCTGACCAAGTAAGGCCGGAAACCCGAAATCAGTACAAACCTTTTGGAAAGAAAAATCATGGCTATCGTTGAAGTCAAAGTCCCCCAGCTGTCCGAGTCCATCGCAGAAGCGACCATGCTCACCTGGAAAAAGAAGGTCGGCGAAGCAGTTGCCGTCGATGAAATCCTGATCGAAATCGAGACCGACAAGGTCGTGCTCGAAGTGCCCGCTCCTTCGGCTGGCGTGATCACCGAGATCGTGCAAGGCGACGGCGCAACCGTCATCGCCGAGCAACTGATCGCCAAGATCGACACCGAAGCTGTCGCTGGTGCCGCCGCTGCTGCACCTGCCGCTGCCGCCGCTCCTGCAGCTGCTGCGCCTGCAGCCGCCGCAGCCCCTGCTGCCGCTGGCGGCAACAAGGGCGACGTCGCCATGCCCGCCGCTGCCAAGCTGCTGGCTGAAAACAACCTGTCGGCCGCCAACGTGGCTGGTTCGGGCAAGGACGGCCGCGTGACCAAGGGCGACGCCCTGGCCGCGATCAAGGGTGGCGTGCAATCCACCGCCGCCGTGATCCCCACGGGCGTGCCTACAAAGGCGCTGCCCCAGGTGTCCACACCTGCAGGCAAGCAAGACCTGGGCGAGCGTCCAGAGCAGCGCGTTCCCATGACCCGTCTGCGTGCCCGCGTGGCCGAGCGTCTGCTGCAATCGCAGTCGACCAACGCCATCCTGACCACGTTCAACGAAGTGAACATGGCGCCTGTCATGGCCATGCGCAAGAAGTTCCAGGACGACTTCACCAAGGAACACGGCGTGAAGATGGGCTTCATGTCCTTCTTCGTCAAGGCGGCAGTGCACGCCCTGAAGAAGTACCCCGTTCTGAACGCTTCGGTCGACGGCAACGACATCGTCTACCACGGCTACTTCGACATCGGTATCGCTGTCGGCTCGCCGCGCGGCCTGGTGGTGCCAATCCTGCGCAACGCCGACCAGATGAGCTTCGCCGACATCGAGAAGAAGATCGCTGAATTCGGTCAGAAGGCCAAGGACGGCAAGCTGGGCCTGGACGACATGACCGGCGGCACGTTCTCCATCTCCAATGGCGGCACCTTCGGTTCGATGATGTCCACTCCCATCATCAACCCGCCCCAGTCGGCCATCCTGGGCGTGCACGCGACCAAGGACCGTGCCGTGGTCGAAAACGGCCAGGTCGTTGTGCGTCCGATGAACTACTTCGCCATGTCCTATGACCACCGCATCATCGACGGCCGCGAAGCCGTCCTGGGCCTGGTGGCAATGAAGGACGCGCTGGAAGATCCCGCACGTCTGCTGTTCGACCTGTAATCCGCGCGCTGGTCCAGTCCACTAGCCCCATCAAAACCCACCCCGGCCCGCCCATAGCGGCGCAACGCCCGGCGGTGGGTTTTTTCCCAAATGCATTGAGAGAGTATTGAGACATGAGCAAGCAATTTGACGTCATCGTGATCGGCGCCGGCCCCGGCGGCTACATCGCCGCCATCCGCGCAGCCCAACTGGGCTTCAACGTCGCGTGTATCGACGAATGGAAGAATGAAAAGGGCGGTCCCGCACCCGGCGGCACCTGCACCAACGTCGGCTGCATCCCCTCCAAGGCGCTGCTGCAATCGTCCGAGCATTACGACCACGCGCGTCTGCACTTTGCCGACCACGGCATTTCGACCGGCGAAGTCGCGATGGACGTCGCGAAGATGATCGGCCGCAAGGACGCGATCGTGAAGCAGAACAACGATGGCATCCTGTACCTGTTCAAGAAGAACAAGGTCACTTTCTTCCACGGCCGTGGTTCGTTCGTGAAGGCCGCTGACGGCGGCTACGAAATCCGCGTCGCCGGCAAGGAAGAAGAAGTGCTGACGGCCAAGCAGGTCGTGATCGCCACGGGCTCCAACGCCCGTGCGCTGCCCGGCGTGCCGTTCGACGAAGTCAACGTGCTGTCGAACGACGGCGCGCTGCGCCTGGGCGCAACGCCCGCGACGCTGGGCCTGATCGGCGCCGGCGTGATCGGCCTCGAAATGGGCTCGGTCTGGCGCCGCCTGGGCACGGATGTGACCGTGCTCGAAGGCCAGGACAAGTTCCTGCCCGTGGTCGACGAACAGATCGCCAAGGAAGCCAAGAAGGCTTTCGACAAGCAAGGCCTGAAGATCGAAACCGGCGTCAAGGTCGGTGACATCCAGGTCAGCGACAAGGGCGTGACCGTGGCCTACACCAACGCCAAGGGCGAAGCCCTGACGCTGGCCGTCGACAAGCTGATCGTCTCGATCGGCCGCACCGCCAACACCATCGGCCTGAACGCCGAAGCCGTGGGCCTGGCGCTCGACGAGCGCGGCGCGATCGTCGTCGACGACGACTGCAAGACCAACCTGCCTGGCGTCTGGGCCGTGGGCGACGTGGTGCGTGGCCCCATGCTCGCGCACAAGGCGGAAGAAGAAGGCGTGGCCGTGGCCGAGCGCATCGCCGGCCAGCACGGCCATGTGAACTTCGCGACGCTGCCCTGGGTCATCTACACCAGCCCCGAGATCGCATGGGTGGGCCGCACCGAGCAGCAACTCAAGGCCGACGGCGTCAAGTACAAGGCCGGCACTTTCCCGTTCCTGGCCAACGGCCGCGCACGCGCGCTGGGCGACACGACCGGCATGGTCAAGTTCCTGGCCGATGCCGAGACCGACGAGATCCTGGGCGTGCATATGGTCGGCCCCATGGTCTCCGAGCTGATCGCCGAAGCCGTCGTGGCGATGGAATTCAAGGCCTCGAGCGAAGACATCGCGCGCATCTGCCACGCCCATCCTTCGCTGTCGGAATCGACCAAGGAAGCGGCCCTGGCCGTCGACAAGCGCACTCTGAACTTCTGATTCACGTGCGTTCGCAGCGGCCCCTGAGCCGGTTTCAGGGTGCCGCATCCGCCGAAAGGGCTTGGGTTCCAAGCGCTTTCGGCTTTTGTCATTTCACACCCAGCCCGCATGTCCCAGTCTGTTCGTGAGGCCTATGAGGCCGAGTTGCTTGCCAAAGGTTTCAAAAGCGATCCTGCCCAATTGCGCGCCGTCGAGGCCTTGCAGCGCTGCGCGGATGAATGGGCGGTCTACAAGGGCAAGCGATCGAACGCGTTCAAGAAGCTGATCAACCGCCCCGAGATCCCGCGCGGGGTCTACATGTACGGCGGCGTGGGCCGGGGCAAGAGCTTTCTGATGGAATGTTTCTTCGACGCCGTGCCGCTCAAGCGCAAGGCGCGCCTGCATTTCCACGAATTCATGCGCGAAGTGCACCGCGAACTCGCGGGCCTGCAAGGCGTGCAGGATCCGCTCGATGTGCTCGCGGCCAACATCGCCAAGAAATACAAGCTCATCTGCTTTGACGAGTTCCATGTCGCGGACATCACGGACGCGATGATCCTGTACCGTCTGCTCGTGGCGCTGTTCGACAACGGCGTGGGCTTTGTGACCACGTCGAACTTCGTGCCCGATGGCCTGTATCCCAACGGCCTGCACCGCGACCGCATCCTGCCGGCGATCGCCTTGCTCAACGAGCGCATGGAAATCGTCAATGTCGACAACGGCACCGACTACCGCCGGCGCACGCTTGAAATGGTCAAGCTGTACCACACGCCCTTGGGCCCCGAGGCCGACGCCGCGATGGAAGAGGCTTTCAACCAGCTCGCCGAAGTGCATGACGAAGACCCGGTGCTCAACATCGAGGCGCGCCAGATCCGCGCGCGCCGGCGCGCGGGTGGCGTGGTCTGGTTCGATTTCAAGACGCTGTGCGGCGGCCCGCGTTCGCAAAATGACTATCTCGAAATCGCCACGCAGTTCCATACCGTTCTGCTGTCCGATGTACCTTTCATGCCGGTCAATATGGCCTCGCCCGCGCGGCGCTTCACCTGGCTGATCGACGTGCTCTATGACCGCCGCGTCAAAATCATCCTGTCGGCGGCAGTGGCTCCCGAGCAGCTCTACACTGAAGGTCCATTGGCGCACGAGTTTCCGCGCACTGTGTCGCGTCTCAACGAGATGCAGTCCCAGGAGTTCCTGGCGCTCGAGCACCGCCTGGTCGATACCAGCCTGACCTGATGCCCATGTCCATTCATCGCCTGTTCCTTCATACGCGCGCCACACTGCGCACCGTCGCGCTGATCGCGGCCCTGCCTTGGGGCGCGGCCATGGCCCAGGCCGCCGATCCAGCCCCGGCCAAGCCGCCCGCGGCCGATGCCAGCGCGTTGAAAGCCCAGCGCGCCGCAGTGAAGGCCGAGCACGATGCCACGCGCGCGCGCATCACAGCCGAGCGCAAGGTCATACAGCAACGCCGCAGCCAGGAAGAGGCCGCCTGCTACAAACGGTTTGCGGTCGAAGACTGCCTGAGCGAAACGCGTACCCGGGCGCGCATTGCAGACAACGCCTTGCGCGATCAGGAAAGCGCGATCAACGCGATCGAACGGCGCGAGAAATCGGCCGAACGTCTGCGTTCGATCGAGCAGAAAGTCCAGGAGAAGAATCAGCAGACCGGTGCCCAGCCGGGCGTCGAAGGCAAGGTGCGCGGGCCCAAGCAGCCGGTGACTCCGGTGGCTCCGCCCGCTGCGCCCACGGCCAAGGATCTGGTCGATGCACAGGCGCTGCGTGCCCAGCAGGCGCGCGAACGTGCCCAGGCCCAAAGCCAACACCAGCAGTCCCATACGGCCGAGCAGGCCCGCAAGCAGGGGGCCGAGGCCGAACGCCGCGCGGCCGCGCGCCAGCGCTACGAAGAAAAGCAGCGCGAAGCCCAGGAAAACCGCGAACGCCAACGCGCCAAGGCCGCAGAATCGGACAAGCCCAAGGCCGCGCCTCTGCCTGCTCCATAGTTCGGTTGGTCAGGCCGGTTCAGGCGGTGCCAGTCTTCGGTTGCAGCGCTTCAATCTTGACGATTGCCAGGCTCAAGTTGTCGCCCGTGCCGCCCGCGCGCAAGCGCGCCTGGCGAATCAGCAATTCGGCCGCCTCGCGCGGCGGCAGAGCCTGCAGCAGCGTGGCCAACTCTTCGGCGTCGAAGTAGTGCCAGACCCCGTCGCTGCAAGCCAGCAGCGTGTGGCCGGGCTGCAGCTCGGCGATATGGTGTGGCGTGGCGGGCGGCGCCGAAGCCGCGCCCAGGCAGCCGACGAGGATGTTCGATTGCGGGTGACTCTGTGCCTGACGCTCGGTCAGCTGGCCGCGGTCCACGAGCGCCTGTACATACGAGTGATCGCGCGTGCGGTGCAGCAGGCGGTCCTCGTGGAAGTGATAGATCCGCGAATCACCCGAATGCACCCAGTGGCAGGCGCCGCTGGGCTGGATGATGAACGCCGCCATCGTGCTGTGCGGCTCCTGTTCGGCCGACAAGGCCGTGAGCCGGATCACGGTATGCGCTTCATGCACCATGTTCCTCAGCAACTCCATGGCGTCGTCGCTGGCCGGGTCGTAGCGCTCGAACAGCTGGCTGCAGGTGAGCATGACCTGGTCCGAGGCCTTGCGGCCGCCGCTGCGCCCCCCCATGCCGTCGGCGACCACTCCCAGCACGCAGCCATGCACGCGCGCGTGCTTGAGCAGTTGGACCTGGTCCTGCTGGTACTCACGGTCGCCGCGGTGCAGTCCGGTCGAGGCGATGAGGCGAAAAGAGGGGGGCATGGAACAATGCGGCCAGCCCAAAGGCGTGGCGAAGTGCGCGAGCCGACAGTGTACCGGCAGGATTTTCACTGTTCCATCGGGCAAGCCCGATTCAGCCGCAGGCGTATTCGTTGAATGCCAGCCGATTGAGCGCGGCGCAGACATCGGCCATGCGGCCGGAGATCAGCAGCCGGCCGCCCTGGCTGTCTGCGCTGGGGCCTTCAGTGCGCAGTATGCGCACGCCGCCGCGCGCGCTGGGTGGGCACAGCGGCCGGCGAGCGACCGGAGCGCAGCGCTGCAAGGGCAGGGTGCGTGGGGCGGGCAGCCGTGCCTGGCCGTTGGTGGTGGCCGCAGTGGCGGGCAAATGCCCAAACAGCATATCGTTTTGGGCATGGCGCGAGAAAGGCAGGGCCTGCAAAGCAAATTGCATGTGATATCTCCAGCAAAGGTACTAGGACGGCCGCAGCCGCTTGAGCCGTAGCCGCGGCGGCCGCAGCCGCAATCGGCCGTAGCCGTGCTTCGACCGGGCCGCGCAGGCGCCAGTCGAGAGGTGCAATGCACGGCCCCAAGGCCCTGCAAGGAAAGCAGCGTGTTACATGAACATGCTGTTGCGGATCAGGCCGACCGCCAGGCCTTCGATTGCAAACGGTTCGTCAGGTTTGACGTGGATCACCGGGAAATCGGGATTTTCGGGCAGCAGCTCGATGCCGGTGCGCGTGCGGCGCAGGCGCTTGACAGTCACTTCATCGCCCAGGCGGGCGACTACAATCTGGCCGTCGCGCGCGTCCTTGCTGGCCTGTACCGCCAGCAAGTCGCCGTCCATGATGCCGGCATCGCGCATCGACATACCGCGCACCTTGAGCAGATAGTCGGGCTTGGCCTGGAACAGGCTGGGCTCGACCGCATAGGTTTGGTCGATATGTTCCTGCGCCAGGATGGGCGAGCCCGCCGCCACACGGCCGACCAGCGGCAGTATCAGCGAAGCCATTGCGGCCAGCGGCGATGCAAAGCTCGCGCCGCGCGCGGCGTTGATGTTGCGCACCGTGTCATGCCGAAGGCGAATGCCGCGCGACGTACCGCTGACCAGTTCGATCACGCCTTTGCGCGCCAGGGCCTTCAAATGCTCTTCGGCGGCGTTGGCGGAACGAAAGCCCAGCGTGCCGGCAATTTCGGCGCGGGTAGGGGGCGCACCGGTGCGCTCGATGGCAGACTGGATCAGGTCCAGGATTTGCTGCTGTCGCGGTGTGAGCTTGGGATGATCGAGCATGGCAGTCCTTGTGCAGATGGGTGCTTGCTAAAGCAATCTGTTCTTTTATACAGTGACTGTATTTTTCACCAGTTTTCAAAGGGCCGCAAGTGGGCAATTCAAATAATGTGGTCATATTGGCCACAGGCGGCACGATCGCCGGCACGGCAGCGCATGCATCGCAGGCCGTGGGCTATACCGCTGCGCAGCTGGGCGTGGCGCAATTGCTGGGCGCGGTGCCCGATCTGGCCGCGGTGGCTGGCGGCGATCTGCTGGCCGAGCAGGTCGCCCAGATAGACAGCAAAGACATGGATGTCGCGACCTGGGTCGC
>NZ_JAHCDD010000017.1 GCF_018413525.1 Acidovorax sp. CCYZU-2555
CCTGCGGTGGTGACGTGCATGTGCTGGTTGCCGGTGAAGGCGCTGCCGCTGCCGCTGCGGCCGCGGCGCAGATCGCCGGCGTTTCCAAAGTCATTCACGCCGATGGCGCATCGCTCAAAAACGGCCTGGCCGAGAACGTCGCAGCGCAAGTGCTGGCGCTGGCCCCTGGCTACAGCCACATCCTGTTCCCCGCCACGGCCGGCGGCAAGAACGTCGCGCCGCGCGTCGCGGCCACGCTCGATGTGGCGCAGATCAGCGATATCACCAAGGTGGTGAGCGCCGACACGTTCGAGCGCCCCATCTATGCCGGTAACGCCATTGCCACCGTGCAGTCCAGCGACGCGACCAAGGTCATCACCGTGCGCACCACGGGCTTTGACGCCGCCGCTGCCACGGGTGGCTCGGCTGCCGTCGAAACCATTGCCGCAGCAGCCGACAACGGCAAGAGCAGCTTTGTGGGCAGCGAGATCGCCAAGAACGACCGCCCTGAACTGACGGCCGCAAAGATCATCGTCTCGGGCGGCCGCGCGCTGGGCTCGGCCGAGAAGTTCAATGAAGTGATCACGCCCCTGGCCGACAAGCTGGGCGCGGCCATTGGCGCATCGCGCGCTGCGGTTGACGCCGGCTATGCCGCCAACGATCTGCAGGTCGGCCAGACCGGCAAGATCGTCGCGCCGCAGCTGTACATCGCGGCCGGCATCTCGGGTGCCATCCAGCATCTGGCCGGCATGAAGGACTCCAAGGTGATCGTCGCGATCAACAAGGACCCCGAAGCGCCGATCTTCTCGGTCGCCGACTACGGCCTCGAAGCCGATCTGTTCAACGCCGTACCCGAACTGGCCGCGGCGGTCTGAACCCTGCGCCTGGCGCCCTGCGCCGGGCACGCGCCGCTGCCGGCCTGCCGGAGACAACGGCGGCGCGCTTTTTTACGGCAATCGAGCAGAAAGAGAAAAATCATGTCGCCATCGACTTCACGCCGTTCCTTCCTTCATACCGCCGCCGCGGGCGCGGCCGTGGCTTCGGCTCCTACCTGGGCCCAGACGCCCTGGCCCGCCAAGCCGGTGCGCATCATCGTGCCGTACACCGCAGGCGGCTTTACCGACCAGATGGCGCGCATGCTGCAGGTGGGCCTGCAAAAGGCGCTGGGCCAGCCCATCGTCATCGAGAACAAGCCCGGTGCCAACAGCATCATCGGCGTCGACCAGGTCGCCAAGTCGGCGCCCGACGGACTGACCTTCGGCGTGGTGATCGCCGCGTTCGCGGGCAATACCACGCTCTACGACAAGCTGCCTTACCACCCGACCAAGGACATCGTGGGCGTGTCGCTGATGGGCGTGTCGCCGCTGGTCGCCGCCGTGTCCCTCAATGCGCCGTTCAAGAACGCCCAGGAACTCGTCGCCTATGCGCGTGCCAATCCGGGCAAGGTGAGTTTCGCGTCCTCGGGCAGCGGCTCCAGCGCCCATCTGACGACCGAACTGCTGAAACTGCTGACCAAGACCGACATGGTGCATGTGCCCTACAAGGGCGCTTCGCCGGCCCTGGTCGACCTGATGGGCGGACAGGTGCCGCTGTTCCTCGACCCGCCGCCCAATCTGATCCAGCCCGCCAAGGCCGGTCGCATTCGCCTGATAGGCGTGGCCAGCGAAAAACGCATTCCTTCCATGCCCGATGTGCCCACGTTCATCGAACAGGGAATCGACGGCCTGGTGGGCAGCACCTGGGCGGCGATGGTCGCGCCTGCTGGCGTGCCGCGCGAGATATTGCAGCGCATGTCGGCCGAAGTGCGCAAGATTCTCTACAGCGCCGAAGGCCAGGCACGCCTTGAAGCCATGGGTACGGTCGCCGAAGGCTCCACGCCCGAAGAATGCGACCGATTCATTGCCGCCGAGACCAAGAAATGGGGACGCGTGATTCGCGACGCCAAAGTCACGCTTTGATATCCGCGACGGCGGCGGCTTTGCGGCGATCCGCCGTTATGGGGCAATTTATGCCCCTTTTTCTTGGCTTGAATTAGGGGTAAGTACTTATTAAGTTATTTCCCCTTGAGTGAAGATGCCGCTTCATCGTCAAAAAAGATGCTGAGATATCTATCCATTAAGTTTTCGATAAAGAAAAAATCTATCTGGCAACAGGTGCTAAATCGCCAGGCGCGCGGTTTAATGCTACAGAATGCATCAGGATTACTAAATTGTAATTTTTGACGTACGCAGGGTTTTTCCGCGGGACAGATTCTTTCGTCCGGGCACAGACAAGGCACGTACGAACAGATCCAGTCCATTGATGGATTCGACTGTGCGTGAGTTTTCTTGGAGTCCGGGGAAGATTATCCGACCTGAGACTTTTCAGTGGCGTATTCGATCTTTTCACTTACAACGCCATACCAATGGCAGGGGAAGAAGCCATGCAGTCCTGGAGAAACCTGTCCGTCAAAGCCAAGCTCGTTGGCACATTTGGGCTGCTGATTGCCCTGATCATAGGTATTACCGTGTACTCCATTCAGATGATGAAGGATGATAGCGCGGCATTCAATAACTATGTCCAGGGCATTCAAGCCCGCGCCGATACAGCGAACAAGGTGAGGCTTGCGGTCGACGAGCGCGCCGTGGCCGCGCGCAATCTCGCGCTGGTGACATCGCCGCAGGATGTGGCCCAGGAAAAAGCCGCGGTCGAGCGCGCCGTGGCCGATGTGCGCAAGTATCTGGGCGAACTCCAGGCGCTGTCGGCCCAGCCCGGCGTGGACCCCGAAGTGCGCGCCAAGGTCGACAATATCTCCCGCATCGAAAACGAATATGAGCCGGTGGCGATGGCGATCGTGGGCATGGTGCTGGGCAACCAGCGCGAAGCCGCGGTGGCGAAAATGAACGCCGAATGCCGTCCGCTGCTGGCCGCGCTGATGCGCGCCACCAGCGAATACAGCGCCTTCACCGCCGCGCGCTCGCAAGTGATGATCCAGCAGGCCGAAGCGGCCACCCAGCAGCGGCAACTGGTGTTGATCGTGGGCGGCGTGCTGGTCACGGCGCTGGCCTGCTGGGCCGCGTTGCTGATCGTTCGCGCCATCGTACGGCCGCTGAACCAGGCCGTGGAATTGATCAATGAAATCGCCCAGGGCGACATCAGCCGCGAGATCACGGTCGACACCAAGGACGAGTTCGGCCGCCTGCTGCTGGCCCTGGCCACCATGCAGCAAAGCCTGGTGACCTTGGTGTCTTCGGTACGCCAGGGCGCCGAAGGCGTGTCCACGGCCAGCGCCGAGATCGCCCAGGGCAATATGGACTTGTCGGCGCGCACCGAAAGCCAGGCCAGCGCGTTGGAAGAGACCGCTTCGTCGATGGAGGAACTGGGCACGACCGTGCGCCAGAACGCCGACAACGCAAGCCAGGCCAACCAACTCGCTCAGAACGCCAGCGGCGTCGCGCAGCAGGGCGGTCAGGTGGTGGAGCAGGTGGTGGAGACCATGCGCGGCATCAGCGATTCGAGCAAGCGCATTGCCGAGATCATCACCGTGATCGACGGCATTGCGTTCCAGACTAATATCCTCGCCTTGAACGCCGCCGTCGAAGCCGCGCGCGCCGGTGAGCAGGGCCGGGGCTTTGCCGTGGTGGCCAGTGAAGTGCGCTCGCTTGCCGGGCGCAGCGCCGAGGCGGCCAAGGAAATCAAGCAGCTGATCGAGGAAAGCGTGCAGCGCGTGGCCGCGGGCTCGCAGCTCGCCGATCGTGCGGGCAGCACCATGGGCGATGTGGTCGGCAGCATCCGGCGCGTGACCGACATCGTCGGCGAGATCAGCGCGGCCAGCTCCGAGCAGAGCGCGGGCGTGGGCCAGGTCGGTGAAGCCGTGACCAATATCGATCACGCCACGCAACAGAATGCGGCGCTGGTCGAGCAGATGTCGGCCGCCGCGAGCAGCCTCAAGGCCCAGGCCCAGGACCTGGTGCGTTCGGTCAGCATCTTCAAGCTGTCGGCCGCCGATGCGTCCACACAGCACAACGCCATCGTGGTGGCCGACCAAGCGCTGGTGTCGCGGCCTGGCGTGTCTCGCCCTGGCGCGGCGCGGCCGGTGGCGCGCCGGCCTCAGCCTGCGCGCATGCCTTCGCCGCTGGTGGCGCGCACGGCCTCCGACGGAAACTGGGAATCGTTCTGAAACCGGGCCTGGCGCTTCAGCGCGCCAGCAGCGCCAAGGTCTGTTCGGCGAGTTCGCGCGTGAGCGCTCCCGCGCCGCGCTCGCGGCCCAGCGGCGCGGCCTGGCCGGCCCACAGCGACATGAAATCTCCCGACCCTTGTGCTTCGGCCGCGGCGCGCAGCGGCGTGAGCGCGCCGCCGGCCAGCGGAAACGCGGGCGCGATATCTGCGAGCGGCCCGACTTCGCGCATCAGCCGGTTGACGATGCCGCGCGCGGGCCGGCCCGTGAACAGGTTGGTGAGCGCCGTGGTTTCGGCGGCCGGGCTGCGCAAGGCCGCGCGGTGGGCGGGCGCGACCTTGGCTTCGGGCGTGAACAGATAGGCCGTGCCCAACTGAACGGCCGAAGCGCCGAGCATGAAGGCCGCCGCGATGCCGCGCGCGTCCATGATGCCGCCGGCGGCGATCACCGGCAGCTTCACCGCATCGACGACCTGGGGCACGAGGGCGAAGGTGCCCAACTGGCTGTAGACCTCTTCCTGCAGGAACACGCCGCGGTGGCCGCCGGCTTCCGCGCCCTGGGCGATGATGGCATCGACGCCATGGGCTTCGAGCCAGCGCGCTTCGGCGACCGTGGTGGCCGACGACAACACCTTGGCGCCCGTGGCCTTGACGCGTGTCAGCAGGTCGGCGGCCGGCAGGCCGAAGTGAAAGCTCACCACCGCGGGCCGCAGTTCCTCGACCAGTTCGCACATCGCGGCGTCGAAAGGATTGCGGCTGGAGACCGGCACCGGCATTTCGGGGTCCAGCCCCAGTTCGAGGTAGTAGGGGCGCAGGCGCGCGCGCCACGCGGCTTCGCGCGCTTCGTCGGGCGCGGCCGGCGTATGGCAGAAGAAGTTGAGGTTCAGCGGCGCGGCGGTCTGCGCGCGTATCAGCGCGACTTCGCTGCGCACCTGGGCCGCGCTCAGCATGGCGCAGGGCAGCGCCGCGAGGCCGCCGGCCTGGCCCACGGCGATCGCCATTTCATGCAGGCCGGGTCCGGCCATGGGCGCCTGCAAAATGGGCAGTTGGATACCGAACAGATCGAGAAAGCGGGCATCGGGCCAGGAGGACATGGTGTGCTCTATCAGGAGTGAAGCCCTGATGATGCCGCGTTTTGCGCGGCTGGCAAACCTTATGGCTCAGCCCCAGTTTTCCAGCACCACCTTGCCGCGCGACTTGCCCGACTCGATCAGCGCATGCGCGCGGCGCAGGTTTTCGGCGTTGATGCTGCCGAAGCGCTCGGCCAGCGTGCTGCGAATCAGGCCGGCATCGACCAGCGCCGCGACCTCGTTGAGCAGCCGGTGCTGGCCTGTCATGTCGTCGGTGCCGAACAGCGAGCGCGTGAACATCAGCTCCCAGTGCACCGACACCGACTTGCGCTTGAACGGCGTGATGTCGAGCGCCGCCGGGTCGTCGATCAGGCCGAACTTGCCTTGGGGCGCGATGGCTTCGATGATCTGCGCGAGATGCGCATCGGTCTGCGTGAGGCCCACGATGTAGTCCACGGCGGCAAAGCCTGCGCGCCGCAGTTCTTCGGCGATAGGCCGGCTGTGGTCTATCACATGGTGGGCGCCCAGTTCCTTGACCCAGGCCTGGGTCTCGGGGCGCGAGGCCGTGCCTATGACCGTGAGATTGGTCAGCCGCGCCGCGAGCTGAACGAGGATGGAGCCCACGCCGCCGGCCGCGCCTATGACCAGCAGCGTCTTGCCGCCGGGCTGCTTGCCCGGTGCGACGCCCAGGCGGTCGAACAGCATCTCCCAGGCGGTGATCGCGGTCAGCGGCAGCGCTGCGGCCTGGGCGAAATCGAGCGACTCGGGCGCATGGCCCACGATGCGCTCGTCGACCAGATGCAGCTCGCTGTTGCTGCCGGGCCGCGCGATCGAGCCCGCGTACCAGACGCGGTCGCCGGGCTGGAACAGCGTGACTTCGGGGCCTACCGCCTTGACGATGCCGCTCGCGTCCCAGCCCAGCACCTTGTACTCCTGGCCTTCGGCCGGCGTGGCGCTCTTGCGCACCTTGGCATCGACGGGATTGACCGAGACGGCTTTCACTTCGACCAGCAGATCGCGGCCCGCGGCCACGGGGGCGGGCAGCGTGATGTCGAGCAGGGCGTCGGATTGGGTGATGGCCTGGGGAGTGCGGTAGCCAATGGCTTTCATGGTCGTTCCTTGGATGATGAAATGCGTTGCAAGCCCTATCTTGCGGCCTTTGCTCGTGCGGAAAAACCCGCCCGGCCTTTAAGCAACTTTCAAAAAATCATTGAAAATCAAACCCGTTGCCACGCTTTGATTCCGTATCAAGGTTCAAGATTTTTTTGAAATGTGCCCATGAAAGCGCTGAACGATCTCGATATCTTTGTGCGCACCGCCGACAACGGCAGCCTGTCGGCGACGGCGCGCGCGCTCGATCTCACGCCCGCGGCGGCGAGCGCCGCGCTCAAGCGCCTCGAGGCCGAGCTGGGCGTGCCCTTGTTCCTGCGCTCCACGCGCAGCCTGCGGCTCACGCCGCATGGCGAGCGCTTTCTCGCGCAATGCCGCCCCGCGCTCGAAACGCTGCAGCAGGCCGGCGCGCAGCTGGCCGCGGGCGAGCAGGCCTTGAAAGGCGTTCTCAAGCTGTCGGCGCCGTCGGATCTGGGCCGCAACGTGCTGCTGCCCTGGCTCGATGAATTCCAGAATGCCTACCCCGAAGTCGAGCTGCGGCTGCAGCTGTCGGACCGCATGGCCAATGTCTACAGCGATCCCGTGGACGCGGCGTTTCGCTATGGCAAGCCGCCCGATTCCAGCCTCGTTGCCTTGCCGCTGGCATTGGAGAACCGGCGCGTGCTGTGTGCTGCGCCCGCCTATCTCGCGCGCCACGGCGCGCCCGCGACGCCGCAGGCGCTGGGCGCCCATGCCTGCCTGTGCTTCATGCTGGGCGACGAAGTCAATGACCGCTGGCGCTTTGCCCAGGCCGGCGCGCCCGCGATCAACGTGCGCGTCAGCAGCGCCAATGTCGCCAACGATGGCGACGCCGTGCGGCGCTGGGCGCTGCTGGGCAAGGGCATTGCCTACAAATCGGGGCTCGATGTTGCCGACGATCTGGCGCAAGGCCGGCTGCAGCCGCTGTGCACCGACTGGACGACCGAAGCCGTGCCGCTGTTTCTGGTCGTTCCAGGCCGGCGCCAGCTCACGCCGCTGCTGCGGCGCCTGCACGCGTTCATCGCGCAGCGCTGCGCGCAGCTGCTTTCCAGCCTGACGTAAACGCCGGCCTCAGGCGTCGTCGCCCTTGAAGCGCTTGAGTCCCTTGAAGACCAGCGGCGCGACCAGGGCCAGCAGCGCCAGCGCCAGCAGCGTCGCCGAGCCGCCATGCTTGAAGAACACCCAGCCGTCCCCCAGGCTGATCTGCAGCGCGCGCCGGAACTGGCTTTCGGCCATGGGCCCCAGGATCAGGCCGACGATCATCGGCGCGACGGGGTAGTCCCAGCAGCGCATCAGATAGCCGCAGATGCCGAAGGTCACGAGCATGATCAGCTCCACCGTCGACGGGTTCGCGGCCAGCGTGCCCATCACGGCGAACACCAGAATGCCCGCATAAAGCCAGGGCTGGGGCACCTTGAGCAGGCGCACCCACAGGCCCACCAGCGGCAGGTTCAGCACCAGCAGCATCAGATTGCCGACGAAGAAGCTCGCGATCAGCCCCCAGACCAGATCGGCGTTGGTGACGAACAGCAGCGGCCCGGGCACCAGCCCGTACTGCTGAAAGCCCGCGAGCATCATCGCCGCCGTTGCCGATGTGGGCAGGCCCAGGGCGAGCAAGGGCACCAGCGTTCCCGTGGCCGCGGCATTGTTCGCGGCTTCGGGGCCGGCCACGCCTTCGATCGCGCCCTTGCCGAACTCCTCGGGCTTGACGGCCAGCCGGCGCTCCAGCGTGTACGACAGCAGCGTGGGCACTTCGGCCCCGCCCGCGGGCAGCGCGCCTATGGGAAAGCCCAGGCCTATGCCGCGCAGCCAGGGCTTCCACGAGCGCTTCCAGTCTTCCTTGGTCATCCACAGCGAGCCGCGCACGGCCTCGATCTTTTCCTGCACGCCGGTGAAGCGCGAAGCGATGAACAGCGTCTCGCCCATGGCAAACAGTCCCACGGCCAGCGTCGTGATCGACACGCCGTCAAGCAGCGAAGGCACGCCGAACGCCAGGCGCGACTGCCCGGTCAGCTTGTCTATGCCGACCAGACCCAGCACCAGGCCCAGCGCCAGGCTGGTGATGCCGCGCAGCACCGAGTCGCCAAACGTCGCCGAGACGGTGATGAAGGCCAGCACCATCAGCGCAAAGTAGTCCCAGGGCCCGAACTGCACGGCAAGCTCGACCAGCCAGGGGGCCAGCAGCGAAATGCCCAGGGTGGCGATCAGCCCGGCGACAAACGAGCCTATGGCCGCCGTGGCCAGCGCGGGCCCGCCGCGACCGGCCTTGGCCATCTTGTGGCCTTCGATCGCGGTGGCGATGGACGCGGCTTCGCCCGGCGTGTTGAGCAAAATGGCCGTGGTCGAGCTGCCGTACATGCCACCAAAGTAGATGCCGGCAAACATGATGATCGAGCCCGTGGGGTCGAGCTTGAACGTGATCGGCAGCAGCAGCGCCACGGTCAGCGACGGGCTGATGCCCGGCAGAATGCCCACCAGCGTGCCCAGCAGCACGCCCACGCCCGCGAACAGCAGGTTGCCCGGCTGCAGCGCGATCAGCAGGCCCTGGGCCAGCAGAGAAATGACTTCCATGATCTTCTTTCAGCCCAGCAGCAGGCGCTCAAGCGGCCCGGCGGGCAGTGACAGTGACAAGGCCTGGGTGAAAAACGCATAGACCAGGGCCGCGAGCACCAGACCTATGACCGGGGAACGGCTGCGCAGCGGCTGGCCGAAAGCGCGCGCGGTGGCGGCGAACAGCCAGGTCGCGCCTAGGACAAAGCCCGCGCCCAGCTGCAGCACCGCGATCATTCCGATCAGGCCGCCCAGCACCCAGCCCAGCGCCGCGCGGTTGGTGGCCGGCTCGGTTTCGGCCTGGGCCTTTGGCGCGGCGCGCGCGGCCGCGATCGCATGCGCCAGGCCCAGCACCAGCAGCAGGCCGACGACGATGCGCATCACGGCCGTGGGCCCCACGCCCACGGCCTGGGCCGGCGCCATGCTGGTGATGTCCCAGGCGATCACGGCCGCCAGGCCGAACAGCAGCGCGGCCACGGTGGCCAGCGCCTGGCGGCCCGGGCCGTTGGGGGTCGGCTCGCTCATTTCACCAGTCCGATCGAAGTCAGCACGTCCTTGACGCGCTGCTGGTCGGCCTTGAGGAAGGCCGCGAAGGCGTCGGCGTCGAGGTAGGCGTCGTCCCAGCCGCGCGCCTTGGCAATCTTGGCCCATTCGGGCGACTTGAGCGCCTTGGTCACGGTGGCGGCCAGCGCGGCTTTCTGCGCCGCGCTGATGCCCGGACCGGCAACAATGCCGCGCCAGTTGACGAGTTCCACGTCCATGCCCTGCTCCTTGAGCGTGGGCACGGCCACGCCTTCGATGCGCTGGGCGGTGGACACGCCCAGCGCGCGCAGCTTGCCGGCCTTGATCATGCTTTCGAACTCGTTGTAGCCCGACACGCCGGCCGTCACGCGCCCGCCCAGCATTTCGGCCAGCGCTTCGCCGCCGCCCGAGAACGGCACATAGTTGAGTTTGGCCGCGTCGCCGCCCGCCTGCTTGGCGATCAGCCCGGCGAGGATATGGTCGGCGCCGCCGGCCGAGCCGCCGGCCCAGACCACGCGCGACGTATCGGCCTTGACGGCCGCGGCCAGGTCCTTGAGCGTCTTGTGCGGCGAGTTCGCGGGCACGACGACGACCAGCGGGTCGCCGGTCATGCGCGCTATGGGCGTGACCGCGTCCAGGCCCACGGGCGCCTTGTTGGTCAGCACCGCGCCGACCATGGTGATGCCCATGACCATCAGCTGGCTGCCGTCGCCCTTGGCGTTGTTGGCGAACTGCGCCAGGCCCACGGTGCCGCCCGCGCCCGGCACATTGACCACCTGCACGTTCCTGGCCGAGCCGGTCGCGGTCAGCACCTGCTGCAGCGAGCGCGCGGCGCTGTCCCAGCCGCCGCCCGGGCCCGCGGGCGCGATGATCTTGAGGTCCTGGGGCGCTTGCGCCAGCGAAGGCAGGGCGCTTGCGCCCAGTGTCAGCGCCAGGGCGGCGCTGGCCAGTAGGCCGCGGCGCTGCGAGGTGAAGGAATGGGTCATCGTTGTCTCCTTGGGGGTGATGGTTATTCGTTGACGATGTGCGCGGCCTCGACGATGCGCGCGTACTTGGCGGTCTCGGTCTGCATGAACTGGCGGAACGCGGCGGGCGACAGCGGCATGGGCTCGCCGCCTTGTTCGCGCAGGCGCTTGATCAGCTCGGGCTCGCGCAGCGCGGCGGTGACGGCGGCGTGGAGCTTGTCGAGCACCGCGGGCGGCGTCTTCGCGGGTGCGAACAGGCCGAACCAGTTGTCGAGGTCATAGGCCGCGGCCGGTGCGAACTCGGCGATGGCCGGAATTTCGGGCGCAAAGCCCGCGCGCCTGGCCGACGTCACGGCCAGGGCCTTGACGCGCCCGCCCTTGATGAACGGCGTGGCGCCGGCCAGGCTCACGAAGGTGATGTCTACGTTGCCCGCAGCGACATCGACCAGCTGGTTGGCCGCACCCTTGTAAGGCACATGCTGCATCTTGATGCCCGTGAGCATCTGCAGCAGTTCTCCGTTGAGGTGCTGGGGATTGCCCACACCGCTGGTGGCATAGGTCAGTTTGCCGGGGTTCTTCTGCGCGTGGGCGACGAGTTCGGCGACGCTCTTCGCGGGAAAGTTCGGGTGGGTGACCAGCACGTTGGGCACGCGCGTGACGGCCGTGATGGGCGCGAGATCGCGCGCCGGCACGTACTGCATCTTTTCCTTGTAGATCAAGGGATTGATCGCGGTCTCGCCGGCCGAGCCCAGCAGCAGCGTATAGCCGTCGGGCGGGGCCTTGGCGACCGCGCCCGCGCCCAGCATGCCGCTGGCGCCGGGCTTGTTGTCGACGACCACCGACTGCTTGAGCGACACGCGCAGCCGGTCGGCCAGCAGCCGCGCCATGGTGTCGACGCCGCCGCCCGCGGAGAACGGCACGACGATGGTGATGGCGCGCGCCGGGTAGTCCTGGGCGAGCGCGCCCAGGGGCAGGCCGGCCAGGGCCAGGGCGGTGCAGACAAGGGCGCGGCGGGAAGTTGGGTGCATGGTGGGTCTTTGAAGTTGGGGTCAATGGCTTGGGAATTCAGCGCGAGAACACCATGCAGACCGGGCTGCCGCAGCGCACGCTCTGGCCCGTGGACTGCAGGCGGCCGCTGGTGCCATCGATGGTGAAGCTGACAATGGAGTCGCTGTCTTCGTTGAGCGCGAACAGCAGCCGGCCGTCGGGGCTGGTGGTCACAAAGCGCGGCGTGCGTCCCTGGCTGGAGACGAAGTCGACAACGCTCAGCGCACCGCTGTGGTCATCGACGCGAAACACCGCGATGCAGTCGGCGCCGCGATTGGACGCATAGACATAGCGGCCGCTGGCGTCGATCTGTATCGCCGCCGCGCGGCTGTTGCCGGTAAAGCTCTGCGGCAGGGCCGGCACGATCTGGAATGGCGTGAGCGCGCCCGTGTCCGCGTCGAAGCGGCAGGCCGTGAGCGTGGAGTCAAGCTCATTGACCACATAGGCGCAGGCCTGGCGCGGGTGGAAGACCAGATGGCGCGGGCCCGAGGCTTCGCGCGCGGCGGTGAACGGCGTGTCCGCTGCGATCAATCGGCCTTGTTCGAAGCGGAACATGAACACGCGGTCCAGCCCCTTGTCGGGCACGGCGACAAAGCGCCCGCCGGGGTCGAACGGGTTGCAATGCGGCTTGGCCTGCTTTTGCTCCACGCGGTGCGGGCCTGGCGGGCCTTCGAGCGTCACCCGCTGCAGAACATCGCCGAGCGCGCCGTCCGCGCCAACAGCCAGCACGCTGACGCTGGCGCCGAAGTGGTTGGAGACCACGAGGTGGCGGCCCGCAGGATCGAGCGCGAGGTGCACGGGGTTCAGTCCCTGCGTGTCCTGGCGATTGAGCAGCGTGAGGCGGCCGCTGGCGCGGTCGACGCGAAACGCGCTGACTTCGCTGGCATCGCCATGCACGGTGTAGAGGCTGCGGCCGTCATGGCCCATGGCCAGGAACGAGGGGTTGAACAGCCCGCTCACCACATCGACCAGGCGCAGCGCGCCGCTGGCGGCATCGACGTCAAAAATGCTGATGCCGTCGCCGCGCGCCTGGCGTTCACGGGTGGTTCGGCTGCCTACGTAGGCGTACATGGAAGGTCCTTGAATGGCTGCAGCGCAGACATAAGGGTTTGCGCTTGATTGCATTTTATGAACACAAAATGCAAAATCAATCCTATGGAAAACACTGATACGCCACCCTTGATGCACCTTGCCGAGCGCAGCTATTGCGCGGTCGATCTGAAAGCCTTGTGCGGGGACAAATTGACGCAGCTGCCCGTGGTGCTGCGCCTGTTGCTGGAGAACGTCGCGCGCAATATGGCGGGCGCCGAGCGCGCTGCGGCGATCGCCGCGCTGCTGGCCTGGACCGAGAGCGCGACCAGTGACGCCGAAATCGCCTTTCAGCCCGGGCGCGTGCTGATGCACGACACGACCAGCACGCCCGCGCTGGTCGATCTCGCGGCCATGCGCAGCACGCTGGCCGAAGCCGGCGTCGATCCCGCGGTGCTCAATTCGCGCCTGCCGGTCGATGTGTCCATAGACCATTCGCTGGCCGTCGAAGCGTTTGCGCAAGCGGATGCGCCCGCGCGCAACATGGCCTTCGAGATACGGCGCAATGCCGAGCGCTATGCCTTCCTGCGCTGGGCCTCGCAGGTGCTGCGCGGCGTGCGCATCCATGCGCCGGGCACGGGCATCATGCACACCATCAACCTCGAACAGCTCGCGACCGTGGTTGCCACCGAGGAGCGCGAGGGCGCGGCCTGGCTGGTGCCCGACATGATGATAGGCACCGACAGCCATACGCCCATGGTCAACGGCCTGGGCGTGCTGGGCTGGGGCGTGGGCGGGCTCGAGGCGCAGACCGTGATGTTCGGCATGCCGACCATGCTGCGCATTCCCGATGTCATTGGCGTGCGGCTCACGGGGCGGCTTGCCGCCGGCGTGCTGGCCACCGATCTGGCGCTGAGCGTGACCCAGCGCCTGCGCGCCATTGGCGTGTCGGGAGAGTTTGTCGAGTTCTACGGCCCGGGCCTGGCCACGCTCACGGCCGGCGACCGCTGCGTGGTCGCCAACATGGCGCCCGAATACGGCGCGACCACGGGATTTTTCCCGGTGGACCAGCAGACGCTGGACTATCTCGCGGCAACCGGGCGCTCGCAGGAGCAGATCGCCCAGGTCGAGGCCTTCACCCAGGCCACGGGCCTGTGGTTCGAGCCCGCGGCCCAGCCCGTCTATACGCGCAGCATCGATATCGATCTGGCCACGGTCGGCATGCAGGTCGCGGGGCCGCGCCGGCCGCAGGATCTGCTGGGCTTTGGCGAGACGCGCAGCGCGCTGGCGGCGCTGAATTTCAAGCCGGCCGCCGCCGATGCGCAGATGCCGCGCCATCCGGTGGCGATTGCCGCGATCACCAGCTGCACCAACACCTCGGACCCGCGGCTGCTGATCGCCGCCGGCCTGGTGGCGCGCAAGGCGCGCGCGCTGGGGCTCAAGGCCGCTGCCTGGGTCAAGACATCGCTGGGCCCGGGCTCGCCCGCGGCCGCGGCCTATCTGGAACGCGCGGGGCTGACCGACGATCTTGCGGCCGTGGGCTTCGATATCGTTGGTTACGGCTGCACCACCTGCATAGGCAACTCGGGCCAGCTGCCCGCGCAGATTCAGGATGCGATGTCGCGCCAGACGATATTTCCCGTGGCTGCGCTGTCGGGCAACCGCAATTTTGCGGGCCGGGTGCACCCCGATCTCGAGCTGGGCTTTCTGATGTCTCCGCCCCTGGTCGTGGCGTTCGCGCTCGCGGGCGACGCCGAACGCGATCTGCGCGTCGATGCGCTGCAGACCGCGCCCGACGGCCGGCCGGTGTTCCTCAAGGACCTCTGGCCGTCGCCGCAGGAAATCGACGCCGTGCTGACGCGCTCGCAGGACCCGGCCGACTACCGACGCAGTTTCGCGCTGGCCGCCGCCAACCCGCTGTGGCATGCGCTGGCAGCGCCCAACTCGGCGCTCTATCCCTGGAATCCCGCATCGACCGCGCTGCGCCGCCCGCCGTTCGCGCAGCTGTCCGAAGGCAGCCTGCTGGGCGCTTACGCGGCGCACCCGCTGCTGGTGGTGGGCGACGACATCACCACCGACCATATTTCGCCGGCCAGCGCGATTCCGCCCGACAGCCTGGTTGCCGACTTCCTGGTCGCGCGCGGCGACGACAGAAACGACCTCAATGTGTTTGCCTCGCGCCGCGGCAACTGGGAAGTCATGGTGCGCGCGGCGTTTCACAGCAAGACGCTCAGGAACCTGTTTGCACCGCAGGCGCCTGTGGCCCACACCTTGCATGTGCCCAGCGGCGAGACCCTGCCGCTGTGGGATGCCGCCGAGCGCTACCGCGCCGCGGGAGAATCGGTGGTGCTGGTCGCGGGCGAGCGCTACGGCACGGGCTCGTCGCGCGACTGGGCGGCCAAGGGCCAGCGGCTGCTGGGCATTCGCGCGGTGCTGGCCAACAGCTTCGAGCGCATACACCGCTCCAACCTGATAGGCATGGGCATACTGCCGCTGCGCCTGCCCGCGGGCGTGACGCCGTTCACGCTGGCGCTGCAGCCCGGTGACCGCATCGAGATCGATGCCCGCGCCCAGGCGATCGCGCCGCGCTGCCGCGTCGCGGTCCGGGTGCGGCGCGCCGACGGCCGCAGCGAAGCGCTGCAGGCGACGGCCGCGGTCGAAACCCAGCTCGAAGTCGCGCTGCTGCGCGCCGGCGGCGTGATTCCCTCGACCCTGCAGCAGATGCTGGCAATGCACGCCCGCGAGAAAAATGCCGCATGAGGGCGCGGGGCAGGTGAGAATCCTGTCCATGTGGCCAGAGCAATCCCTTCCTTCGCAGATCCTCCAACTCCTGCAGTCCGATGCCATGCCCGCGGGCAGCCATCTGCCCGCGCAGTCGCTGGCCGACCGGCTGCGCGTCTCGCGCTCGCCGGTCAACGACGCGCTGTCGCTGCTTGCCGACAAGGGCGTGCTGCGGCGCCAGCCCAACCGCGGCTATTTCCTGGTCGAGGCGATTGCGGGTGAAAGCATTGATGCCCTGGCCGCACGGCTGGGCCTGGAAGCTTCGGACGCGGTCTCGGCCGTCTATTTCCAGATCGCCGACGACAGGCTGCGCGGCCAGCTGCCCGACGCGTTCTCCGAGGCCTTGATCAAGCAGCGCTATGGATTGACTCCGGCCCAGCTCAACGCCGTGCTGGGCCGCATCGCCAACGAAGGCTGGGCCGAGAAAAAGCCCGGCTACGGCTGGGAGTTCTCGTCGATGCTGACCACGGCCGACAGCCTGCTGCAGTCGTATCGCCTGCGCCTGGCGCTCGAACCCGCGGCGCTGCTGGAGCCGGGTTATCAGCTGTCCGCCGCAGCCATTGCGCGCTGCCGCGCCGCCGAGCAGCATTTGCTGGCCGGCGGCATTGGCACCGACACCGCCGACCAGTTGCACGAGCGCGGCGTGCGTTTTCACGAAACGCTGGTCGAAGGCTCGGGCAATGCATTTTTCATCGACACCATCCGCCGCGTCAACCGCGTGCGCCGCCTGCTGTCCTACCGCTCCATGCAGGAGCGCAGCCGCTACAAGGAGCATTGCGAGCAGCACCTGCATCTGCTCGAGCTGCTTGAACGCGGCCGCAATCAAGAAGCCTCGCAGGCGATGCACGCCCATTTGTCGAGCACGCTGCGCAACCTCAAGAAGATCAGCAACATCCTCACTCCTGAGAACCCCTCCCCATGACCATTGCTCCCTCCGTCATCCAGGCCTTCACGCCCCAGGGCGTTCTGCGCGCTTGCATCAATCTGGGCAATCCGATACTGGCCCATGCCGATGCCGTGACCGGCGCGCCCGGGGGCGTGTCGGTCGATCTGGCGCAGGCGTTTGCCCAGCGCCTGGGTGTCGCGCTGGAACTGGTGGTGTTTGACGCCGCGGGCAAGTCGGTGGACGCCGTGGGCCACGAGCAGGCCGACATCGGCTTTTTCGCCATCGACCCGCTGCGCGGCGCGCACATTGCTTTCACCGCGCCCTATGTGCTGATCGAAGGCAGTTATCTGGTGCGCGAGGATTGCGCCTTGCAGCACAACGATGAAGTCGATGCCAGCGGTCTGCGCGTGGTGGTCGGCAAGGGCAGCGCCTATGACCTCTATCTGTCACGCGCGCTGAAAAACGCGCAGATACTGCGTGCGCCCACCTCGCCCAGCGTGGTGCAGACCTTCCTCGAGGAAAACGCCGATGTCGCCGCGGGCGTCAAGCAGCAGCTCGAGGCCGACAGCCGCGCGCACGCGGGCCTGCGCCTGCTGCCCGGACGCTTCATGGTGATACAGCAGGCCATGGGCTGCCCCAAGTCGCGTGGCGAAGACGCGGCGCGGGTGCTGAGCGGCTTTGTCGAGGAAATGAAGGCCAGCGGCTTTGTGGCCCGGGCGCTGCAGCGCCACGGCATCCAGGGCGCGGGCGTGGCGCCGGCCAGTAGCTGAAGCGCGAGGCACAGGGCGTTGCGCCTGCCCAAGTTCTATCGCAGGCCGCAACGCCTTGGAGGGACGGTGGCGCGTGCCTGTCGACGAAAAGCGCGCTGGCGTCTTGTCGGGCGATCATTCCAGCCAGAACATGTCTGCTGCACGGTCGATGTTCGCCCTCCCGGTAAAAAATGCTTCAAACGCGTGAAAATGCGGCTCGATGGGACTGAGCGGTGCCAGGCGATGGATGTCGGGCGGCGTGTACCACGCGGGCACTGCCCCCATGATGAAATCATCAGGCAGCCGCAGCGGAATGACGATCTTGTCGTATTCACACGGCAAATTGGGTTCTGGGTCCTGCACTGGCGGATCCTGGGCGAGAAGGCGTTCCATTTTTGAGGCAATAAGGACGTCAATGGAATCTGCACAGTCGTCGTCGCGTTCGCAGGAATAATGTGCAATCAGATGTTGAAGGATTTTAATTTCCTTTGATTCGTCGAGATCCAGAATCGGGTGGGTGATGAAATTCTTGAGGGTGTCGAACCCGGCATTGCGGATGCTTTTGTTGTTGGCCTGCTCGCTCTGACATTGCTTGAATTGTATTTTTGCTTGCTTGTCAAAAAAATCCGTCCATCCCATTGCAGTGGAAATCACGGCGTCAACCATGGGCTTGTCCTCATGCGCCGCATTGACGTCCAGACCCTGGTGCTTGAGTACCATTTTCACAAGACTGATGGAGCGAAAATGGTGCCAGAAATCCCCCGCTGTCTCGCGGTCGGCGGTGATCGCCTCCGATAGCGCGGTTCCGGCTCCTTGCGAATACCAGTTGATTCCGATGTCGCGATGGGTTGCCCCCAGAATGTTTTCCAGTCGGGATAATTCCCCGCCGGTCCGAAATATCTCCGAAAGTGCACTGCACTGCGGGTGGCCGTATCCGGTGAAAACAAGGTTTGCGTTGGGGTTGTTGATATATGCTCGTTCCACTGACAGGGGAAGGGAAAATTGATAAGTCAGGAATGCCGGCATGTCGGCAACCTCTTGGTTGAGATCTGTGTTCCGGTGGTTGATTATTTCGATCGCCAAGTTCTCGTCTGCGGTATTGGCGCAATTTCCCCAAGATAGTTCAAGCGCATCTTGAAAGGCATTTCTCTGATGTTTGTCCTTTATATTCGGGTCCACATCTTCGCGCTGCAGCAGCAGCATTGCAATGTCGTGGTCGCCATTGGCAATTGCCAGGCCCAATGCCGTTTTTTCATATGGGCCGCATTTTTCATTGACTGCCAGATCCCACGGGGTTTCCAGCAGCACTTCAACCAGCGCCAGGCTTCCCGTCATCACTGCGGCAGACAAGGGCGTGAAACCCGCAAAATTTTTCTCCGCAGTATTCTTCATCGTGGGAGAAAGAGCCAGGTCGCTGAGATCTGAGAGGTGGCGTGCCTGAATCGCTGCGTGGATCTTGTTGGGCTGAATGAATTGGTGTTTTTCCTTGCCCCGGTTGTTGATTTGTGCGAATTTTCTTCGTCCCATTGGATGGACTCCTGTAAGGCTGCGCGGGTGCGCGGGTTGGGTTCAGATGGCAAGTGAAGTCGGATGTATCCCTCGGGGGCTTCGACGCGCCGCGCTGGTTGTGTTTTTGGCTTTGGCTTGGTGTCAGGAAATTTCAATAGGTTCCAACTATCGATCCTGGCTGGTGATTGGCTCCGTGCCCGGCGGCTCGGTCGGCATGGTCGGGCGGGTGATTGCCGACATCCTCCTGCGTTTGCAGACCCCGTCCCCATGCGCATGGATTCCATCCAGGCCTTCACGCCCAGGGGGGGCTGCGCGCGTCCATCAACCTGGACAATCCCATACTCGCCGATGCCGATGCCGATGCCGATGCCGATGCCGAGAGCGGCGCACCCGGCGGCGTGTCGGTCGAACTGGCGCTGGGGGTGTTTGACGCCGCGGGCAAGTCGGCGGACGCCGTGGGCAGCGGCCCGGCCGACATCGGCTTTTTCGCCGTCGACGCGCCCGCGCCCATCTGCGACTGCTGCCCGGGCGCTTCATGGCCCGACGCGGCACGCTGAGCCCCGGGCGGGGCCGGCCCTGACGCGCGGCTGCGTGCTATGATTTTGCGGCCTGCGTGCGTTGCGCCGGCCTGGCCAAGGACGACCTTGGTGCTGATCACACAAGGGGACGGCCCTGTGCTTCCGAGGAAGTCTGCCATGGCCGTATACCCGCCTGTCTCGCGCGCAACTGCGCAAGCTTGTTTTTCCTGTCCGCCTGCCGGGGCGGGTGCCGAGCCGGGAGACGCCGCATGAACCACATGTCGACGCCAACGCGCCTTGTTCCCCCCGCGACCTGGGTCTTGCTGGTCTGTGCCTGGCTGGTGGTCGCCTTGTTCCTGGCTTTGGGCGAGCAATGGCTGGCCGCGCCCCTAGGCCCGGGCAGGGCCGCGGGCGTGTTCGCGCTGCTGTTTGCCACCATACTTGCCGCGTCGTTTGGCGTGGTCAGGCAGGCCGATCATCTGGCCCATCAGCTGGGCGAGCCTTACGGCACCTTGATTCTCACGCTGTCCATCGTCGCCATCGAAGTGATACTGATCGCTTCGGTGCTGCTCGGGCCCGGCGACTTCCCCACCATAGGACGGGACTCGATCTTTGCGGTAATGATGATCATCATCAACCTGGTCATGGGTTTGTGCCTGATCACCGGTTGGGCCAGGCATGGCGACCAGGAATACAACGCCCAGGGCGCAGGCGCCTATCTTTCCATGATTGCGCTGCTGACCGGCACGGCGCTGGTGCTGCCCAACTACACCAGTGGCGCAGGAGAGTTCACGCGCTTGCAGGCCATGGGCATGGCGGCCCTGACGGCCTTGCTTTATGGCGCCTTTCTGTGGCTGCAGATGCGCAGCTGCAAGCGCTTTTTCATACAGCCACCCGCAGGTGAAATGGCAGCTCGAGCGGCCGCGCCTGCGCCCCTGCCAGCGCTTGCCGCGGGCGCGCCCCCGGATCGCAAGGCGCTGCTGGTGCGCTCGGCATTGTTGCTGGCCATGGTGCTGCCCATCGTGCTGCTGGCGCATTATCTGGCCATCGTCACCGATTACGGCATCGCGGCGGCCGGCGCCCCTGCGGCGATCGGCGGAGTGCTGATTGCCATCATCGTCTTCACGCCGGAATCGATCACCGCCGTGCGCGCCGCGATGAACAACGAAATGCAGCGCGCGATCAATCTGTGCCTGGGCGCCTTTGTGTCCACGGTGGGCCTGACCGTGCCGGCGGTGCTGGCCATAGGCCTGCTCACGGGCAAGCCGGTGGTGATGGGCATTTCGGGAGCGCAAACGCTGCTGTTTGCGGTGACGCTGGTGCTGGCGCTGCTGAGCTTCAACGGCCAGCGGACCTCGCCGGTGCAAGGCTGGATGCATCTGATGCTTTTCGGCGTATTCGCGATGCTGCTTTTCCAGCCTTGAACCCGCCCCGCGGCACCACTGCATGGCAGTCATTGTTCAACAATGATTGCCTGATCCTAGTACAAGTACCTATGAATTGCAGTGCATGACGGCCTGGATTGCCACTAACATCGAGCCCCTTGGCCCGGTTCTTGCAATCGGCATTGCCATCACTTCTTACTGATCACCATGCTTGCATCTTCTTTTTCCCGGCGCGCTCTTGTGGCGGCGGCCGCCGCGGTGGCCGTCACTCCGCTGTGGGCCCAGTCCTCTTACCCCGCCAAGCCGATTCGTCTGGTGATTGGCTATGCGCCCGGCGGCTCGGTCGACATGGTCGGGCGCGTGATTGCCGACATCCTCACCAAGCACCTCGATGCGACGGTGGTGGTGGAAAACCAGGCCGGCGCCGCCGGCGTGGTCGCGGCCCAGCGCGTGGTCAGCAGCAAGCCCGACGGCTACACGCTGCTGGCCGGCTCCAGCAATGAACTGGCGGGCACCAAGGCCGTCAATACCGCGCAGAAATACGATCCCTCCAAGGACCTGACGCCCATCGGCCTGGCCGCACTGGCGCCCAACATGTGGGTTGCGGGCGCACATGTGCCGGTGAAGAACCTCGACGAGTTTGTCGCCCTGGTCAAGAAGAATCCCGGCAAGTACAGCTACGGCAGCCCGGGAATCGGCTCGACGCCGCATTTCTCGGCCGAACTGATCAAGAAGCTTGCCGGCCTGTACATCACCCATGTGCCTTACCGCGGCTCGGCGACGATGACCACCGACCTGGGTGGCGGCAATGTCGATTTCGCCATCATCTCGCCGCTCGCCGCCGGACCTTTCCTGCAAAACGGCCGCATGAAGGCGCTGGGCGTGACCACGGCCACGCGCCTGCCCGGCTTCAAGGACGTGCCCGCGCTGGGCGAGCACCCCGCGCTCAAGGGCTATTCGCTGGCCGGCTGGTTTGCGTTTGCCGCGCCCAAGGACCTGCCGCCCGAGATCCTTGCCAAGCTCCAGGCCGCGCTGCGCGCAGGTCTGGCCGACCCGGTGATTCGCCAGCGCCTCGAGGCTTCGGGCGCGATTCCGGCCAAGGGTGATGAGAACCTGGCGCAGCTGATCCGCACCGACATGGACAAGTACGCCGATCTGGCGGCCTACGCCAAGATCGTCGAGTAGTTGCAGAACATGCGCGCGGCCCGGGGCCGCGCGGCGCATGGCCCGCGGCCCGCGCTTAGAACTGGTAGTTCGCGCTGACCAGGAAGCTGCGCGGCGCACCGGGCATGGCATTGGAGCGCCAGTATTCCTTGTCCAGCAGATTCGACACCGCCAGGGTCACGGTCCACGGCGCGGCACGCCAGCCGATCAGGCCGTCCCAGCGCGTGTAGCCGGGAACGGCCGCGGTGTTGGCGGCGTTGGTGTAGCGTTCGCTGGTGTGCGTCACACCCAGCTCGCCATACCATGCGCCTGCAGGGGCGTAGCGCAGAAACAGGCTGCCGTTGCGCTTGGCGGTATTGGGCAGGTACTTGCCCATGTTCGCTGGCACGCTCTGGTCGCTCGCGACCTTGGCGCTCATCACGCCCACGCCGCCGCGCACATACCATGCGGGAGCGATACGGCCGGAGGCGCTGAACTCGATGCCGCGCGAGCGCTCCTTGCCGCGCACTGCAAAGCGGTAGGGGTCGATGTCGGGCTCGGGCCGGTAGCGGATGTTGTAGTGCTCCAGTTCATAGGCCGCGAGCTGGGTCGACAGCTTGCCGTCGAGCCAGTCGCTCTTGACCCCGACTTCGAACTGGCGCGAATGCTGGGGTTCCTCGTCAAGCACCGCGGTGGCGGCGGTATCCACGCTCAGGGTGCCGCGGCCGCCATAAGGCGAGAAGCTCTTGTTCCACGAGCTGTAGATGCTGTGCTCAGGCAGCGGCTGCCAGATCACGCCCACGCGCGGGCTGACCGAGTTGCCGCCGGTGTCGCGCTGAAAGCCATTGATGCGGTTGGTGCTCTCGAACGTATAGCTGTCGTAGCGCGCGCCCAGCAGCACTTTCCACTGCGGCGCGAGATGGACCATGTCCTGCACGTAGATCGCATGGCCCTTGCCCACATGCAGGTTGTGCTGCGAGGGCGCGCCCTGCGCGGGACGCTGGGCATTGAACACCGGGTTGAACGGGTCGACGAAGCCGTTGCTGGCGGTGGTGGAGAACAGGCGCGGCGCGCGCTCTTCCTGGCTGTACTCGGCGCCTAGCAGCAGGTCGTGGCGCATGCCGGCCAGCTCGAAGCGGCCCGTCAGATCCACGGTGTTGGAGGTGGTCTTGTTGGCGGTCTCCTGCCAGGCATAGCTCTGGCGCACCTGGCCGCGGTGGGTGCAGGCCGCGCCGGCCGAGGTGCGCCCCTGGGCGTTGCAGTAGGTGCCCAGATAGTAGTGATCGAAGTCCTGCGCGGCCTCGCGCCGGCTCGCCACCCAGCGCAGGCTCCAGGCGGGGTTGAAGTCATAGCTCAGATCGGAGCGCAGCACGCGCAGGCGGTCTTCCACATA
Source organism: Acidovorax sp. CCYZU-2555 (assembly GCF_018413525.1). Taxonomy (GTDB): domain Bacteria; phylum Pseudomonadota; class Gammaproteobacteria; order Burkholderiales; family Burkholderiaceae_C; genus Comamonas. The sequence goes on from NZ_JAHCDD010000017.1 coordinate 22,810, forward strand.
GTCGCCGGGCTGGGCAAAGCCCTGGCGTATCGATACCCCGGCCGGCAACTGGTCATATGCGGGGCTGCGATCGGGCACGCGCCAGACGTTGTCGTAGGTGTACTGGCCAGTCCAGCGCAGGCCCTTGCGGTTGTCGACCATGATGCTGGGCGAGATCATCTCGTTGCGGTTGCGTATGCCGCTGCGAAAGCTGTGCGCCTGTTCGCGGTCGGCTGTCAGGCGCACGGCGACATAGGGGTTGATCACCCGGTTGATGTCGATGGTGCCGCCGACGTTGTCCCAGGAGCCGCCGCGCAGCGTGACGCTGCTTTTTGCGTCGAAACGCGCCTGCTTGCTCACCAGGTTGACGACGCCGCCGCCGGCGCTGCGCCCGTAGAGCACCGAGGCCGGGCCCTTGAGAATCTCGATGCGCTCGACGTTGGCGGTGCTGCGGCGCACCTGGCCGCTTTCGCGCACGCCATCGCGGTAGATGTCGCCGGCATCGGCCTGGAAGCCGCGGATCATCACGCCCTCGCCGCGCATGTCGTAGCTGGTGTTCACGCCGGGCACGCCGTCCAGCATGGTGGCGAGATCATTGATGCCGTAGCTCTTGTACTTGTTGACTTCGAGCGTATCAATGGTCTGCGGAATGTCCCTGGGCGCCATGTAGGTCTTGGTGGCCGTGGTCACGCCTTCGGGGCGCACGTCATCCGGATCGTACTGGCTGGAGTTGACCTCAACGGTAGGCAGGGACTGCGCAGCGCCTGGCTCCTGCTGCTGCTGCTGCTGCTGCGCGCCTGCGGCCGCACAGGCCAGTCCCGCCAGCGCGGCCAACGCCGCCATGGCAGGCAGGCGCATGGGACGCACTGCCCGCGTTTCCTCATTCTTGTTTGTCATCAATCTATCCGCCCCAAGGTGTCGAGCCGCTCAGGTAAAGGGCTCATGTCTGAAAGCGTGTAATTGTAACAATAATGAGATGTATTATCATTCAAAATTCAGCACAAACGATGTATTGATGCCACGCTGCACAGGGTGCAGGCCGCGCTGCGCCGCGCCGCACGCTGCGGCAGGGGCAGTTTCATGCAGGAGCGTTTCCAATTTTGCAATGGCATCGTCCCTTGGCCATTGGCCGGGCTGGTAGTTGCTGCGACCTGCGTCCACAGCATGCTGGGGCTGATTTTTAGCGGCTAAAACGGCGCGAGGGCAGCCCGCTCGCGGGTATTCCCAGGTGACATGGCTTGCGAGCGCAGGCCTGGCCTCACGACAATGGCGGCATTGATCTGGACCTTTGGCTACACCATGCGACTCTTATTGGCGGAAGACGAATCGGCGCTGGCCGACTGGCTGGTGCGCGCGCTCGAGCAAAGCGGCTTTGTGGTGGACTGGGTGGCCGACGGCCGGCTGGTGCGCCGCGCGCTGCGCGCTGCACACTACGACGCCTTGATTCTCGACCTGGGTCTGCCGGGGCTGGCGGGCGAGGAAGTGCTGCTGAGCCTGCGCGAGGAAGACAATCCACTGCCCATCCTGATTCTCACGGCGCGCGATACGCTGGCCCAGCGCGTGGCGACGCTCAAGGCCGGCGCCGACGACTTCCTCGCCAAGCCGTTTGAAGTCGAGGAGCTCGAAGCGCGCCTGCAGGCGCTGATACGCCGATCCAAGGGCCGCGAAGTCACGCGCTTTGGCTGCGGCCAGCTCAGTTATGACGCGCTCACGCGGCGCTTCACGCTGGGCCACGAGCCGTTCAGCTTGACCGCGCGCGAACATGCGCTGCTGCGAACGCTGATCCAGGCGGCCGGCGCGCCGCTGGGCCGGCGCGAACTGCTTGACCGGGTGTTTGCCGGCGACAGCGAAGTCTCGCCCGAAGCCGTGGAAGTGCTGATACACCGGCTGCGCAAGCGCCTGGCGGGCACGGGCACGCAGATTGCCACGCTGCGCGGCCTGGGCTATGTGCTGGAAGCGGCGGCGTGAAGCTGTCCGCCTTGCACCGCGTGAGCCTGCGGCGCATGCTGATCGCGCTGCTGCTCGCAGGCGTGATGATCGGCAGCCTGGTTCAGGTCTGGCTGACCTGGCATACGGCGCGCTCGGCGGTGAATGCGGCCTTCGACCGCTCGCTGTTTGGCGCGGTGAAGGCCATAGATGCCAATGTCTCCACCGAAAGCGGCGGGCTGGCGGTGGAACTGCCTTATGTGCTGTTTGAATTCTTCGAGCTCACGGCCAATGGGCCGGTGTATTACCGGGTCGCGACGCAGGATGGCCTGGTGGAGATAGGCAGCCCCGATCTGCCTGTGCCGGCGCAGCCGCTGCGCGAGCGCCAGCCGCATTTCGAGACCGTGGAGTACGCGGGCCAGCAGATGCGCATTGCAAGCTACCAGCGTCTGCTGGCGCAGCCTATGGGTTCGAGTACCGACACCCGCCTGGTGATCCAGGTGGCCGAGCCGTTTGCCTCGCGCGACCAGTTCAGCCGGCGTTTCATTCTGGGGGCGGTGGCGCGCGACGCGCTGCTGGCCGCGCTGGCCGCGGCAGTGGCGGCGGCGGCAGTGGCCTGGGCATTGCGGCCGCTGCGGCAACTGCGCCAGGAAGTCGCGGCGCGCGCTCCCGACGATCTGTCGCCCATGGACACCAGCCGCGTGCCCCAGGACGTGCTGCCGCTGGTCGAAGCCATGAACCAGCATATCTTTCGCCAGCGCGAACTGCTGGACAGCCAGCGCCGGTTTGTCGATGACGCCTCGCACCAGCTGCGCACGCCGTTGAGCACGCTGCTGACCCAGGTGTCGTTTGCCCAGCGCGCCACCGACCTGCCCAGCGTCCAGGCCGCGCTGGCGGCGCTGCGCGAACAGCTGCGCCACACCATTCGCCAGACCAACCAGATGCTGGCGCTGGCGCGCGCCGACACCTGCGACCTGGCAAGCGAGTCGGTCGATCTGGCCGAACTCGCGCGCGAAGTCACCCGGCGCTGGTGGCCGCAGGCGCGCGCCCAGCACATCGACCTGGGACTGGAGACGCCGGAGCAAGCGGTATGGGTGCGGGTGCAGCGTGAACTGCTGGAAGAAGCGCTGGCCAATCTGCTGGACAACGCCTTGCGCTATACGCCGGCGCAGGGGCGCATCACGGTCAAAGTGGCGTTGGAGCCGGGCTGCGCCTGCCTCAGCGTCAGCGACAGCGGCCCGGGCATTCCCCCCCACGACCTGCCGCAGGCAATGCAGCGCTTTTTTCGTGCCAGCAATTCGCAGGGAGCGGGCTCGGGCCTGGGGCTGGCCATCGTTGCCTCGATCGCCAGGCGCCACCAGGGCAGCCTCGCGCTGCGCCAGGCGCCCAATGAAGGCGGCCTGTGGGCGCAGATGCAGCTGCCGCGCGCGGCGCCGGAGTCTACTTTGCCGCCGGAAGACCCAGCTCCTTGACCAGCGCGCGGTAGTGCGCGACCTGCTGGTGAACGTAGCGCTCAAGGTCCTTGCCCACCAGGGCCATGGGAAACAGTCCGCGTTCGGCGCGCAGCTGCTGAAAGCCGGGTGTGGCAAGCATCTTTGCGAAGGTCTCGCTCCAGAGCGCGTAGTCGGCGTCCGAGACACGCGGACCCAGATAGAAGCCGCGCACGATGGGCCAGGAAATCGCCGCGCCGGCTTCGCGCGCCGTGGGCACCTGGGACAGCGCGCCGGGCAGGCGCTGGTCTGACATCACGGCCAGGATGCGCAGCCGCGCGCCAGCCTGTATCTGCTGGCCGGTCTCGGCGGCATCGCCGGTGAATACATGAATGTGCCCGCCTTCGAGCGCGCGAATCGCTTCACCGCCGCCTTCAAAGGCGACAAAGCGCATCAGCTTGGGATTGGCGCCCGCGGCGCGCGCCAGCAGCGCGGCCTTCATCCAGTCCTGGCTGCCAATTGTTCCGCCGGCGCCCAGCACCACCTTGGCCGGCTCGGCCTTCATCGCGCGCATGACATCGGCCAGCGTCTGGTAGGGCGAGTCCTGGGCGACGACCACCGCGCCGTAGTCGGTGCCGATGGCGGCCAGCCAGCGCACATCGCTTTCGGTATAGCGCCCGAACTTGCCCTGGGCCAGATTGAGCAGCGAGCCGCCCGAGAACGCGACAATGGCGCTGGCCTGGGCCGGGCTCTGGGCTATGACGCTGCTGTACGCCACCGCGCCAATTCCACCGGGCAGGTAGCGCAGGTGCATGGGTGTGGCGATGAAGCGGCCGTCGAGCAGGCCCTTTTGCACCAGCTTGCAGCTCAGATCAAAGCCGCCGCCCGGTTTGGCGGGTGCAATGCATTCGGTCTGATCCAGCGCAGCGGCGGCGGCCGGCAGGGCCAGGGCGCAGGCCAGCAGGGCAAAGGTGAATCGATGGGACATGGGGGCAGAGCATATACAGGTCATGGGGTGCGGCGCGCGGGCCGGTGCGCGAAGCTAGGGTAAACACCTTGCGGCTGAAAGCCTGTTGAAAGCTGGCCGCAGGCAGCATGGCAGCTTCACAAGTATTTCGGAGACAGAACATGCCACGCCTTGCCCACGCATCGGATCTTTCCGCGGCCCCCACGCGCCGCCAACTGCTGAGCGCCGGCGGTGCGCTGGCATTGACGGGCCTGCTGCCCGGCGCGGCGCTGGCGCAAGGCGCCTGGCCGTCGAAGTCGGTGCGCTTCGTCGTGCCGTTCGCACCCGGCGGCAGCTCGGAAATCGTCGCCCGCTCCACATCCGCCGAGCTGTCCAAGACGCTGGGCCAAAGCGTGTTTGTCGACAACAAGCCGGGAGCGGCGGGCAACATCGCCATGTCTGAGGTGGCGCGCGCCGATGACCAGCACACGCTGATCCTGGGCCATATCGGCACGCTGGCCGTCAACCCCTATATCTTCGACAAGCTGCCCTGGTCGCCCAAGGATTTCAAGCCCATCAGCCTGCTGGCCAAGGTGCCCAGCCTGTATGTGGTGCACCCCGATGTGCCGGCAAAGAACCTGCGTGAGTTCATTGCCTACGCCAAGAGCAAGCCCGGCCGCCTGAGCTATGGCTCGGCCGGCAACGGCAGCGCCGGACAGCTGGCCTTTGAATACCTGAAGATGACGGCCGATGTGTACATGCTGCATGTGCCGTATCGCGGCACGGGACCGATGCTGACCGACCTGCTGTCGGGTCGGGTCGATGCCTCGGCGATCGGCGCCGCGGCCATCCTGCCCTTCATCAAGTCGGGCAAGGTGCGCTGCATTGCAACCGGCTCGTCCCAGCGCCTGGCGCAGCTGCCCGACGTGCCCACCGTGGCCGAGCAGGGCTTTCCCGGCTTCGAGATGACCCAGTGGTACGGCATGCTGGCACCGGCCAGCATGCCGCAGGCCCATGTCGACAAGCTGTCGGCCGAAACCATGAAGGCCGTCAAGGCACCCGATGCGCTCAAACGCCTGCATGGCGATGCGGCCGAAGTCATTGGCGACACGCCCGCGCAGTTTGCCCAGTTCATTGCCACCGAGCAGGAACGCTGGAAGAAGGTGATTGCGCGCGCGAAGATCAAACCCGATTGAGCTGGGCAGCGGCAATCCACTGCGCATCCCAGTCGCGCGCCAGCCGCTGGCAGCGGCGCAGCGCCACGGCCTCGTTCTCGAAGTCGACAATATGGCAGCTGTCGGCCAGCGCCGGCCGAGCGGGCAGGGCCGCAAAACGGCCGTCGGTCAGCAGCCACAGCGACAGGTTCTGGACCGTGGATGCCTTGCGGCTGCGCTGCATCAGCGTTTGCGCCAGCTGCAGGGCCGACTCCACGGGCGTGGCGCCGCCGCCGCGCAGCGGTGCGATCCACACGGCGTTGAAGGTGGCCACCTTGCCCGGCGCCTGCAGCAGCCGCGCCTCGTTGCCGCCAAAGCCTATCACCGCCAAATGTTCGCGCCGGCGATAAAAGCGCTCGGTCAGTGCCAGCAGACAGCCCTTGGCCAGCGCGAGCTTCTCCCCGCGCAGCATAGAGGCCGACATGTCGAGCAGCACGCAGTGCAGCGTGTTGCTGCCCAGGGGCTGGGGCCGATAGCGCAGATCGCGCAGCTGCAGCGTCCCACTGCCTTTGCGTCCCAGCGTTTTAACCCAGTCAAGGCGTGCGCTGGCCGCGCCGGCAAGCCGCCCCTTGCCTGCGGTGTTTGCCCCGCGCCCTGCCTTGGCCTGACCGGCCAGCGCAGGGCGCGTCAGGCTTTTTTTGGCTTGAACCCCTCCAAGGCCTTGAGCGGCTTGACCGCCTGCAGGCCCGTGGCCTGGGGCGGGGGCAGGGCGCCCCAGCTCTCGGACTGGCTTTCGCCGGGCGCGCCATCGCCGGCCTGCGGTGTGGGTGAAGGGGCGGGGGGGGGCGCGTTCGATGCGTCGGGCGGCGGTGACGGCGCCGGTGGCGGGGGCGTGCCCGCGCCCGCGTCATGGCTGCGCCGGTGCGCCAGCGCCAGTTCTGCCACGGCATCGACATCGGCCAGGCTCACCTCGCCGCGGCCGGCAAGCGCTGCATGGGCGCGCGCGGCGCGCAGCATCACCAGATCGGCGCGCACGCCTTCGACGCCTGCGCTCTGGCACAGTCCGGCCACATGGTCGTGCACGGCATCGGACCACTCGAGATCCGTGACGCTGTCGCGCGCCGCCGCCACGCGCGCGGCCAGCGCCTGCTGCGCGTCGGCGTAGCGCGCGGCAAACGCCTCGTGGTCGGCGTCATAGGCCATGCGCGTCTTGACAATCGCCTTGCGCGTGGCGACATCGGGCACATTCGCCAGCTGCACGAACAGGCCGAAGCGGTCGAGCAGCTGCGGGCGCAGTTGGCCTTCCTCGGGGTTCATCGTGCCTATCAGCGCAATGCGCGCCGGGTGCTGGTGCGAGACGCCGTCGCGCTCCACGCGGTTGACGCCGCTGGCGCTGACGTCGAGCAGCAGATCGACCAGGCCGTCGGCCAGCAGATTCACTTCATCGACATAGAGAATGCCCTGGTGGGCCTGGGCCAGCAGGCCGGGGCGGAACTGCACGCGGCTGTCCTGCAGCGCGGCTTCGAGATCGAGCGAGCCGACAAGCTGCTCTTCGGTCGCGCCCAGCGGCAGATTGACGAAGCGGCCCGCGGGCAGCAGCGCCGCGAGCGCGCGCGCGCTGGTCGATTTGGCCGTGCCGCGCGGGCCTTCGACCAGCACGCCGCCCAGCAGCGGGTCGACAGCCACCAGCAGCAGCGCGGTCTGCAACGGCTGCTGGCCTTGCAGGGCGGTGAAGGGATAAGTCATCGGTTCTCCAGCAGCTGTTCGGCTGCAAGCAGTTGTTGTTCCAGCAGCGGCTGGTAGTCGCCGCTGTCCTGCCACAGTCCGCGCTGTATGGCTTCGAGCAGGCGCTCGCAGATGCCATGGAAGGCCGCGGGATTGTGCTGCTGCAGGAAGTCGCGCGTCGCGGCATCGGCGACAAAGGCGTCGGTCACGCGCGCGTATTGGTCGTCGCGCACCACGCGCGCCGTGGCGTCGAAGGCGAACAGATAGTCCACGGTGGCCGCGACTTCGGCCGCGCCCTTGTAGCCATGGCGCTTGATGCCGTCTATCCACTTGGGGTTGGTCACGCGCGAACGCACGACGCGGCTGATTTCTTCTTGCAGCGTGCGCATGCGCGGGGCCTGCGGGTTGCTGTGGTCGCCGAAGTAGAGATCGGGCTGCTGCCCGCTGTAATGGCGCACGGCCGCGGCCATTCCGCCCTGGAACTGGTAGTAGTCGTCGGAGTCGAGCAGGTCATGCTCGCGGTTGTCCTGGTTGTGCACCACCAGCTGCATGGCGCTCAGGCGCTGCACAAAGGTCTCGGGCAGCGGCGTGCCGTTGTCGTTCTGGCCGTAGGCATAGGCGCCCCAGTTGCGGTAGGCCGTCGCCAGATCGGCGTCGGTCTGCCAGTTCTGGCCGTCCATCAGGCCTTGCAGGCCCGCGCCATAGCTGCCGGGCTTGGCGCCGAACACGCGCAGGCCCGCCTGGTGGCGCGCGTCCTTGGCGTCCATGCCTTGTTCCTGCAGCTGGGCGGCTTCCTGCAGCACGCGTGCGCGTATCGGATTGGTGTCCGCATCTTCGTCTTCGAGATCTGCCACCTTCTGCACCGCGGCGTCGAACAGGCGTATCACATTGGTGAACGCATCGCGGAAAAAGCCCGAGACGCGCAGCGTCACATCGACGCGCGGCCGGCCCAGCACCGACATGGGCAGCACTTCGAAATCGACCACGCGCCAGCTGCCGTCGGCCCACTTGGGGCGCACGCCCAGCAGCGCGAAGGCCTGGGCGATGTCGTCGCCGCCGGTGCGCATGGTGGCGGTGCCCCAGACCGACAGGCCCAGCGTGCGCGGGTAGTCGCCATGCTCCTGCGTGTATTTCTCTATCAGCAGATTGGCCGATTGCAGGCCCAGGGTCCAGCTGGTGGGCGTGGGCACGGCGCGCGTGTCGATGGAAAAGAAGTTGCGGCCCGTGGGCAGCACGTCGGGCCGGCCGCGCGTGGGCGCGCCGCTGGGGCCCGCGGGCACGAAGCGGCCTTCGAGGCCGCGGCTGAGCTGCAGAATTTCCTGCGGGCCGCAGGCTTCGAGACGCGCGCGCAGGTCCTGCTGCACGCGCGCCAGCACGGCCAGCGTCTGCGCCATGGCGGGCGCGCTGGCGCTGACTTCCTCCAAGGGGCGCTCCAGCCAGTCCAGCGCGAGCAATTCGAGGCGTTCGCGTGTATCGCCGGTGTGGCGCCAGGGCTGGGGGTCGATCTGGGCCAGCAGTTCGGGGCGCGGGCCGGTCCAGGGCGCTTCCCAGGCCGCGTCCAGCGGGTCGAAGTCGGCGCCCAATTCGAAGTCGAGCGCGAACGCGCGTATCAGGCTGTTGTTCGCGCCCTGGCCATTGCCCACGGGGTGGCGCGCCAGCGCCAGCAGCGTGTCGCGCGCCAGGCGCCCCTGGGGCGACTGGCCGAAGATATGCAGTCCGTCGCGGATCTGGCTTTCCTTGAGTTCGCACAGATAGGCGTCGGTCTTGTTGAGCAGCAACTGCTCTTCTTCTGCGCTGCGCGGCTTGGCCACGCCCAGATCCTGGTGCAGATCGTGGGCCAGGATATGGTCGAGGATCTGCTTGCGCAATAGCTCGGCGCGCCGGCGGTCCATGGTGATCGCGTCGTAGTACTCGTCGACCATGCGTTCGAGGTCGCGCGTCGCGCCATAGCTTTCGGCGCGCGTGAGCGGCGGCATCAAGTGGTCGACGATCACCGCCTGGGCGCGGCGCTTGGCCTGCGTGCCTTCGCCCGGGTCGTTGACGATGAACGGGTACAGGTGGGGCATGGGCCCGAACACCAGATCGGGCCAGCAGGTGTTGGCCAGGGCCACGCTCTTGCCCGGCAGCCATTCGAGGTTGCCGTGCTTGCCCACGTGCACCATGGCATCGGCATTCCAGGCGCTGCGCAGCCAGTGGTAGAACGCGAGGTAGTAGTGCGGAGGCACCAGATCGGGGTCGTGGTAGCTGGCCGCGGGATCGAGCTGGTAGCCGCGCGCGGGCTGAATGCCCACGAACAGGCGGCCGCAGCGCAGGCCGGCGATCATGAAGCGGCCTTCGCGCAGCATGGGGTCGGCTTCGGGCGGGCCCCAGCGTTCCAGGATGGCCTGCTGATTGCTTTCGGGCAGGCCGGCGAAGAACGCCTGGTAGCTCGCGAGTTCCAGGCTTTGCTGCGCAGGGCGCAACGCCCAGGAATCGGGGTCGTTGGTGATGCCTTGCTGCAACTGCACCATCAAGGCATCGCTGCCCTGCGGCAGGTCTTCCAGACCGTAGCCCTGTTCGCCCAGCGCGCGCAGGATATGCATCACCGAGGCCGGCGTGTCCAGCCCCACGCCATTGCCCAGCCGGCCTTCCTTGGTCGGGTAGTTGGCCATGATCAGCGCCAGGCGCTTGTCGGCGTTGGCTTTGCCGCGCAGCCGGCACCAGCGCTGGGCGAGTTCCACCACGAAGGCCAGGCGTTCGGCATGCGGCTGGTACTGCACCACATCCGACTGCGTGAGCTCGCTGCGGTGGGAGCGGCCCTTGAAGCTGATGGCGCGCGTGATGATGCGGCCGTCGACTTCGGGCATGGCCACATGCATGGCGATGTCGCGCGGCTGCAGGCCATGGGCGTCGTCGAGCCAGCTTTGCTCGTTGGCGCCCGACATGATGACCTGCAGCACGGGAATGTCGCCCGCCAGCGCATGGTCGCCCGGGGTTTCCAGCGACGATTGCGAGAACGAGGTGGTGTTGAGAATCAGCGCCACCTGGTGGTCGGCGCACAGCTGGTGCAGCATGGCCATGCAGGCCGCGTCTTTGAGCGACAGCAGGGCCAGCGGCAGCGGGTTCATGCCCTGCGCCAGCAGTTGCTCGCTCAGCGCCTTGAACACCTGCGTGTTGCCCGACTGCAGATGCGCGCGGTAGAACACGATCATCACCACGGGTGCGCCGTCTATCCACTGCAGCGGCCCGGGCTGCTGCCAGGCGGCGATGTCGGCGGCGTCACTGGCGTCGTTGGTGGGGTGGTAGACCGCGACCGACGGCAGGGGCCGCGGCGGCAAGGCCGGCTGTTCGCCGCCCAGAAAGCCGTGCCACAGATAGCGGAACATTTCGCGCGCGTTGGCCGCGCCGCCTTCGCGCAGATAGCGCCAGATGCTGCGGCACTGCTCCATCGTCGCCGTGCTTTTCTGCAGCAGGTTCAGGTCTTCGCTGGTGTCGCCCGAGAACATCACCAGCTCTATGCCCTTGATGCGGCAGATGTCGCGAATGCGTTCCGTGCCATAGGGCCAGTAGCTTTCGCCGCCCAGGTGATCGATGACGATCACGCGCGCGTGCTGCAGCACTTCGTCCACATAGAGATCGACCGACGCCGGCTGGCGCAGGTGCATCAGATTGGCCAGGCGCACCGTGGGCAACTGCTCGCCGTCCGGGCCGCCGCGCAGCTGGGCATAGACTTCGGCGAGCAAGGCCAGCGTGGTGTCGGCCGCGCTGAGAAATACCACCTGCGCCGGGGTCTGGCCCATGCTGGCGACGAAAGCCTCGTCATCGACAAAGCCACCGGGCTGGACAGCGAGCAAATGCATCAGCGCGCTCCCAGCTGGTCGAGTTCGGCCGTGATCGCGGCTTCGTCGAGCTCATGTCCGATCAGCACCAGATGGGTCTGCGGCGTTTCGCCCGCGGCCCAGCGGCGATCGAAGTAGCTGTCGAAGCGCGTGCCCACGCCATGCACCACCAGGCGCATGGGTTTGGCCGGCACGGCGACAAAGCCCTTGACGCGGTAGACCGTGTGTTCGGAGACGATGCGCGCCAGCGCCGCGAGCAGCGCATCGCGGTCGACCGCGGGCAGCTTGACGACGATGGAATCGAACTCGTCGTGGTCGTGTTCGTCGTGGTCGTCGCCATGGCCGTGGTGGCCCTGGCGCTGGTCAATGGTCTCTTCCGAGGCGCTGGACAGGCCCAGCACCACGCCCAGGTCGATCCTGCCCTGGTCGGCGGCAACGATCTTCACCTGCGCCGGCACTTCCTCGCGCACGATGGCTTCGACCTTGGCGCGGTCTGCGCTGCTGGCCAGATCGAGCTTGGTCAACACCACCAGGTCGGCCGACATCAGCTGGTCTTCGAACAGCTCGTGCAGCGGCGATTCGTGGTCCAGGTTCGGGTCCTGGCGGCGCTGGGCGTCCACAGCCGCGGGGTTGGCCGCGAACTGGCCGGCGGCCGTGGCGGGCACATCGACCACGGTGATCACGGCGTCCACCGTGCAGGCGTTCTTGATCTCGGGCCAGTTGAAGGCCTGGACCAGAGGCTTGGGCAGGGCCAGGCCGCTGGTCTCGATCAGGATATGGTCGATGTCGGCGCGGCGCGCGATCAGCTCGCGCATCACGGGGTAGAACTCTTCCTGCACGGTGCAGCACATGCAGCCGTTGGCGAGTTCATAGAGCTGGCCCTCCTGCCCTGCGCCCTGTTCATTGCCGTTCTCGTCGCAGCCAATGCCGCAGCTGCGCAGGATGTCGCCATCGATGCCCAGTTCGCCGAACTCGTTGACGATCACCGCGATGCGGCGGCCGTTCGCGTTCTCCAGGATATGGCGCAGCAGCGTGGTCTTGCCGCTGCCCAGAAAGCCTGTGACGATGGTGGCGGGAATCTTGGCGGTGGTGTTCATGGGAATCTCCTGTGGGATACGGAACGAAATTTCAAACGGATGCCGGCGGCTGGCAGCGCCAGGGCACGACATAGCCCTGACTTTCATGCTCGCCATGCATGGCCTGCACCTGGTAGACGTTTTGCAGATGGGCGGGCGTGAGCACCTGGCGCGGCGCGCCGCAGGCCACGGCCCGGCCCTGGTTGAGCAGCAGCACGCGGTCGCAAAAGCGGCTGGCGAGCGTGAGGTCGTGCAGCACCACGACCACGGCGCGGCCCGCATTGCACTGCGCGCGCAGCAGCTCCATCACGCTGAGCTGATGGAAGGGATCGAGCGCCGACACCGGTTCATCGGCGAGCAGCAGCGGCGCCTCGACGGCCAGCGCACGCGCCAGCCGCGCGCGGGCACGCTCGCCGCCCGAGAGCTGGTCGAGCGAACGCTGCTGCATTGCCGTGAGGTGCATGGCGGCCAGCGCCGAATCGATGGCGGCATTGTCGGCGCCGCTGAGCACGCGCGGCCCCCAGCGGCGCTGATGTGGAATGCGGCCCAGCGCAACGAAATCGCGCACCGACAACGGCCAGGCGACCGTATCGCCCTGGGCCAGATAGGCCAGGCGGCGCGCGCGCTGCGGCGACGCCATCGCGGCCAGCTCTTCGCCCTGCAGCAAGACCTGGCCCTGGTGCGGCAGCAGCTGGGCCAGGGCCTTGAGCGCCGAGCTCTTGCCCGCGCCGTTGGGCCCTATCAGCGCAAACAGCTCGCCGGCGCGCACGTCGAATGACAGCGCATGGACGCGGGACGGGACTTGCAGCGCGGCAATGGACAGCATCAGCGGCTCCTCCAGCGCTCGCGCAGCACGAGATAAAAGAAGAAGGGCGCGCCTATCAGCGCCGTGACCACGCCCAGCATCAGTTCCACGCGGCCGCTGAGCAGGCGCAAGGCGATATCGGCGGCCAGCAGCAGCACCGCGCCGCCCAGCGCGCTGGGCAGTATCAGTGCCGAAGGCCGGTAGCCCACGGCACGGCGAAACAGATGCGGCACGACCAGGCCGATAAAGCCTATCGTGCCCGTGACGGCGACGCTGGCGCCCACGCACAGCGCCGTGCCGGCGATGATCTGCGCGCGCAGCCGCGGCAGGCTCACGCCCATGCTCGCGGCTTCGTCTTCGCCCAGCGTCAGCGCGTCGAGATGGCGGCCGCTGACGGCCAGGATCAGCAGGCCCAGCGCGATGAACGGCGCGCTCAGGCGCACTTCGTCAAAGCTGCGGTCGGCCAGCGAGCCCATGAGCCACAGCACGATGTCCTGCATGTCGGTGGGCGTGGGCGCGAGATTGATCGCCAGCGACGTCAGCGCGCCCGTGAGCGCCGACATCGCGACGCCCGCCAGGATCAAGGTCAGATTGCTCGCGCCGCGGCGCGCGATGCGGTAGAGAACGAAAGTCGCCAGGGCCGCGCTGGCCATGGCCACCGTGGGCAGCAGCCAGGGGTTCCAGTGCCACAGCCCGAAATAGATGCAGACCACAGCGCCCAGACCCGCGCTGGAACTCACGCCCAGAATGCCGGGCTCGGCCAGCGGATTGCGCAGCAGCCCCTGCAGCGCCGCGCCGCACACGCCCAGCGACATGCCCACCAGCACGCCCAGCACCACGCGCGGCAGGCGAATCTCTTCGATGATGGCGCGCTGGCGCAGCGCGAGATCGCTGTCAGGTGCACCCAGCGCCTGCCACCAGTCGGCAACGCCAATCGGCACCGAGCCAATGCCCAGCGACAGCGCGCACAGCAGCAGCAGCGCGGCCAGCAGGCCCGCATTGAGCAGCCACAGGCGTGGCGCCTTCATGGACGCGGCTCCAGATGCAGCGCATCGATCTGCAGCGCCACGGCTTCGGCGGCTTCTATCAGCTGCCAGTTGCTGCAGCCCCAGTCGTTCTGCTGCAGCGCGACCACGGGAATGCGCTCCAGCAAGGCTTTCATCTGTGGATGGCGCGACAGCCCCGAGCGCGCATAGGCCAGGTCATTGACCAGGCCCGGCGTGATGAACACGTCGGGCGGATTGTTCAGAATGCGTTCCAGATCGACGCGGCCCCAGCCCGCGAGCCCCAGCGCCGTCGCATGGTTGCGCAGGCCCGCGGCCTGGAGCACGGCATCGACATGGGTCTTGGTTCCCGCGCTGCCGCCGTTGGGCCGCAGATAAAGCGCATTGAACGGCCGCGGCGTGGCCTGCAACCGGGCGCGCCTGGCCTGGGTCGCGGCCAGCAGTTGCTGCGCCGCGGCTTCGCGGCCCATGGCGCGGCCCATCTGCAAGGTGCTGCTGTCTATGCCTTCCCAATCGGTGGGAAACGGCACGGTGACGATGCGCACGCCATGGCGCTTGAGCAGCGCCTGCTGGTGGCGCGCATTCCAGCGCCGCGAGGCCAGCACCAGATCGGGCTTGAGGTGCAGCACATCTTCGGCCGTGGCCTCATTGGCCGGGAACTGGCGCGCCCTGGCGGCCAGCGAGAAGCGCTGCGCGTCCTGGCTCTGGCGCGACAGCGAGACGATTTGCGCGGGGTCGGCAAGGCCCAGCGCGAGCACATCGGCGCAGATGTTCGTGGACATCAGTCGCGGCAGCGGCGCGGCCGTCGTCAGCAGGGGCAGGGCGGCTGCCAAGGCCAACGTGCAGGCGCAGAGGGCAAGGCGCATTAGAAATCCAGGCCGGCCTGGGCCTTGATGCCCGCGCGAAACGCGTGGCGGGTGTCGGCAATCTCGCTCACGGTGTCGGCCAGTGCCAGCAGCACCGGCGGCGCGTTGCGTCCGGTGATCACCACGTTCTGCGCGGGCGGGCGCGCGCGAATCGCCGCGGCCACATCGGACGCGTCCAGATAGCCGTATTCGAGCATGAACGTCAGCTCGTCGAGCAGCACCAGGCCCAGCGAGGCGTCGGCCAGCATGTGCTGGGCGGCCTGCCAGGCGATATCGGCCGCGGCCTTGTCGGCGGCCCAGCCCTGGCTGTTCCAGGTGCAGCCCGTGGCCATCGCATGGTAGGCGACGCGCGCGAACGCGCCCTGGCCCAGCAGCCCTTGCTGCAGCAGGAAGGTGACTTCGCCATTCGATTGCGTGCCGGTGATGAACTGCACCAGGCCCGCGCGCTGGCCATGGCCCAGGGCGCGGTACAGCGTGCCGAACGCCGAGGTGGTCTTGCCCTTGCCATGGCCGGTCAGCAGCACGACCACGCCTTGCAGCGCGCGCGAACGCTCGACGGCGGCATCCACCTGGGCTTTTTTCTGCTGCATGCGCTGGGCATGCGCCTGTTGGAACTGGTCGTCCATGCGCTCCGCGATCAAGGGGACCACGGGATAAGACTGCGTGCGAACGCCCAAGGCGACAGCGTGGCCCCGGGACGGTCAGCAAACGGCCCACACCCCGTGGCTATGACTGAAATCGTACAGGTCGGTATTCTGGCTCGCCGTCGTCCAGCGCACACCACCTTCCCGGGCCGGGGCCCAGTGGCATTGAAGTGTGTCTGTCAGGCTTACAGCAGCGGGGGCTGCGCCGGAATGCGCGGGCAAGGGGCCCGAAGTCACCGGTCTTCCCGTTTCACCCCGGCCGCGGCTGCGGCCCGGGACTCCTGTACGGGTGCGGCGATTATAGGAGCGCGTGGCCATCCTCCGGCGCGCCCGGCCTCAGAGCCCACATTCCATGTGGATGGTCTGCCATTCAGGGTCGGCGTCCCGGCACAGCACTTGAAAACCATGGCGCTGCCAGAACAGTTCCGCGCCCGGCAGGAACGGGTGGGTGTGCAGATAAAGCACGTCTATGTCCTGGTCCACGGCCTGCGCTTTGAGCGCCGCGAACAGCGCGTCGGCAATGCCTTGTCTGCGGCATGCGGGCGCGACAAACAGCCGCACCACTTCGACCACGCGCCGGCCCGTGAAATCGAGCTGGGCAAAGCGATCGTCATAGGCGCGCCAGGCAATGGTGCCCACCAGTCCATGGACATGGTCATGCGCTGCGAGCATGCGGCCGTCTTGGCAATAGACCTGTTCGAAGTTCAGCAGATCGGGCGCAAGCGCCGCGGTGTCGACACGGCCAGAGAACATCTGGGCACGGGCTTGCTGGAGGAAGTCGAGGACTGGAGGGAGGGAGAGCACAGGGGCGATGCGCAGCTTGGCGGGGAGGGGCATGGCAAGAATCTGGAGCATTGGGGGATTGGATCGCGGGGCGAATGGCTTCCTAGTCCGTTAGCCCTTCGGCAGGCTCTTAGAAGCAGCAATTTTTTGTTTAATAAAGCAATGACTTAGAAGGTAGTCAATTTTGGCAAACAGCGACAAAACTGTGAACCGTTCGTGGTGAGCTTCCCTGGCCGGGCGCGTCGCACCATGAACGCCCCGTCCTCAGCTTTGAGCGCAGGCCGTTCATCCTTCGACAGGCTCAGGACGAACGGGTTTTTAATGCCCGATGTTTCTTTTGAACGTCTTGCGAGACCTCGGCTCGCTTACTCCGCTCAGGGCGAACGGCCATCAGTGATTCGTGCCGAGCACAAGCGATCACAGAAAGACACAAGCGCGTTCTGCGCCCCAGCCAGCCTTTGTGCCCCACCCAAATCGGCTACATTACCTCACCTTCGGTTCCGCAAGGACATGCGCCCGGCCAGCCGGCGCATGAGGGAATCCAATGGCGCGCAGGCGGTATGGCCCGCGCGCCGATGAAATGGAACTGCCCCCGCAACTGTAGGCAACGAGCGAGCGTGCCATACGCCACTGAACGCAAGTTTGGGAAGGCGGCGCGCGCGCGATGACTTGCCAGTCAGGAAACCTGCCGAAGAGCGACTTCAATCATTGCCGGCGGGGTGTCCGGGAAGTGAACAATTTCTCGGAAATCCGGATGGGCCGCGCCTTTGCCTGCGCGGCGTAAGCCTGGCTTCGCGGTTTTGCTCTCTTCCAGAATATCGCCTGCCTATTCTGGAAAGACCTGTTTCTATGCCTATCCGCCGCCTTGCCTTCTCCACGCTGTGTGCCGCCATGCTCGCCGGCGCCGCCCTGTCCTTCAGCGTCAGCGCCAGCGCCAGCGAATATCCGCTGCAGGTGCAGAACTGCGGCCATACGCTCAAGTTCGACAAGGCGCCCGCATCGGCCGTGACCATAGGCCAGGCCGGCACCGAAATGCTCTACGCGCTGGGCCTGGGCGACAAGGTCGCGGGCACCTCGCTGTGGTTCAACGCCGTGCTGCCGCAGTTCAAGGCCGTCAACGACAAGGTGACGCGCCTGGCCGACAACGACCCGAGCTTCGAGTCGGTGATAGGCAAGCGTCCGGCGCTGGTCGTGTCGCAGTTCGAATGGATGGTCGGCAAGGAAGGCGTGGTCGGCACGCGCGAGCAGTTCCATGACCTGCGCATCGCCACCTACGCCATGCCTTCGGACTGCGAAGGCAAGAACAACCTCAGCGGCTCCGACGGCACGCGCACCGCGGCCTATGACGTCAATGCGCTGTACAAGAGCGTGCAGCAACTGGCGCAGATTTTCGATGTCGAAGCGCGCGGCAAGGCCCTGGTCAATGACTTGACGCAGCGCCAGGCCAAGGCCGTGGCCGAACTCAAGTCGTCGAAGCTGCAGAACGTCTCGGCCGCGCTGTGGTTTTCCAGCGCCGATCTGGCCATCGATCCCTACATGGCGGGCCAGAAGGGCGTGGCCGGCTACATGATGCAGACGCTGGGCCTGCGCAATATCGTGACCTCGGCCGAAGAGTGGCCCACCGTGGGCTGGGAAACCATTGCCAAGGCCAATCCGTCTATCCTGATCATCGCGCGCATGGACCGCCGCCGTTTCCCCGCCGATGACTATCAGAAGAAGCTCGAGTTTCTGAAGAAGGACCCGGTGACCCAGCATATGGACGCGGTGAAGAACAACCGCATCGTGATTGTCGACGCCGACGCGCTGCAAGGCTCGATCCGCATGGTCGACGGCATCGAACAGATCGCCCAGGCCGCGCTCAAACTGCAAGGCGCGGTGCGCTGATACGACTGGCGCCGCGTTTTTTCTCCATGCCCGTGTCTGTTTCCCTGCTGCGCCCGTTCCTGCTGACCACCGCGGCGCTGGCCGTTCTGGCCGTCGCCATCCTGCTTGGGGTGGCGATTGGCGAGACCAGCCTGTCGCCCAGCGTCGTCTACCAGGTGCTGGCCAACCAGCTCGCGGGTGCGCAGTATCCGGTCGACCCCATAGACCAGGGCATTGTCTGGAACTACCGGCTGGCGCGCGCGCTCGTGGCCGCGAGCTGCGGCGCGGGCCTGGCGATTTCGGGCGTGATCCTGCAATCGCTGCTGCGCAATGCGCTGGCCGAGCCGTATCTGCTGGGCATTTCGGCGGGCGCCTCGACGGGCGCGGTGCTGGTGTCGGTCGCGGGCCTGGGCGCGGGCGCGATCTCCATGACCACGGGCGCGTTCTTCGGCGCGGTCTGCGCGTTCGCGCTGGTCGCCTTGCTCGCGCATGCCGCGGGCAGCGGCGGCCTGCGCAACAGCGCGCAGATCGTGCTGGCCGGCATTGCGGGCTCGCAGCTGTTCAATGCCTTGACCTCGCTGATCATCACCAAGTCGGGCAGCGCCGAGCAGGCGCGCGGCATCATGTTCTGGATGCTGGGCAATCTGAGCGGCGTGCGCTGGAGCGACACGCTGCTGACCACATGCATCGCCGTTGCCGGCATTGCGGTGTGCCTGTGGCATGCGCGCGCGCTCGATGCGTTCACGTTCGGCAGCGAATCGGCGGCCGCGCTGGGGGTGGCGGTGCGCCGCGTGCAACTGGTGCTGCTGCTGGTGGCGGCGCTGATCACGGCGGTAATGGTCTCCATCGTGGGCGCGATCGGCTTTGTCGGCCTGGTGATTCCGCATGCGGCGCGCTTCATGGTCGGGGTGCGGCATCGCCGGCTGATTCCGGCGAGCGCGCTGATCGGCGCGGTGTTTTTGATCGCCGCCGATGTGATCTCGCGCACGCTGATCCCGGGCCAGGTGCTGCCGATTGGCGTGATCACCGCGCTGGTCGGGGCGCCGGTGTTTGCCGGCATTTTGCTCAAGGGCCGTGGAGGGCGGGCATGAACGCGCCGGCCGCATTGCAGGCGCGCGACATCGGCTGGGGCACACGCGGCACGCGAATTGTCGAACGTGTGAGCCTCGAAGTGCAGCCCGGCGAGATGCTGGGGCTGATCGGGCCCAACGGTTCGGGCAAATCCACGGTTCTGCGATTGCTGTCGGGCATTCTCGCGCCCACCATCGGCGAAGTGCTGCTCGACGGCCAGTCGCTGCGCGCCCTGCCGCGCCGGGCGCTGGCGCGCCAGCTGGCGTTTGTCTCGCAGATGGCCGATACGCAAGATGCGATCGATGTCTGGGATGCGGTGGAACTGGGGCGCACGCCCTGGTTGTCGGCGCTGCAGCCGCTGTCGGCCGAAGACGGCCGCATCGTGCGCGCGGCGCTGGCCGCCGTGGGGCTGGAGCACAAGCAGCGCAGCGCCTGGAGCACGCTGTCGGGCGGCGAACGCCAGCGCGTGCATATCGCGCGTGCACTGGCCCAGCAGCCCGGCGTACTGCTGCTCGACGAGCCCACCAACCATCTCGACATCCACCAGCAGCTGTCGCTGATGCAGCTGGTGCGCGGCCTGCCCATCACCAAGGTGGTGGCGCTGCACGATCTCAATCAGGCGCTGGCCTGCGACCGGCTGGCCGTGATGTGCGCCGGCCGGCTCGTGGCCCAGGGCACGCCGCGCGAGATTCTCACGCCCGCGCTGCTGCAGGACATTTTCAAGGTACAGGTCTCCGAACTGGTCGATCCCCAGGACGGCGCGCGTGTGCTGCGTTTCAAACCTCTGGACTCCGCTTTCCCATGAAACTTTTCACGCTTGCCCGTCTGGGCGCTGTTTGCCTGAGCCTGTCGGCCGCCGGCGCGGCCTGGGCCGAAACCTTTGAAGTCAAGATGCTCAACCGCGGCGCCTCGGGCCCCATGGTCTACGAGCCCGAATTCATCCAGCTCCAACCCGGCGACAAACTCAAGTTCCTGGCCAGCAGCAGCGGCCACGATGCGGTCTCCATCGATGGCATGGCGCCTGCGGGGGCCAAGCCCTTCAAGGGCAAGATCAACGAAGAGATCGAAGTGACATTCACCGAAGCCGGCATCTACGGCATCAAATGCCTGCCGCATTACGCGATGGGCATGGTGATGCTGGTGCAGGTCGGCGATGCGCCACTGTCCGTGCTGAAGGTTCCGGCCGAAGCGCCCGAGCGCGCGCAAAAACGTTTCCAGGAAATTGCCGCGCGCGCCGCGCGCTGACCACCATGACACTGAATAAATTGTCTTTGGGCGCCAGCAGCGCCGCACTGCTGTGCTTTGTCGGCCCGGCGCTGGCCGGCGCGCAGGACACGGCCACGGGCTTTGTCGCGGGCGCGCATCTGCAGTTGCAAAACCGCTATGTCTTCGAGCAGCTCGATTACCGCCACGGCAGCAGCTTTCGCGCCACCAATGGCGAGCGCGGCAAAACCCAGGTGCGCGAATCGGGCTATGGCTTGATGCTCAACTACCAGTCGGGCTACACGCAAGGCCTGATCGGCCTGGGCCTCGACGCCCATGCCTATGGCGGCATCAATCTGGGCACCGAGGCCGATGCCGCACGCGCCACGCCGCGCTATGTCGCCAAGGACGGGCAGGACCTTGCCAGCAGCTTTGGCCGCGCGGGCGCGGCGCTCAAGCTGCGCGTGTCATCGACCGAGTTGAAGATCGGCGAAATGCGCACGCGCAATCCCATCTTCCATTCGTCCGACACCCGTCTGCTGCCCGAAACCAATCGCGGCTGGCAGATCACCAGCGCCGACATCCCCACGCTGGCGCTGCAGGCCGGGCGCTTCACGGCCTGGGCCGACCGCAACAGCCGCAAGAACGGCGGCGATCTGCTGGCGAACTACTCGGGCGCGAACGCCGATGCCTTCAGCTTCGCGGGCGGGGCCTGGACCACGCCCGTGAAGAACTGGAGCCTGAGCAGCTACATGGGCCAGTACGAAGACCACTGGAACACCTGGTATCTGGGCAGCTTCTACAAGCATGAGCTTGCGCCCCGGCAATCGCTGGCGTTCAACTTCAATCTGTACCGCAACCGCGACACCGGCGCGGCGCGCGCCGGCCAGGTCAACAACACCACGTTCAGCCTGATGACGTCCTATGCGACGGGCGTGCACAAGTTCGGCCTGGGCTACCAGAAAGTCAATGGCGACACGCCGTTCGACTATGTGAACCGCGGCTCGATCTGGCTCGAGAATGCAATGCAGCTGTCGGACTTCAACGGCGCGAACGAAGCTTCTTGGCAAGTGAAGTACGACATCGATCTGGCGACGCTGGTGACCCCGGGCCTGAGCGCGGGCGTGGCCTATACGCGCGGCTCGGGCGTCGATTACAGCCGCCTGACCAGCGTCTATCGCAACTACCTGGGCTATTCAGGCTCCCAGGGCAAGCATTGGGAGCGCGACATGCTGCTGCGCTACACCGTGCAACAGGGCGCCGCCAAGGGCCTGGCGCTGCAACTGCGCTATGGCGTGCACCGCGTGAACCAGGCTCAGGGCGAGGCCAATATCGACCAGATCCGTTTGCTGGCGGAAATGCCGGTTCAGCTGTTCTGATCGAAGGCGCTCTGTTGAGCACAGGGAAAGATCGAGAATGCATCTACCCTCGTGAGGGCCTCGCCGCACTCCAATCGGTGGCTGAGATACCATGTATTTCAGCAGATATCAAGGAGGCAGTATGGCGTCTACCAGCATGGTCCACTTTCGCGTGGACGAAGCACTTAGGGCACAAGCGACGGAGACGCTGGCGGCCATGGGACTTACTGTCTCCGATGCGGTTCGCCTGTTTCTGACACGTGTGGTGGCAGAACAGGAACTGCCTTTTGCTCTCAAGGTGCCTAACGCCGCCACTCAGGCTGCGATGCAAGAGGCCGGCGAGATCATCGGAAGCCGTCGCGCGCGCTTCGAAAACGCGGATACATTGAACGATGCACTTGAAAAAGCCAGCCGCCAGCAAACGGCTTGATTGATTTTTTTGACTAGACGGGGCGTTTCGGTGCGGCAAGCATGAAGTCGTACGGTCCCTGGGCCTCGCGCAGCAGCAGCGCGCGCTTGCGCTCCAGGCCCCAGCGGTAGCCTGACAGATTGCCGTCGCTGCGCAGCACGCGGTGGCAGGGAATCGCCACCGCGAGCGGGTTGGCGCCGCAGGCGCTGCCCACGGCGCGCACCGCCTTGGGCGAGCCTATGCGCGCCGCGAGTTCGGCATAGCTCACGGTGCTGCCCGGCGGAATCTCGCGCAGCGCCTGCCACACGCGCTCCTGAAAGGCCGTGCCGCGCACATCGAGCGGCAGTTGCAGGCCCAGCGACGGTTCCTCGATCAAGCCCACGACCTGGGCCACCTGCTGCTCGAAGCCCGCGTCGGCACCTATCAGAATGGCCTTGGGGAAACGGTCCTGTAGATCGTGCAGCAGCGCTTCGGGGTCGTCGCCCAGCAGGATGGCGCAGATGCCGCGCGCGCTTTGCGCGACCAGGATGGCGCCCAGCGAACATTGGCCCAGCGCAAAGTGGATTTCGGCGCCCGCGCCGCCATCGCGAAAGGAGCGCGCCGCCATGCCCAGCCGCTGGTCCGCCGTCGCATAGAAGCGGCTGCTCGACTGAAAGCCCGCGCCGTAGATCGCGTCGGTCACGGAGGCCTGGGGCGCGGCGAGCTGGGCGCGCAGCCGGCGCGCACGCGCGGCCAGCGCATAGGCCTTGGGCGTGAGCCCGGTCTCGGCCTTGAACAGGCGGTGGAAATGGAAGGCGCTGAGTCCCGCCTGGGCAGCCAATTGCTCCAGCGTGGGTGCGGTATCGGCGGCGTCCATGGACGCGCAGGCCGCGGCCACCAGCTCGGCGCGCGCCGCGGCGGCCAGCGTCTGGTCGCCCTGGGCGCGGCGGCTGGCACGAAACCCCGCGGCTTCGGCCTGCTGCGCGCTGTCGAAGAAGCGCACATTCTCGCGCCGCGGCAGCCGGGTCGCGGCGCTGGGCCGGCAGTAGACGCCCGTGGTCTGCACCGCATAGACAAAATGCGCATCGGCCCGCGCATCGCGTGCCTGCACCGCCTGCCAGCGCTGGGCTTCGCTCGCATAGCGCGCGGTGTCGGGGTGGGTGGGATGCATACGGATTCCTTGAAGAACGGGGACTGGCTGCACGATAGCGCTGAATTCCACCGCAAGCACTCCGAATCTTGCGGTGGAATTCTGTGCGTCGCGGCAATCTCCCTGCTGGGGCCACGGCCCGGCGTGACATGGGGGACGGTAGCGCTTGAAAATGCAGGCTCCGATGCCACTGATGAGGAGCCTCGCCATGATTCCCAAGACCACCATCTGTCTCTGGTACGACGGTACGGCCGAAGAAGCCGCGCAGTTCTATGCCGCTACCTTCCCCGACAGCGCGGTGCAGCGCGTGTACCGCGCGCCCAGCGACTACCCGTCGGGCAAGCAAGGCGATGTGCTCACGGTGGATTTCACCGTCGCCGGCATTCCCTGCATGGGCCTCAATGGCGGCCCGGCATTCAAGCACAGCGAAGCGTTCTCGTTCCAGATCGCGACCGATGACCAGGAGGAAACCGACAGGCTGTGGAATGCCATCGTCGGCAATGGCGGCCAGGAAAGCGAATGCGGCTGGTGCAAGGACCGCTGGGGCGTGTCCTGGCAGATCACGCCGCGCGTGCTGACCGAGGCGATTGCCGACCCCGACCCGGCCGTGGCCCAGCGCGCGTTCGCGGCCATGATGACCATGCGCAAGATCGATGTCGCGGCGATAGAAGCCGCGCGCCGCGGCTAGCCTAGGCTTTCACGCGGTAGTGGTAGCCGTAGACCGTCGCAAAGCCCAGGCTTTCATACAGCTGGCGCGCGCGCGCATTGGCCGCGGCCACCTGCAGGTCGGTATGCGTCGCGCCCTGTCGGGCGGCCCATTGCAGCAGGCCTTGCACCATTTGCCGCCCCAGGCCCTGGCCGCGGTGGTCGGGGTGGACCAGCACTTCATACAGGCCCACCGCGTCGCGCTCGAGCACCGCCAGGCCCCAGGCCAGTGCCCGGCCGTCGCGCTGCAGCGATGCATACGCGCAGCGCATGCCTATGGACTCCAGAATCCTTCGGTGCGGCAGCTGCTGTTCGGGCGGGTGCACGCTGGCCGCGCAATAGCTTTCGAGCCAGACGGCCTCCAGCTGTGAGTCGAACTGCAGATGGCCGTTTGCGGCGGGCTGATCATAGTCCTGCGTCGCACGCTGCATCAATTGCGAGGGGTCGACGAGGCGATAGCCGCGCGCCTGCAGCAGCGCATCGACGCCGCCATCGGCCAGAGGGCTCAGTCGAAAGATGCTGGGCAGCTGCTGGCGCGCATAGTGGGCTTCGACGTGTTCCAGCAATTGCGGCGTGAGCGCGGCGCCGGGCTGCAGCGCATTCGCGGAGTTGGCGCGCTTGGTATAGCCGCCCGCGCTACGCAGCAGCCAGTCGCCGACCACGGCATTGCGCGGCGCGGGCCAGGCGTTGAAGCTGCGTTGTTCGAGCTGCTGCACGCTGGCCGCGCCCGCGTGGGGCAGGGAGCTGCACAAGGGCAGCCGGGTTTCAGGAAGGGCGTAGGGCGAGAAGGCGTGGTCCATGGGCAGGGGGCCGCGCCACGGCGATCAGGCCGGGCAATGGCGTTTCAAAAATGCCAGGACATTCTCGTTGAATTCCTCGGGCTTCTCGAAATAGGCCGAGTGGCCGGCGTGCTCCACCACATGCAGTGCGCTGCCCGGCACCTGCTGCGCAAACGCCTGCATCACTTCGACCGGCACCAGCGGGTCTTCGCTGCCGACGACAAACAGCGTGGGGCAGGCAATGCCGGCCAGCGCTTCGAGGGGCAGCAGATTGCGCGGCGCCATCAGTCCCGTGACCGCCGCGCCCCAGGCGTCGCTGTCGAACGCATGGGCGCTGGGATTGAAATGGTTGATCTGCGCATAAAGCGCGGCGCGGTCGGGGTGCTGCTCTATGAACCAACGGCCCAGCGAGCGCTGCTCCACCGTGAGCGCCTGCACCCGGGTCACGCGTTTGGCCATGGCGTCGAGCAATGCGGGATGGTTGATGGTCAGCGAAGTGTCGCAGGCGGCAAACGCCCAGAGCCGGTCGGCATGCTGCAGCGCCAGGCGCAGGCCCACCATGCCGCCCAGCGACTGGCCGATCACGGCCACGCGTTCGACCGTCTCGGCATCGAGCACGGCGATTGCGTCGGCGACAAACAGCGCAAATTCGAACTCATCGAGCGGCGCGACGGAGCGGCCGAAGCAGCGCAAGTCCATGGTGATGCAGCTGAAATCGCGCGCGAACTGCGGCAGCTGTTGCCACCAGGTCGCGGCGTTCGAGCCCGCGCCATGGCAAAACAGCAGGGCCGGGCCCTGGCCGTGGCGTTCGTAATAGATCTTGCGGCCGTGGGAAACAACAAAAGGCATGGCGGTCAGTGGTGGTTGGAATCAGTTGGCTTTGATGTTCAGGCTCTTGGTGAGCTGTATCCAGCGCTGGGCGTCGCTGCGCACCAGATCGCTGAACTGCGCGGCGCTCATCGTCATCGGCGTCATGCCGTCGTTCTCCAGGCGGGTGCGCAGCGCGGGCCTGGCCAGGCTGGCCTCCATGGCCGCGTTGATCTTCTGCACGATGGCCGGCGGCGTGCCCTTGGGCGCCGACAGGCCCACCCAGGAACTGACGGTCATCTGCGAAAAACCCAGTTCCTCGAACGTGGGCACATCGGGGTAGGCCGGGTTGCGCTGGGCCGTGGACACCGCGAGCAGCTTGAGCTTGCCGGCCTTGATATGCGGGATGGCGGTGTTCGGCGGCACGACGATCACCGAGACCACGCCGCCCAGCACGTCCTGCAGCGCGGGCGCGCCGCCCTTGTAGGGCACATGCATCAGCTGGATATCGGCGCTGCGCTGCAGCAGCTCGACCAGCAGATGGCCGGTGCTGCCCGCGCCCGAACTCGCGTAGTTGATCTTGCCGGGCTCGGCCTTGGCCTTGGCGATCAGCTCGCGCATGGAGCCAAAGCCCGCGTCGTTGCGCACCACCAGCCATTGCGCGGCCGCGCCGATGGCGCCGATATGGCTGAAATCCTTGGCGATATCGAAGGGCAGGTTGTCGTAGACGCCCGCTGCAATCGTGTTGACCATGCCCGTCATGGTCAGCGTATAGCCGTCCGCTGGCGCCGCGGCGCCCACCTGCGCGCCAATGATATTGCCCGCGCCGGGGCGGTTCTCCACCACCACGGGCTGCTTGAGCAGCTGCGACAACTCCTGGGCCAGCGGGCGCATGGTCGCGTCATAGGCGCCGCCGGGCGGGGTCGGCACGATCACGCGTATGGGGCGGCTGGGCCAGGTGTCGGCTTGGGCGAAGCTGGGCACGGCCAGAGCCAGGCCGGCAAGGGCCAGGCACGCACGGCGGATGGGGTTCATGGTTTGTCTCCTGTTGGTTGCACGTGGTCGTGCATTTCTATGAAGCCATCATCGGCGCCGCGGCCGGCCGCGCCAAATTACTTTTGCGCTCCATGCATTAGACTGACTAATACCATGCCCTTGACCGTTACCACGCTGCTCAACCGCCTGCTGGCGCGCGGCAAGTTCCGCCATATCCAGATCCTGCTCAAGCTCGCCGAGCTGGGCAGCGTGCAGCGCACGGCCGACGCAATAGGCGTCACGCAGTCGTCGGTCACGCAGACGCTGGCTTACCTTGAAGCGCTGCTGGAGACGCCGCTGTTCCAGCGCCACGCCAAGGGCGTGCATCCCACCGATGCCTGTCTCGACCTGCTGCCGCTGGCGCGCCAGATGCTGATGGGCATACGCGACACCGCCCAGGCCGTCGAAGCGCGCCAGCGCCAGGGCGAAGGCCAGGTGCGGCTCGCGGCATCGATTTCCGCGACCAACGGGCTGCTGATAGAGACCATGTCGGCCTTCCATGCGCGCTGGCCCGGCATACAGATACAGCTGCGCGAAGCCGAGAACGACGAGCAGCTGCAGGCCATCGCGCGCGGCGAAGTCGATCTCGTCGCCTGCCGGCGCCCGCCCGTCAACCCCGAAGGCTGGGAGTTCCATCCGCTGCTGGCCGATCGCTTTGCCATCGTCTGCCGCGCCCAGCACCCCTTGGCCGCGCGCGCCACGGCCGATCGCGACGAACTCGAAAGCGCGGTCTGGATGGCCTTGCCTTCGGGCTCGGCGGCGCGTGAGCGGCTCGACAGCATTTCGGCGCGCTGCCGTGCGCCCTTGAAGATGCACCCGCTGGTGACGCGCACCTCGACCATGCTGTGGTGGCTGCTGCTCAACCATGACCTGCTCACGGTGCTGCCGCTGACCATGCTGATGCCCTTGATACGCACCGGCCAGATTGTCGAGCTCGACGTCGCGGGCACCGCGCCCATGGAGCCGCTGGGCCTTCTTCAGCCCGCGCAGCGGCTGGCACCCGCGGCGCAGCAACTCAGCGGTTTCATGCGCGCGCATTTCAGCGCTTGACGCGCAGCGCCGCCGCCAAGCGGCATTAGGATAGCCATTTGCCTCGCCCCAGGAGTTCCATGCCCGCCGAACACGCAGTGATCCAGACCGAAGACGGCCTTTGCCCCACCGATGTATTCACGCCCGCGGGCCCAGGCCCCTGGCCGGCGGTGATTTTCTATGGCGACGCGGGCGGAATGCGGCCCGCGATGCGCGACATGGCGGCGCGGCTGGCCGATGCGGGCCATCTGGTGCTGTTGCCCGATCTCTACTATCGCTACGGTCCCTATGCGCCGCTGGTGCCGGCCGAAGTGTTTGCCGGCAATCCGGCAGCGATTCTCGGCCCGCTGATCGCGACCACGGGCACGGACAAGGCCGCGCGCGACACCGGGGCGTTGCTTTCGTATCTGGACACGCGCGGCGATGTCGCGGGCACGCGCATAGGCGCCGTGGGCTTTTGCATGGGCGGCGGCATCGCCGTGGCCGCGGCCGCGACTTATCCCACGCGTTTTGCCGCGGTCGCGAGCTTCCACGGCGGGCGCCTGGCGACCGATGCGCCGCAGAGCCCGCACTGGTTGGTGGCCACGCTGCAGGCCGAAATCTATATCGCCAGCGCCGAGAACGACGACAGCTATCCGCCCGCGATGGCCCGGCGTTTCGAGGCCGCGTTGACCGAAGCCGGCGTGCGTTATCAAAGCGAGGAATATCCCGCGCCCCACGGCTGGATGGTGCCCGACTTCCCGGTGCACGACGCGCTGCAGGCCCAGCGCGGCTGGGACGCCATGCGGGCGCTGTTCGCGCGCACGCTGGGTGCCTGAGGCCGGCGCGCCCGGGTAGGGCGTTGTTTTTTGAACTGATCTTGTATAATTGAGAAACATTCTCATTCAATACATTTCGTGTCCAGCACTCCCATGCCGGCGGCGGATGCCGCTGCCGCCGCCGCCCTGTTCACCGCCCACCAGCCCTGGCTGCTCGACCGCCTGCGCAAGCGACTGCGCGACGCGGCCGAAGCCGAGGACGTGAGCTCCGAAACTTTTCTGCGCGTGATCGGCTACAAGCGCCTGCACGCCATGCACGAGCCGCGCGCCTATCTCACGACCATCGCCAAGAACATCCTCACCGAGACCTGGCGCCGGCGCGATCTGGAACGCGCCTGGATGGAAGCGCTCGCGGCCCTGCCCGAAGAATTCGCGCCTTCGCCCGAAGAGCGTGCGGTCTTGCGCGAGTCGCTAGAAGCCATCGCCAACGCGCTGGAAAGCCTGCCCGCCAAGGCGCGCACCGCTTTTCTGCTGAGCCAGCTCGACGGCCTGACCTACGCCGAGATCGCGCAGCGCATCGATATGTCTGAGCGCATGGTGCGCCGCTACATGGCCGACGGCCTGCGCTGCTGCATGCGCGCGCTGCAATCCTGATGGCGCGCACTCACGCCGTCGAAGCGCTCGATGCGCTCACCGAGCAGGCCATCGACTGGATGGTCGAGCTGCGTTCGGGCGCCGTGGACGAGGCCCAGCGCGCGGCGTTTGCGGCCTGGCTCGCGGCCGATGCGCGCCATCTGCACGCCTGGCAAAGCCTGGGCGGTGCGCTGGACGCGACCTTCGGCCAGGCCAGCGCGGGCCAGGGCCTGGCCAGCGGTGCCAGAACCGATGCCGTGGCCAACGCGATACAGCAGGCCTCGGTGCTGAGCGCGCGCCGGCGCCGCGTGTTGCGCGCGGCGCTGGGCGTCGCCGGCCTGGGCCTGGGCAGCAGCTGGATTGCGCGCAGCAGCGGCCTGCTGGCCGACTGGCGCGCCGATCTGCATACCGCCACGGGCGAGCGCAAGACTTTCACGCTGGCCGACGGCAGCCGTCTGCAGCTCGATGCGCGCTCGTCGGTCGATGTGCGTTTCAGCGACGGCCTTCGCCTGGTGCAGCTGCGCCAGGGCCAGTTGCGCGCCGAAGTCTTCGCCGACGCCGCGCCGTTTGTCGTGCGCACCGAACACGCCGATATCCGCGCGCTGGGGGCGCAGTTCATGGTGCGCCAGGAAGAGGTACGCAGTCAGGCCGTGGCGCTGCGCGACGGCCTCGAAGTCAGCACGCGCCTGGCCACGCCCGCGCAGAGCGACATTCTGGCCCAGGGCCAGGGCGCCTGGATAGACGGAGCGCAGATCACGCGCCTGGCCGGCACGGGCCTGACCACGGCGGCCAGCGCCTGGACCCATGGCCTGCTGCATGCCGAAGACCAGCGCCTCGATGAAGTGCTGGCCGCGCTCAAGCCCTATCGCCTGGGCTATATCCGCGTGTCGCCCGAAGCCGCGCGCCTGCGCGTGACCGGCATCTTCGGGCTCGATGACAGCGACGCGGCGCTGCAGGCGCTGGCCGAGACCCTGCCCATCGATATCCATCGCCACTCGGGCGGCTGGCTGGTGCGCGTGGAACGCCGGGCCTGAGAGCGAACGCCAGAAATTGTGGGCGAAATCTGGAAAAAGGATGGCCGCTTTTGCGCGCCCGTCCCTCATACAGAGGAAAGCCCAGATTTTTCTGGTTCCACAGCCTCTCTTGCACCGCCCAACCATGCCTTCCAAGTCCTCTTTCCGGCTTCACTTACTGGCCAGCGCCTGCCTGCTCGCATCCCTAGTCGCCCAGGCCGCGAGCGGCGTGCCGCAATCCTATGACGTGCCCGCCCAGCCGCTGAGCGCCAGCCTGCTGCGCATCGCCGACGAAGGCGCAACGCCCCTTTCGCTGGACGCCGATCTGGTGCGCGGACTGCCCGCGCCCGCGGTGCGCGGCCAGCTCACGCCCGAGGCCGCGCTGCGCCAGGCGCTGGCCGGCACGGGGCTCGATCTGCACCGCACGGGCAGCGGCATTCTGACGGTGCGCAAGGCGCAGCCGCCCGCGGCCGACGCCGCGGGCGGCGCGGCGACCGCTGCCGGCCTGACGCTGGCCACGGTCACCGTGAAGGCCGCGCCCGAAAGCGAGCGCGCCACGACCGAAGGCACGGGCCGCTATACCGCGCGTGCGACTTCCGCGGCCACGGGCCTGCTGCTGGCGCCGCGCGAGACGCCGCAGTCGATCGAAGTCGTCACGCGCCAGCGCATCGAAGACCAGGCCGTGCGCAGCCTGTCGGAAGTGCTGCGCACCACCACGGGCGTGGCCGAGTCGAGCTACGACAGCGAGCGCTCGTCGTTCTCCTACCGCGGCTTCAATGTCGACAACTACCTCTATGACGGCGTGGCGACCACGTTCAGTTCGCCCTATGCGGCCGGCGAGAACGAACTCGATGCCGCCATCTATGACCGCATAGAAATCATCCGCGGCGCGACCGGCCTGCTCACCGGTGCGGGCAATCCCGGCGGCTCGGTCAACCTGGTGCGCAAGCGCGCGACCAGCAAGCAGCTCACCGGCGAAGTGTCGGTCTCGGCCGGCTCCTGGGACAACTACCGCAGCGATGTCGATGTCTCTGCGCCGCTCAACGCCGAAGGCAGCGTGCGCGGCCGTCTGGTCGCCGCGGGCCAGCGCGCCCACACCTTCCAGGACCGCCAGGAGAAGAACAAGAGCCTGCTGTTCGGGACCGTGGAAGCCGATCTGACGCCCGCCACCTTGCTGCGCGTGGGCGCCGACTACCAGGCCAACCGGCCCAAGGGCTCGTCCTGGGGCGGCGTGCCCATCTGGTTCACCAATGGCGAAGTGATCCACTGGGACCGTTCGACCAATCTGGCGCCGAGCTGGAACCACTGGAGCACCACCACCAAGACCGGCTTTGTCTCGCTGGAGCATGCGCTGGACAACGGCTGGAAGACCCATGTCGGCTATACCTACAGCAAGCAAAGCTATGACGCCCAGCTGGCGATGGCGCTGGGCAAGGTGGCGCCCGGCAGCTACAACGTCGATGGCCAGCCCTACAGCTTCTGGTATCGCGGCCAGCGCGAGCAGGATGCGATAGACGCCAAGGCCGAAGGCGGGTTCGAGCTGTTCGGCCGCCAGCACGAAGCGGTGTTCGGCGGCAGTGTGTCGCGGCAAGAGCAGTTGATCATCGGCGCGCCTTCGGTGCAGATCCAGCGCTACACGGGCAGCCTGCTCGACTGGAACGGATCTCTGCCCATGCCGGCCTGGGGCGAAACCTATGTCGAGTCCGACATGGCGACGCGCCAGAACGGCCTGTATGGCGCGCTGCGGCTGTCGCTCGCCGACCCGCTCAAGCTGATCGTCGGCGCGCGCTACAGCCGCTGGGAGCGCAAGGAACTCGACAAGTTCACCCATGTGTCACCCTATGCGGGCGCGGTCTACGACTTCGGCAACGGCCTGTCGGCCTATGCGAGCTACACCGACATCTTCCAGCCGCAGGACGCGCTGGACCGCAACGGCCGCTACCTCGATCCCGTCATCGGCAAGAGCCGCGAAGTCGGCGTGAAGGCCGCGTCGGCCGACAACCGCCTCAACGCGTCGTTCTCGGTGTTCAACATCCTGCAGAACAATCTGGCCCAGGCCGATACCGAGGCGATGACGCCCGACGGCCTCACGCAGGCCTACTACGGCGCCAAGGGCGCGAACAGCAAGGGCTTCGAGTTCGAAGTCTCGGGCGAACTGCTGCCCGGCTGGAACGCCAAGATGGGCTATACCCACTACAACATCCGCGATCAGGAGGGCAAGGACCTGAGCACCACGCTGCCGCGCAGCATCTTCGATCTGTTCACCACCTACCGCGTCGCGGCCACGGGCGGCAAGCTGGTCGTCGGCGGCGGCCTGCGCTACCAGGGCGATATCTGGGGCCTGGCCTGGGGCGCGGACAGCACGGGCAGCGTAGTGCAGCGGCGCAGCGCGCAGGCCAGCTACACGCTGGTGAACCTGATGGCGCGCTATGAGTTCACGCCGCAGACTTCGCTGCAGGTCAACCTGAACAATGCGTTCGACAGGAGCTATCTGACGCAGCTGAACTTCTACCAGACCAAGTCGTACGGCACGCCGCGCAATCTTTTGCTGACGCTGGTACACCGCTATTGATGGCGGCTCAGTCGCCCTGGCGCACGCGCAAGGCCTCGACCACCAGCGAGAACGCGGGCGAGGGCTGGCGGCGACTGGGGTAGTAGAGATAGAAGCCGGGCAGGGCGGGGCACCAGTCTTCGAGCACGCGCTGCAGGCGCCCCTGCTCCAGGTGGGGCGTGAATTCCTGCTCGGGCAGATGCGCCAGGCCCAGGCCCGCGACGGCGGCGTCGACGATGCTCAGCGACGTGTTGAAGATCATCTGCCCTTGAACGCGCACGTTCAGCGGCTTGCCGCGGCGCGCGAAGTCCCAGGCGAACAGCCCGCCCGCGGTCTGCATGCGCTGGTTGATGCAGTTGTGGCCCACCAGATCGCGCGGCGTTTTGGGCACCGGGTGTTTCTCGAAATAGTCGGGCGCGCCGGCCACGGCCATGCGAAACGGCGGGCTGATCGCCACCGCGATCATGTCCTTGTCTATGGTGCTGCCCAGCCGCACGCCCGCATCGAAGCGATCGGCAACGATGTTGCGCAGGCCGTAGTCGACATCGAACTCGACCTGGATGTCGGGGTAGGCGTGCAGCAGCGGCGTCAGCTTGGGCAGCAGGATGCTGCGCAGCACCTGTTCGCCGCAGGTGATGCGCACCATGCCCGCGGGCTTGTCGCGCAGCGCCGTGAGCGCATCGAGTTCGGTTTCTATCTCGTCGAAGCGATGGCCCAGTGTCTTGAGCAGGCGTTCGCCCGCGGCCGTGAGCGAGACGCTGCGCGTGGTGCGCGTCAGCAGCCGGATGTCGAGCCGCGCCTCGAGCCCGCTGATCGCCTGGCTCAGCGCCGACTGGGTCACGCCCAGCACCGACGCCGCGCGCGTGAAGCTGCCTTCGCGCGCCACGGTGACGAACGACAGCAGATCGTTGAAGTTGCGGCGCAGCATGCGGGGCCTCAGCTGGCCTTGATCTCCAGCGTGCGCACCGGCAGACTGCGCACGCGTTGGCCCGTGGCGGCGAAGATCGCATTGCACAGCGCGGGTGCGACGGGCGGCACCGGCGGCTCGCCCACGCCGCCGGGCGGCAGGTCGTGGTCGTCGTTGACCAGATGGGTGCGCAGCACGCGCGGCGACGCGTTGTGGCGCAGCACTTCGTAGTCGTGGAAGTTGGTCTGCTGCACGCGGCCGTTGGCGAAGGTGATCTCGCTGCTCAGCGCCAGGCCCAGGCCCATGATGGCCCCGCCTTCGAGCTGGGCGCGTATGCGCTCGGGGTTGATCTGCGGGCCGCAGTCGATCGCCATGTCGACGGCCACCACGTTGACCTGGCCCTTGTCGTCGACGGCCACTTCGATCACCGCGGCCGTATAGCTCATGAAGCTGTAGCAGAACGCCAGGCCCAGGCCATGGCCCTTGGCTAGGGCGCGGCCCCAGCCCGCGCCCTGGCATGCGGCTTCGATCACGCCGCGCAGCCGGCCGGTGTCGTAGGGGTAGAGCGTGGGCGACTCGCTGTAGTTCCAGGTGTCGGCCAGCGTGCCGGGGTCGATCTTGCGCGCCGGCCCTATCAGGTCGAGCGCGAACTGCTTGTGGTCGCGGCCCGCGCGGTGGGCGAGTTCGGCGATGAAGCTTTGCGCGGCGAAGGCATGCGGAATATTGGCCACCGAGCGGAACCAGCCTATGCGCGCATGGGCCGCCACTTCCGCGGTCTCCACGCGCACATGGGGCACGCGGTAGGGCATGTTGATCGCCGACATCGCGGATTCGAACAGTTGCTGGCCCTTGGCGCCTTCGGCGAACAGCGAGGCGATGGTGGGCGCGGCGCTGCGGTGCAGCCAGGAGCGGACCTGGGCCTGGTCGTCGATCACGGCTTCGAGGCGTTCGACGGACACGGTGTGCAGGTAGTCGTGCTGCAGATCGTCGTCGCGCGTCCAGACCAGCTTCACGGGCGTGCCCGCAGGCAGCGCCTGGGCGACGATGGTGGCTTCGTCGACGAAGTCGGGCTTGGACTTGCGACCGAACCCCCCGCCCAGCAGCAGCACATTGACTTTCACCTGCTCGGGCTTGATCTTGAGCCGCGCGGCCACGGCGTCCTGGGCCGCGGCGGGGTTCTGCACCGAGGTCCAGACTTCGGCGCGGCCGTCCTGCAGCCGCACCGTGGCCACCGGCGGCTCCATCGACGCATGCGCCAGATGCGGCACATAGTAGTCGGCCGCAAAGCGCGCGCTTTCAGGCGCCCGGGCCCAGGCCTGGGCCGCGTCGCCCTGGTTGCGCATGGTCTTGCCGGGCGCGCGCGCCGCGGCTTCGAGCGTCTTGCGGTAGGCCGCGGAGTCGTAGCCGGCGTTGGCGCCGTCGTCCCATTCGATCTCCAGCGCGGCCCGGCCCTGCATCGCCGCCCAGGTATTGCGCGCGACCACGGCCACGCCGCCCAGCGGCTGAAAGCCGGGAGCGCCCTTGAACGCGGGAATCTCCACCACCTTGATGACGCCCGGCACGGCCAGCGCCTTGGCGGAATCCACGCGGCGCAGCCTGCCGCCCAGCACGGGCGGGCGCGCGACCACGGCGTAGACCATGCCCGGCAGGCGCATGTCCATGCCATAGGTGGCCTGGCCCTGGCCTATGGCCTGCAGGTCGACCAGGCGCACGCCTTCCTTGCCGATATAGCGGAAGTCGGCGCGGGTCTTGAGACGCAGCGCATCGGTCTGCGGCACGGGCTGGCGCGCGGCATCGGCGGCGAGTTCGCCATAGCCCAGGCGGCGGCCGCTCGCGCGGTGCAGCACTGCGTGCAACTGGGCCTGGACTTCGCCCACGGGCACGGACCAGCGCGCTGCGGCCGCAGCTTCGAGCATCTGGCGTGCGGCCGCGCCCACGCGGCGCATGGGCAGCAGGAAGTGGCGCACGCTGCGCGAGCCGTCGACGTTCTGGTTGCCGTAGCGCGCTTCATTGGCCTCGGCTTGTACGACCTGCACGCGCTCCCACGCGGCTTCCATCTCGTCGGCGACGACCATGGGCAGCGTGGTGCGCACGCCCGTGCCCATTTCGGCGCGGTGGGCGACGATGGTCACCGTGCCGTCGCTGGCGATCGAGACAAAGGCCAGCGGGCTATCAACCGTGCCGCCGGGCATGGTGTCGGCGCCGTATTTGGGCGGTGCGGTGTC
Organism: Acidovorax sp. CCYZU-2555; assembly: GCF_018413525.1. Classification (GTDB taxonomy): domain Bacteria; phylum Pseudomonadota; class Gammaproteobacteria; order Burkholderiales; family Burkholderiaceae_C; genus Comamonas. The sequence continues at coordinate 58,441 of NZ_JAHCDD010000017.1, forward strand.
TGCGGTTTCGGCGGCGCTGGCGCTGCGCACCAGGCCGTCGGCCGTCACGGCCAGCGTCAGCGCGGCCAGGCCGCCCTGCAGGAATACACGGCGTGAAAGAGGCGTGGCGACGGTCATTGCTTGCCTCCCTGGGCGAGCTGGGCCGCGGCCTGGTGGATGGCGGCGCGAATGCGCGGATAAGTGCCGCAGCGGCAGATATTGCCGCTCATCGCGTCCTCGATCTCGCTGTCGCTGGGCTGGGGCGTGACTTTGAGCAGGTTCACGGCGGTCATGATCTGGCCGGCCTGGCAGTAGCCGCACTGCGCGACATTGTTCTCCACCCAGGCGCGCTGCACGACAGCGCCTATGCGGTCGTCGCCCATGCCTTCTATGGTCGCGATCGCGCGGCCGGCGACGGCCGAGACCGGCGTGACGCAGGCGCGCACCGGTTCGCCATCGACATGCACGGTGCAGGCGCCGCACAGCGCCATGCCGCAGCCGAACTTGGTGCCTGTCATGCCCAGGTCATCGCGCAGCACCCACAGCAAGGGCATATCGTCGGGGGCATGGGTGTCTTTGGCTTGACCGTTGACTTGGAGTCGTGTCATGGCTGGTTCCTGGGGCAGATGAAAAAGGCCGGCGGCGCGCAGGCGCGCGCACCGGGTGCCGCATTATTTGCCGGATCGTTCATTAGTGCAGCTAATAGACCTATTGCGCATTCATGGCGCAATCGTCAGCGCGGTATCAGCCGCCGGCCAGATGCGGCGTGACCACCGCGGTGATCCAGTCGAGGCAGGCGTTGACGCGCGCCGGCATCTGCCTGCGGTGCGGGTAGAGCAGCGACACGGGCATGGGCGGGGCACGGAACTCGGGCAGCACCGCGACCAGCAGGCCCCGGTCCAGCAGCTGCTGGGCGCCGCGCTGCGGTGCCTGTATCAGGCCCAGGCCGGCGACGCAGGCCGCCTGATACGCATCCGTGCCGTTGACCACGATGGCGCTGCGCATGGGCAGCAGCCGCGTCTGCTTGCCGTCCTGGTACTCCCAGCCCGCGCCCTGCATGCCCAGCTTGCCCGCGTAGTGCACCAGATGGTGCTGGGCCAGATCGGCCAGGCTGCGCGGCGTGCCATGGCGCGCGAGGTAGGCGGGGCTGGCGAGATTGCACATCGCCATCTCGCCCAGCGGGCGCGCTATCAGTTCGGTCGCGGCCAGCGGGCCTATGCGCAGCACGCAGTCGAAGCCTTCGTGCACCAGGTCCACGCGCTGGTCGCTGGTGCTGATGCCGATTTCCAGCAAAGGGTGGGCGGCCAGAAACTCCGGCAGGCGCGCAATGATCAGGTCGCGCGCCAGCGCGTTGGGCAGGTCTATGCGCAGCCGCCCGCGCAGGCCGCCGGCCGCGGCCTGGAACATGGCCTGCAACTGCTCGGCATCGGCCAGCAACTCTTCGCAGCGCGCGAGAAACTGCGTGCCGTCGGTGGTGAGCCGCACCTGGCGCGTGGTGCGCTGCAGCAGCCGCGTGCCCAACTGCACTTCCAGGCGCTGCACGGCCGCCGAGACCCGGCTCTTGGTCAGGCCCAGCTGCTGCGCGGCCTGGGTAAAGCTGGCCAGCGTGGCGACGCGCGCGAAGATGCGCAACTCATGAAGATCCATGGTTCATTGTATTGATGCAGTGGACAGTCTGGACTTGAATTTGCGGTTTATCCGATTGAGGTGAACGCCTAAAGTCAGGTCTTCTTCCACCGCAAGCGAGACTTTCATGACCGATTCCACTCCCCGCATCGCATTGATCACCGGCGCCAGCCGCGGCCTGGGCCGCAGTGCGGCCCTGCATCTGGCGGCCCAAGGCGTGCACCTGATCATCACCTACAAGGACAACGCCGGCCCGGCGCAGGAAGTCGTCGCGCAGATCGAGGCCCTGGGCAGCCGCGCCGTGGCGCTGCGCCTCGATGTGGGCGACAGCAAGGGCTTTGCGGCGTTCGCTGAAGAAGTGAAGACGGCGCTGGCCCGCACCTGGCAGCGCGAACAGTTCGACTATCTGGTCAACAACGCCGGCGTGGGTTTCAATGCACCGTTTGCCGAGACCACCGAAGCGCAGTTCGACATGCTGGTCAACGTTCACCTCAAGGGCACGTTCTTCCTGACGCAGAAGCTGCTGCCCTTGATCGCCGACGGCGGGCGCATCGTCAATACTTCGTCGGGCCTGGCGCGCTTCAGCTTCCCGGGCTATGCCGCGTACGCAGTGATGAAGGGCGGCGTGGAAGTGCTCACGCGCTATCTCGCCAAGGAGCTGGGCCCGCGCGGCATCAGCGTCAACACCATCGCGCCGGGGGCGATCGCCACCGACTTTGGCGGCGGCACGGTGCGCGACAACGCGCAGGTGAATGCCCATATCAGCAGCGTCACGGCCCAGGGCCGCGTGGGCCTGCCGGGCGACATCGGCGGCGCCGTGGCGGCGCTGCTGTCGCCGGGCAATGGCTGGGTCACGGGCCAGCGCATCGAGGTGTCGGGCGGCATGATGCTGTGACGTGGCGCGGCGCGTCCGTAAGGGATAAACTAGCGGCTGTTACAGCATAACGTCCGCAAGCCATGTCGCCAGCCACCCACACGCACCACCCCGAGCTGACCAAGCACCAGACCCTGGTGCTCAGCGCCCTGTCGCGTGAGGAAAGCCCGGCCAGCGCCTATACGCTGCTGGCCCATCTGCAGGCCGAAGGCCTGCGCGCGCCGCAGCAGGTGTACCGGGCGCTCGACAAGCTGATCGAATATGGGCTGGTGCACCGGGTGGAGACGATGAACTCGTTCGTCGCCTGCGCCCACCCGCACGAACACCAGCATGGCCTGGTGGTGTTCGCCATCTGCGACCAGTGCGGTCATGTCGACGAGTTCTCCGACAGCGCGATCGAAAAGCGGCTCAAGGGCTGGTCCAAGGACAACAGCTTTCGCATGAGCGCGGCCACGGTGGAGCTGCATGGCCAGTGCCTGCGCTGCGATGGCGTGGCGGCGGCGGCGACCGACGCGCCTGCCGCGCCGGTTCCCGCTGTCGCCAAGCCCGCGCGCCGCGCGCGCAAGGCGCCGGCAGCCGAGCTGCCGTAAGGCCTCGCCTCAATCGGGCTGAATGCCCGCTTCCTTGACGACCTTGCCCCACTTGGCCAGATCAGACTTGATCAGCGCCGCGTATTCCTGGGGCGTTCCGCCCTGCACTTCTATGCCCGCGGCCTCGAGCTTGGCGCGCACGTCAGGCAGCTTGAGCGCGGCGTTGATTTCGGCATTGAGCTTGGCGACTATGGCCTTGGGCGTGCCGGCCGGCGCCAGGAAGCCGCCGTTGGTGTTCGCGTCATAGTCCTTGAGTCCCTGTTCGCTCGCGGTAGGCACATCGGGCAGCGACATGCTGCGCTTGCGCGTGGACACCGCGATGGCGCGCACGTTGCCGGCCTTGGCCTGGGCCTGGATGGCGCTGATGGTGTCTATGTACAGCGCGGTGCGCCCGGCCAGCAGGTCGGGGTGGGCGGCCGACGAACCCTTGTACGGCACCAGCAGCATCGGCGCGCCGCTGGCCATGCGGAACATTTCCGCGGCCATTTCCTGGGCGCTGCCGCGGCCCGATGTTGCCACCTTGGCCTCGTTCGGGTTGGCTTTCATCCAGGCGACGAACTCGGGCAGCGTCTTGGCCGGAATCTGCGGGTAGATGGCGAACACCAGCGGCACTTCATGCGTGTAGACGATGGGCTCGAAGCTTTTCTCCGGGTCCCAGCCCAGGTGCTTGAACAGGAACTTGTTGATGTTGTGGCTGCCGCCCACGATGCCTATGGTGTAGCCGTCGGGCGCGGCCTTGGCGAGCGCGTCCGTGCCCAGGTTGTTGGAGGCACCGGGCCGGTTGTCGACGACCACGGCCTGGCCCATGGACGCGCCGATCTTGTCGCCCACGACGCGCGCAATGGTGTCGATCGCTCCGCCCGGAGGGGCTGGAACGATGATCTTGATGGGCCGCGTCGGGTAGTTCTGCGCCGAGGCCAGTGTGGGGGCCAGGGCCAGGGCGGCCGTCGCGGCCAGGATCTTGAAAAGTGCTGTGCGTTGCATGCTTGTCTCCGTTTATGGTTTTGTCTATTTTCTTCAAGCGCCACGGTCGGGCGCTACACGCTTGTCATCCGGCCTTCAGCCACGGCCCGCGAAGGGCATGGCGCTGGCCATGATGGTCATGTTCAGGATGTTGGCTTCGAGCGGCAACGCGGCCACATGGCGCACGGCGTTGGCCACATGGCTGGCGTCCATCATCGGTTCGGGAGCGGTCGTGCCATTGGCCTGCAGCACGCCGCGCGTCATGCGCTGCGACAGCTCGGTCAGCGCATTGCCGATGTCGATCTGGCTGGCAACGATGTTCCAGGCGCGCCCGTCGAGGGCCAGCGCCTTGGTCAGGCCCGCGACCGCGTGCTTGCTCATGGTGTAGGGCGCGGTGAACGGCCGCGGCGTGTAGGCCGAGATCGAGCCGTTGTTGATGATGCGTCCGCCCTGGGGCGACTGGCGGCGCATCAGGCCGAAGGCCGCGCGCGCGCACAGGAACATGCCCGAGACGTTGGTGTTCAGCACGCTGAACCATTTGTCCAGCGGCAGCTCGTCGATGGGCACGGCCGGGGCGTTGACGCCGGCGTTGTTGAACAGCACGTCGAGCCGGCCGAAGCGCTTTTCTATCGCATCGAACAGCGCCTGCACGCTGTCGGGGTCGGTGACATCGGTGGGCACGGCCAGCGCGGTCTGGCCGGGCGCCGTCGCGCCGCGCGCCGCGGCCGCATCGGCCAGCGCCTGCAGCGGTTCGGCGCGCCGGCCGGCCAGCACCACGCTCCAGCCGTCTTCGAGCAGCGCGAGCGCCGAGGCACGGCCCACGCCGCTGCCGGCGCCGGTGACCAGCGCGATCTTTGGTGAAGTGTTCAAGGGGAAGCTCCTGTCATGGTTGATGAATGTCCGTCGCGCCCCGGTCTGCGGGACTGCCCACGGTCATGGAAAACTGGCCTATGCCCGCGACGCCTCCCGTGACGACATCGCCGGGCGAAAGCGGGCCCACGCCCACGGGCGTGCCGGTGAAGATCAGATCGCCGGGCAGCAGCGTGACTGAACGCGACAGCATGGCCACCAGTTCGGGCACGGACCACAGCAGGTCGGACACATCGGCGCGCTGGCGATCGACGCCGTTGACCTTGAGCCATACCGCACCCAGTCTCGGATGGCCCAGGGTGTCGGCCGGCACCAGCGGCGTGCAGGGCGCGGAGTGATCGAAGGCCTTGGCCGGCTCCCAGGGGCCGCCGGCCTGCTTGGCCTGCTGCTGCAGATCGCGCCGCGTGAGGTCCAGCCCCGCGGCATAGCCCCAGATATGCGATTCGGCCTGGGCCGCGTCGATGTCGCGGCCGCCGCGGCCCATGGCCACCACCAGTTCGATCTCATGGCAGAACTCGCGCGTCGAGGGCGGATAGGGCAGCGCGCCGTGCGCGGCGCAGACCGCGCTCGCGGGCTTCATGAACCAGGCGGGCATCTGCGTGGGCGCGGCCTCATTGGCCGACCAGCGGTAGTTGCGGCCTATGCAGAACACGCGGCCCAGCGGGAAGCGGGCGCTGCTGCCGGCCACGGCCAGGGTGGCGGGCGCGGGCGCGGGAAAGACCAGGTCGATCATGGCGCTCATTGGGTGGTGATTTTGCGGCTGCGGATGATCTCGGCGTAGCGCGTCCTGTCGGCCGCGATCAGCTTGCCGAAGTCCTGCGGCGATGTCGCGCGCGGCACGCCGCCCAGCGCCGCAAAGCGGGCCTTCACGGCTTCGTCGGCGAGCACGGCGCGTACGTCGGCGGCGATCTTGTCGACGATGTCCTGCGGCGTGCCCGCGGGCGCCACCATGCCTATCCAGGAAATCGCGTTGAAGCCCGGCAGCGCGCCTTCGGCCAGCGTTGGCACGTCGGGCAGCGCGGGCAGGCGCTTGTCGCTGGTCACGGCCAGCGCGCGCAGCTTGCCGGCCTTGATATGGCCCGAAGCCTCCAGCGCGGTCATGAACGACAGATCGACATGGCCGGCGAGCAGATCGGCGATCGCCGGGCCGCCGCCGCGGTAGGGCACATGCACGATGAAGCTGCGCGTCTGGTCCTTGAACATCTCGGCCACCAGATGCGGCGCGCCGCCCGCGCCCGAGCTGCTGTACGACATCTTGCCGGCCTGCGCCTTGGCCAGCGCGATGAATTCGGCCGGCGTCTGCGCGGCCACGGCCGGGTTGACCATCATCACCAGCGGCAGTTCGGCGACCAGCGACACCGGCGCGAAGGCCTTGTCCGGGTCGTAGGGCAGCTTGGCGTACAGCGAAGGATTGATCGCCTGCGTGCCGATGTTGCCCAGCAGCAAGGTATAGCCGTCGGGCTTGGCCTTGGCCACCAGATCGGCGCCGATCTGCCCGGCCGCGCCGCCCTTGTTCTCGACGATCACGGTCTGGCCCCAGCGCCGGCTCAGCTGTTCGGCGATCACGCGCCCACCGGTGTCGGTGCCGCCTCCGGGCGGGAAAGGCACGACCAGGGTCACGGGGCGGGACGGATAGGACTGGGCAAAAGCCATGGGCGCGATGGCGGTGGCGCCCAGGGCCAGGGCCAGCGTGCAGGCGAAGCGGCGGGTGGTGGTGGTCATGGTGGTTTGTCTCCTGTTGTTGTCTTTGGGGTGGAAAGCCTAGGTCGTGAGACTCATCGTGGGGCGCTGGCCCGCGAGCGCCTGGGCAATGCCGGCCAGCACCATTTCGCCCATGGCGGTGCGCGTCTCCCAGGTGGCGCTGGCGCGGTGCGCCTGCAGGGTCACGGCGTCCGACTGGCGCAGGGCCAGCGGCACGCGCGGTTCGTCGACGAACACATCGAGGCCCGCGCCCGCGATGCGCCCGGCGACCAGCGCCTCGGTCAGATCGGCTTCATTGACCAGACGACCGCGCGCGACATTGACCAGAAAGCCGCGCGGCCCCAGCGCGTCGAGCACGGCCGCGTTGACGATGCCTTCGGCGCTGTCGGCCGCCGCGCACAGCACCAGCGCATCGCTGTCACGTGCCAGATCGATCAGGCCGGGAACAAACGCGTGGGCGATGTCGTCCATGGGGCGCAGATCGGTGTACTGGATTGCGCAGCCAAACGCCGCGGCGCGCTGCGCCACCGCGCGGCCCACGCGGCCCATGCCCACGATGCCCACGCGCATGCCGCTGAAGCGGCGCGCCAGCGGAATCGCGCTGGGCTGGGGGTTGAGCTCCCACAGGCCGCCCCGCACGAAGCGGTCGCCGGCGCACAGATTGCGGCAGGCCGCGATTAGCAGGCCGATCGCCAGATCGGCGACGTCTTCGGTCAGCGCGCCCAGCGTGGCGGTGACGGGCAGGCCGCGGCCGCGGCAATAGGCCAGATCGACCGCATCGGTGCCCACGCCGTTGACCGCGACCACCTTGAGGCCGGGCAATTGTTCGAGCAGCGCCTGCGAAATGCCGGTGTGGCCGCCCGTGATCACGGCGGCGATGGACGCGCCATGTTCGGCCAGCCAGGCGTTCTGATCGGCCAACTCGTAGAACTTGTGCACGGTGTAGAGCGCCGCGAGCTGCTCGTTGATCGCCGGAATCAGGATGGGGTTGAGTTGAAGAATGGGGGCTTTCATGGGCGGTCACCAGGTTTTTGCAGGAATGTCTGCATCCTAGTTTTCACTTGATAAGGTGGTCAATATTGATGTATAAAATCAACATATATAAAGCATAGGTGTTTTCCCATGGCTTCCTGGATTTCGATGAACGAGGCATGCGCGCTGCTGGGCGTGCGCCCGCAGACGGTCTATGCCTACGTCAGCCGCGGCAAGATCGAAGTGATGGCCGACCCGGCCGATACGCGCCGCAGCCTGTACCGCGCCGAAGACGTGGCCGGCCTGGCCAAGCGCAAGGAAGCCGGCCGCAAGCACGAGACCCTGGCCGCGAACACGCTGTTCGGCGCCGAGCCCAGCATTCCCACGGGCTTGACCGCGTTCTTTCGCGGCCGGCCGTATTACCGGGGGCAGGATGTGATCGAGCTGGCGGGCTCGGCGACGCTCGAAGAGGCCGCCCAACTGCTGTGGGGCGCGGAGCAGGCCGTAGACCTTTCCTGCTTGGCACCGCCCGTGCAGTTGCATGCGGCCGCGCCCGGGCGGGTGGCGGCCTTCACCGCGCTGGCGGCGCTGTCGGCCACCGGGCATTCCACGCGTGGACGCCTCACGCGCGTGCTGCACATCGAAGGCCAGAGCCTGGTCGGCCAACTCGCCAACGCCTTTGGCGCCGCGCCGGGAAGCCTGCCGCTGCACCAGCGCTTTGCCAAGGGCTGGAAGCAATCGGCCAAGGTCGCCGATCTGCTGCGCACGGCCATGGTGCTGCTGGTCGATCACGAACTCACGAGTTCCGCGTTTGTCGCGCGCATCACGGCGTCGACCGGCGCCTCGCTGCCGGCCTGCCTTCTGGCCGGGCTGACAACACTCTCGGGCCCCCTGCACGGCGATGCCTCGGGCCGGGTGCAGGCGCTGTTCAGCGAAGTGGAGCGCCTGGGCGCGGACAAGGTACTCGAACACCACCTGTCCACGGGCTTGCCGCTTGCGGGCTTCGGCCACCACATCTACCCCGACGGCGATCCGCGCGCCGCGGCCCTGCTGGCGCTGACCGAGCCACCGGAAGTGATTGCGCGTTTCATTGAAAAAGCCACCGAGCTCACGGGTCTGCAACCCAACATCGATGTGGCCCTGGCCGCGCTGATGGCGCGCCACCGGCTGCCGCATGACGCCGCCTTCAGTCTGTTCGCCAGCGCGCGCAGCATAGGTTTGCTGGCGCACAGCCTCGAACAACTGGAAGTGGCCCAGGTGATACGCCCGCGCGGGCGTTATGTGGGGGTGGTGCCGGAGGTGGGGTAGGGCGGGCGCTGTGCTTTAGGACAGGCCGTTCATCCTTCGGCGGGCTCTCGAGAAACAGTTTTTTGTCAACTAAATCAATGACTTAGAAGGTGGTCTATTTTGGTAAGCGGCGGCAAAACAGTGACCCGTTCGTGGTGAGCCTCCCTAGCCGGGCGCGTCGCACCATGAACGGCCCGTCCTCATGACTTGAGCGCAGGCCGTTCACCCTTCGACAGGCTCAGGGCGAACGGGGATTTTGAAGCCTGCTGTTTCTTTTTGACACATTGCGAGACTTCGTCTCGCTGACCCCGATCAGGGCGAACGGGGTAGCAAGCGTGCCGCTTTTCGCCACTTAGTTCACCCCGTTCGCCCTGAGCCCGTCGAAGGGCGTTTCAGGGCGTAGGCGCCAGCACCTAATCGTTCACCCTCAACCGCCCCATCCCCCACACCCCCCCAACCGCAATCCCCCAGCAAAGCGCCAGCAACACCCACAGCTGCGCGCCAAAAGTCACGGCGGCAGGCGAAGGCGCAGCGAACTGCGGCAACTGGGCAAAGTCCTGCTTGCCAAAGCGGCGCTCATTGAACAGATACGGGTAGAAAAAATTGCGCACCTGGGCATGGAACGCCGCCGTGCGGTCCTGGTAGGCGAGCTGGGCCTGCAGGTCGGTGTCGGCCGCGCGGTGCAGCACCGATTGCGCGCCCACGCCGGGCAGCAGCCAGCCCAGGCGGTCGGTCCATTGCTGGCGGGCGAGCAGGCCCGCGCGGTATTGCGCGGCCTGCGGGGCCACGCTGTCGTCGCCCAGCTGATGGAAGGCGAAATACCACTTCCAGTGGAAACCGGCGGGCAGGGCCGCGGTGTCCTTGAACTGCGGGTGGCTGGCCAGGAACTTCTGCATGGTCTGCTCGCGCGGCACTTCCCAGGCGCCGTGAACGGCCTGGCGCTGGGCCAGCATCAGGTCCACGCCCTGGTGCACGGGCAGGGCGCGCGTCAGCGCGACATTGGCCAGCGTGGGCAGCACCAGCGTCAGCAGCGCCCAGGCGCCCATCAGCGCCGTGGCATTCGCCACCGAGCGCCAGCCGCGGCGCGCGACCAGCAGCGACAGGCCGACCCAAAACGCCAGATAGCTCGCGATCACGGCCAGCACCACCAGCGCCGCGCCCAGGGCCGTGCCCGAAAGCGCCAGGCCAGCGAGCACCGGCAGGGCCAGGCCCGCGAACAGCAGCGCATAGCGCAGCAGCGCGCGCCGACGCCACAGCTGTCCGCCGTCGGGAAGCGACAGCAGCAGCCGCAGCCGGCCCGACTGGCGCTCTCCCGACACCAGGTCGTGCAGCAGCGCGATCACGAACAGCGGCGCGAGATAGATCAGCACAAAGGCGAAGTCGAAGCGGCCCGGCAGCGCGAGCTCGGGGTTGAAGATCTCACCCTCGTACAGCTGGGCCTGCAGGCCCAGCGCGCGCACGCGCAGCGCCTGGGGCGCGACATCGCGCAAGCCCATGGCCAGGAAGGCGGTGTCCGACGGCAGATCCCAGGTGCTGTGGAAAGCGTAGTACGCGGGGTTGCCCGCGTCGGGGCTGTCGGCATAGCGCGCCGCGACCGCGGCCGCATCCTGGGCCTGCAGCGGCGTGAGCCGCGCAATCGTCTGCCGCTGGCGCGCGCTTTCGTGCAGGCCGGACCAGACGGCCAGCGCCGACAGCGCGAGCAGCAGCACCAGGGTCGCGAGCGACAGCCGCGAGCGCGCGATCAGGCGCAGTTCATGGATAAGCCAGTTCATCGCACATTCCTTTCCAGACGCTGGCCCGCGCGCCAGGCCAGGCCCGCCAGCGCGGCCAGCCACATCAGCAATACCAGCCCCGCGGGCGCGGCGCGGCCCAGGGTCTCGGCCAAGGGCGCGGCCTGGTAGTCGAACGCCGGAAATGCCTGCCAATGCGTATGCGAAATGCGCTTGCTCTTGGCGGGATTGGTCTCGTCGGCATAGCTCAGCGCTTGGGCGTGCAGCTGGTTGAGGCCTTGCACCAGGTCGTAGCGGTATTGCTCGCCCTGTTCGAGAAAACGCTGAAAGCTCACCAGGTCGGTGCCCGAGGCCGCCATCGACAGCCGGCGCAGTGCGAGCGTGGGCGCTATCCAGGAAAAGCCGTCGACCAGTGCGTTTTGCTGCTGCTGGCGCGCGAAGGCCGCGGCCGCGTAGCGGTTGAACAGTTCGGTCGACTGGCGCTCGCCTTCTATGCTCACCGCACCCTTGAAGTTGACCGGCAGGTCTTCGATGCGCGCCACGCCATGCTTCTTGAGCAAGTCGTCGCGGAACGCGGCGAACTTCGGGTCGTCGGGATTGTGCGCATCGCCCAGCGCCTGGTAGTCGCGCTCGACATTGATCTGGTTTTCGAAGCGCGTTGGCAGGGCCAGCGCGGTGTTGGCGATATCGGGCACCCAGCGCGGCAGCAGGATCACCACCACCGCCCAGGTCGCCAGCAGTACCAGCAGCGCGTCACGGCCGCGCGCGAACAGCGTCGAGACCCAGACCACGGCCAGCGACCACAGCAGCAGCCAGGCCGCATAGCCCGCGGCCAGCAACAGCGCCAGGCTCCACGGCGCCTGGCCGCTGGCCGCGAACCAGCCCAGGGCCAGCAGCGCGGGCAGCAGCACCAGGCCCGTGAAGCCCGACAGCGCGAGCAGCTTGCCGCCCACGATCTGTCGGCCCGCGACGCCCTGGGCCAGCAGCAGGCGCAAGGTGCCTGACTCGCGTTCGCGCGCCACGCCTGCGTGGCCCACGAAGACCAGCAGCAGCGGTGCGAGCACCTGCAGCACGAAGGCCGGCGTCAGCTGGCCGAAGCGCATCAGCAGCGACGACTGGCGCACATCGCCGAAGTTGGCGCTGTTTTGCCGGTGGCCTTCGAGGAACAAGGTGTTGCCGGTATAGGCGTCCACGCCCGGGTCGAAGGCCGCGAGCGGGTTGATGGGACGGAACAGGAAATGCCCGTAATGCACCACGCGGTGCGGGTGGCGGTCGGGCTGCTGCGCGAACTGTTCGTTGGCCTGGGCCTGGTAGCGCGCGCGTTCGGCGTTGGCGCTGTGCTGGTGTTCATGCGCGGTGAGCGTGGCGACCAGCATCAGCACGGTCACCAGCAGCAGGCCGAACAAGGCCACGCGGTCGCGAAACAGCGCGCGCCATTCCTCGCGCGCAATGCGTTGCATGGTGCTCATGCGGGCTGCTCCGAAGGGGTGATCTGGCCCGCGTAGCGCCGGTGCAGCGCGCGCACATCGAAGCGGTCGTCGCCTTCGGCCGCGACTTCCTCGACCAGCAAGCCGGCGTCGAGAAAGCCTATGCGGTCGGCGACATCGGCGGCGCTGAGCAGATCGTGCGTGACCATCAGAATGGCCACGCCCTGGGCGCGCAGCAGTTGCAGCAGGCGGTTGAACTCGGCCGTGGCCTGCGGGTCGAGGCCGGACGTGGGCTCGTCGAGCAGCAGCGCCGGCACCTTGCGCGCCAGCGCCAGCGCGATCGCGACTTTCTGGCGCATGCCCTTGGAGAAGCCACCCACGCGGCGATCGAAGGCCGCCGTATCGAGGCCCGCGGCGGCCAGCGCGCGCGCGATCGCGTCCGGCCCATCGTTCTGCCCGGCCAGGTCCAGCAGATAGGCGACGTTCTCGCGCGCCGTGAGGTGCTCGTAGAGCGCGACGTTCTCGGGAATGTAGGCGATATGGCGGCGTGCTTCGCCGGGCTGGGCGACGGGGTCCACACCATGCACGCGCACCTGTCCCGACGTGGGCGCGACAAAGCCCAGGAACAGGCTCAGCGCCGTGGTCTTGCCCGCGCCATTGGCGCCCAGCAGCGCATAGATCTCGCCCGCGCGTATGCGCAGGTCGAGCTGGCGCAGGATGGTCTTGCCGCCATACCCGGCAACGACGCCCAGGGCTTCGAGCGCGTGGCTGGGCGGGGCTGCGGAAATTTCTATCGTCATGAAGTGGCGCCGAAAATTGTGTATGAATGTTATATCATAACAACGAAAATTTCCCGGCGCCGCTGGCGCATTCCGGTGCTGCGCGCCCCCCCAAAGAAGAGAACATCGATATGCAGGTATATGGTTCGGTCCGCCACGCAAAGCGCACAGCGCTGATCGCGGGCGTGGTTTCAGGCATCTTCGCCACGCCCGCCGGGGCGCAACAGTTGGCGGCGGGCGAGGGCGCGGCGCTGGGCGATATCACCGTCACGGCCGCGCCGCTCAACAAGGCCCTGGAAGTCAACGCGGGCGCGTTCGGCGCCAAGGACCCGCTGGAGCTGCCGCTGGAGATACAGCGCTACGACGCCAGGACGATCGCCGAGACTTCGGCGCGCAGCGTGCGCGATGTGCTCGCGCTCGACCCTTCGGTGCAGAGTTCGTCCTATGGCGGCGGCTTCGACAACTTCCGTCTGCGCGGCTTCGCCATGGACAACTTCAACACCATCCGCCGCGACGGCCTGGCGCTGGCGCCGCACTACGACGTGCCGATGGAGCTGGTCGAGCGCGTCGATGTGCTCAAGGGGCCTTCGGGCTTTCTGTATGGCTTCAACTCGCCGGGCGGCACCATCAACTACCTGCCCAAGCGGCCCACGCTCGCGCCGTTCACCACGCTGAGCCTGCAGGGAAGTTCGCTGCAGGGGCGTTACGCGGCCATCGACACCAGCCGTTCGCTGGCCGACGGCGCGCTGGGCTATCGCCTCAACGCGGGCTACGAGAAGATTGGCGACTTCAAGCATTTCGGCGACCTGGAGCGCAAGTTCGTCGGCTTGGCCGCCGATCTGCGCCTGAGCGCGCGCGCGCTGCTGCAGCTCAATGCCGACTGGAACTGGAAAAGCGCGATGTCCGACCCGCTGCTGCGCGCCGACCAGACCGGCCGCGCCGATCCGCTGAACCCGGCGAGCTTTGTGCTGCCGCCGCAATTCGATCGCCGCAATGCGCTTTCGCCTTCGTGGTACCGCCACCAGACCGAAGCCCACAACCTCGAAGGCAAGCTCACGTACCAGCTTGGCGACGGCTGGACTTCGGTGACCCAGGCCAACTATTCGCGCGTCGAGCGCCATGGCGGCTATGTCGATCTGTTCGATATCCAGCCCGACGGCGCGATAGGCTATGCCGACCTTTACCAGTCGCGCGGCGAGGTGTTCAGCACCTGGTCGCTGCAGTCGTACCTCGCGGGCAAGTTTGTCGGCGCCGGCGTGCTGCACGATTTGTTCGTCGGTGCGTCCTACCGCCAGTTTCGCGACAAGAGCCCGTTCTGGGATTTCGTCGACAGCAGCGCCGGCGTTGGCGTGGGCGACATCTCGGTGGGCAATATCCGCCACCCGCAGCAGCCGCCGCGCTGGGACTTCGGCCCCGAGCAGGCCATCGATTTTCGCTCCAGCATCCGCGAAAGCTCGCTCTTCGCCAGCGACATGATCACCCTCAACGACCAGTTTCAGCTGCTGCTGGGCGGACGCTACATCCGCTACCAGGCGCGCAATCTGTCGGCCAGCGCCCTGCCCCAGGACAAGAACGTGTTCGTGCCCACGGGCGCGCTGATCTACCGCCCCAGCGAGCGCCTGATGACCTATGCGAGCTATGCGCGCGGCTTCGAGAAAGGCGACTACGCGCCCTATAACGCCAACAACGCCAACCAGCCGACCGCGGCCATCGCTTCCGAGCAGTATGAGATAGGCCTCAAGGCCGACCTGAACGACAAGCTGCGCCTGGCCCTGGCGCTGTTCGACATCCGCCGCGACGCAAGCTATCTCGACCTGGCCAACGACTATGTGAGCAACGGCCGTTTCCACCACCGCGGCATGGAGTTCAACGCCACGGCGCGCCCCGCGGCCGGCCTCACGCTGCTGGGCAATCTGGCGTATCTCGACACTTCGCTGCGCGGCGTCAGCGACCCGGCGACGCTGGGCAAGCGCAGCGAAGGCGCGCCGCGCTGGAAGGGCGCGCTGGGCGCGCGCTACGCGATCGCGGCCGTGCCCGGCCTGTCGGTCGACACCACGCTGAGCTATGTGGGCAAGCGCGCGGTGGATGCGCAAAACAGCGGCTTCGCGCCCGGCTATGCGCTATGGGATGCGGGCATCAGCTACGACACCCGCTGGGGCACGACACCCATGACCTGGCGCCTGCATGCGAAGAACCTGACCGACAAGTACTACTACGCGGGCGTCTACTACAGCGGCGGCCTCGAAGTGGGGCGGGGCAGGGAAGTGTTTCTGTCGGCGAAGTTCAGCTTCTGAGCGCAGGCGGGCAATGCATGGCATGCTTGCCCGCTTCACCCCCGCAAGGCTTTGCAATGAATTTCGGCATCCTGGTTTTCGATGACGTGGAAGAGCTCGACTTCGTCGGGCCCTGGGAAATGCTCACGATGTGGCGCCAGGCGGCGCAAGGCCCCGAGCAGTGCCTGATCGTGGCGCAGAACCCCGGGCCGGTGCGCTGCGCGAAGGGCCTGTCCATCAATCCCCACCACAGCTTTGCCGATTGCCCGCCGCTCGACTATCTGCTCGTTCCGGGCGGCCAGGGCACGCGGCGCGAAGTCGACAACCCGGTGCTGCTGGCGTTCGTCTCGGCCCAGGCGAAGAACTGCAAGGCCGTGCTGTCGGTCTGCACGGGTTCGTTTGTGCTGCATGCGGCCGGGCTGCTGTCGGGCAAGCGGGCCACGACGCATTGGGCGTCGCTGGACCGTCTGCGCGCGCTGGGCGATGTCACGGTCGTCGAAGAGCGGCATGTGCAGGACGGCAATGTCTGGTCGTCGGCGGGCGTGTCGGCCGGCATCGATCTGATGCTGGCCTTCATTGCCAGCGAAGCCGGCGCGCAGGCGGCCGGCAAGGTGCAGCACTTCTCGGAATACTATCCGTCGGGCGCACGTTATGGCGACCAGGCGGCCTCGCCGCACGCGCCCGCCTATCTGCGTTCGTAGCGCGCTGCGCCGTCTCAGGCGCCCGGCTTGCGGTCCAGCGCCTGCACTTCGACTTCGACTTTCACATTGAATGCCAGGCTGGCCTGCACCAGGCTGCGCACCGGGTATTTGCCGCTCTCGAAGTAGCTGGCATAGACCTCGTTGAAGACGGCGAAGTCCGCGAGGTCGCAAAGCCAGACATTGACTTTCACCACGTCCTCGATGGCGCTGTCGACCTGGGCCAGGGTGCGGCAGATGCTGTCCATCACCGCCTGCGTCTGTTCGCGGATATCGCCGGTGTGCGGCTTGGCGTCTTGGTCGAAGGGAATCTGCCCCGACAGCAGCACCCAGCCGCCGGCGCGTATGGCGCTGGAGAAGGGAAACGGGCCGGGGGCGGGGTAATGGGTGATTTGCGTCATGTCACAGTTCCTTGGGTTGTTGGGGCGGGGCGCGCCGGCCCAGAAAGCCGTAGCGGTTCCAGCGGTAGGGCGTCAGATCCACTGCGGGCGTGTCGCCGCCTATCAGATCGCCGATGATCTGCGCCGAGCCATGGGCCATGGTCCAGCCCATCGCGCCATGTGCGCAGTTGAGCCACAGGCCCGCAATGCCGCTGGCGCCGAGAAACGGCAGGTTGTCGGGTGTCATGGGGCGGCTGCCCACCCACTCCTTGCGCTGCGCGCCGGCCAGGGCGGGAATGATCTGCCGGGCAAACGCGTCCAGCGCCGCCAGCCGGCGCTGCGCGCGGCGCGCATCGGGCGTGCCGACATCGGCGAATCCCGTGAAGCGCACGCTGCGCGCGGCAAACGAGGCCCAGGCGATCTTGTGCGGTATCGACACCGCGCCGCGCGTGGGCAGCGCGCCGGCAACGTTCTCGTAGGTGATCGAATAGCCGCTGACCGCATGAATGGGCAGGTCCATGCCCAGCGGCCGCAGCAGTTCCCTGGAATGCAGGCCGCCGGCGATGACCACCGCCTGGGCGCGCTGTTCGCCGCGGTCGGTGCGCACGCCCACGGCCTGGCCGTTGTGCACCAGCACCTGCTGCACGCGTTCGCCCAGGCGCGCGATGCCGCCGAGCTGCTGGAACGCCGCCAGCGCGGCGCGCGCATAGCGGGCGGCGTCGCCGGTGCCGTCGTTGCGGCAGAAAATGCCTTTGGCAAAGCGGATGGCGCTGTGCGCGAGCATGGGCTCGCAGCGGTCCATCTGGTCGGCGTCCAGCTGCTCGAACGGTTCATTGGCCGCGTGCAGCAGTTCGGCATCGTGCGCTCCGGGCGTGTCATTGGCGCCATAGAGATACAGGATGCCGGCGTGCCGGCCGCCATACTCTTCGGCCGGCAGTCCGTCGGCGCGAAAGTGGCAATCGCGCGAATACGCCGACAGCGCCAGCGCCGCGCGCGAGTTCGCGAGCCAGCGCGCCTCGGTGCCTTCGCGGGCAAACAGCGTGCCCCAGCGCCACAGCGCGGGACTCAGCGGCGCACAGATGCCCAGGCCGTCGCTCAGGCCCAGCAGCGATTTCAGGGCCACGCGGGTGATGCCAGGCTCGGCCCAGCTGAAACAATGGCCGGGCGAGATCAGCCCGGCGTTGGCATGGCTGGCACCGGTCGCGGCTTCGGGCGCGGCGTCGATCAGCGTGACTTCATGGCCGCGGCGCTGCAGCTGCAGCGCGCTGCAAGTTCCCACGACGCCCGCGCCAATGACCAGAATCTTCATCAAAAAACCACTTCACTATGCTTTCAATGGCCGTGCGCGGTTGCGCCGGCACGGGCTGCGCGCGTCGGCAAGCCGGCGCGAAGCGTCGCCAGTGTAGATGAAAGATTTGCGTAAACGCAAATTCTGCGGCGCTCCGGTAGCGGCTTTGACAGCGCTGGCGCGTGCCCTGGCCATGCCCCCACGCGGGCGCTGGCAAAATGGCGAGGTGAACCAACCCTCCCCTTGCGCGCAGCGCCCCGCCAATCAACTCGATCCCGCGACCCTGGGCGAGCGTCTGCGCCTGGCGCGCAAGCAGCTGGGCTGGACGCTGGCCGAACTCAGCGAGCGCGCCAAGGTCTCGATGACCACCATCTCGCGCGCCGAACGCGGGCAGCTGGCGCTGGGCTACGAGAACCTGGCCGCGCTGGCCCAGGCGCTGCGCATGGACATAGGCACGCTGTTCTCGCAAGCGGGCCCGCACAGCGCCAGCACCGGGCCGGTGGTGACGCGCGCCGGCGAAGGCGTGGTCTACCGCGGCCTGTCGCTGTCGTACGAGTTCCTGGCCACCGATGTCGCGGCCAAGCCGTTCACGCCGGTGCTGGGCACGGTGCACGCGCGTACTTTCAACGGCCCGCAGGACTTCGCCCGCCACCCGGGCACGGAGTTCGTGCATGTGCTGTCGGGCGAGATCTGCGTGCATTTCGAGAACGGCGAGCAGGCGCGGCTGGCGCGCGGCGATTCGCTGTACTTCGACAGCCGGCTGGGCCATGCCTATGTCACGGTAAGCCGTCAATTGGCCCGTATCGTGGGCGTGAGCACCAATGAAAGCCACCTGATGGCGCTGGCACGCCAGGGCGCGGCGCAGGATTGAGCGGCGGCCGGGCATATTTCCGGCGAAAAGGCATGTTTTTTGCGTATCAGCAAAAACCAGCATGGTTTCTGCTATTTTTATGCCCGACAATTTTGCGCATGCGCAAATTTCCTGCGTAAAAGGAAGCAGGGCCGTGCGAGAGACATCGGTTCTGTCGCCACAAGGGTGCGTGCGCACGCGCAGCACCGAAAAGGATTGGATTTGAATTCGACAGCCACTGCGCAAACTCCCTTGCGCGTCTTCAGCGCCGTGTTGGCGACCGAGACCAACACGTTCGCGCCCTTGCCCACGAGCCTGGCGTCGTTCCAGGAGCGCTCCTACTTTCCCGCGGGCCAGCACCCCGACGAGCCGCTGTACAACTCCGGCCCGCTGTGGGCGGCGCGCGAGCGCGGGCGCGCTCAGGGCTGGGTGCTGCACGAAGGCCTGGTGGCCGCGGCCCAGCCCGGCGGCATCACCACCCGCGTGACCTACGAGACGCTGCGCGACGAACTGCTGGCCGATCTGCGCGCGAGCCTGCCCGTCGACATGGTGCTGCTGGGGCTGCACGGTGCCATGGTCGCCGATGGCTATGCCGATTGCGAAGGCGATCTGCTGCAGCGCGTGCGCGAGATGGTCGGCCCCGACGTGGTGATCGGCGCCGAACTCGACCCCCACTGCCATCTGTCGCAGGCCATGCTGGACCACAGCGATCTGCTGATTGCGTTCAAGGAATATCCGCATACCGATGTGCTCGACCGCGCCTATGAGTTGGTCGATCTGTGCGCCGCCATGGTGCGCGGCGAAGTGCGGCCCGTGGCCGCCGTGGTCGATTGCGAAATGGTCGCCGTGATGCATACCTCGCGTGCGCCCATGCGCGGCTATGTCGACGCGCTGCAGGAATTGGAACGGCAAGGCCAGGCCTTGACGATTTCGGTGGTGCATGGCTTTCCCTGGGGCGATGTCGCCGACATGGGCAGCAAGCTGCTGGTCTATACCGATGGCGATGCCCAGGGCGCGGCGGCGCTGGCGGAGTCGCTGGCCGCGCAGCTGATCGCCTTGAAGGAAGAACTGCTGCCGCCCGCGCCCGATGTGGCGCAGGCGCTCGATGAAGCCCAGCGCACGCCGGGCTGCGTGGTCATCGCCGACGGCGCCGACAACCCCGGCGGCGGCGCGGCCGGCGACGCCACATTCGTGCTGCAGGCCATTCTGGCGCGCGGCATCCAGGATGTGGCCCTGGGCCCGCTGTGGGACCCATCCGCCGGGGCGCTGGCCGTGGCCGCGGGTGTGGGCGCGCGGCTGCCGCTGCGCATAGGCGGCAAGATAGGCCCGCTGTCGGGCGATCCCGTCGATCTGCTGTGCACCGTGCTCGCCGTGAATCCCGCCCACCACCAGACCGGACTGTCGGGCGCCAAGGTGCCCATGGGCGCCTGCGCCCTGGTCGAGGCCGAGGGCGTGCAGATCGTGCTGGCCTCGCTGCGCACCCAGGCCATGGGCACGGATCTGTTCACGGGCCTGGGCTGCGACCTGGCCCGCCGCAAGCTGATCGTCGTCAAGTCGTCCCAGCATTTCTACGCCGCGTTCTCGAAGATCGCGAGCAAGGTGCTGTACGCCCAGGCACCGGGCACGCTCTCCGACGATTTGCGCACGCTGCCCTACCAGAACGTCAAGCGCCCCAAGTGGCCGCTGGACCGCTAAACCCTGCAAGCTTTCACCGGATACACACCATGCGCCATTCCCTTTCGACATCTTCCCGTGGACGTTCGCTGCTGGCCCTGGCCGCGGCCGCATGCGCGCTGGCGGCCAGCCCGTCACAGGCGCAGGAGGCCTGGCCCGCCAAACCCATCAAGCTGATCGTGCCGTCGGCGCCCGGCGGCGGCGTCGATGCCGTGGCCCGCATCTGGGCCAATTGCGCCGGCCCCAAGCTGGGCCAGCCGCTGGTCATAGAGAACCGCGCGGGCGCGAACGGCATTCCCGCGATCCAGGCGCTCAAGCAGGCGCCGGCCGACGGCTATACGCTGTTCATCGCGGGCATGTCGCAGCTGACGATCACGCCCTACATCTACGCCAAGCCGCCCTATGACGTGGCGCGCGAGTTCGAAGGCGTGAGCCTGGTGGTGAGCAGCCCGTATCTGCTGGTCGCGAGCCAGGGCTCGAAGATAGAGAAATACGCCGACATCGCCAGGGCCGCGGCCGCCGTGCCCGCGGGCCTGAACTTCGGCTCGCCGGGCACGGGCAGCCCCGCGCACCTGATGTCGGCGATTCTTGCCGACCGCCTCAAGGCCAATCTGACGCATGTGCCGTTCCAGGGCGAAGCGCCGGCGCTGACCAGCGTGGTCGGCAACCAGATCGATCTGGCGCCGTTCATCGCCGGCACGGCCCTGGCCCAGGTCAAGGCCGGCAAGGTCAAGGCGCTGGCGGTGCTGGGCAATGCGCGCCTGGCGGAGCTGCCCAATGTGCCCACCGTGAGCGAAGTCATGGGCAGCCCCGAGCTGTCGCATGGCTCGTGGACGGCGCTGATCGCCAAGTCGGGCACGCCCGCGGCCGTGGTGCAGAAGGTGCACGCGGCCACGCAGCAATGCCTGCAGGACCCGGAAGTGATTCAGCGCTACCAGGGCATGCACGCGGCGACGCTGCCGGGCGCGGTCGCCGATGTCGCCGACTACATCCGCCGCGACACCGGCGTGTGGAAGCCGCTGGTCGCGCGGCTGGGCGTGCGCAACGAGTGAGCGGGGCCGCTGCCCTGTCAGGGCAGGGGCCGCCTGTGCCCCCCGGCACTTCAGCGCTGTGGCATGTCTTTCGTCGAATAGCCGAGGCTGATGGTCGCGTCGGCCGCGATCGCCGGCATCGTGGCGTTCCAGGTCTGCCAGGCGGCGCGCATGCGCTCCAGCCGCTCGGGCTCGCGGCCCGCCTGGTTGGCGCGCTCGCGTTCGTCGGCGGGAATATTGAACAGGTATTCGTTGCCGTCGACACGCAGGTATTTCCAGTCGCCGTCGCGCAGCGCCTGCTGGCCGCGGTGGTTCATGCGCCAGTGCAGCGGGCGCGCGAAGCTGTGGCTGGCGTCGCGCAGCACGGGCAGCAGCGACACGCCGTCGAGCGCATAGCCCGGCGCGGCCGCCACGCCCGCGGCGTCGAGAATGGTCGCCGACCAGTCCATGGTCATGCACAGCTGGCGGCTTTCGCTGTTCGGCGCGATCACGGCCGGCCAGTGCGCGATCCAGGGAACGCGTATGCCGCCTTCGGTCAGGTCCATCTTGCCGCCCACCAGCGGCCAGCTGTCGGAGAAGCGTTCGCCGCCGTTGTCGCTGGTGAAGATGACCAGCGTGTTCTCGGCCAGGCGATGCTCCTCGAGCGCGGCCATCACGCGGCCTATGCCTTCATCCATATGGTGGATCATGCGGCGGTAGGTG
>NZ_JAHCDD010000018.1 GCF_018413525.1 Acidovorax sp. CCYZU-2555
TGCTCAGGACGAACGGATTTTTAACGCCCGCTGTTTCTTTTGAACGCCTTGCGAGACCTCGTCTCGCTCACCCCGCGGCAATCGCATCCTCTGCGCCATGCCGCACAAAGCACTCATCAAGCTGCTCCATCCAGGCACGCTTGCGCGCCTCGCCGACGAAGCTGGCCTGCAGGCTGTTGCGCGCGAGCTGGTAGGCCTGGGCCGCGCCCATGCCGGTGGCGGCGAACAGCTGCTCGAAGTTCTCGTTGATGTAGCCGCCGAAATAGGCGGGGTCGTCGGAGTTGACCGTGACCATGAGGCCGGCTTCGAGCATCTGCGGCAGGTTGTGCTGGGCGAGATCGGGAAAGACCTGCAGCTTCTGGTTCGACAGCGGGCACACGGTCAGCGCGATTTGCTCGCGCGCCAGGCGCTGCATCAAGGCCTCGTCCTGCTGCGCCTGCACGCCATGGTCCACGCGCTCCACCTGCAAGGTGTCGAGCGCGCTCCAGATATAGGCCGGCGGGCCCTCTTCGCCCGCGTGGGCGACGAGATGCAGGCCGAGGTCGCGACACTGGGCGAACACGCGCGCGAACTTCTCGGGCGGGTGGCCCAGCTCGCTGCTGTCCAGGCCCACGCCGATGAAGCGGTCGCGCAGCGGCATGGCCTGGGCCAGCGTGGTGATCGCTTCCTCTTCGCTGAGGTGGCGCAGAAAGCACAGGATCAGCGCGCAGGAAATGCCCCAGTCGCGCTCCGAATCGCGGCTGGCGCGGTACAGGCCGTTGATCACCGACGCCATGGGCACGCCGCGCGCCGTATGGGTCTGCGGATCGAAGAAGATCTCGGCGTGCACCACATGGTCGCTGACCGCGCGCGCGAGATAGGCGCGCGCCATGTCGTAGAAGTCCTGCTCGTGCAGCAGCACGCTCGCGCCGGCGTAATAGATGTCGAGAAAGCTTTGCAGATCGGTGAACGCATAGGCGCTGCGCAGCGCCTCGACGTCGGCATAGGGCAGCTCGACCTGATTGCGTTGGGCCAGCGCGAAGATCAGTTCGGGCTCCAGCGAGCCTTCGATGTGGATATGCAGTTCGGCCTTGGGCATGTCGCGCAGCAGCGCCGTCAAGGAAGCATCGGTCAGGGCGTGGGGCATCAGCAGACTCCGAAGGAAATGCCGCGCGACTGGAGATAGCGGCGATAGGCGACCGACATGCGGTCGGCTGCGGAATTCAATTCTGCGCGCGAATCGAGCGGCAGGCATTTGGGTTGTTGCGACTCCAGCACCGGCTGGTCCTGGGTGAAGATGGTGTGCTGGAACGCCTGCAGCTGCGCGTCGGGCGTCTCGAAGTCGGCGACCGCGAGGCGAAACCACACGCGGCTGGTTTCGGGCGTGATCGGGCAGACGAACAGGCCTATCGATTCGTACCAGCCGTCCTTGCTCGTTCCCTCTTCTGGCAGCTTGTTGAGCAAGGCGGTGTAAGGATCGGTGACTTCGTAGGTGTAATGCACATCGGCCGCGGCCGTGGAATGCAGGTTCGACTGCGGCTGGCGCGCCTTGCAGTTGGTCGCCTTGACGCCCGTGGGCGTGGTCTCCACGCCATAGCGCTCCATGGCCGTGGCGTCGCGCGAGCCCAGCCAGCCTTCGTGCACGAAGCCGAAGTGCGACATGTCGAGAAAATTCTCGATGATGCGCGGCGCGCTCGCGGCCACATCGTAGGGGCCGCAGTTGAGCTTGCGCAGGCGCGCGTCATCTTCCGCGGGAAACTGCGGCAGCGGGGTCTCGGACACTTCGAGCTGCACCCAGACCAGGCCATGACGTTCCTGCACGGCGAAGCCGCGCACACAGTGCGCGGGCGGCGGCACGAAGTCGGGCACTGCGGGCACCAGCGCGCAATGGCCGTTGCCTTCGAATTGCCAGCCGTGATACGGGCATTCGAGCCGGTCGGCCTGCACGCGGCCCAGCGAAAGCCGCGCACCGCGGTGCGGGCAGCGGTCGACAAACGCGTGTACCTGCCCGGCCAGATCGCGCCACAGGACCAGGTCCTGTTCCAATAATTGCACGGCCAGCGGCGCATGCACGACGGCCTCGGCAAGAGCCACCGGGTGCCAGAGAGATTTTTCCATCGCGCCGAGTGTATGCGCCATGCAAAAGGGCTGCCGATGGCAGCCCTGATGACCTAGCGAAAAGGTAAATACTTACTTTTTGTCACCACCTGGGACGCTGCCTTCCACGCCCTTGACGTAGAAATTCACGCCCGAGAGGAACTTGTCATCGGCCACGGTGTCGGCTGCCACGACAGGCTTGCCGTCCTGGCCGGCGATGGGGCCCTTCCAGATCGTGAAGCTGCCGTCCTTGAGGCCGGCCTTGACTGCCTCGACCTTGGTCTTGATCTCGGCAGGCACGTCTTCGGCGATCGACACCAGATCGATCGCGCCTTCCTTCACGCCCCACCAGCTCGCGCCTGTGGCCCAGGTGCCGTCCAGCGCTTCCTTGGTCGCCTTGCTGTAGTAAGGCGCCCAGTTGATGATGGCCGAACCCAGGTGGGCCTTGGGGCCGTAGGCGGTCATGTCGGAATCCCAGCCGAACGCGCGCTTGCCCTTTTCCTGCGCGGTCTTGAGCACGGCGGGCGAATCGGTGTTCTGGAACAGCACGTCGGCGCCGCCGTTGATCAGCGACGTCGCGGCTTCGGTTTCCTTGGGCGGGCTGAACCATTCGTTGACCCAGACCACCTTGGTCGTGATCTTGGGGTTGACCGACTGCGCACCCAGCGTGAAGCTGTTGATGTTGCGGATCACTTCGGGAATCGGCACCGAGCCGACCACGCCCAGCGTGTTGCTCTTGGTCATCGCGCCCGCGATGATGCCGGCCAGGTACGCGCCTTCATAGGTGCGGCTGTCGTAGGTGCGCACGTTGGCCGCGGTCTTGTAGCCCGTGGCGTGCTCGAATTTCACGCCCGAGAAGTCGGGGGCGATCTTCTGCAGCGCTTCCATGTAGCCGAACGTGGTGCCGAAGATCAGCTTGTTGCCCTGGCCTGCCAGGTCGCGCAGCACGCGCTCGGCGTCCGGGCCTTCGGGCACGCTTTCGACATAGCTGGTCTGGATCTTGTCGCCGAACTCCTGTTCGAGCTTCTTGCGCGCCTGGTCGTGGGCAAACGACCAGCCGCCATCGCCCACAGGACCGACATACGCAAACGCGATCTTCAATGGCTCGGGCTTGGCCGCAGCCGCGGCTTCGGGCGCGGCAACCGGTGCCGGCGCGGGCTCTTCCTTCTTGCCGCAGCCGGCCAGGGCCGCAGCGGCAACGGCGGTCAGCGCCGCCAGCTTGAACATCGAGCGCTTGTGCAGATCAGTCATATTTCTTCCTTGGAAAAAAGCAAAGTCAAAACAACGGGAACAGGGCCTGAACCTGGCCCGGGGAGGCACGTCCTTGCCTGATCGCATGTATCAGCAAGTAACGTGCCTGGTCCGTGGTTTATTTGGCTGCGCCGGGCACGTTGCCGTCGATGCCTGCCACATAGAAGTTGATGCCGCTCAGGAAGGCATGGTCGCCGTTGGTGCCTTCGGCCAGCAGTTCCTTGCCGGCGTTGTCCTTGAGCGGGCCCTTCCAGATGTGGAACGTGCCTTCCTTGAGGCCGGCCTTGGCCGCAGCGACCTTGTCCTTCAGATCCTGGGGCACGTCTTCGGCGATGTTCACCAGGTCCATCGCGCCTTCCTTCACGCCCCACCAGTCCTGGCCCGTGCTCCAGGTGCCGGCCAGCGTGTCCTGCGTGATCTTCTTGTAGTACGGCAGCCAGTTGATTTCGGCCGAAGCCAGGTGGGCCTTGGGCGCGTAGGCGCTCATGTCCGAATCCTTGCCGAACGCGCGCACGCCGCGTTCCTGCGCGGTCTTGAGCACCGCGGGCGAGTTGGTGTTCTGGTAGAGCACGTCGACGCCGCCGTTGATCAGCGTGGTCGCGGCTTCCGATTCCTTCGGCGGGCTGAACCATTCGTTGACCCAGACCACGCGCGCCGTGATCTTGGGGTTCACGCTTTGCGCGCCCAGCACGTAGCTGTTGATGTTGCGCAGCACTTCGGGAATCGGCACCGAGGCGACCACGCCGATCTGGTTCGACTTGGTCATGCCGCCGGCGATGATGCCCGCCAGGTACGCGCCTTCGTAGGTGCGCGCGTCATAGGTGCGCACGTTGTCGGCGGTCTTGTAGCCCGTGGCGTGCTCGAACTTCACGCCCTTGCTGTCGGCAGCGACTTTCTGCACGGGTTCCATGTAGCCGAAGCTGGTGGCGAACACCAGCTTGTTGCCCTGGCCCACCATGTCGCGCAGCACGCGCTCGGCGTCCGGGCCTTCGGGCACGCTTTCGACCAGCGAGGTCTGGATCTTGTCGCCGAATTCGGCCTGCAGCGCCTGACGCGCCTTCTCATGCTGGAAAGTCCAGCCGCCGTCGCCCACCGGGCTCACGTACATGAAGCCGATCTTCAGCGGCTCGGCGGCAGCGGCTGCCACGGGAGCGGCAGCGGGCGCAACGGCCTCTTCTTTCTTGCCGCAGCCAGCCAGCACGGCCAGGCTCACGGCCGACAGCGCGGCGGCTTTGAGAAGGGAGCGTTTTTGCAGGTTCGTCATTCTTGTTCCTCGGATTGCTTGTTATGGAAAGGACCGCTTCAGGAGCCGGGGTAGAACGGCTTGCCCAGCGAGGCCGGCATGTTCGCACGAATCCAGGCCGGATTGCGCGAAATCAGCACCAGCACGACGATGGTCGCAAGGTAAGGCAGCATGCTCAGCAGCTGGCTCGCCAGTTGCACGCCCGACGCCTGAAGATGGAACTGCAGCATGGTGACGCCGCCGAAAAGGTAGGCGCCCAGCAGCACGCGCGCCGGCCGCCAGGTGGCGAAGGTGGTCAGCGCCAGCGCGATCCAGCCGCGGCCGGCGACCATGCCCTCGACCCACAGCGGCGTGTAGACCACGGAGATGAACGCCCCGGCCAGGCCGCACATCGCGCCGCCGAACATCACCGCCGCCAGGCGTATGCCGCGCACGTTGTAGCCCAGCGCATGCGCCGACTCGGGCGACTCGCCCACGGCGCGCAGCACCAGGCCGGCGCGCGAACGGTAGAGGAACCAGATCATCGCGATCGCCAGCAGCACCACGATGTAGACCAGCGGGTGGTGGCGAAACAGCGCCGGGCCCAGCAGCGGAATGTCGGCCAGACCGGGAATCGCGTACTTCGGCAGCTCGGGCAGCTTGGCCTGCACATAGTTGAGGCCGGCGAAGGCCGAGAAGCCCGCGCCGAACAGCGTCAGCGCCAGGCCGGTCGCCTGCTGGTTGGTGTTGAGCCAGATGACCAGCAGGCCGAACAGGCCCGCGAGCAGCGCACCGGCCAGCATGCCGGCGCCAAAGCCCACCCAGGTGTTGCCCGAGTGCACGACGGCCGCGAAGCCCGCGATCGCCGCGCACAGCATCATGCCTTCGGCGCCGAGGTTGATGATGCCGGCCTTCTCATTGATCAGCAGACCCAGCGCGGCCAGGGCCAGCACGGTGCCGGCGCTCAGCGTGGAGCCGAACAGCAATGCATACGACTCCATTACGCGCCTCCCTTGGTCACGGCCGCAGCCGCCGCACGCGGCGTGCGCTGCCAGCGCAGGCGGTAGGTCACCAGCGTGTCGCAGGCCAGCAGCGCGAACAGCAGCAGGCCCTGGAACACGCCGGTCAGGGATTTGGGCAGGCCCAGGCGCGACTGCGCGAGTTCACCACCGATATAGAACATGCTCATGAGAATGGCGGAGAAGATCATGCCCACGGGGTGCAGACGCCCGACGAAGGCCACGATGATGGCGGCGAAACCGTAGCCGGCGGGAACATAGGGGGTCAGCTGGCCCATGGGGCCGGCGACTTCGAGCGCGCCGGCAAGACCGGCCGCGCCACCCGAAATCAGCAGCGCGGTCCAGAGCGCGCGGCGCGAGGAAAAGCCCGCGTACAGCGCGGCGGCCGGCGCCAGGCCGCTGACCTGCTGGGCGAAGCCGGCGCGCGTGCGCGCCAGGAATGCCCACAGCAGGCCCGCGCCCAGCAGCGCCAGGATCACGCCGATGTTCATGCGCATGCCGTCGATCAGCTTGGGGATCTGCGTCACGCGTTCGAACGTCTTGCTCTGCGGGAAGTTGTAGCCCTGCGGGTCCTTCCAGGGGCCGTAGACCAGATAGCCCAGCACCAGGATGGCCACATAGACCAGCATCAGGCTGACCAGGGTTTCATTCGCGTTGAAGCGGTCGCGCAGGAAAGCCACGATGCCGGCCCAGACCATGCCGCCGAGCACGCCGGCGACGAGAATCGCCGGAACGATCCACGGCCCGGTGTTCTTGTCGGCCAGCAGCGCCAGCCCGCCCGCGGCGATCGCGCCCATGACGAACTGGCCTTCGGCGCCGATGTTCCAGACGTTGGAGCGAAAGCACACGGCCAGGCCCAGCGCCACGAGCAGCAGCGGCGTGGCCTTCATCACCAGCTCGCCCAGCGCGTAGCCCGACTTGATCGGCTCCCAGAAGAACGCCTGCAGGCCGCGCACCGGGTCCTTGCCCAGCAGCATGAACAGCACGACGCCGATCAGCACGGTGATCGCCAGCGCCAGCACGGGCGAGGCATAGGTCCAGACTTTCGAGACCTGGGCGCGGGGTTCGAGCTTAAGCATGCGAACCTCCCTGCGCGGCAGCGGGCGTTTCGGCATGCCACAGCCCGCTCATCCATTCGCCTATGCGCTGCACCGTGGCCTGGGCCCGGGGCACGGAAGGCGACAGCTGGCCCTTGGCCACGACATGCAGTCGATCACAGATTTCAAACAATTCGTCCAACTCCTCACTGAGCACCAGCACGGCGCAGCCCGCATCGCGCAGCGCCAGGATTTCGCCACGGATCTGCGCGGCCGCGCCCACGTCGACGCCCCAGGTCGGCTGCGAGATGATCAGCAGCTTGGGCTTGGCTTCGATTTCGCGGCCGACAATGAATTTCTGCAGGTTGCCGCCCGACAGCGACTTGGCCGCCGAATGCGGGCCGCCGGCCTTGACCTTGAAGCGCTCGATGATGCCGCGCGCCTGCTCCTGCAGGACATTCATGCGCAGCCAGCCGCCGCGGCCCACGGCGTCGTCGCGCGTGAGCAGCAGGTTGTGCGCCAGGCTCATCGACGGCACGGCGCCGCGGCCCAGCCGCTCCTCGGGAACGAAATGCAGGCCCAGCGCGCGGCGCTGGCGCGGCGACATGCGGCCCGCGGCCTGGCCCGAGACCTGGACCATGGCCGGCGCGGCGCGCCGGTCTTCGCCCGACAGGCTGTAGAGCAATTCCTTCTGGCCGTTGCCCGAGACGCCCGCGATGCCCACGACTTCGCCCGCGCGCACTTCGAAATCGATGCCCGCAAGGTCAACGCCAAAGTGATCGGTGCGCGCCAAGGTAAGGCCCTGCACGCGCAGCACGGTGTCGCCGGTGGCGACTTCACGGTGCGTCAGCGCGGGCGGCTCGGCGCCAATCATCAGCCGCGACAGCGAGGCATTGGACTCTTCGCCCGGGCGGCACACGCCCGTGACCTTGCCGCCGCGCAGCACCGTGCAGCTGTCGCACAGTTCGCGGATTTCATGCAGCTTGTGGCTGATATAGAGAATGCTGCAGCCTTCGGCCGCGAGCTTGCGCAGCACGATGAACAGCTTCTCGACGGCCTGGGGCGTGAGCACCGACGTGGGCTCGTCGAGAATCAGCACGCGCGGGCGCGTGAGCAGCGCGCGGATGATTTCGACGCGCTGCATTTCACCGACCGACAAGGTGTGTACCGGGCGCTGCGGGTCTATCGACATGCCGTAGAGGCTTGCGGTCTCCTCGATGCGGCGCACGACTTCGGCCAGCGCGATCTGCTTGTCGAGGCCCAGCCAGACGTTTTCCGCGACGGTCAGCGTGTCGAACAGGCTGAAGTGCTGGAACACCATGGCGATGCCCAACTGGCGCGCTTCCTGGGGATTGCGGATCTGCACCACCTTGCCATCGACCTGCAGCAGGCCTTCGTCGGGCTTGACCGAGCCGTAGATGATCTTCATCAGCGTCGACTTGCCTGCACCGTTTTCGCCCAGCACGGCGTGCACTTCGCCAGGCTGCACCGTCAGCGAGACTCCGCTGTTGGCCACGACGGCCGGGTAACGTTTGGTAATGCCCGTCAATTGCAAGCGCGGCGGTGTCATACCGGGCGCGGAATTTGTTTCAGGGGGATTCATGGGCGCGATTGTCTCTCAATTTCACAAACACATTCCATAAGATATCCTGCAAGTGCTTGCCTGGCTTAGTCAACAAGCTATTAAAAATATAGCAACAAAGTCCCGACTTGCATTGCCCGGCGCTGTCCTTTGCCTCATGCGCAGAGCCGTCAAGCAGGCCTGCAGGCACGGGGCATGCCGGGCAAACACAGCGCTGCCTGTGCGACGGCGCGCAATCGGCCAGTCTGCGGCAAGCAAAACCCGTGCGCATTGGTGCTTTACCGCATCGGGTGCGCGCCTCTCCGGTGCGGCACCGATGGACTCCGGCCGCGCGGCGCATGAAAATTGCTAGTAAACAAAGCCATGGCACCATGGCCACAACCCTTCGATGTTTTCCACCGCTGCTTTCCCACGTTGATCCATGACCCTCTCTGTCCTGCAATTCATACGCCGCGGCCAGACCGTGACACTGCACGATGTGCCGCCCGAACGCACGCTTCTTGAAGTGCTGCGCGAAGACCTGGGCTGCACCGGCACCAAGGAAGGCTGTGCCGAAGGCGATTGCGGCGCCTGCACGGTGGTGATCGGCGAAGCCGTCGCCGCGCCCGAAGGCGAGCAATTGCGCTATTCGGCGATCAACAGCTGCATACGCCTCGCGCATTCGGTGCAAGGCCTGGCGCTGTGGACCGTCGAAGACCTCACACGCGACCCATTGATCGCGCGCGCCGCGCCCACCGACATCCACCCGGCGCAGTCGGCGATGGTCAGCTGCCATGGCTCGCAATGCGGCTTTTGCACGCCGGGCTTCGTCATGAGCCTGTTCGGCATGTACCAGAACCGCGTATGCCAGGGCCAGGCCATCAGCCGCGAACAGGCCCAGCATGACCTGTCGGGCAATCTGTGCCGCTGCACCGGCTACCGCCCCATTCTCGACGCGGCCCAGCAGATGGCAGACCTGCCGCGCGCCCAGGTCGACGAAGCCGCGCTGCTCGCCCAGCTGAAGAAGCTGCCAGCGCCCCCGCTGGAAGGCGCCGACTATCTCGCGCCGCGCACGCTGGCCGAGCTGCTGCAGGCACGCGCCGACCACCCGCAGGCGCAGATCGTCGCCGGCGGCACCGATGTGGGTCTTTGGGTCACCAAGCAGTTCCGCGAATTCGGCAAGGTGCTCGATGTGACGCGCGTGGCCGAACTGCGCGCCATAGACGCCAGCGGCGAGCAACTGGTGATAGGCGCGGCAGCGACGCTGACCCAGGCCTTCGCGGCCCTGCAGGCGCTGTGGCCGCAGCTCGATGAATTCGCCGCGCGCTTCGCGGGCCTGCCGGTGCGCAATGCGGGCACGCTGGGCGGCAATGTCGCCAACGGCTCGCCCATAGGCGACTCGATGCCGCTGCTGATCGCGCTGGGCGCCCAGGTCGTGCTGGCCAGCCTGCGTGGCGAGCGCCATCTGGCGATCGAAGATTTCTACACCGGCTACCGCAAGAACCAGCTGGCCGCCGACGAAGTGCTGGTGCGCATCGAAGTGCCCAAGCCGCGCGCCGGCCAGCTGCTGCGCGCCTACAAGGTCTCCAAGCGCACCGACGACGACATTTCCGCGGTCTGCCTGGCCATACAGCTCACGCTGCTGGACGGCCAGGTGCAGACGGCGTCCATTGGCGTGGGCGGGGTCGCCGCCACGCCGGTGCGCGCGCGCGCCACCGAAGCCGTGCTGGCCGGCGCGCCCTGGAACGAAACCAGCGTGGCCCAGGCCGCAGACACCCTGCGCCACGAATTCCAGCCGCTGTCCGACATGCGCGCCAGCGGCGAATACCGCCGCGCGCTGCTGGCCCATCTGCTCGAACGCTACTGGCTTGAAAGCACGGGCTCGGGCAGCGTGCTCGCCACCCTGACTCCACTGGCGCAAGCCGCAGCGGTCCAGAAAGCCCCGGTATGAAAGTCCCCGCCCCGCTCTGCCCCGAAGTCGCCACGGCCATCGCGCCCGAGCGCCCGCTGCCCGCCATGGGCCAGTCGCATGTGCATGAAAGCGCCCAGGCCCAGGTGCTGGGCACGGTGCACTACATCGACGATCTGCCCGAAGTCAAAGGCACGCTCTACGCCGCGCCCATTCTTTCGAAAGTCGCGCACGGCCATCTGCGCGGCGTCGACAGCCAGGCGGCACTGCTGCTGCGCGGCGTGCGCGGCGTGGTGCTCGCGGCCGACGTCCCCGGCGACAAGCTGCTGGCCGCGTTCGGCCATGACGAGCCGGTGTTCGCGCTCGACAGCGTGCAGCATGTGGGCCAGGTCATAGGCCTGGTGGTCGCAGGCAGCATGCGCCAGGCACGCCGCGCCGCGCGCCTGGTCGAATGCGATATCGAAGCCCTGCCCGCGGTGCTCGACGTGCACAGCGCGCATGCCCAGCAAAGCTATGTGCTGCCGCCGGTGTTCGTGCGCCGCGGCGATGCCCAGGGCGCGCTGATGCGCAGCACGCACCGCCTCGGCGGCCGGCTCGAAGTCGGCGGCCAGGAGCATTTCTATCTCGAAGGCCAGATCGCCTATGCGCTGCCGCTGGAGCAAGACCAGTGGCAGATCCTGTCGAGCACCCAGCACCCGGGCGAGGTGCAGCACTGGGTCGCGCATGCGCTGGGCCTCGAGAACCACGCGGTCAAGGTCGAATGCCGGCGCATGGGCGGCGGCTTCGGCGGCAAGGAAACCCAGGCCGGCCACCTCGCGGTCTGGGCCGCCGTGGCGGCGCACAAGTTCGGCTGCCCGGTCAAGCTGCGGCTGGACCGCGACGACGACTTCATGATCACCGGCAAGCGCCACCCGTTCGCCTACGAGTACGACGTGGGCTTCGACGACAGCGGCCGCATCACCGGGCTGCAGCTCGAGATGCTGGTCAACTGCGGTTTCTCGGCCGACCTGTCTGGCCCGGTCGCCGACCGCGCTATCTTCCACGCCGACAACGCCTATTTCCTCAGCGACGTCGAGATCGCCTCGTACCGCTGCAAGACCAATACCCAGAGCCATACCGCCTTCCGCGGCTTCGGCGGGCCCCAGGGCGTGATCGTCATCGAGGCCATCATGGGCGACATCGCGCGCCAGCTGGGCCTTGATGCGTTCGACGTGCGCCTGCACAACCTCTACGACGCCGACCCGCAGGGCGCGCGCAGCCTCACGCATTACCAGATGCGCGTGGAAGACAACATCCTGCACGCGCTGCTGCCCACGCTCGCCGCGTCGGCCGACTACCGCGCGCGCCAGGCGGAGATCACGGCCTGGAACGCGGGCCAGCCCATCATCAAGCGCGGCCTGGCGATCACGCCCGTCAAGTTCGGCATCAGCTTCACGGCGACGCTGTTCAATCAGGCGGGCGCGCTGGTCCATGTCTACACCGACGGCAGCGTGCAAGTGAACCATGGCGGCACCGAAATGGGCCAGGGCCTGAACACCAAGGTCGCGCAGATCGTCGCCGACGAACTGGGCGTGCCGCTGGCGCGCGTGCTGGTCACGGCCAGCGACACCAGCAAGATTCCGAATGCCAGCGCCACGGCCGCATCGAGCGGCACCGATCTGAACGGCCGCGCGGCGCAGTACGCGGCGCGCACCGTGCGCAACAACCTCGCGGCGTTCGTCGCCGGGCTGGACCACTGCGGCGCGGGCGCGGTCGATTTCGTCGGCGGCCTGGTGCGCACGCCCAAGAGCGAACGCCGCTGGGAAGACGTGGTCGGCGAAGCCTTCGCCAACCGCATTCAGCTGTGGAGCGACGGCTTCTATCGCACGCCCAAGATCCACTACGACAAGCACACGCTCACGGGCCGGCCGTTCTACTACTTCGCGTATGGCGCGGCCTGCACCGAAGTCGCGATCGACACGCTGACCGGCGAGAGCCGCGTGCTGCGCGTCGACATCCTGCACGACGTGGGCCACAGCATCAACCCGGCGATCGACGTGGGCCAGATCGAGGGCGGCTTCGTGCAAGGCATGGGCTGGCTCACCACCGAACAGCTGGTCTGGAACGACAAGGGCCTGCTGACCACGCACGCGCCCAGCACCTACAAGATTCCGACGGCCGGCGACATTCCCGCGCATTTCCGTGTAGACCTGTGGCCCGAAGCCAACCGCGAAGACAACGTGGGCGGCAGCAAGGCCGTGGGCGAGCCGCCGTTCATGCTCGCGATCAGCGTCTACGAAGCCCTGCGCAACGCGATCGCCGCGACGCGCAGCGGCATGCTGGCGCAGCAGCCCCTGGCGCTCACCGCGCCGGCGACGGCGGAGAATGTGTTGCGGGCGCTGGGGAGGGTTTAGGGACGGGCGCTCAACCCGGCGCCAC
Source organism: Acidovorax sp. CCYZU-2555 (assembly GCF_018413525.1). GTDB lineage: Bacteria > Pseudomonadota > Gammaproteobacteria > Burkholderiales > Burkholderiaceae_C > Comamonas. Next base: position 12,494 of record NZ_JAHCDD010000018.1, read on the forward strand.
CTTCTCCGCCAACGCATCGGAATGCTGATGCACGCGCCCACGGCCCTGGCGCTTGGCTTCGTAGCAGGCCATGTCGGCCGCGTGCAGCATGGCCGCGATGCCGGGGCGCTGGGCGTCGAGCACCACCATGCCTATGCTCACGCCCAGCCAGAAGCGCTGGCCCTGGTATGAGGCCTCCCAGGCGCTGATGGCCTGGCACAGCTGGTCGGCCTGGGCCCGGCCTTCGCGGGCGCTGGCGTCGGGCAGCAGCACCGCGAATTCATCGCCGCCCAGGCGTGCCACCGCGCCCGGGTGGCGCACCAGCGTCTCGAGCAGGCGCGCGAAATGGCATAGCAAGGCATCGCCCGCGTCGTGGCCGGCAAGATCGTTGACGCTGGCGAAATGGTCGAGATCGAGAAACAGCAGCACGCCGCCAAGGCTTTGCCCCGGTGCGGGCCAGGCTTCGCCTGCAACCTGCGTGGGCCTGCGGCGTTCATCAAGCCAATGCTGCAGCCACAGCGTCAAGGCTTCGCGGTTGGGCAGTTGCGTCAAGGCGTCGTGCTGGGCCTGCCATTGCGGCTGGGTACGCGCTTCGCGCTGATCGGTCACGTCCCTGACCATCCAGACCACGGCCGCGCCCGCGCCGGCTTCGCGCCGCAGCGCCGGAGTCACGCGCCGCCCCTGCATGCGCAGCCACACCGGGCTGCCGTTCTTGCGCATCAGGCAGACTTCGCCGTCAAACTGGCCGTAGGCGCGTATCTCCCAATCGATGCGCTCCATCAGCCGGCGGTGTTCGGCATCGCTGGCGCAGAGCTGGCGTATCGGATAGCCCTGCAGCTCCAGCGGCTCGTAGCCCAGCATGCGCGCGGCCTGCGTGCCCAGCAGTTCGACGCGGTCGTGGCGCGTGACCACGATGGCCACCGGCGCCTCTTCGAGAATGGTCACGGTCTGCGCCTGAAAGCGCGCCGCACGGCGTGCCTGCGTATCGCGCTGGCGCGACAGCGCATGCAGCGCGCGCCACAGCACCGCGACTTCGCCCCATGCATGGGACAGCGCGGGCATGCGCGCCAGCCGCGGCGCGCCCCCGGGTGCATGGCGCTGCAGCATCTGCGCCGCGCGCGCCGTGAGTTCCATCCAGGGCTGGGCCAGCAGCACCATGATCGCCGCGGCCAGCAGCGCCAGCAGCGCGGCTCCCAACAGCGCCGCGCTGCCCCAGCCCGCAAGCCCCCACAGCGGCGGCGCGTCGAGCCGCGTGACGCGCACCAGAAACCACTGCGGCAGCGGCATGCCGGCCAGCGTGTAGAGATAGTCGCCCTGGGCGAGGCTGCTGCTGCGGATCTGCACCGGCAACTGCTGCTGCAGCGTGCGCACGAAAGGTACGCCCAGACCGATTTCGTCGCGCACATGGCCCAGCCAGCGCGCGGGATTGGAGTGGGCCACGATGGCGCCATCGGGCGCGACCAGCATCAGCCGGCTCGCGTTCCAGCTGTCGGCGGCCGCGGGCGGCAGCAGCGCCTGCGACGACAGCCGCATGCCGCCGGCCATCACGCCTATGACTTCGCCATCGCCGGTGCGCAGCGGCGCGGTGAACAGCAGCCGCAAGTCGTCGCTCTCGGCCTGCAGCACCGTGCCGACCATGGGCTTGCCGCCGGCCAGCGTGCGCCGCAGCAGCTCGCGTTCATTGGCATCGAGCGATTCGAGCGGGCGGTCCTTGCCGGCGCGCATATAGGCCATGAGCCGGCCGTCGGCCAGTGCCACGCTCACCGAATCGAACCAGTCGACCAGCGGCAGTTCTTCGTGCAGCGCGCGCGCCAGCGCCTGGGTGTCTTGCAAGCGCTTGAGGGGCATGGAGTCGGCGAGCGTCAGCAGCACTTTCTGCTGCTGCTCGACACGCGCGGCCAGCAGGCGCGCGACCAGTTCGACTTCATCGGTCTGCTGGTCGCCGGCATGCGCCTGCGACTCCTGCACCACGCCGCGATGCACATACCAGGCACTGCCCGCGCTGGCCAGCAGCACGCTCACGACCATGAGCAGCAGCAGGCAACGCAACAGCGCTCCCAGCCGAGCACGCGGCAGCAAACGGCCTTCGTCGGAGAGGCCTGCGGCACGGGAAAGATCGGCATCAAGGGCCATGAGCGTAGAGCGAACCAATGTGCAGCCAATATAAGCAGCGGTTTTGGTCGGCCCTAGGGGTGGAACCCTCATACCTCGATGAAAACATTTGTAACCCGTCGGCCCGCCGACAGTCGGCCTGGCGCAGGCTCAGGGCAGGCGACCTGCCAACTCGCGCAAGGCCTCGGGGCTGGGCAGCGCCAGTTGATTGCCCCGGCCCGCAATCAGGCCCTGGTCGCGCAGCCGGCCCAGCGCGCGTGAGAAAGTTTCGGGCGCGATGCCCAGCTGCGCGGCGATCTGGCGCTTGCGCTCGCCCAGCAGCACCTGCAGCCCGCCTTCGGGCGCGGCCTGCGCGTGCTGCAGCAACCATTGCGCGCAGCGGCCTTCGGCGTCCTGCAGCAGGCGGCTGATCGCCAGGTCGGTCTGCGCACAATAGGCCTGGGCCATGTCGTCGACCAGGCCGCGCAACAGCGGCGGCAAGTCCTTCAGGCCGGCTTCGAACGTGCGCAGCGGCACGCGGCGCAGCTGGACCGCGCCTTCGGCGACCATGTCCAGGCCGCAGCTGCGTCCGCGCAGCACAAAGGCCGCGTCCAGCCAGGCCGGGCCCTCCACCACTCCAAGCCGATGGCGCAATCCGCCCTGCGCTTGGCGTATGCCCAGCGCGACCCGGCCGCTGTCGAGGTACAGCACGTCTTCGCTGCGCACGGCGCGCGCGCGCAGCAGGGCGCCGGCGCAGCGCCGCTCAGCCGGAGAGAAAACTTCGATGCGGGACAAGGGCAACATGCGGCCACTGTGCCGCAGCGCGCCCGCCGACGAGTTGCGCCAGGTCAAGAATCCTGTGCGTCGGCGCCCAGAATCAGCAGCGCGCGGAAATCGTTGACGTTGGTGAACGTGGGGCCGGTGACCACCAGATCGTCAAGACCGTTGAAATAGGTCCAGGCGTCGTTGCGGTCGAGATGGTCCTGCACCGACAGCGCCAGGCCCTTGGCCCGCGCCAGCGTATCGGGCGAGACCAGCGCGCCCGCATTGTTCTCCACGCCGTCTATGCCGTCGGTATCGGCCGCGAGCGCCCAGACGCCGGCCTGGCCTTGCAGCGCCTGGGCCAGGCCCAGACAGAACTCGCCCGCGCGCCCGCCCCGGCCCTTGGCCGCGCCGGGCTGGCGCGCACGCACCGTGACCGTGGTCTCGCCGCCGCTGAGCAGCACGCAAGGCGTCTTGAACGGCTGGAAAGCCTGGCCCGGGCGCGCCACGGCGCGTGCCAGCGCCGCGTGCACCCGGCCCACTTCGCGCGACTCGCCTTCGATTTCATCGCTGAGCACCCAGGCATCGATGCCCGCGGCGCGCGCCCGGGCCGCGGCGGCTTCGAGCGCCTGCTGGGGCGCTGAAATCACCGCCAGCGTGTGGCCTGCGAAACAGGCGTCGCCGGGCTTGGGCGTTTCGAGCGCACCGCCTTGCAGCGCCGCGCGCACGCTGTCGGGCAAGGCAATGCCCAGCCGGTCGATGATGGCCAGCGCCTGCGCGCAGGTGCCCGCATCGGCCACGGTAGGCCCGCTGGCGATGGTTGCGGGGTCGTCGCCGGGCACATCGCTGATGGTCAGCGTGACCACGCGCGCCGGCGCGCAGGCCGCGGCCAGCCGGCCGCCCTTGATGCGCGACAGATGCTTGCGCACGCAGTTCATTTCGGCGATATCGGCGCCGCTTTCGAGCAATTGCCGATTGATGCGCTGCTTGTCTTCGAGCGTGAGGCCTTCGGCAGGCAGCGTCAGCAGCGAAGAGCCGCCGCCCGAGATCAGGCACAGCACCAGATCGTCGGCCGTCAGGCCCTGAACCAGCGCCAGAATGCGTTCCGCGGCGCGCATGCCGGCCGCGTCGGGCACGGGGTGCGAGGCTTCGACGACTTCGATGCGTTCGGCCAGGCCCGCGGGGCGCTCGGGTATGTGGTCATAACGCGTCACGACCAGGCCGGTCAGCGCGGCGTCGGCGGGCCACAGCGCCTCGACGGCCTGGGCCATCGAAGCGCCCGCCTTGCCCGCGCCTATCACCACCGTGCGGCCGCGCGGCGGCGCGGGCAGGTGCTCGGCGATCGCATGCAGCGGCAGCGCGCTGCGCACCGCCGTGGCGAAAAGGGCATTCAGGAATTCGCGCGGCTGCCGGTGTGGATCGGGCAGCGCGCTTGTCTCGTCAGGAGTTGTTGTAGTCATGGCCCCAGATTGTGCATGGCAAGCCGGCCGGAACGACATTTACTTGATCGGCGCGCCGCCTTCATACCAGCGCTTGACCAGATCGCGCTCGGCGTCGCTGAGCGCGCCCGGGTTGCCGAACGGCATCTTGCGCAGCACCACGACCTGTTGATAGATCTGCGCCGCATGCAGCTTGACTTCGTCGGGCGCATCGAGCTTGACGTTCTTCTGCGCCAGCGTCGCCGCGCTGTGGCACACCACGCAATGCTGCGTGAACAGCGGCGCCATCGCTTCATAGCCGGGAACGTCAGGAGTTGCGGCGGCGGGCGCTCCCGCGGCGGGCGTGGCTGCGGGTGCAGTGGACGCGACCGCAGCGGCAGCCTTCGGAATCGGCTTGAGCCAGACCGCCGTCGCCACCAGCACCATCACGCCGGCCAGCGCATAGGGCCAGGGGTGGGCGTTGCGGCCCAGCTTGAAGCCGTGGCGCATGACGAAGAACTGGCGAATCGCCGCGCCCGCGAACATCATCAGAATCAGCACCAGCCAGTTCTGCGCGTGGCTGTGCAGCCAGCCATAGTGATTGGACAGCATGGCGAACAGCACGGGCAGCGTGAAGTAGGTGTTGTGCACGCTGCGCTGCTTGCCGCGCTTGCCGTGGATGGGGTCGACCGGCCGGCCTTCCTTCAGATCCTTGACCACGGTGCGCTGGCCGGGAATGATCCAGAAGAACACGTTGGCGCTCATCGAGGTCGCGAGCATCGCGCCCATCAGCAGGAAAGCCGCCTGGCCCGGGAAGATCTGGCACGCGAGCCAGGCCGCGAAGCAGACCAGCACCAGCACCAGCGCGCCGACGATGGCGTCACCGCGCTCGCGCTGGCCGAAGATGCGGCAGATGCCGTCGTACAGCAGCCAGAACACCACCAGGAAGGCCAGCGCCGCGGCGATCGCCGCATGCGGGTGCAGCGCGTGCGGGTTCGACGGATCGACCAGATAGATGTTTGCGTTCCAAAGGTACGACACCGTGAGCAGCGCGAAGCCGCTGAGCCAGGTCGTATAGCTTTCCCAGTAGAACCAGTGCAGGTGGTCGGGCAGCTTGGGCGGTGACACCGCGAACTTGACCGGATGGTAGAAGCCCCCGCCGTGCACGGCCCAGAGTTCGCCGCTCACGCCCTGTTTCTTGAGGTCTTCGTCCTGCGGCGGCGTGAGACTGCTGTCGAGAAACACGAAGTAGAACGAGGACCCGACCCAGGCGATTGCCGTGATGACGTGCAACCACCGGAGCAGCAGATTGGCCCAATCGAGAATGTAGCTTTCCATAGCCTCAACCCTGGCAGCGTGGGGCTGCCGTGAAGATCCACCTGCCCACCACTGCGGGCGCTCTGGGCAGGAGAAGATCGCGCACCTGCGGTGGTTGAACCACCGTCATGGGCACCGCTGCGACCAAGTCTGTACTGGCGCGAGTGTATACAAAAAGTCACGAAATCCGCGCCTAAAAGTGGCTGCACCACGTTCGCGCAGCGCGCACCCCACAAGTGCAAGGCGATTCACGGCTTTGGTGCACCTTTTTCTCAGGGTTTACCACCAAGGCTTGAAAGATTAGCAAGCACTTACTCTTTGAATTGAAAATGGCGCATTAATAGCAAAAAACTACTAAAACTGGCATTTCCGATTGATGCAATTGCCATGTGCATCACCACCACTTTCCATGCGCATCCCGTATGATGAACGTAAATACCGAACCAAGTTCCAAAAAACCGAACAGAGACATCCGACATGAGCATTCTGGAAAACGTACAGCGCCTGCTGACCGTGTATGCACAAGGCGCTGCCGACTTGAGCTTCAGCGAAGTGGCCGAGCAACTGGACCTGCCCAAAAGCTCGGCCTCGCATCTGCTGCACCAGATGCACCGCTTCGGCCTGCTGGAGCAGAACCCGCGCACGCGCCGCTACCGCACCAGCGCCCTGCTCGCCCAGGCCTCCCATCCCCAGGGCCAGAACGCGTCCTGGGATGCGCTGTGCTGGCAGGTGCTCGAACAGCTGTCCGAGCGCACCGGCCTCACGGCCTATCTGTCGACGCTCAATGGCGCGCAGACCATGGTGATACAGCGCCTCGACGGCCGTTCGCCGGTGCAGGTGGTGTCGCCGCCGGGATCGCTGCGCGCCGCCTGCGACACCGCCATGGGCCGGGCCATGCTTTCGCGCCTGACCGCGGACGAATTCGAAACACTGTACGGCGATGACGCGCAACGCGTGCTCGAGCCCCCGAGCCAGGCGCGGCTGGCCAATGTGGGCGCGCTGATCGACGAAGTGGCCGTTGCCACGCGCCAGCACCACTCGGTGCTGGTCGACGCCGCCCTGCCCGGCGTGGGGGCGGTCGCGGCCGCGGTGCGCCACCCGGTGAGCGGCGAGCTGCGCGGCTTTTGCGTGTCGTTCGTCGCCGGCGTGCACGCGCCCATGGACGTGCCGTCGATCAACCGCTACCGCCAGCTGATGCTCGACGAAGTCGGCATGCTGGGCCGGCGCGTCAGCGACCGCTTCTGGACCGAACCCGCACTGCCCAGCGCGCAGTGGTCTCCCACCCTGTGAGGTTTTTCGCCATGCAACTTCTTCTCCTGAGCAACTCCACCAGCCCCCAGGGCTTTCTGACCCACGCACTGCCCGCGATCACCGAATGGGCCGGGCCCGCGACCGAAAACGCGCGCGTGCTGTTCGTGCCTTATGCCGGCGTCACGCGCACCTGGGATGCCTACGAAACGCTGGTCGCCGATGCGCTGCGCCCCGTGGGCCTCGACGTGCACTCGCTGCACCGCGAAGCCACGCCGCTAGAAGCCATTGCGCGCGCCACGCATATCGTGGTCGGCGGCGGCAACACCTTCGCGCTGGTGCGCCAGCTGCGCCAGACCGGCCAGCTCGCGGCCATCGCCGAGCGCGTGCGTTCGGGCGGTGCCCGCTACCTGGGCTGGAGCGCGGGCGCCAACCTCGCCTGCCCGCGCCTGAGCACCAGCAACGACATGCCCATCGTCGACCCGCTGGGCTTCGACACGCTGGGCCTGGTGCCGTTCCAGATCAACCCGCATTACACCGAAGCCCATCCCGAAGGCCACCGCGGCGAGACCCGCCAGCAGCGGTTGCGCGAGTTCGCGCTGCTCAACCCCGGCGTGGCCGTGCTGGGCCTGCCCGAAGGCACGGGCCTGCGCGTCGATGCCGACAACTACACCTTGCTGGGCGATACGCAAACGCCGGCCCGCTGGTTCACCGATGCCGAGGCCCCGGCAATCCTGCCCATGGGTGCCTGGAAATTCTGAAGTTCTGACGCCATGAAACACGTATCCCACCTCATCGACCTTCTGTCCAGCGCCCATGTGAGCGGCGCGAGCATCGCCGAATACCTTGGCGGCTTCGGCGTAGGCAGCATCACCGTCACGCCCGTGAGCCAGGACGGCCTGTCGACCGACTTCATCGCCATCGAAATTCCCGGCAGCAACCCCGAGGCGCCGCGCCTGGGCATCGTCGGCCGCCTGGGCGGCGTGGGCGCGCGCCCCAGCGTCATCGGTCTGGTCTCGGACAGCGACGGCGCCGTGGTGGCGCTCGCGGCCGCGGCCCAGCTGATGGAGATGCACAACCGCGGCGACGTGCTCGAAGGCAGCGTGGTCATCCACACGCATATCTGCCCGCGCGCCGGCACGCGCCCGCAGCACCCCGTGCCCATGATGAAGTCGCCATTCGCGATGCGCGAAATGATGCGCCACGAAGTCAGCCAGCGCATGGACGCCATCCTGGCCGTGGACACCACGCGCGGCAACCGCCTCGTGAACCAGCGCGGCGTGGCGCTCACGCCCGTCGCCAAGCAGGGCTACCTGCTGCCAATTCCCGATCTGATGCTGGACCTGATGGGCTGGGTCAGCGGCGAGCTGCCGCTCACGCTGCCGCTGACCACGCAGGACATCACGCCCTACGAAAACGGCTTGCCGCATGTGAACTCGATCATGCAGCCGACCATCGCCACCGACGCCCCCGTGGTCGGCGTGGCGCTGACCGCCCAGACCACGGTGCCGGGCTGCGCCACGGGCGTGACCAACGCCTGGGACACCGATGTCGCGATGCGCTTTTGCGTCGAAGTGGCGAAGATGTTCGGCGCGGGCAAGCTGCCTTTTGTGCATGCCGAGCACTGGGCCCAGCTGCAGGCGCGCTACGGCTCGCTGGCCCATCTGCAGACCGTGGGCAACGTGCCCGCGAACGCATAAGGAACGCCGCCATGGCACGCCGCATTGCCTTCTTCACCATTGGCGAATCGCCGCGCTCCGACGTCGTGCCTGAAATGGCGCTGTGCCTGGGCGAGCATGTTCGGATAGACGAATTCGGCGTGCTCGACGGCCTCGACGCCGCGCAGCGCGCCGCGCTCGCGCCCCAGCCCGGCAGCCACCGCTTCGCTTCGCGCCTGCGCGACGGCACGCCGGTCGAGCTGGACCACCATGCGACCGAAGCCCGCCTCGCGGCGCTGATGCAGCAGGCCGACGACAAGGGCTATGACGCGCTGGTGCCGCTGTGCACCGGCACGCTGATCCCGCGCATGCGCAGCCTCGTGGTCGAGCCGCAGCAAGTGGTCGACCACCATGTCGCGGCGCTGTCGGCGCATTGCACCACGCTGGGCCTGATCGTTCCGCTCGCGGCCCAGGTCGCGACCTTTCACCTGGCCCAGCCCGTGGCCTGCGCGGTCAAGACCGTGCATGCCTCGCCCTACGAGACCGACCCGCAGGCCGCGGCCGCGGCGTTCGACGCCGCAGGCCGCGCGCTGGCCGACTGCGATCTGATCGTCATGCACTGCATGGGCTACGGCCAGGCGATGCGCGCGCGCGTCGCCCAGGCCAGCGGCCGGCCCACGCTGCTGTCGAACCGCATCGTCGCCGACGCGCTGGCGCAGTTGCTGGCCTGAGTCTTTTGCCCCCCCGTTTTTTCACTCTGAGTTTGAGGAAGTCTTCCATGTCGATTCGTCCAATGATCCACGCCGGCGTCTGCGCTTTGACCCTGGCCACCACCGCCCTCGGCTCCACTGCGGCCCTCGCAGAGTGGAAGCCCGAGCGTCCCGTCAAGCTGCTGGTGGGCTTCGCGCCCGGCGGCTCGGCTGATACCCTGGCGCGCCTGATCGCCGAACCGCTGGGCCGCAAGATCGGCCAGCCCGTGGTCGTCGAGAACGTTCCCGGCGCGGGCGGCAACATCATGGCCCAGCGTCTGTCGACGGCCCCGGCCGACGGCTACACGCTGGGCATGGGCGCGGCCGGCTCGATGTCGGTGACGTTCAATCTGAACCCCGCGGCCACCAAGTACAAGCCCGAGAGCTTCGCTCCCGTGACGCTGCTCGCGACCCAGCCCAACGTGGTGATCGTCAACAACAACGTGCCGGCGTCGAACATCAACGACCTCAAGGGCTACATCCAGAAAAATCCGCAGGCCAGCTACGGCATCGCGGGCATTGGCATCTCCAACCACCTGATCGCCGAGTCCATGCTCAGCCGCCTGGGCGTGAAGATGGAAGCCGTGGCCTACAAGGGCGCAGCGCCCGTGATCACCGACCTGCTGGGCGGCCATATCGTGATGACCGTCGACAACATCACCACCGCCGCGGCGCTGGTCAAGGAAGGCAAGGTCAAGGCCCTGGGCGTGACCACCGCCAAGCGCGCTCCCCAGCTGCCCGATGTGCCCACGCTGCAGGAACAGGGCATCAAGAACTTCGACATGCCCACCTGGCAAGGTCTGTTCGCGCCCGCAGGCCTGCCTGCCGACGTGATGAAGACTTACTTCCAGGCCGTGCAGGAAGTGCTCAAGGACCCCGCAACGCATGAAAAGATGGCTTTGCTGGGCTCGGAGCCTGTGTCCGGCGTGTCGTCGGCCGACTTCGTGAAGTACCTGGCCAAGGACCGCGCACAATGGGCGCAGACCATCAAGGCTGCGAACATTCAACCCCAGTAAGTGCTGTCAGGCAGCGGCAGGCTCAGCCCCGCCGCTGCAGCAATTGCGCGGCCACGGCGACGGCGATCACGTCGGGCTCCTTGCCGGTGATTCCCGGCAGTCCTATGGGGCAGGTCACCTGGTCCATTTCCTGTTCGCTGAAACCGCGTTGCGCCAGCCGCTTGCGAAACACCGCCCACTTGGTCGCGCTGCCGATCAGGCCGATGAAATCGAGGTCGGCGCGCGCGCGCTGGCGTTGCAGGCAGGCCGCGACCACTTCGAGGTCTTCGGCATGGCTGAAGCTCATGATCAGCACCTGCGAATGCGCCGCAAGATCGGCGACCGCGGCCTCGACCGGCGCGGAATGCTCGCACACCACGGCACCCGTGCTGTCATCCACCCACTGCGTCTCGAACACCGCGTCGCGGCTGTCTATCCAATGCAGCCTGCAGGGCAGCGTGCTCAGCAGGCGCACCAGCGCATGGCCCACGTGGCCCGCGCCGAACAAGGCCACGCGCAGCGCGGGCGCCAGGCGCGCGGCGCTGCGTGCGGCCAGCGCGCGCAGCCCGGTCAGATCGCCCCGCGCCAACGGCTCGAAGCGCAACCACACCACGCCGCCGCAGCACTGGCCCAGGCTGGGGCCCAGCGCATAGCGTTGCTCCAGCGCGGGCTGGCCATCGTTGAGCAATTGCCGCGCCTGGGCCATGGCCTGAAACTCGAGATGGCCGCCGCCAATCGTGCCGACCAGGTCGTCGGCCAGCACCAGCATCCAGGTGCCGGCTTCGCGCGGCACCGAGCCCTGGGACCGCAGCACTTCGACCCAGCAGGCCGGCGCGGCGCCAAGCTTGTCACAGGCCGTTTTTAATGTATTCAAACGAAAATCCTTCCCCACTTTGCCAGCGCAGTGCATGGTTTTGGACGTTGGCGTCGCTGGACCCGCAGGCTTTCAGGATAACCTCGCAGCATGCCCGATAAGCGTTCCCCCACATCTTCCAAACCGTCCGACACCGGTCGTCCACGTTCCTGGCTCTGGGCCAGCCTCATGGCCGGCGTCGCCTCGCTGGTCGCGGCCTGCAAGTCGCCGCCCGTGCCGCCCGAGCCCGGCCCTGGCCCCGGTGCCGCCGAGCAAGGCCCGCCCAGCGCCGCATCCGCGCCGTCGGGCGCTGCGACGCCGCGCGCCTACCGCGCCGATGCCGCAAAGCACCTGTATGCCCACAACGCGCAGCGCATCTACAAGGGCCAGTTGCCGCCCATGCTGTATGCGGTGGGCGTGCTCGAAGTCGATATCGACCGCAATGGCCGCGTGCAGCGCCTGAGCTGGATGCGCGCGCCCAAACATGCGCCCGAAGTCATCGCCGAAATCGAACGCACGGTGCGCAGCGCCGCGCCCTACCCCGTGCCCGCGCGCATGGGCAAGGTGACCTATACCGATACCTGGCTGTGGGACAAGTCGGGGCAGTTTCAGCTCGATACGTTGACTGAGGGGCAGCGCTGAAGGCGTATTTCACCGCCCCTTGAACAAGCGCACCATCAATCGCTGATGGCCGTTCGCTCTGCGCCCTGAGCCAGCCAAAGGACCACAGGGCCGACTGTCACGACCCCCGATAAGTCGAATAACTCCACGGGCTCACCAGCAACGGCACGTGGTAATGCTGATCGGCATGGGCGACGCCGAAATCCAGGCTCACACGGTTCAGAAAGTTGGGTTCGGGCAGGGCCACGCCGCGCGCCTTGAAATAGGCGGCCACGTCGAAAGTCAGCCGGTAGGTGCCGGTCTGCAGGCTCGCGTTGTCGAACAGCGGGCTGTCCGTGCGGCCGTCGCTGTTGAGAACCAACTGGCGCAGCAGCGTGGCCTGGTCGCCCTCGGTGCGATAGAAAGATACGGCCATGCCGGCGGCCGGGCAGCCGTGCATCGTGTCGAGAACGTGGGTGCTCAGGCCCATGGGGAATCTCCTGTTTGCATTAGCCTTGCCGGATGGCGGCCTGCCGTCAAAATTGTATACAAATTTTGTTCTACACCCGCTAAGATTGCACCATGGAATCCACGACCACCCGCACCATTGCCGATGCGCTGACCCGCGCCATCGTGGAGCACAAGCTGCGCCCCGGCACCAAGCTCGGCGAACAAAAGCTCGCAGATCATTTCGGCGTGTCCCGCACGCTGGTACGCCAGGCGCTGTTCCAGCTCACGCAGAACCGCCTTGTCACGCTGGAGCCCGCGCGCGGCGCCTATGTTTCCACGCCTTCGGTGCAGGAGGCGCGCCAGGTGTTCGCCGTGCGCCGCATGCTCGAAACCGAAATGACGCGCGCCTTTGTCGCGGGCGTCACGCCCGCCAAGATCCAGGCGCTGCGCACCCATGTGGCCGCCGAGCAGGCCGCGATGGACCGCTCCGATGTCGGCGAGCGCACCGAACTGCTGGGCGACTTCCATGTGCGCATGGCCGAACTGATGGGCAACGAAGTACTGGCCCAGATGATCGCCGACCTCACGTCGCGCTGCGCGCTGATCATGCTGATGTACCAGTCCGACTCGGCCGCCGAGCACTCGCACGAAGAGCATGCCGAGATCGTTTCGGCGCTCGCGGCGAAAGATGCCGAGCTGGCCGTGCGCCTGATGCAGGAACATTTATTGCATGTCGAGGCCGGGCTGATGTTCGACCGCGAAATGCCCGCCAACGACCTGTCCCAGGCCCTCTCCTCCCTCTCTGTTTGAAACACCTGCGCATGCTGTACGACGCCACCGCCCCCTATCCCCGTGACCTGGTGGGCTACGGCCGCAAGCCGCCCCATGCGCGATGGCCGGGCCAGGCACGCATCGCCGTGCAGTTCGTTCTCAACTACGAGGAAGGCGGCGAAAACGCCGTGCTGCATGGCGACCCGGCAAGCGAGCAGTTCCTGTCCGAAATGTTCAATCCCGCGGCCTATCCCGAGCGCCACATGAGCATGGAAGGCATCTACGAATACGGCTCGCGCGCCGGTGTCTGGCGCCTGCTGCGCGAGTTCGAGAAGCGCGGCCTGCCGCTCACGGTGTTCGGCGTGGCGACGGCCCTGCAGCGCCACCCCGACGTGACCCAGGCTTTCGTCGAACTGGGCCACGAGATCGCCTGCCACGGCCTCAAGTGGATCCACTACCAGGGCGTTCCCGAGGAAGTCGAACGCGCCCACATGCGCCAGGCGATGGATATCTTCCAGCAGCTGTTCGGCGACCGCAAGGAGCACGGCCTGGGCTGGTACACGGGCCGCGACAGCCCCAACACCCACCGTCTGGTCGCCGATTTCGGCGGCTTCGCCTACGACAGCGACTACTACGGCGACGACCTGCCGTTCTGGATGAAAGTCGGCACCAGCAACGGCGACAGCGCGCGCCAGCTGATCGTGCCGTACACGCTCGACTGCAACGACATGCGCTTCGCGCTGCCCCAGGGCTTCTCGCACGCCGATCCGTTCTTCCAATACCTCAAGGACACTTTCGACGTGCTCTACGCCGAAGGCGACCCCGCGGGCGACAACGCGCCCAAGATGATGAGCATAGGCATGCACTGCCGGCTGCTGGGCAAGCCCGGCCGCATCACCGCGCTGCAGCGCTTTCTCGACCATATCCAGCAGCACGACGCTGTCTGGGTGTGCCGACGCATCGACATCGCACGCCACTGGGCACAGACCCACCCCTGCCAGGATTGAACCTCATGCCCTTGACGCTGGAACAACTGAATCAGGCCGACCCGGCCCAGGCCCTTGCCCTGCTCGACGGCCTGTATGAACACTCGCCCTGGATTGCTGCGGCGGCGCTGGCCGAACGGCCGTTCCGCTCGCTGGACCATCTCAAGCACGCGATGGTCAAGGTGCTGGCCGATGCATCGCCGCAATCGCGCATCGACCTGATTCGCGCCCACCCCGAACTCGCGGGCAAGGCCATGGTGGCGCGCAGTCTCACGGCCGAGTCGACCAACGAACAGAACCGCGCCGGGCTCACGCAATGCTCGCTCGAGGAGTTCGCGCGCATCCAGCAGCTCAACGCCGACTACAACGCGCGCTTCGGCTTTCCATTCATTCTCGCGGTGCGCGGCCCGCGCGGCCTGGGCCTGGGCAAGCAGGAAATCATCGCCACGTTCGCGCGCCGTCTGCACAACCACCCCGACTTCGAATGCGCCGAGGCGATACGCAACATCCACCGCATCGCCGAAATCCGCCTCAACGACAAGTTCGGCCATGTGCCCACGCTGGGCAACGATGTCTGGGACTGGCAGGAATCGCTGGCCCGGCACTCGGACCCGGGCTTTGCCGAACTCGGCCAGCTCACGGTGACCTATCTCACCGACGCCCACCGCGCCTGCGCCCAGCGCATCAGCGGCTGGATGCGCGACTGCGGCTTCGATGAAGTCGCGATCGACGCCGTCGGCAATGTCGTCGGCCGTTATCACCCCAGCGACGCCGCCGGCCGCTATCTGCTCACGGGCAGCCATTACGACACCGTGCGCAACGGCGGCAAGTACGACGGCCGCCTGGGCATCTTCGTGCCCATGGCCTGCGTGCGCGAGCTGCACCGCGCGGGCCGGCGTCTGCCGTTCGGCATCGAAGTCGTGGCCTTCGCCGAAGAGGAAGGCCAGCGCTACAAGGCCACGTTCCTGGGCTCGGGCGCGCTGATCGGCGACTTCCGCCCCGAATGGCTGGACCAGGAAGATGCCGACGGCATCACCATGCGCGCCGCGATGCAGCACGCGGGCCTGTGCCCCGACGACATTCCCGCGCTGCAGCGCGATCCTGCGCAGTACCTGGGCTTTGTCGAAGTGCATATCGAGCAGGGTCCGGTGCTCAACGAACTCGACATTCCGCTGGGCGTGGTCACGTCGATCAACGGCAGCGTGCGCTATCTGTGCGAAATGACCGGCATGGCCAGCCATGCAGGCACCACGCCCATGAACCGCCGCCGCGACGCGGCCACGGCCGTCGCCGAGCTCGCGCTGTTCGTCGAGCAGCGCGCGGCGCGCGATGGCGACTCGGTGGCCACGATAGGCCAGTGGCAGGTGCCCAACGGCTCGATCAACGTCGTGCCCGGCCGCTGCTGCTTCAGCCTCGACATGCGCGCGCCCACCGACGCCCAGCGCGACGCGCTGGTCGCCGACATACTGGCCGAACTGCAGGCGATCACCGCGCGCCGCGGCCTGCGCTGCAGCAGCGAACTCGCCATGAGCGCGTGCGCCGCGCCCAGCGATCCGGTGTGGCAGCAGCGCTGGGAGAAAGCCGTCGATGCGCTGGGCCTGCCGGTGCTGCGCCTGCCCAGCGGCGCGGGCCATGACGCCATGAAGCTGCACGAAATCATGCCCCAGGCGATGCTGTTCGTGCGCGGCCTCAACGCCGGCATCAGCCACAACCCGCTGGAAAGCACCACGGCCGACGACATGCAGCTCGCGGTCGATGCCTTCACCCACGTACTGAACCAATTGAGCGACGAAGCACGATGAGCCAAGCCACCGATTCCACCTACTGCGCACTCGACGCCTGGATAGACGCGCATTTCGACGCCGAAGTGCGCTTCCTGCAGGCGCTGGTGCACGTGCCCACCGACACCCCGCCCGGCAACAACGCGCCGCATGCCGAACGCACTGCCACGCTGCTGCAGGACTTCGGCATGCAGGCCGAAAAGCATGCCGTGCCCACGGCCGAAGTCCAAGCCTATGGCATGGAATCGATCACCAATCTGATCGTGCGCCGCCCCTACGGCCCCGCGGGCTCGGGCCGCACGATTGCGCTGAACGCGCATGGCGACGTCGTGCCACCGGGCGAAGGCTGGAGCCGCGACCCGTATGGCGCCGAGATCGACGAAGGCAAGCTCTACGGCCGCGCGTCGGCCGTGAGCAAGAGCGATTTCGCGAGCTTCACGTTCGCCGTGCAGGCGCTCGAAGCCGTGGCCAGGCCCACCCAGGGCGCGATCGAACTGCACTTCACCTATGACGAGGAATTCGGCGGCGAACTCGGCCCGGGCTGGCTGCTGAAGAACCAGCTGACAAAGCCTGATCTGATGATCGCCGCAGGCTTCAGCTACGAAGTCGTCACCGCGCACAACGGCTGCCTGCAGATGGAAGTCACGGTGCACGGCAAGATGGCGCATGCGGCCGTGCCGCATACCGGCGTCGACGCGCTGCAGGCGGCCGTGGCGCTGATGAACGCGCTGTACGCCGAGAACGCCAAGTACCGGCAGATCACTTCCGCCGTGCCGGGCATCTCCCACCCTTACCTCAACATCGGTCGCATCGAAGGCGGCACCAATACCAACGTCGTTCCCGGCAAGGTGCTGCTCAAGCTCGACCGGCGCATGATTCCCGAGGAAGATCCGGTGGCCGTCGAAGCCAGCATACGCGCAGTGATTGCCCAGTCCGCGGCCGACTTCAACCAGCTGCATGACCTGCAAGGCAACGATGCGGTGCGCATCGACATCAAGCGCATCCTGCTGGCGCGCGCCATGACGCCGCTGGCCGGCAACCAGCCGCTGGTCGATGCCATCCAGCAGCACGGCGAAGCCGTGTTCGGCGAGAAGCCGCCGGCCGTGGGCACGCCGCTCTACACCGATGTGCGCCTGTATGCCGAGCAAGGCATTCCCGGCGTGATCTACGGCGCCGGCCCGCGCACGGTGCTCGAATCGCACGCCAAGCGCGCCGACGAACGCCTTGACCTCGAAGACCTGCGCCGCGCGACCAAGGTCATCGCGCGCAGCCTGCACGATCTGCTTGGCTGAGCCCCACCCTGCCCCGTTCCAGGCCCTGTTTTCACAGGGCCTTTTTCTTGTGTCATTCAAGCGCCGATTAGGGTAATCGCCATCCAAATGCGCGGGGTCTTGCGGTTCAATCTGTATACACATTCTGTATGGAAATTGAACCCGGCGCAGCAGCTTTCGCTGCCTGTGCAAAGGACCCCCATGGAAACTGCGATTCACCCCGTCGACGAGAAACTTCCCATGGGCCGTCTCACGGCCCTGGGCCTGCAGCATGTGCTGGTGATGTATGCCGGCGCCGTCGCCGTGCCGCTGATCATCGGCCGCGCGCTGAACCTGCCTGCGGAACAGGTGGCGATGCTGATTTCAGCCGACCTGTTCTGCTGCGGTCTGATCACGCTGATCCAGGCCATGGGCGCGACGCAATGGTTCGGCATACGGCTGCCGGTGATGATGGGTGTGACGTTCGCGAGCGTCGCGCCCATGGTGTCGATGGCGCAGAGCACCTCGGGGCCTGCGGGAGCCGGGCTGATCTTCGGCTCGGTCATAGGCGCGGGCGTGGTGTCGCTGCTGCTGGCGCCGGCCATCAGCCGCATGCTGCGCTTTTTCCCGCCCGTGGTGACCGGCACCATTATTCTGGTCATTGGCATCAGCCTGATGCGCGTGGGCATCAACTGGATTTTCGGCAACCCCGTGGGCCCGACCGCGCCCAGCGTGCCCAACCCCGAACACATCAAGTGGCTGGCCGAAGCCCAGGCCGCGGCCGGCGCGCCCGGCAGTTCGCTGCAGCCCGTGCCCAAGGGCCTGTCGGTCGTTCCCACGCTGCCCAACCCGCGCTACGGCGACCTGACCGGCGTGGGCATTTCCGCGCTGGTGCTGGTGTCCATTTTGCTGATCGCGCGCTTCGGCAAGGGCTTCATCGCCAACATCTCGGTGCTGCTGGGCATCGTGATCGGCGGCGTTGCCACCACGCTGATGGGCCTGATGGACTTCCACAAGGTGGCCGAGGCCCAATGGTTCAACATCGTGCTGCCGTTCGAGATAGCACTGCCGGTGTTCGACCCGATGCTGATACTGACCATGTCCCTTGTGATGATCGTGGTGATGATCGAGTCCACGGGCATGTTCCTCGCGCTGGGTGAAATGACCGGGCGCAAGATCAGCCAGGACGACCTCACGCGCGGCCTGCGCACCGACGGCCTGGGCACGCTGATCGGCGGCATCTTCAACACCTTCCCCTACACCAGCTTCTCGCAGAACGTGGGTCTGGTGGCCGTCACCGGCGTCAAGAGCCGCTGGGTCTGCGTGGCTGGCGGCGTGATCCTGGTGGTGCTGGGCCTGCTGCCCAAGATGGCCGCGCTGATCGAGTCCCTGCCCACCGTGGTGCTGGGCGGCGCGGGACTGGTGATGTTCGGCATGGTGGCCTCCACCGGAATCCGCATTCTGAGCAATGTCGATTTCCAGAAGAACCGCAACAACGCCATGATCGTCGCGGTGTCGATCGGCGTCGGCATGGTGCCGCTGGTCGCGCCCAATTTCCGCCAATGGATGCCGCATGCCATCCATCCGCTCATTGAATCCGGTATCCTGCTGGCCTCACTTGCCGCTGTGGCATTGAACATTTTCTTTAACGGAACGCGCGGCGACACTGCCGACGTTGTGCGAGCTGCCCGCCAAGCCGACGCCCACTGAGCGACGCACAGGCCCGCAGCTGCCGCCGGCTACCGCCGGCCCTCCTCCCCCCTGCCACAAGGCTCGGGGGATTTGTTTTCCCTGCCAGTGGGACATGGTCATCTAGGCCATGGACCGCGCTGCCATCAGGTAAGCTAGCAGTAAGCCATTTGTTGTCGAGAATTTTCGTATGACCCAGAACCTGTCCACTGCCGAACAAGCCCTGCGCGAAGCTGCGCGCGAATACCACCGCAGCCCCAACAAGGGCAAGATTTCGGTCACCCCGACCAAGCCGCTGTCCAACCAGCGCGATCTGTCGCTGGCCTACTCGCCCGGCGTCGCCTACCCCTGCCTCGACATCCAGGCCGATCCCACGCTGGCGGCCGAGTACACCGCGCGCGGCAACCTGGTCGGCGTGATCACCAACGGCACGGCCGTGCTGGGTCTGGGCGACATCGGCCCGCTGGCCAGCAAGCCGGTGATGGAGGGCAAGGGCTGCCTGTTCAAGAAGTTCGCCGGCGTCGACGTGTTCGACATCGAACTCGCCGAACGCGATCCCGACAAGCTGATCGACATCATTGCCGCGCTCGAGCCCACGCTCGGCGGCATCAACCTCGAGGACATCAAGGCCCCCGAGTGCTTCTACATCGAGCAGGAGCTGTCCAAGCGCATGAACATTCCGGTGTTCCATGACGACCAGCACGGCACGGCCATCATCTCCAGCGCCGCGCTGCTCAACGGCCTGGAGCTGGTGGGCAAGGAAATCGACAAGGTGAAGATCGCCGTGTCGGGCGCGGGCGCCGCGGCGATCGCCTGCGTCAACGTGATGGTGGGTCTGGGCGTGAAGCGTGAAAACGTGTTCATGTGCGACTCCAAGGGCCTGATCTATGAAGGCCGCCCCGGCGGCTTCGACGCGTCCAAGGCGCAGTACGCGCAAAAGACCGAAGGCCGCACGCTGGCCGACGCGGTCAATGCGGCCGACGTGTTCCTGGGCTGCTCGGCACCTGGCGTGCTCACGGCCGAGATGGTCAAGACCATGGCCGACAAGCCAATCATTCTGGCGCTGGCCAACCCCGAGCCTGAAATCCGCCCCGAGCTGGCCAAGGCCATCCGCCCCGACTGCATCATCGCCACCGGCCGTTCGGATTACCCGAACCAGGTGAACAACGTGCTGTGCTTCCCCTACATCTTCCGCGGCGCGCTCGATTGCGGCGCGACCAAGATCACCGAGGAAATGAAGCTGGCCTGCGTGCGCGAAATCGCCAACCTGGCCAAGGCCGAGATGAGCGACGAAGTCGCCGCCGCCTACCAGGGCAAGGAACTGTCGTTCGGCCCCGACTACATCATTCCCACGCCGTTCGACGTGCGCTTGATCCTGCGCATCGCACCCGCCGTGGCACGCGCCGCCGAAGCTTCGGGTGTCGCCACGCGCCCCATCGCCGACTACGACGCCTACCGCGAAAGCCTGTCGCGCTTCGTCTACTCGACCAGCATGTTCATGCGCCCGGTGTTTGCCGCGGCCAAGCAGAACCTGCAACGTGTTGCCTACGCCGAAGGTGAAGACGAGCGCGTTCTGCGCGCCGTGCAGGTCGCCGTCGACGACGGCCTGGCCAAGCCCATCCTGATCGGCCGCCCCGCAGTGATCGCCACGCGCATCGCCAAGGCCGGCCTGCGCCTGCAGCCGGGCAAGGATGTCGAGATCTGCGACCCCGAAGACGACCCGCGCTTTCGCCAGTACTGGGAAACGTATCACAAGCTGATGGGCCGCAACGGCGTCACGCCCGAGAACGCCAAGGTGGCCGTGCGTCGCTCGAACACGCTGATCGCCGCGCTGATGGTGCATCTGGGTGATGCCGACGCGATGCTGTGCGGCCTGGTGGGCCGCTTCGACAGCCACCTCGAGCACATCGAGAAGGTGCTGGGCCTGAAAGATGGCGCTCCTGGTTTCGCCACCGTGAACGCGCTGATGCTCGAAAGCCGCACGCTGTTCATCGCCGACACCTACATCAACGACAACCCCGACGCCGACCTGCTGGCCAGCATTGCGCAGATGGCGGCCGAGGAAGTGCAGCGCTTCGGCCTGCCGCCCAAGGTGGCGTTCCTGTCGCACTCGAACTACGGTTCGTCGACACGCCCCTCGGCGCTGAAGATGCGCGCCGCGCGCGAGCAGTTCGCCAAGAACGTGCCGCACATCGAATGCGACGGCGAAATGCACGGCGATGCCGCGCTGTCGCCCGAAGTGCGCGCCCGCGCGCTGCTGGAAAGCTCGCTCGACGGCGAAGCCAATGTGCTGATTTGCCCGAATCTCGACGCCGCGAACATCCTGTTCAACGTGCTCAAGACCACGGCCGCGCACGGCACGACCATCGGCCCGATGCTGCTGGGCAGCGCCGCCGCCGCCCATGTGCTGACGCCTTCGAGCACCGTGCGCCGCGTCGTCAACATGACCGCGCTGGCCGCGGCCCAGGCCCAGACGCTGCACGCCGCCTGAAGCTGCACCCTGCGCTGGCAGGGTCTGCGCTAAAAGCACGCTTTCGGGCGTGCTTTTTTATGCCCGTCTAGATCTCATCGATCGCGGTACTGGCCTGCGCGGTCTGGGCAGCGTCGCCGGTGATCGCAAAGCGATCGCGGCAAGTCACATAGAAGCTCGCGCCGAAACGGCCCACGGGAAAGTAGTCCTGCAGCGACACGCGCCACTTCTCGGTGTCTACCAGGCCGTCGCGCACCGCGAGCCAGACCACGCGGCCTATGAACACATAGCGGCTTTCGGTTTCCATCACCTCGTGCAGCACGCACTCGAAGGCGACGGGAGCCTGGGCGATGCGCGGCGGCTGCACGCGCTGCGACGGCAAGGTATCGAGCCCCGCATGCACCAATTCGCTCTGCGTGACCGGCAGGCGGTCACCACAGCGGTGCATGGCTTCGGCAATCGCTTCGTCGGCGATATGCACCACGAATTCGCGCATGCGCAGAATGTGCGCGGCGGTGTCCTTGAGGTGGCCGTCGCTGAGCTTGTTGATGCTCACCATCACGATGGGCGGGTCCTCGCCCACCATGTTGAACATGCTGAACGGCGCGGCGTTCACCGTGCCATCTTCGGCCAGCGTGGTGATCAGCGCGATTGGGCGCGGCACGATCAGGCTGGCCATCAGCTTGTAGCGCGCATAGCTGTCTATCTGGGTGAAATCGATCTCGGTCATTACGGGCCTTCGGGAATGTCGGGGGCGCGCGCTTGCATACAAGCGCGGGAATTGAACAGATTTTCGCAATAAGCATGCCGAGGAACATGGCGCCCCCTCATGTTTTGCCTAGGGGCGGGCAAACAGTGCGGCCGGCAGCACGCACCAACTCGGCGCACAACGACGCCCCAGTAAGTGTATGCAAGCACTGTATGCAACTTTTGTCGCACCGCATCGGTGCACACCGGGCCCTGCAGCAATGCGCAGCGGCGTTTGCAAGCTGGCATTGTTTTTGCGCTGTCATGGTTATTAACTGCCCACTCCTTTCAAGGATCACCATGCAAAAGCGTTTCTTCCTGAAGGCCAGCGCGGCCGCCCTCGCCCTTTCCTGCGTTGCCGCCCATGCGGCCGACACGCCGATCAAGTTCCAGCTCGACTGGCGCTTCGAAGGCCCGGCGGCGTTCTTCCTCCAGCCGGTGGCCAAGGGCCACTTCAAGGCCGAAGGTCTGGACGTGCAGGTCGATGCGGGCAGCGGTTCGGGAGGAGCGGTGCAGCGCGTGGCTTCGGGCACCTATGACATGGGCTTTGCCGATCTGGCCGCGGTGATGGAGTTCCACGCGAACAACCCCGATGCGCCCAACAAACCCGTGGCCGTGATGGTGGTCTACAACAACACGCCGTCGTCGGTGATGGCGCTGAAGAAAAGCGGTATCAAGACCGCCGCCGATCTGACGGGCAAGAAGCTGGGCGCGCCGGTGTTCGACGCCGGGCGCAAGGCCTTCCCGATCTTCGCCGCCGCCAACAAGGTGGGCAACGTGGCCTGGACTTCCATGGACCCGCCGCTGCGCGAAACCATGCTGGTGCGCGGTGACATCGACGCGATCACCGGCTTCACCTTCACCTCGCTGCTCAACCTCGAAGCGCGTGGCGTCAAGGCCCAGGACGTGGTGGTGCTGCAGTACGCCGACTACGGCGTGAAGATGTACGGCAACGTGATCATCGCCAGCAGCAAGCTGATTCAGGAGAACCCCGAAGCCGTGCGCAAGTTCCTGCGCGCCTTCACCAAGGGCGCGAAGGAAGTCATCGCCAAGCCCGCCGACGCGATCACCGCCGTCAAGGCGCGTGACGGCATCGTCAACGTGCCGCTGGAAACGCGCCGCCTGCAACTGGCGATCGACACCGTCGTCAACAGCCCCGACGCGCGCGCCGAAGGCTTCGGCCAGATCAACGCCGCGCGCCTGTCGCTGATGGCCTCGCAGGTCTCGGACGTCTACGCGACCAAGCAGCGCGTGCCCACGGCCACGGTGTGGAACGGCAGCTTCCTGCCGACCGCCGCCGCGCTCGACATCCTGCCGCGCAAGTAAGCCGCGCGCGCCGCCCCACCTCACCAGGAAACTCCAGTGAACAAACGCTCCTTCCTCCAGACCGCCGTTGCCATCGCAGCGCTGACCGCCTCCGCCTGGAGCATTGCCGCGGCACCCGCCGTCACGCCCCTGAAATTCCAGCTCGACTGGCGCTTCGAAGGCCCGGCAGCGTTCTTCGTGCACCCCGGCGCCAAAGGCTACTACAAGGACAACGGCCTGGACGTGACGGTGGAAGCAGCGAGCGGCGCGGGCGCGATCCAGCGCGTGGCCTCGGGCACGCACGACCTGGGCTTTGCCGACCTGTCGGCGCTGATGGAATTCCACGCCAACAACCCCGACGCGCCGATCAAGCCCGTGGCCGTGATGGTGATCTACAACACCACGCCGGCCTCGGTCATGGCGCTGAAGAAAAGCGGCATCAAGACGGCCGCCGATCTGACGGGCAAAAAGCTGGGCGCGCCCATCTTCGACGCCGGCCGGCGCACCTTTCCGCTGTTCGCGCAAGCCAACAACGTGGGCGAAGTGCAGTGGACCACGATGGATCCACCGCTGCGCGAAACCATGCTGGTGCGCGGTGACATCGATGCCGTCACGGGCTACACCTTCACCAGCCTGCTCAACCTCGAGGCGCGCGGCGTCAAGCGCGAAGACATCGTCGTGCTGCCCTATGCGACGCATGGTGTGAAGCTCTACGGCAACGTCATCATCGCCAGCCCCAAGCTGATCGCCGAGAAGCCCGAAGCGCTCAAGGCCTTCCTGGCCGCGTTTGCCAAGGGTGCGAAGGAAGTCATCGCCCAGCCCGCTGCCGCGATCGCCTCGCTCAAGGCCAAGGACGGCCTGGTCAACACCGAAGTCGAAATCAAGCGCCTGCAACTGACCATCGAGACCGCGATCGACGGCCCGGGCGCACGCGAAGAAGGCTTTGGCCAACTGCGCCTGCCACGGCTGCAGTTGATGGCCGAACAGGTCGCCAAGGCCTACGGCACGAAGAACCCCGTGCCGGCCAATGCGGTCTGGAACGGCAGCTTCCTGCCCTCCGCCGCAGCGCTCGACGTGCTGCCGAAGAAATGATGCCCGCGGGCTGACACCGCACCAAAGAAAAGAACCGCATGACGGACACCGCCCCTCCTTTTGTCGACTTCCGCAATGTCTGGCTCGCCTACAACGAAGAGCTGCGCGCGCAGAACCACTTCGCCGTCGAAGCCATCGACCTGCAACTGCAGCAAGGCGAATTCATTGCCATCGTCGGGCCTTCGGGCTGCGGCAAGTCCACCTTCATGAAGCTCGCCACGGGCCTGTGCATGCCCTCCATCGGACGCATCCTGATCGACGGCCAGCCCGTGACCGGGCCGCTGAAGATATCGGGTATGGCCTTCCAGGCGCCGTCGCTGCTGCCCTGGCGCACCACGGTCGAGAACGTGCTGCTGCCGCTGGAAATCGTCGAGCCCCACCGCAGCCAGTTCAAGGCCAAGCGCGCCGAGTATGAAGAACGGGCGCGCCGTCTGCTGCAGAAAGTGGGTCTTGCCGGCTACGAAGACAAGTTCCCCTGGCAGCTTTCGGGCGGCATGCAGCAGCGCGCGAGCATCTGCCGCGCGCTGATCCACGAACCCAAGCTGCTGCTGCTCGACGAGCCGTTCGGCGCGCTCGACGCGTTCACGCGCGAGGAACTCTGGTGCATCCTGCGCGACCTCTGGACCGAGCAGAAATTCAATGTGATCCTGGTGACGCACGACCTGCGCGAATCGGTGTTCCTCGCCGACACGGTCTATGTGATGAGCAAGAGCCCGGGCCGTTTCGTCGTCAAGCGCGAGATCGAGCTGCCGCGCCCGCGCGATCTGGAGCTGACCTACACCAAGGAATTCAGCGACATCGTGCACGAGCTGCGCGGCCACATCGGCGCGCTGCGCCACGCCGCGCCCAGCACCGCCGCCAGCGTTTGAGACGCCGCAAGAAAGTCACACCATGAAAATCTCTCCGCGCGTCGAACGCTGGTCTCCCTGGCTGCTGATGCTGGCCATCATCATCCTCTGGCAGGTCATCTGCTCGGCCTTCCAGGTTTCCGAATTCATCTTCCCCAGCCCCTGGCTGATACTCACGCAGTTCGTCGAGTTCAGCGGCGTGATCGCCATGCATGCCTGGCGCACCTACTGGGTGACGATGGCCGGCTTCGGCCTGGCCATCGTCGTCGGCGTGCTGCTGGGCTTTCTGATCGGCAGTTCGCGCCTGGCCTATGCCGCGCTGTACCCGCTGATGACGGCTTTCAATGCGCTGCCCAAGGCCGCGTTCGTGCCGATTCTCGTGGTCTGGTTCGGCATTGGCGCAGGCCCGGCCATCCTGACCGCGTTCCTGATCAGCTTCTTTCCCATCATGGTCAACATCGCGACCGGCCTGGCCACGCTCGAGCCCGAACTCGAAGACGTGCTGCGCGTGCTCGGCGCCAAGCGCTGGGACGTGCTGACCAAGGTCGGCCTGCCGCGCTCCATGCCCTACTTCTACGGTTCGCTCAAGGTCGCGATCACGCTGGCCTTCGTCGGCACCACGGTCTCGGAAATGACGGCCGCCAATGAAGGCATAGGCTATCTGCTGATCTCGGCGGGCTCGTCGATGCAGATGGGCCTGGCCTTCGCCGGCCTGCTGGTCGTCGGCGCGATGGCCATGGCGATGTACGAACTGTTCAGCTGGGTCGAAAAGCGCACCACCGGCTGGGCCCACCGCGGCTCGAACAACCACTGAGCATCCGCCGCCCCGCCGCCATTCCATGCCGCCCGCCCATACCGGAGACATGCCTTGACCCAGCCTGCCCAACACCCGTCGCAACTTTCACTTGCACCACAGGCCAGGGACGAGGACTTGCTGCGGCTGGCATTCCAATGGGCGGCGACGGCGCGGGCGCGCGGCAACCGGCCTTTTGGCGCGGTCATCGTCTCGGCCGAAGGGCAGCTGCTGGCCGAGGCCTACTGCAACATCAGCGAAAGCGGTGACTGCACGGGACATGCCGAAATCAACGCGCTGCGCCAGCTGCGCACGCCGGCCCAGCTCGAAAGCCTGGCGCAGGCGACTCTTTATGCGTCGGCCGAGCCCTGCATGATGTGCGCAGGCGCCATCCTGTGCAGCGGCATACGCCGCGTGGTCTACGGCCTGGCCAACGACCATCTGCGCCAGCTCTGCGGCCAGCGCATCGACAGCTTTCGCAGCAGCATGGCCGCGGCCGAACTGCTGGCGCTCGCGCCCCAGCCCATCGCCTGCATAGGGCCCATGCTGACCGAGGAAGCGCTGGAACCCCACGCGGGCTATTGGGGCAACTGAACCCCGGCCGGCACCACAACAGTGCATGCGGCGCGCTTCTTGCTTATCCTGGGGTATCTGGATTTGTTTGGATTTCCCCCATGGCCTGGCTTGCAGAACTTGAACTCGACTATGCCGTTTCGCACGGCCGCAGCGTGGTGCACCACCGCCACAACGGCCCGCTGCGCGTGCTGCGCAGCCTCTACCCCGAAGGCGATGCGGTGTGCCACAACGTGCTGGTGCATCCGCCCAGCGGCCTGGTCAGCGGCGACACGCTCGACATCCGCGCGCACGTGGCGAGCGGCGCCCATGCACTGGTCACCACGCCGGGGGCGACGCGCTTTTACCGCGCCAATGGCGCGCCCGCGCTGCAGGACACGCGCCTGACGCTGGACGCCGGCGCGCGCATGGAATGGCTGCCGCTGGAAAACATCGCCTACAGCGGCTGCGACGCGCACAACCGGCTGGAGTTGCAGCTCGCACCGGGCGCCGAGTTGATAGGCTGGGACATGACGGCGCTGGGCCTGCCCCACGCAGGCCTGCCCTTTGCCGCCGGCCGCTATACCCAGCACCTGGAACTGCCCGGCCAATGGCTGGAGCATGGCACGCTGGCCGCGGGCGACGCGCTGCTGATGGACGGCCCGCTGGGCCTGGCCGGCCAGCGCTGCCTGGCCTCGCTGTTCTTCGTCAGCGGCAGCGCGATCGCGCGCGAGCGCCGCGAAGCCGCATTGGAGATGACGCGCACGCTGATCGAAAGCCATGCGCTCGCGCCCCGCTGCGGCGTGACCAGCCCGCACGACCAGATGATCGTGCTGCGCGCGCTCGCACCCATGGTCGAGCCCGTGATGCAGCTGTGGCAGCAGGTATGGCGGCTATGGCGCACGCATTTCTGGGACATGGCTGCCGTGGCGCCGCGCATCTGGGCCATGTAGCCCGCCCGGGCTTGTGCGGCTAGGCCCGCGCCCGGATCTTTTCGGTCTGAGCCATCGTCAGCGCGCGCGCGGCCCGCACCTCATCCCCCGCAGCTTTCATGGCCCGGTAGTTGCGCTCATTGGGCGACTGCTGGCACAGCTTGGTCTTTTGCGCGTGGACCGCCTCCTTCTTCTTGAGGTCCGCCATCAGCGGCTTCATTTCGGCCATCAGTTTCTTGAGCTCACGGTTGCCATCGAGCAGCTGGGACCTGGCATTCGACACATCGATGATCTCGCGGCTGGTTAATGGCTTGCTGCTGTCGGCGTCGAAGCCCCCGCGGCGCAGCACGTCTTCCAGACCCTTCTGGCTCAGGCCCTTGCTGATCGAGGCAATGAAGGCGCTCTTGGTGTCCTGGTTGACCTTGGTCGACGATTCACCCCGCAGCCAATTCATCACCCGGGTGAAGAAGCCTTGCTTTGCCGAAGTCGTGGATTGCAGCGTGCCGCCCTTGAGCGCGACCGCTTCGCCGGATTTCGCCAGAGCCTGGAAACTGGCAAGACTGGGCCCGGAAGATTGAATGCTCGACATGGGCTGCTCCTGCGTTAGCCGCGAATGAACTGCTCGAAGCGCGAAGGCGCGGCGGCTGCCTCAGCCGCGGCTGCGGGCGCGGCATCAAACAGCGCCGCGCAGCTTTCGGCCGCATCGACAAAAGCCTTGATCACGGCCTCCCAGTCCAGCACCTCCATGCCCGCAGCATCCACGACACGCGTGATGGCGACGCCGCCCGTAGGGCCGTCCAGGCCTATCGTCGCGCCCCCCGTGCCATGAAAGAAGTAGTTGGCTTCGAGCAGACGACGGCAGGCTTCGGGGCCGGCATCGGCGGACAGCACGCCCAGGCTGCTGTACAGCAGCACCAGGGAGCTGTCGCCCACGGACTCGATATTCACCACGACGTCGTCAAAGCTCAGGCAGCAGTAGCCGTTTTCATCGAGCGCCAGGCCTTCGAGGCCCAGGGCATTGCCAAAATCGGTCAGCAGGCGGTTGATATGGTCGTTCATGGTATTTCCTCAAGGTCGTTTGCGCGCAAGCCGCGGCATGGCGAATGGCTGCCATGTCCGTGAGTCACGCAGCGTCAATACAAGTTCCAACGCAACGCTTTCCCGGGCCCGGCGCAGGCCGCAAAAATCTGCGCCTGACACCGGCACCGGAGGCCATGGTCTGGGGCAAAATGCATTGATCCCCTGCGCCTCAACCGGCCTGCCCCCAATGAACAAAGAAGCTCTTTTGCCATGCGCGTAGCCATACTCACCGGGGGCGGCGACTGCCCCGGACTCAATGCCGTGATCCGCGCGGTCACCAAATCGCTGATCCACCACGGCAACGCCGAAGTGCTGGGCATTGCCGACGGATTCGAAGGCCTGATGGGCGAGAACCCGCGCGTCAAGCCGCTGGCCTGGGACGAAGTCTCGGGCATCCTGCACCAGGGTGGCACCATCCTGGGCACCAGCAACAGCGCCAACCCGCTGCGCGACGCGGCGACGCTGGCGCAGACCGGCAGAAACATCCAGGCGCTGGGATTGGATGTGGTCGTGGCAATTGGCGGCGACGGCACGATGAGCCTGGCCCATGGGCTGGAGAAAGTCGGCCTGCGCTGCGTGGGCGTGCCCAAGACCATAGACAACGACATTGCCAACTGCGAGCGCAGCTTCGGCTTCGACACCGCCGTGGCCACCGTCACGGACAGCCTGCGGCGCATAGAGAGCACGGCCATGAGCCACCACCGCGTGATGATCGTCGAGACCATGGGCCGGCACGCGGGCTGGCTCGCGCTCGAGTCTGGCATCGCGGGTGCAGCCGACATCATCCTGCTGCCCGAAATCGACTACGACCTGCAAGCCGTGATCGACGTGTGCCGCGCGCGCGAGGAACGCCAGCGCTACACCATCATCTGCATAGGCGAAGGAGCAAAGGAAAGCGGCGCGAGCCAGACCGTGCGCGAGCGCGTGGCGCACAGTCCCGACCCGGTGCGCCTGGGCGGCGTGGGCCATGTGCTGCGCGAACGGCTGCAGCCGCATCTCAAGAGCGAAGTCCGCACCACGGTGCTGGGCCATGTGCAGCGCGGCGGCGATCCCACGCCCTTCGACCGCGTGCTCGCCACGCGCTTCGGCCACCACGCGGCGCAGTTGGTGATACGCGGCCAGTTCGGCCGCATGGTCACGCTGCAGGGCGGTGAAATCACCAGCGTAGAAATTTCCGAAGTGGCGAATGTGCAGCGCACCATCGCGCTGGACCACAGCCTGCTGGTGATGGCGCGGGATATCGGGATTTCGCTGGGGGAGGCGGGACCGGGGGGCTGATTTCCGGCTACCCGTTCGTCCTGAGCCTGCCTCGCCGGCCGCGTCGAAGGATGAACGGCCTGCGCTCAAGTCATGAGGATTGGGCGTTCATGGTTCGACCGGGCCGCGCAGGCAGGCTCACCACGAACGGGGAGCTCACTCCCTCAAATCGCCACCAGCTGGCGTATGCCTTTTTCCTGCATCTCACTGCCCGGCCCCTGGGCGATCACCGCGCCGCGCTGCATCACCAGGTACTGGTCGGCCAACTCCTCGGCAAAGTCGTAGTACTGCTCGCACAGCAGCACGGCCATGCCGCGCTCGCGCGCAAGCATGCGGATCACACGGCCTATGTCCTTGATGATGCTCGGCTGAATGCCTTCGGTGGGCTCGTCGAGAATCAGCAGTTTGGGCCCGGGAGCGAGCGCGCGTGCGATCGCGAGCTGCTGCTGCTGGCCGCCCGAAAGATCGCCGCCGCGGCGCTGCAGCATCTGCGCGAGCACGGGGAACAGTTCGAACAGATCGGGCGGAATCGGCGTGGACGCGCTGCAATAGGCCAGGCCCATGCGCAGGTTGTCCTGCACCGTGAGGCGCCCGAAGATCTCGCGCCCCTGGGGCACGAAGCCTATGCCCGCGCGCGCGCGTTCGTAGGGCGTGAGGCCCGCAATCTGGCGGCCCTGCCATTCGATGGAGCCGCTGCGAATCGGCACGCGGCCCATCAGGCTCTTGAGCAGCGTGGTCTTGCCCACGCCGTTGCGCCCCAGCAGCACGGTGACCTGGCCGGGTTCGGCGCAAAGGCTCACATCGCGCAGGATGTGCGAGCCGCCGTAGTACTGGTGAAGGTTCTGGACTTTAAGCATGATGTGTGCAGGCGACTCAGCGCCCCAGATAGACCTCGACCACACGTTCATCGGCCTGGACCTGGGCCAGCGGGCCCTCGGCCAGCACCGCGCCGTCGCACAGCACCGTGACCTTCTCGGAGATCGCGGCGATGAACGACATGTCGTGCTCGACCACCATCAGCGAATGCTGGCCCTTGAGGCGCAGGAACAGTTCGGCGGTGCGCACGGTTTCCTCGTCGGTCATGCCGGCGACGGGTTCATCGAGCAGCAGCAGCTTGGGCTCCTGCATCAGCAGCATGCCGATTTCCAGCCACTGCTTCTGGCCGTGGCTCAGCACGCCGGCCATGCGCCGCACCGCATCGGCGAGATGGATGGTGTGCAGCACTTCGGCGAGGCGGTCCTTTTGCGCGCTGTCGAGGCGAAAGAACATCGAGTGGCGCACGCCCTTGTGCGTCTTCAGCGCGAGTTCTAGGTTCTCGAACACCGTGAGGTTTTCGAACACCGTGGGCTTCTGGAACTTGCGGCCAATGCCCAGCTGGGCGATCTCGGGTTCGTTGTGGCGCAGCAGATCGATGGTCGAGCCGAAGAACACCGTGCCGCGATCGGGCCGGGTCTTGCCGGTGATGATGTCCATCATCGTCGTCTTGCCTGCGCCGTTCGGGCCGATGATGCAGCGCAGCTCGCCGGGCGCGATGTCCAGGCTCAGGCCGTTGATCGCCTTGAAGCCGTCGAAGCTCACATGCACATCTTCGAGGTACAGAATGCGCCCGTGCGTCACGTCGACTTCGCCGGGCACGGCCGCGCGCGCGTAGCTCGCGCTGCGCCCGCCCGAGTCGCCCTGCTGCTGCGCCGCGCGGCGCACCGCGAGGGCTTCGAGGCGCTCGGCGCCGGCTTCCATTTGGTCGGGTGTCATTGCCCACCTCCTTCTTCGGGCTTGGCGCGGCGACCCAGTCGCAATTGCCGCACCCAGCCCACCACGCCCTGCGGCAGGAACAAGGTCACGGCAATGAACAGCGCGCCCAGGAAATAGAGCCAGAACTCGGGCGCGCTGACGGTGAGCCAGCTCTTGGCGCCGTTGACGATGAACGCGCCGACGATGGGGCCGATCAGGCTCGCGCGCCCGCCGACCGCAGCCCACACCGCCATCTCGATCGAGTTCGCGGCGCTCATTTCACCGGGGTTGATGATGCCCACCTGCGGCACATAGAGCGCGCCCGCGATGCCGCACATCATGGCGCTGATGCACCAGATCGTGAGCTTGTAGGGCAGCGGCGAATAGCCCGAGAACATCACGCGCGTTTCGGCGTCGCGAATCGCCTGCAGCACGCGGCCGAACTTGCTTTGCACCAGCCAGCGCGCGAACAGGTAGCAGCCCAGCAGCACGCAGCCCGTGAGAACGAACAGGAACATGCGCATTTCCGGCGTCGCGATCGCCACGCCCAGGATGCGCTTGAAATCGGTGAAGCCGTTGTTGCCGCCCAGACCCGTCTCGTTGCGGAAGAACAGCAGCATCGCCGCATAGGTCAGCGCCTGGGTGATGATCGAGAAATACACACCCTTGATGCGCGAACGGAAGGCGAAGTAGCCGAACACGAAAGCCACGAAGCCGGGCACGGCCACGATCAGGAACAGCGTGGCGACAAAGCTGTCGCTGAGCTGCCAGTGCCAGGGCAGTTCCTTCCAGTCGAGGAAGACCATGAAGTCGGGCAAGGCGCTGCCCGAGTTGCCGTCGGCGCCGATCTGGCGCATCAGGTACATGCCCATCACATAGCCGCCGAGCGCGAAGAACAGGCCGTGGCCCAGGCTCAGAATGCCCGCGTAGCCCCAGATCAGGTCCATGGCCAGCGCGCAGATCGCGTAGCACATGATCTTGCCGATCAGCGAGACCGCGTAGTCGGACATATGGAAGGCGCTGCCCGCGGGCACCCACAGATTGAGCAACGGCGCGACGGCGCAGATGACCACCAGCGCGGCGAGAAACACCGACCAGCCGGTGCGCGTGAGCAGGGGCTTGGGGCCGGGCAGCACGAGAGAGGGAGAAGAAGAATTCAGCTGCATTTCAAGCCTCCGCGCTGCGGCCTTTCATTGCGAAGATGCCTTGCGGCCGCTTCTGGATGAATATGATGATGAACACCAGCACCGCGATCTTGGCCAGCACCGCTCCGGTCCAGCCCTCGAGGAATTTGCCCAGGATGCCCAGACCCAGCGCCGCATAGACCGTGCCCAGCAACTGGCCCACGCCGCCCAGCACCACGACCATGAAGGCATCGACGATGTAGCTCTGTCCCAGGTCGGGGCCCACATTGCCCACCTGGCTCAGCGCGCAGCCCGCAAGGCCGGCTACGCCAGACCCCAGCGCAAAGGCCATGGTGTCGACGCGTGCCGTGTTCACGCCCATGCAGGCGGCCATGGCGCGGTTCTGCGTCACGCCGCGCACGAACAGTCCCAGGCGCGTGCGGCTGATGGTCCAGGCCATGGCCAGCAGCACCGCGGCCGCGAAGACGATGATCACCAGGCGATTGAGCGGCAGTGTGAGGTTGGGCAGCAGCTGCCAGCCGCCGCTCATCCAGACCGGGTTTTCAACACCCACGTTCTGCGCTCCGAACAAGGTGCGCACGGTCTGCATCAGCACCAGGCTGATGCCCCAGGTCGCAAGCAGTGTTTCAAGCGGGCGGCCGTAGAGAAAGCGCAGCACCGAGCGCTCCATGAGCGCGCCCACGGCGGCCGCGGCCAGGAACGACAGCGGCACGGCAGCGAGCAGGTACCAGTCGAACGCGCCCGGGAAATAGGTCTGGAACAGGTTCTGCACCATGTAGGTCGCATAGGCGCCGATCATCATCAGCTCGCCATGCGCCATGTTGATCACGCCCATCAGCCCGTAGGTGATCGCCAGGCCCAGCGCGACCAGCAGCAGGATGGAGCCCAAGCTGATGCCCGTGAACACCACGCCCAGGCGTTCGCCCCAGGCCAGGCGGTCGTCCACCTGGGCCAGCGAGCGCCGTAGCTGGGCCTGCACCTTCTCGTCGCTCTCTTCGGACAGCCGCGTCTGCAGCAGCAGGCGGGCCTGCGGCGAGCCGCTTTCGCCCAGCGAGCCGGCCGCTTCGCGGCGCTGGTCGACGTGGTCGCTGCCCAGCAGCGCGGCCGAGCGCGCGAGTTCCAGCGACTGGCGCACGGCGCTGTCCTTTTCCTCGGCCAGCGCGCGTTCGAGCAGAGGAATCGCCGCGGGCGAGGCCTGCTTGAGCATCGCCTGCGCAGCGTCGCGGCGCAGCGCGGTGTCGGGCGCAAACAGATTGAGCGCGGCCAGCGCGGCAGAGATCTCGCCGCGCAGCCGGTTGTTGTTCATGACATCTTCCGCGCCTTCGGGCAGCGCGGTGGCCGCGCCCGTGGCCGGGTCGCTGACCTGGCCGTTGCGCACCACCAGCGCGCGGCCGTCGGCGACGACCACCGCATCATCGGCAAGCGCGCGCAGGTAAGGGGCCAAGGTGGCGTCGGGTTGCTGCAGTGCCGACTGGATGGCGGCGATGCGCGCGTCCGAGTCGCCCTGCGCCATCGCCAGCGCCTGCGCGGGCGTGAGCGCCTGTGCGGCCGTGGCGCCCAGCAGCGCACAGGCCAGCGCCGCCCGGCGCAGCAGGGCTGCGAGGGCCGGGCGCAAGCCGGTGGTCAGAAAGTTTCCAAGCATGGTGGTGCCGATTCCGAAGTAATTTATCCATGCCGAGTGCCCTACCCCCAGTCTTTGCAACTGGCGCGCCCCAGCAAGGGGGCAGCGAGGAAGGGCCGCCCCGCACCGAGGCTGCCGTCCCCCTCCACCGAAGGTTGAGAGGGGGAAGCCGCGTGAGCGGCTCAGGGGGTGCCTTACTTTTTCTCGGGTTCGTCTTTTTTCTTGTCGTTGCCTGGGATGTACGGGCTCCATGGCTTGGCCTTCACCGGTGCGGGCGTCTTCCAGACCACGTTGAACTGGCCGTCGGCCTTGATCTCGCCGATGAACACGTTCTTGTGCAGATGGTGGTTCTTCTCGTCCATCTTGCTGACGATGCCGCTGGGCGCCTTGAAGGTCTGGCCGGCCATGGCGGCGATCACCTTGTTCACATCGGTGGACTTGGCCTTCTCGACGGCCTGCTTCCACATGTGGATGCCGATGTAGGTGGCTTCCATCGGGTCGTTGGTCAGCGGACGGTCCTTGTGGCCGGCGATGTTCTTGGCCTTGGCGTAGTCGCTCCACTTCTTGATGAACGCCGTGTTCTCGGGGTTCTTGATCGACATGAAGTAGTTCCAGGCGGCCAGGTGGCCGACCAGCGGCTTGGTGTCCACGCCGCGCAACTCTTCCTCACCCACGGAGAAGGCGACGACGGGCACGTCGGTGGCCTTGAGGCCCGCATTGCCCAGTTCCTTGTAGAACGGCACGTTGGAGTCGCCATTGATGGTCGACACCACGGCCGTCTTGCCGCCCTGGCTGAATTTCTTGATGTCGGCAACGATGGTCTGGTAGTCGCTGTGGCCGAACGGCGTGTACTTCTCGTCGATGTCGCTGTCCTTCACGCCCTTGGTCTTGAGGTAGGCGCGCAGGATCTTGTTGGTGGTGCGCGGGTAGACGTAGTCGGTGCCCAGCAGCACCCAGCGCTTGGCGCCGCCGCCGTCCTTGCTCATCAGGTAATCGACCGCAGGAATGGCCTGCTGGTTGGGCGCCGCGCCCGTGTAGAACACGTTCTTCGACAGTTCCTCGCCTTCGTACTGCACGGGGTAGAACAGCAGGCCGTTCATTTCCTCGACCACGGGCAGCACCGACTTGCGGCTCACGCTGGTCCAGCCGCCGAAGATCACGGCGACCTTGTCCTGGCCCAGCAACTGCTTGGCCTTCTCGGCGAACAGCGGCCAGTTCGATGCCGGGTCGACGACCACAGGCTCGAGCTTCTTGCCCAGCACGCCGCCCGAGGCGTTGATTTCATCGATGGCCATCAGCACCGTGTCCTTGAGCACGGTTTCCGAAATCGCCATCGTGCCCGACAGGCTGTGCAGCACACCGACCTTGATGGTGTCCGCGGCCCATGCCGGCATGGCACCGAAACCCAGGCCGGCAACGGCTGCCGCGGCAGCAAGGGATTGAAGGGTGAAACGACGATGCATGGTCAGCGGCTCCTGAGGTGGTTGGACAGGTGCTGCGAAAGCCATCGGCTTTGTTCAGCACCATGGGACCAATGCTAGGGAGGGGGCCGCTTTTTAGATATACGCCGGATGGCGTATGGGGCGGGAAATGCGGGCTGGTCGCGTCGAACGGTGGACGACCTGAGGTCCAAACGCGGCATCTTCCGGCATCACACCACGGCAACATCGATTCAGTATCCAAGTCCGCAATAGCTTTCGTCGGTTTGCACAAACCATGCTGATCCGTGACCCGCGCTTTGTTTCAGCCCTGGGCCTGACGCTGGCCCAGCAACTGCTGCTCGCGTTCTCCACCTACTTCATCGCCCGGGCAGGTACAGCGCTGGCCCTTGGCAACATCGATCGCGTGCTGCGCGAGATCTCGCTGTTCTTCGGCTTCGCTCTGCTGGCCTATGCAACCAGCTCGGCGGCAAGCTTGCTGAGCGCGCGCGCAGCCAACCGAATCTGGCACAACTACACCGAAGCCACCCTTCGCGATGCGACCCAGAGCCTGCAGTACGCATCGGATGACAACCGAAAATCCATCGCCCAATGGCTGGGTGGTGAGGCACTGTCCACCATCGTGCATGCCTGCAACTTTCATCTCGAGATGCTGTCGGTGGGCCTCAATATTCTTTTCACGCTGGCGGTGTTCCATTTGGCCCTGGGCTGGGAAATTGCAGCGGCCATCACTGGTTCGCTGGTGGTGGCGTTGGTTCTCGTCCTGCTGCTGCGTCCGAGAATTGAAATCCTGGCGAACGCCATGCAGCGGCGCCGCCTGGCTGCGCTGCTGGCCATAGAGCCGACGTGGAACCGCGCTCTTTTTGGCTCTCCCGAAATGCGCTCGCAAGGCTTGCGCACGCTGGACGCCAAAATGCAGCGCTACTTTGGCGAGCTCAACCGGTATGTGCTGCTGGAGCAGATGATCGCCTGCGGCCCCATCGTCTTTTCGACACTCGCATTGATGGGTGTGTTGCGCTTCACCGATCTGTTCACCGCAACCATTGCCGGCGCGCTGGTCGCACTTCTTCCGCGCAGCCTTCAGGTGTTTGGCAATGTGCATGCGCTGAGCGTCTCGCTGAGCCAGTTCTTTCTGGTCAGGGCCAAACTGCGCAATCTCGATGGCTTTTGCGCCACGCTGGAAAAATTCGACATGCACGAGGTGTCGCTGCAAGCCATTTCCATACAAGGCCCACAAAGGCAGTGGGCGCCTGCCGAACTGCTGGAGGCATTGCGGCAAAACAAGCTTCCGCGCGGGCGCTGGACCGTGACCGGGGCCAATGGCTCGGGCAAGTCCACCTTGCTCAAGCGCATCAAGGAGATGCGGGTCGATGCGCTGCTCCTTGGCGCGGAGACCGGTTTTCTCGAAGCCGACAACGGCCTTTCGACGGGTCAGCGACGCGTCAAGGACATCGAGAATGCGCTTTCCATGGCGCCGACCTTGCTCATGCTGGATGAGTGGAATGCAAATCTGGATGGGGAAAATTGCCGGAAGATCGATCAATTGCTGGACGACGCATCAAGGCGAATGGTCGTGATCGAGGTGAGGCATCTGCGGCCCGGGGAGCATCCGAGCGCAGGCCGTTCATCCTTCGACGGGCTCAGGACGAACGGGGGGTGAGGCGTGCCCTAACCACCCTGCCCACGCAACACCGCCACCGCCTCCTGCGCGCCCATCGCCAGCGCGCAGCCCAGTGGCGTCGTGCCTTGCGCATCGGTCGCATCGACCCGCGCGCCGCGCGCGATCAGCAGCTGCATGATGTCGAGGCGATTGAACATCGCGGCAAACATCAGCGGCGTGCGGCCGTCGGGCGAGGGGCTGTCGACGCCGGCGCCATGGTCCAGCAGCAACTCGGCCATCGCCAGATCGCCCTTGAACGCCACGCCGGCCAGCGGCGTCTGGCCGCGCAGATTCGCCAGCGCCGCGTCGGCGCCGTGCTGCAGCAGCACGGCGGCCGCGGCCGCATGGCCGTGGTAGCTGGCGAGCATCAGCAGACTGTCGCCCTTGGCGTTGCGCAGATCGGGCGGCAGGCCCGCGGCCAGCCATTGCGCGAGGCTGTGGGCGTCGCCCTGGCGCGCGGCGTCGAACACCTTGTCGGCAAAGGCCAGCGTTGCATCGTCGAGGCTCTGGGGCGCGGGGGAATTGGAAGTTTCTTGCGTCATGAAGGCCAGTGTAGACAGCGCGGCCCCCGCCGTGGGTTGTAAATCTGGATGATGCGGATTGCCAATCCTCATCACGCCGGCAGGCGCGCCATCGCCATCGCCGCGGCCGCGGTGCGCGTCTCCACGCCCAGTTTGGCGAAGATGCGTTCGAGGTGCTTCTTCACCGTCGCCGGGCTGCAGCCGACGATGTCGGCGATGTCGCGGTTGATCTTGCCCTGGGCCAGCCAATAGAGCACTTCGGCTTCCTTGGCGGTGATGCCAAAGCCCTGGCGCAGCGTCTCGCGCGCCGCGAGATCCGACTCCTCGCGCATCACCAGCAGCAGCTCGCCGTCTTCGGCTTCGGGCGAAGGCGGGTGCAGGCGCAGAACCACGGGGCCCAAGCCCGTATCGAAGGTCCAGCGCGGCGGCTCGAGCTGCAGCGCCAGCGTGGGCTGCTGGCGTTGAATCCACGACGTGATGTCGTCGGGCAGCACGGCGCGCAGGCCTTCGAGCCCGAGGTGGCGGCGCAGCAGTTCGCGCGCCAGCGGCGTCTGCCACAGCACGCGGCCGTCGGTGATGCGCACCGTGAGGCTCGCATAGCCGAACGCGTCCAGCGCGCTGCGCGCTTGCACCGCCTGCTGCTGCTGGGCGCGCGCGCGCCGCGCCGTGCCCAGGTGCACGCCCATGCGCGCCAGCACTTCGGCGGGCTTGATGGGCTTGGTCACATAGTCGACGCCGCCGGCCGCGAGCGCGGCGATCAGGTGCTCGGTCTCGGTCAGGCCGGTCATGAAGACGATGGGAATCGGGGCCGTGTGCGCGTCGGCCTTGAGGCGGCGCGCGACTTCGAATCCGTCCATGCCGGGCATCATCGCGTCGAGCAGCACGATGTCGGGCAGGGCCTGGGCGGCGCGCGCCAGCGCGGCTTCGCCGCTGGTCGCGACCAGCACGATATACCCCGCGGCATCGAGCGCGTCGTGCAGCATCGCGAGGTTGTCGGGCACATCGTCGACGATCAGCACCAGGTTGGCGTCGCGTACGGGAACGGGGGGGAAATCCATCATCAGACCTTTGTCTCTGCGGCGCCAGGCGCGTTCAATTGCTGGGCCATGGCCTCGAACTGGAATTGCTGGGCCTGGGCCTGCAGCCTGCGCCACGCGGGCGCGGCCTGTGGGTAGTCCTGGGCGAGCTGGGCCAGCGCCTGCACCACGCCGCGCACATAGCCCCATTCGATCGCCTGGCGCAAGGCCGTGAGCGCCGCGGCGGGTATGCCGTCGAGCCCGGTATCGGTGTCTTGGCACAGCGTGACGGGCGCCGGCAGCGGCGCACTGCGCCACACAAGTTCAAGCCGGTCTTCGAGCCACTGCAGCAGCTCGCTGTGGCGCACCGGCTTGACCAGGAAGTCCTGCGGCGTGATGCCTACGTCGTTGGGCATTTCACGGTCGAAGGCATTGGCCGAAACAATGGCGCAGGCGACTTCGCCCAGCGGCATCTGGCGCAGCTGGCGCAGGCATTCCCAGCCGTCCATTCCCGGCATCGCCAGGTCCATGAAGATCGCCTGCGGGCGGTAGCCCGCGGCCAGCAGCGCCAGCGCCTCCTGTCCGTTGGCCGCGTGCTGCACCGCAAAGCCCAGCGGCACCAGCAGCTGCGCCAGCAGTTCGCGGTCGGCCTCCTCGTTGTCGACGACCAGCAGCCGGCGCGTCGCGCCCGCATAGCCCACGGGCCGCGGCACGGCGGGCAGCTGGGCCGGCCCGCGTTCGAGCGACGGCAGGAACAGGCGGATATGAAAAGACGCGCCCTGGCCCGGCTGGCTGCTCACGCTCAGCGCGCCGCCCATCAACTCGGTCAGCATCTTGGCCATGGTCAGGCCCAGGCCCGCGCCCGCGCTCGACTGCGCGCCCGAGCCGCGCGCGAACGGCTCGAAGACCTGGGCCTGCTCGGCTTCGCTCAGGCCCGGGCCGGTATCGATCACCGACACATAGGCCATCTGCCGGCTGTGGCGCACGCGCAAGGTGACCGCGCCGCGCGCCGTGAACTTGATGGCATTGCCCAGCAGGTTGAACAGAATCTGGCGCAGGCGCTTCTCATCGGTGCGCACCCACTCCGGCAGCGCGCCTTCGGGTTCGTAGTGGAAGTTCAAGCCCTTGGCCGCGGCCTGGAGTTCGAACATGCCGGCCATCTCCTGCAGGCCCGCGGCGAACTGCATGGGCTGGACCTGCAGCGCGAGCTTGCCCGATTCGATGCGCGCGATGTCCAGCGTGCCCTCGATCAGCGACAGCAGATGCTCGCCGCCGCGGCGTATCACGGCCACCGCCTGGCGCCGGTGCGGCGGCACTTCGGCGTCTTCACCCATGAGCTGGGCATAGCCCAGGATGCTGTTGAGCGGCGTGCGCAGCTCGTGGCTGATGGCGCTGATGTAGCGGCTCTTGGCCTGGTTGGCGAGATCGGCCGCGCGGCGCGCGTCCTCGGCCACGGTGCGCGCATCCTCGGCCGCGCGCCGCGCCTGCTGTAGTTGGCCGTCGGTGGCGCGGTGCAGCGCGATTTCGCGCACCAGCAGGCCGGTCTGGCGGTTCGACTCCTGCTGCGCGACCTTGCGGCTGTGCTGGGCCAGCACCAGCCACCAGGCGACGACGCCCGAGACCAGCAGCAGGCCCACGCCCACCTTGAGCAGCACGGTCTGCAGCACGGCTTCGGCCCCGGGCAGCGCATTGACCGGCAGGCTGCGCGCATGCGTCTGCAGCTCCAGCAGATACAGCAGACCGATCACCGCGGCGAGCGTGGGCACGATCAGCAGCATCAGCAGCACAAAGTGCAGCAGCCCCTTGTCGAGCAGGCGCCACATGCTCGTCGGCAGCAGCCGGCGCGCGGCCGCGCGCCACTGCACGGCGAGATGCGCCTGGGGCCGGCACAGATCGCCGCAGCGCGCGTCCAGCGTGCAGCACAACGAACAGATGCCGCCCTGGTAGGCCGGGCAATGCACCATGTCGGGCGCTTCGTATTCGCGCTCGCAGACCACGCAGCGCTGCAGCCGCGGCGGGCCCGCAGAG
Source organism: Acidovorax sp. CCYZU-2555 (assembly GCF_018413525.1). Lineage (GTDB taxonomy): Bacteria > Pseudomonadota > Gammaproteobacteria > Burkholderiales > Burkholderiaceae_C > Comamonas. The sequence goes on from NZ_JAHCDD010000018.1 coordinate 53,328, forward strand.
CGCAGCGCCGCGCAGCCTGCAGGCTCCACGGCCTGGGCGGCGTCGGGCACCAGGTAGTAGCGCCCACGCGTCCACCAGGCGATCAGCGGCGACGCGATCAGCGCCACCAGCATCGCGATCACCGCCGAGAACGCCTGCGCCAGCGGCCCGAACGCGCCCAGGTGCGCGGCCACCGACAGCAGCGACGACAGCGCCATCGCGCCCACGCCCACCGGGTTGATGTCGTAGAGCCGCGCGCGCTTGAACTCTATGCCGCGCGGCGACCAGCCCATGGGCTTGTTGATCACCAGATCGGCGACCACGGCCATGATCCAGGCGATCGCCAGATTCGAGTAAAGCCCCAGCACTTCGCCCAGCGCGCGGAACACGTTCATCTCCATCAGCATGAAGGCGATCAGCGTGTTGAACACCACCCACACCACGCGCCCCGGGTGGCTGTGCGTGACGCGCGAGAAGAAATTGCTCCAGGCCAGCGAGCCCGCATAGGCATTGGTCACATTGATCTTGAGCTGCGACAGCACGACGAACAGCGCCGTCGCCGCCACGGCCCAGCCGTAGTCGGGGAACACGTAGTTGTAGGCCGCGAGGTACATCTGGTTAGGGTCCACCGCATGGTCGGGCGGCACGGCCTGCGAAATGGCGAGATAGGCCAGCAGCGCGCCGCCCAGCATTTTGGCCACGCCCAGCAGCACCCAGCCCGGCCCGCCCAGCATCACCGCGCCCCACCAGCGCCAGCGATTGGCCCGCGTGCGCACCGGCATGAAGCGCAGATAGTCGGCCTGCTCGCCCATCTGCGTGATCAGCGCAATGCCCACCGTCAATCCAGCACCAAAAAGAGGCAGACTGAAGCCTGCCATCAGGCCTTCACGCTGCTGCGACGCACCCGGATAGTGCAGAACTTCGGAAAACACCCCAGGCTGGTGCATCAGCACAAAGACGAAAGGCACGATCAGCATCAGCAGCCACAGCGGCTGGGTCCAGACCTGCAGCCGGCTGATCGCCGAGACCCCGTGCGTGACCAGCGGAATCACCACCAGCGCGCAGATCAGATAGCCCCAGCGCGGTGGAATGTCGAGTGCAAGTTCAAGCGCATAGGCCATCACGGCCGCCTCGAGCGCAAAGAAGATGAAGGTGAAACTCGCGTAGATCAGCGAAGTGATGCTGGAGCCGATATAGCCAAAGCCCGCGCCGCGCGTGAGCAGATCCATGTCGACGCCGTGGCGCGCCGCGTAGACGCTGATCGGCAGGCCCGCGGCAAAGATGATCAGCCCGGTGCAGACGATGGCCCAGAAGGCATTGATGAAGCCGTACTGCACCAGCAGCGTCGCGCCCACGGCTTCGAGCACCAGAAACGAGGCCGCGCCGAACGCGGTATGCGCCACGCCCCACTCCGACCAGCGGCGCGCGCGCTGCGGCGTGTAGCGCAGCGCGTAGTCCTCCAGCGTCTCGGTGGCCACCCAGCGGTTGTAGTCGCGCCGCACCTTGACCACGCGCTGCTGCGCGGGCGCACCCAAGGGTTCCGATGGCGGGCAGTGTGGATCAGGAGTGGCATGAATCATGGCAACACGACTGCGTGCAGCTTCTGTGCCATGTTGCAGCATGGCACGTACCTTGCTGCAAACCCCTTATCTGCACCGTCCCCGCCCCTAAGCCATGGAACTCACTCCGCGCGAAAAAGACAAGCTGCTTCTGTTCACCGCCGCACTGGTGGCCGAGCGCCGCAAGGCCCGTGGCCTGAAGCTCAACTACCCCGAAGCCATGGCCCTGATCAGCGCGGCCGTGATGGAAGGCGCGCGCGACGGCAAGACCGTGGCGCAGCTGATGAGCGAAGGCCGCACGGTGCTCACGCGCGCCGATGTCATGGACGGCATCGCCGAAATGATTCCCGACATCCAGGTCGAAGCCACGTTTCCCGACGGCACCAAGCTGGTCACCGTGCACGACCCCATCGTCTAAACCCCTTTTCAAGCCTTCGCCATGCAAGTCAAACCCCTGATCGCCGCCGCCGGCGCAGCCCTCGCCGCGCTGCCCTTTGCCGCCCTTGCCCACCCGGCCGCGGGCGGTGCGCACAGCCACGGCCTGCTCGATACCGCTGTGCACGCCTTTGCGCACCCGTTCACCGGCGCCGATCACCTCGCGGCCATGGTCGCCGTGGGCGCCTGGAGCGCGCTGACCACCAGCCCGGCCTGGCGCGCGCCCGCGGCCTTTGTCGCGCTGCTGGTCGCCGGTGCCCTCGCCGGTTTCGCCGGCCTGCAACTGCCTGGCGTCGAACCCATGATCGCGGCTTCGGTGCTGGTGCTGGGCCTGCTGCTCGCACTGCAAAAGAAAATGCCCTGGGGCGCGGCGGCCACGCTGGCCGGCGTGTTCGCGTTCTTCCACGGCGCGGCCCACGGCTATGAACTCGCGGGCGATACCGGCCTCACGGCCGTTGCCGCGCTGGCCGGCATCGCGCTGGGCTCGGCGACGCTGCACCTCGCCGGCATGCTGCTGGGCCGCGCGGTGCTGCAACGCCACCGCGTTCTCACGGCGCTGGGCGGTGCGGCCACGGCCGCGCTGGGCGTGTTCATGCTGACCCGCCTGGCCTGAGGAGAAAAGCCATGGTGCCCGGTGAACTGATTCTCGACGCGGGCGAACATGCCCTCAACACAGGCCGCCGCTGCACCACGCTGCTGGTGCGCAACGCCAGCGACCGGCCCATTCAGGTCGGCTCGCACTACCACTTCGCCGAAACCAATGCGGGTCTGGACTTCGACCGCGCCGCGGCCCATGGAATGCGGCTGAACATCGCCAGCGGCATGGCCGTGCGCTTCGAGCCGGGCCAGCAGCGCACGGTGGAACTCGTCGATTTCGCGGGCGAGCGCCTGGTCTACGGCTTTCGCGGCCTGGTCCAGGGCGCGCTCGACAACCAGCCTGGAGACCACTGAACATGGCCACGATGGAACGCCGCGCCTATGCGGAAACCTTTGGGCCCACGACGGGCGACCGCGTGCGCCTGGCCGATACCGATCTGCTGCTTGAAGTCGAACGCGACTACACGCTGGCCGCGGGCAGCTACGGTGAAGAAGTCAAGTTCGGCGGCGGCAAGACGATTCGCGACGGCATGGCGCAAAGCCAGCGCAGCCGCGCCGAAGGCGCAATGGACACGGTGCTGACCAATGCGCTGATCGTCGACCACTGGGGCATCGTCAAGGCCGATATCGGCCTCAAGGGCGGGCGCATCGTCGCCATCGGCAAGGCCGGCAATCCCGACACCCAGCCGGGCGTGGACATCATCATCGGCCCGGGCACGGAGATCATCAGCTGCGAAGGCTGCATCGTGACGGCCGGCGGCGTCGACACGCATATCCACTTCATCGCACCGCAGCAGATCGAGGAAGCGCTGACCAGCGGCATCACCACCATGATCGGCGGCGGCACGGGCCCGGCCACGGGAACGTTTGCCACCACCTGCACGCCCGGCCCCTGGCACATGGAGCGCATGATGCAGGCCGCTGACGCCTTCCCCATGAACCTGGGCTTCCTGGGCAAGGGCAACACCAGCCTGCCCGCGGGCCTGCACGAACAGATCGACGCCGGCGCCATCGGCCTCAAGCTGCACGAGGACTGGGGCAGCACGCCCGCGGCCATCGACAATTGCTTGAATGTGGCCGAAGCCACCGACACGCAGGTGGCGATCCACACCGACACGCTCAATGAAAGCGGCTTTGTCGAAGACACCGTGGCCGCGTTCAAGGGCCGCACCATCCACACCTTCCACACCGAAGGCGCGGGCGGCGGCCATGCGCCCGACATCCTGAAAGTGGTGGGCCTGGAAAACGTGCTGCCCAGCTCGACCAACCCGACCCGGCCCTACACCATCAACACGCTCGACGAGCATGTCGACATGCTGATGGTCTGCCACCACCTCGACCCGTCGATTGCCGAAGACCTGGCGTTTGCCGAAAGCCGCATCCGCAAGGAAACGATTGCCGCCGAGGACATACTGCACGACCTGGGCGCGATCAGCATGTTCAGCTCCGACAGCCAGGCCATGGGCCGAGTCGGCGAAGTGATTCTGCGCACCTGGCAGACCGCGCACAAGATGAAGCAGCAGCGCGGCGCCCTGCCCGGCGATACCGCGCGCCACGACAACTTCCGCATCAAGCGCTACATCGCCAAGTACACCATCAACCCGGCGATCGCCCACGGCATCAGCCATGAAGTCGGCAGCCTGGAAGTCGGCAAGTGGGCCGACATCGTGGTCTGGAAACCCGCGTTCTTCGGCGTCAAGCCCGCGCTGATTCTCAAGGGCGGCAGCATCGCGATGGCGGCCATGGGCGACCCGAATGCCTCGATTCCCACGCCCCAGCCCGTGCATTACCGGCCCATGTTTGCCTCGTATGGCGGCGCGCTGGCCCGGTCGTCGCTGACGTTTGTATCGCAGGCGGGCCTGGCCAATGGCATAGGCGAACGCTTTCGCCTGGCCAAGACGCTGTCGGCCGTGAAGAACATCCGCGGCATTGGCAAGCGCCACATGCTGCTCAACGACTACACGCCCGCGATGGAAGTCGACCCGCAAACGTACAGCGTGCGCGCCGACGGCCAGTTGCTGACCTGCGAACCCGCGGTATCGCTGCCCATGGCGCAGCGCTACTTCCTGTTCTGAGGGTCTAGCCTTGCCGCTGCGTCCACCAGGCCAGCCAGTCGTCGGCGTCGATCACCGCGCGTCCCTGCACTCCCGCGGGCTGCGCGACATAGATCAGCACCGACACGGGCTGGGACTGGCCACCGTCCAGCGGCAGCAGTTCCACATCGACGATGTGCTTGGCATATTCGCCGATATCGACAGGCCATATCTCCTCGACACGATCGAGCTCGCGCTCGAGCGCAGGATTGAGTTCGTAGACTTCGGCCAGCACCTTGTAACTGCCATCGAGCACCAGCCCCGGATACGGCCCCATGTCATGGAGCTGCCCCGGCAGCCGGCAATGCCCGAGCCAGCGCACATCGGCCTGCCAGCGCCGGATATCGTTGCTGCCGCCACGGCGCAGGGTGCCGTAAACGGCGACCATGGGGCAGTTGCTGGGGATATGGGGGATAGGATCGGTCATGAGACACATGCTAAAACGTTTTGTCGACACGCCCTGAAACGTACCCGCTCCAGTGCGCCCCTGACCTGTCCCCAGTTCACTGAATCCAAATGCTCTCCATCCAAAAACTGATCCCCCAAGGCAAAGGCCTGGCCCGTGTGCTGCTGCAGCGCGCAACGACAATCGAACTGGATTGGGACGTGCGCCAGAAAAGCCGTTTCGCGGCGACTGACTCGCAAGGCCGCGAGCTGGCCATCTTCCTGCCGCGCGGCCAGGCCGTGCGCGGCGGCGATGTGCTGGTTGCCGAAGACGGCTCCATGGTGCGCGTGATCGCCGCGCCGCAGAAAGTGCTGTACATCACCACCTGCCCCACGCATGGCACGCCCTTCGATCTGATGCGCGCCGCCTACCACCTGGGCAACCGCCATGTGCCCATCGAACTGCAGCCCGACCATCTGAAGATCGAACCCGACCATGTGCTCGCCGACATGCTGCGCAGCATGCACCTGACCGTGGTCGCAGCCGACATGGCGTTCGAGCCCGAAGGCGGTGCCTACGGCGGCCATGTGACCAACGACGGCCACAGCCACCATGCGCATGGCAACGCGCACAAGCATGAACACGACCACGGGCATGACCACGGCCATGTCCACGGCCCGGGCTGCAACCACGCGCACTGATCTCCCATGGCCTCTCGTCCCCCTCCGAATGCCACCACGCCCTGGCGCCGCCGCCAGGCCGCAGCCGCTGCCGCCCAGGCCGCGCCCGCCGTCGCGCCGCACAGCCTGCTGCAGCTGATGTGGCTGGCCTCGCCCGCGCTGCCCATTGGCGGCTTCTCCTATTCGGAAGGCCTCGAGGCCGCGATCAGCAGCGGCTGGGTCGAAGGCGAGGCCGATGCGGCCCACTGGATCGTGCAGCAATTGCAGCTCACCCAGGCGCGCGGCGACATGGCGGCCATTGCCCAGGCCCTGCCCGCCTGGGCCGGCGATGACCGCACGCGCATCGCCGCGCTCAACGCCTGGGTGCGCGAGACGCGCGAAAGCAGCGAGCTGCGCCTGCAGACCGAACAAATGGGGCGCTCGCTGATCGCCTGGCTGCGCAACCAGCATGCCGGCGACGCCGCGCGCCTGGACGCCATCGAATGGCTTGCGGCGCAGGACGCAAGCTACCCGCTGGCCTTTTCCCTGGCCGCGCATTTCAGCGGCGCCTCGGCGCGCCCCGCGCTGCTGGCCTACGCCTTCGGCTGGGCCGAAAACATGGTGCAGGCCGCGATCAAGGCCGTACCCCTGGGCCAGAGCGCGGGCCAGCGCATCCTGTCGCAGCTCGCGGCCCACATTCCCGCCGCCGTCGACCACGCGCTGGCCCTGTCCGACGCGCAGCGCCAGGCCTTTTCGCCCATGCTGGCCATTCTCTCGGCCCAGCATGAAAACCAGTACTCACGACTGTTCCGATCATGAACTCGCCACTCCACCACATCCCCCACCGCAGCAAGAAGCTGCCCCCGCTGCGCGTGGGCATAGGCGGCCCCGTGGGCTCAGGCAAGACCACGCTGCTCGAAATGCTCTGCAAGGCCATGCGCGAACAATACGACCTGGTCGCGATCACCAACGACATCTACACCAAGGAAGACCAGCGCCTGCTGACCGTGAGCGGCGCGCTGCCCGCCGAACGCATCATGGGCGTGGAAACCGGCGGCTGCCCGCATACCGCGATCCGCGAGGACGCATCGATCAACCTCGAAGCCATAGACCGCATGCTGGGCGAGTTTCCCGATGCCGACATCGTCTTCATCGAGTCGGGCGGCGACAACCTCGCGGCCACGTTCAGCCCCGAACTCTCCGACCTGACGATCTACGTGATCGACGTCGCCGCGGGCGAGAAGATTCCGCGCAAGGGCGGCCCAGGCATCACCAAGAGCGACCTGTTCATCATCAACAAGACCGATCTGGCGCCGCACGTCGGCGCCAATCTCGACGTGATGCATGCCGACACCGTGCGCATGCGCACCACGCCCAAGGGCCTCAAGCCTTTCGTCATGACCAACCTCAAGACCCAGGAAGGCCTGGCCCAGGTAATCGCCTTCATCGAGACCCAGGGTCTGCTCAAGGCCTGAGCCCGGCAATCTGTGTGTAAAATCGCAGGCTTCGGAGGTTTGGGTGAGTGGTTTAAACCAGCAGTCTTGAAAACTGCCGACGGGTAACTGTCCGTGAGTTCGAATCTCACAGCCTCCGCCAAAAAATCAATGAAATCAGGGTCTGACCATTGATTTCAGGACCCAGGTCCCAAAAAAGCCAACCATGGTCGCGCGCGGTTGGCTTTTTTCGTTGCGCAGCGCCGCGCTTACGCGGGTGGCTTCTTTGCAGCGTCAGACTGCTGATCCACGTTCAACTTTTCCTTGCGCTGAAACAGCCCGGCCGTCGAATCGATCACGTCCGAAGTGGCGTGGGAAATGCTGCGCCCCGCGCCAGTCACCTTGCCACCGGCGGCCAGCGTGGCGTTGCCGACCGCCTTGGACGCGCCGGCGGCAGCACCGGCCACGGAAGACACCGCGCCCGTCACCGCCGCGCCGGTGGCCGAAGTCGCCCTTTTCGCGCCACCGACCACCGCACCAGCCGCCTTGCCCACCGCGCTGCCGGCACCGGCCCATACGCTCTTCACGATCTGCCCGCCCTTTTCCTGCGTGATCGCGCCCAGCATCGACAGCGCAGCCACGGTGGCGCTCTTGCGCACCGCCGCGCGTTCAGGCCTTGCCAGCGGAGCGCAGTAGCTCTTGGCGATCAGGCCCACGCGCAAAGTCAGGAAGGCATTGGCCGAGCCGTTGGCCAGGCTGTTGACCAGCAAGTTGCCCACGCCTTGCAGCCCGGGCACCGCTGCCGCCAGCGAAGGCACGACCGAGCTAACGAGAGGGCCGGCGAGCTCGGTGAAATCGAGTTCTTCCAGCTGCGCGGCCACCAGCATGGCGCCGCCCACATTGGAGTACAGATACCAGAGTTGGCGCGGCGAGGGACGCAGGTTGTAGAGCGCGCCGATCTGCCATATCAGGCGCAGCTGGGTCGCCAGCACCACCAGCCCGTCCAGCCGCCCGTTTTGCAGCAGCGCGGTGCTGACGAAGACATTGCTCGCCGTGCCGCGGATGAACTCATCGGCCCGTGCGCTCAATGCCTGCAAGGCCGCAGGAACATCGCCGCTGGAGGCCAGGGCCGCGACGGCGGCGTCTGGATGCTGGGCGAGATGGCGCTCAAGCCAGTCTCTGTAGACAGCGTGGTCGGGCGACGACGCGTCTTCGGGTGGCTGCATGGCCTTGGGCAGGCGCAAGAGCAGTACCAGCGGATAGAGCAGCAGCGCGCCGAACAACGCCAGCAGCGACCAGAACAATGGCTGGCCCGCGCCGAGATGGACGCGATCGGCGGCGGCGGCCAGCTGCGTGAACGTGGCGACGACGGCGGCCACTGCATAAAGTGCCACCACGACCGAAACGACGGCCAGGACTTTGACAAAGACTTTGTTCACGGGATGGAATTTTTGCAGCGTTGGCGATGCGCAGTCAGCAGCAGGATGGCTGACAAACACCACAAGGATAGCTGCTCCGGTAGGCATGAAGACAACAACCCGCCCCGGCCGGCTTTGCACCAACTTTACAATTGAATATAATTGAGATTGATTCTCAATTATCAACCTTCACCACGTGAGGGTGCATGACGGCATGGCCTTCTTCGGATCTGCTTCACCGATAGAAGCGCTTTACACCAATCACCACGCCTGGCTGCTGTCGTGGTTGCGGCGCCGCCTCGGGGACGCGAGCGATGCCGCCGATCTGGCCCATGACACGTTTGTGCGCCTCATGCTGTCATCGCGCGAAGCCGCCGTGGGCGAGGAGCCGCGCGCGTTCCTGACCCATGTGGCCAAGGGACTGGTGATCGACCTGTGGCGCCGGCGCGAACTGGAGCGGGCCTATCTGGATGCGATTGCCCACCTTCCGCAAGCGCATGCGCCCTCCCCCGAAGCGCAGTTGCTGGTTGTCGAAGCCTTGTTGCAGATCGATCGCCTGCTCGCGGCGCTGGCGCCCAACACACGCAAGATCTTCCTGCTCGCGCAGCTCGACGGTCTAACGCTGCAGCAGATCTCCGATCAGATGTCCATGCCGGTGATCACGGTGCGCCGCCATATCCACAAGGCGCTGGTCAGCTGCATGAGCGTACTGCAATGAGCGGCGCTGCCACCGACCCGATCTTGCTGAGCGAAGCCGCCGACTGGCTGATCATCTTGCACTATGAAAAGCCATCGGCGCAAGACATAGCCGCTTTCGACCGCTGGCACCAGCAAAGCAGCGCGCATGGCGCGGCCTGGGGCCGGGCGCAGGCCATGCTCGGGGCGTTTGCGCAGGTGCCGCCTGAAGTCTGCAAGCAGACGCTGGTCACCGCGCCGCGGATGAACCGGCGCAGAAGTCTGGGCGTGCTGACCGCCTTGCTCGTCGCGGCACCGGCCAGCTGGCTCGCATGGCGCGAGCTGGGCTGGAGCGAATGGGCGGCCGACGAAGTCACGGCGCGCGGCGAACAGCGCTCCATCGTGCTGCCCGACGGCTCGCGGCTCACGCTCAACACAGCCAGCGCCGTGGCGGTGCGCTTCACGCCGGGCGAACGGCGCATACGGCTGCTTGAAGGCGAGATTCTCGTCACCACCCATGCCGCCCCCTCGCCCACCTACCGGCCTTTTCTGGTGCAGACCCGCCAGGGCACGGCCCAGGCCCTGGGCACGCGCTTCAGCGTGCGCCGGATCGATGAAGCCACCACGCGCGTCGCCGTCTTCGAGCATGCGGTGGGCATCAAGACCATTGATGGTGCGACCCGGCTGCTGCGCGCAGGCGATGCCGCGGACTTCAACGCAGTCGACATAGGCGCGACCGCCGAGGTGCAAAGCAGCGCCGCGCTGTGGGAGCGCGGCATGCTGCTCGCCAAGAACATGCGCCTGACCGATGTGGTGACCGAGCTGGCGCGCTACCACGGCGGCGCGCTGCAATGCGCGCCCGAAGTGGCGCAACTGCGGGTCTCGGGCGCGGTGTCGCTGAAAGACGCCGATGCCAGCCTGGACCTGCTGGCGCAGTCGCTGCCGGTGCGCATCGCGCGCCACGAACGGGGCAGCGTGACGGTGATGCCGCGTTAGAAAAAGCAGCCATCGCGAAAATTCTTTCGCCAAAGGTGATCACTTTTTTGCTTTCGTTCGGTGTACAGAGCAATGGCACTTTGAGATGCAAAGGCCAGCCCAGATACAAGGACGAAAACCAATGCGACCCCAACACCAACGCAGCGCCTGGCCCAACGAACGCTTTGCGCTTGCCATTCTCAGCGGCGCCATGCGCGCCGCTCTGGGCAGTGCCGCCCTGGGCATGACCCTGGCCGCGCCGCTGGCCATTGCCGCCGAACCCGCCGCGGGCGCCACGGCACATGCCATCGCCCCCGGCCCGCTGTCCGATGCGCTGGCGCAATATGCGGCCGCCACGGGCGTACAGCTGGTCTATGAACAATCGACGCTGGCCGGTCTGCGCAGCGCCGGTCTGCAAGGCCGCTACACCGAAAGCGAAGGCTTCGCCCAACTGCTGCGCGGCAGCGGCTACGAGGTGGTGAGCCAGGGTCGGGCCACCTATGTGCTGCGCAAGTCGCCTGTGCCCGTGCAATCCAGCGTCGCGCTGGATGCGGTGACGGTCACCGCCGCGGCCATGCCCAACGGCACCACCGAAGGCAGCGGCAGCTACGCAGCCAGAAGCTCCAACACCAGCACCAAGATGAACCTGTCGCAGCGCGAAACGCCGCAGACCGTGACCGTCATCACGCGCGAGCAGATGGACGACGCGGGCATGACATCGGTGGACGATGCGCTGCGCGCCGTGAGCGGCATTTTCGCCATGGACGGCGGCAGTGTGGGCAGCTACTTCTACAGCCGCGGCTTCGCGCTGCAGGCCCAGGTCGACGGCATGACCACGCCCGCAGGCATAGACAGCGGCAACCGCTCGCCGCTGTATGACACCGCCTTCGTGGACCGCGTGGAAGTGCTGCAGGGCGCAGCCGGCCTGCTGTCCGGCTCCGGCAACCCCGGCGGCACCGTCAACATGCTGCTCAAGCGCCCGACCAGCAGCTTCCAGGCCCAGGCAGAAGTGCAGGTGGGATCGTGGAACGAACGCCGCGTGGTGGGCGACATCTCCGCTGCGTTGGTCGATTCGGGCCGCGTCCGCGGCCGCGTGGTGGCGCTGTCGGACACCAGCGATTCGTTCACCGACTATGTGTATCGCGACCGCCAGGCGCTCTATGGCATCGTCGAGGCCGACCTGACGCCGGGCACCGTGCTCAGCGCCAGCGTGCTGACGCAGAAGGACGAAAGCCGCGGCCATTTCGGCGTGCCGCTCGCGGCCAACGGCAGCGATGCGGGCCTGTCGCGCAACTCGTTCTGGGGCGATGCCGACCACCGCTCCATCCGCGACTACACGATGTACACCGTGGGCCTGACGCAGCAGCTCGCGGGCGAATGGAACCTCAATGCCAAATATTCGTGGCAGAAGACGAACAACGACATCCGCAACTTCAGCAGTCTCTCGGGCAGCCTCAACCCCGCCACCGGCAACGGCCTGTCGATAGGCAGCCGCCAGCGCGACTATGTGTCCGTGATGCACAGCAATGTGGTGGACATCTACGCTTCCGGCCCGTTCGAGCTGCTGGGGCGCAAGCACGAACTGACGCTGGGCCTCAACGGCACGAGCTACCGCGACGAGAACGCGGGCACGGGCTACTCGTCCGCCACGCCGATCAATGTCAACACCTTCAATCCTGAAGCGCTGGGCCCGGTGCCCGCGGGCGGCGCGCCCTCATCGGCCCATGCCAAGACCAGCAATCTCGGGGTCTATGGCGTGGCACGCTGGAATCTGACGGACGCGCTCAAGCTGATCACCGGACTGCGCGTGAGCGACTACGAGCGCACCAACGTCGTCACCGGCGCCGTCACACCGCGCGAGAGCGGCGTGGTCACGCCGTATGCGGGCCTGATCTACGACATCGATTCGCAGTACTCCGCCTATGCGAGCTATTCCGACATCTTCAGCCCGCAGACCAACCGCAGCCAGGATGGCAAGGTGCTCGATCCCGTCACCGGCACGAACTACGAAGTGGGCGTCAAGGGCGAGCTGCTGAACCGGCGGCTGAACGTCTCCGCGGCCGTCTTCCACCTGGCGCAGCAGAATCGCGCGATCGTCGACGACTCGGTGCCCAACAATCCCAGCAATGCCTGCGGCGGACGCTGCTACACCGCGAGCGGCAAGGTCGTGAGCCAGGGCCTGGACCTGGGCGCCAACGGCCAGATCACGCGCGAACTCAACATCGCTGCCGGCTACACCTACACCAGCGCGCTCCACGTCGAAGGGCCGCAAAAGGACCAGCGCTTCCTGACCGAGCAACCGCGCCACAGCCTGCGCCTCGCGGCCAACTACCAGTTGCCGGGCACGCAATGGGCGATAGGCGGCAATGTCGCGGCCAGCGGCAAGGCCTACAAGCCCGGCGGCTCGGGTGCCACGGCCTGGACCATCAGGCAGGGCACGCTGGTGCTGCTGGGACTGCACGCGAAGTACCGCATCACCCCCAAGACGCAGGTCAGCCTGGCCGTCAGCAATCTGACGGACCGCAGCTACCGCCACCTCTACGGCCGCGAATACGCGCCGTTCGGCGAGCCACGCAAGTTCACGGCGAACCTGCGCCACGACTTCTGAGGCACGCAGGATGAGGACCATCTGCCTCGGGGCCGCCATCGCGGCGCTGCTGTTCGCCGCCAGCGCCTGGGCCCAGCCCGCGCCCGCAACCGCGCCTGCGGCCCCCTATGTGATGCCCTCGACCCAGGTCTGGGACATGGCGTCCGACAGCGGCGAGATGTACCGGATCTTCGTCTCGGCGCCGGTGGGCGGCGAGCCGCCACGCGGTGGCTATCCCGTGCTCTACGTGCTCGACGGCAATGCCTATTTCGGCGCGTTCGCCCAGGCGCGCTGGGTGCAGGAATATCTGCCGGTGGGCAAAGCCATCGTCGTCGGCGTAGGCTACCCCGGCGACAAGGCCTGGGACGTGCGCCGCATGAACGACTACACGGCGCAGCTGCGCGAGCCACCGCCGCCCGAAACCCGGGCCTACGCGAAATACCAGAGCGGCGCGCGCAAGCCGTTCCTGGACTTCATGACCGGCAAGCTGCGCGCCGAGATCGCGCAGCGCTATGCCGTCAACCCCGATCGGCAATCGCTGTTCGGCCATTCGTTCGGCGGCTTGTTCGCGCTGTACGCGCTCTACGAACGCCCGCAGGCCTTCCAGGCCATCGTCGCGGCCAGCCCGTCGATGGAATGGAATGCGCAAAGCATTCTCGACGACGAGCGGGCGTTCAGCGACAAAATGGCGGCCGGAAAAGTCGGCCAAACCAGCCGCCTGCTGCTGATCGCGGGCGACCGCGACACCGCGGGCGATCCGGAATCGGTGCGCTTGCTGGCGGACCGGCTGGAGCGGTTGTCTGGCCGGGGCCTGCGCGTGCGCCTGCAGCGCTACCCGAACGAAACCCATGCCAGCGTGCCCGGGCAATCGGTCAACGATGTGCTGCGGTTCGCCTTCGAGCAGCGCTGACGACGGGCAATGGCGCGCTGCCCTATGCTTTTCTCAGTATTTTCTCCAACTCCTCCAGCCCCACGGGCTTGACCAGATGCGAGTCTATGCCCGCTTCGCGCGAGCGCTTGCGGTCGTCCTGCTGGCCCCAGCCGCTGACGGCCACGAGCGTGGGGCATTGGGGGTTTTCGGCGCGCACCCGGCGCGCGAACTCATAGCCGTCCATGCCCGGCATGCCGATGTCGAGCAGCACCATGTCGGGCGCGAATTCAGCCACGGCGCTCAGGCCTGAGACACCGTCGAAAACGGCGTGCGCCTCCACCCCCATCAACTCCAGCAGCATGCGCAGGCCTTCGGCCGCGTCGACGTTGTCGTCGACCACCAGCACGCGTTTGTGCGCCATCGCGCCCGGCGCCTCCTCGGCCACGGGCCGCACTTCGGCGACGGGCGTATCCCGCAGCGGCAGGCGCACCGTGAACACGCTGCCCTTTCCCGGCCCGTCGCTGTGGGCGTCGACCCGCCCGCCCTGCATCTCGACCAGACTGCGCACCAGGGTCAGGCCCACGCCTATGCCGCCCTGCGCCAGGTTGGAAGTCTGCGGGGATTGGGCGAACAGGTCGAAGATGCGCGGCAGCATGTCCTGCGCAATGCCCCGGCCGTTGTCTTCGACCACGATCAGCGCGTCGCTGCCGTCGCGCTGCGCGCGCAAGACGATGCGCCCGCCCTGGTCGGTGTACTTGGCCGCGTTGTTCAGCAGATTGGAAATGATCTGGGACAGGCGCACCGGGTCGGCCTGTACGGTCAAGGCCTCACCGGGCAGGCTCAGCACCAGGCGGTGCTGGCCGGCGTCGAGCTGGGGCCGGCTGGTTTCCAGCGCACCGCGCAAGACATCGGACAGATTCACGGGCTCGGGCCGCAGTTCGACCTTGCCGCTGGAGATGCGCGAGACTTCGAGCAGGTCGTCGACGAGGCGCACCATGTGGTCGACCTGCCGCTGCAGCAGCGGCAGCAGATGCGCCGCCGTCTCCGGATTGCCTTGGGACAGCTGCAGCACGTTGAGCCCGCTGCGCACCGGCGCCAGCGGGTTGCGCAGCTCATGCGCGAGAATCGCGAGGAACTCGTCCTTGCGCCGGTCCACTTCGCGCAATTGCGCATCCTGGCGCTTGCGCTCCGAGACATCGCTGAACAGCACGGCCACCTGGCAATCGTCGGGCGCGCCTATGCGAAAAGCATAGACGTCGTAGTGGCGCTGCAGCGCTTCAGCAGGAAGCTCGAAGCGCCGGGATTCACCGGTCTTGGCGATATGACCATAGACTTCGAACCACCATGCCTCATGCTCGGGCGCGATGGAGCGCATGGAGCGCCCGACGGCGTCCCGTATGCCCGTATGCCGCTCGAACGCCTGGTTGACTTCGAGAAAGGTGTAGTCCTGACCCTTGCCGCTGGCGTCGAACTGCATGCGGATCACGCAGTAACCTTCGTCGATCGAGTCGAACAGCGTGTGATAGCGCTGCTGGCTGATGCGCACCGCCTCTTCGGCGCACTTGCGTGACGTGATATCGCTGGCCGCGCCAAACCATTCGATCACTTTGCCGTTGTCATCGAGCACGGGAACGGCGCGTGAATGCGCCCATCCGATGCTGCCGTCGACACGGATCACGCGGTGATCGATTTCCAGCACGCTCTTGTGCGCCAGCGCACGGCGAATGGCCGCCAATACCTCAGGCTGATCCTCTGCGGGGACATAACGGTCCAGCCAGCGCGCCGTGGGCTCCTGGGTGTCGGCCACGAACGCCTGGCCTTTGAGATGCCGCATCTCGGTCCAGTCCGGGCCCATACGGTAGACCACGTCCGAGGTCGCACCCAGAAAACTGCGAAACCGCTCCTCGCTCTGGGCCAGGGCTTTCTGAATGGCATGCCGCTCGAGATAGTCGCCGATCTGGTGCGTGAGCAGCTTCAGCAGGCGAAACTCGATGTCGCAGGGCGGCTGTTCGCATTGGTAGAACATCGCCAGCATGCCCAGCAGTTCGCCCGCGCGATCGCGCAGCGGCATGGCAATGACCGTCTGCAGTCCGGCTTGCCGCACCACGCCAAGCCATGGCTCGGCAGCGCTGTCTGCAACCGGCGCCGCGGACAAATCGCCATCGAGGCTTTCCACATACAAATACGTATCGTGCAGCGAAACCACAGCCTCCATCGCCGTCTGTGCGGCGACCGGCGTTCCCAGCGGCGCGCTGGCGGCCGCATCGAGATTCCAGGCCATGAAATCGGGCTCGTCGGACGGCGGGCTGAAAACGTACAGGCCCGCGGCATGCGCATTGACCAGAGCGCTGGCGGCTTCAAGCAGTCGCTTGAGGCATTCGGGCCGGTCCGTGGTCTGGCGTGCGCAGAAGCTTACAACCTCATAGAACCGCGTGATGACTTCGAAGTCGCGTTCGGTGGCGCGCTGGCGTTCGGACATGGGGTTTCCTGAGGGCGTGGCGAATCGGAAGTGGCGATGCCGATGAAAGTTCTTGGCAGCATGAAAAAAACAATTATCCATGCAAGGCCGCGCGCGCCGCCCGCACGCGTCAATAAGCCATAGGCCTTCCTGGAATCCAGCGCAGGCAGATAGCCAGCACACCGGCTTCAGCGGCGGCCCGATCTGCGCAGCAGATAGATATCCATGATCCAGCCATGCGCCTGGCGCGCCTGGGCGCGCCGCGCGCTGATCTGCGCCGCGACATCCGCGAGCCTGCCGCGCAGCAGGATCTGCTGCGCCATGCCCAGATACGCGCCCCAATAGATCTCCACGTCCTGCTCGCTCACCTGCTCATAGGAGCGCTGGCCGTCGAGCATCACGATCAGCGTGTCGACGCCAGCCGGCCAGCCGTGGTCGCGCAGCTGGCGGCCCGTGGTCACGAGAAACGGCGCGCCGATTTCGTTGAGCGCAATGCCGTGCGCGCTGCACAGCACCTGCATCGAGGTGATGCCGGGCACGACGCGCACCTGCGCGGGCGGCAGACCCAGGCGTGACGCGATGCGCAGCGTGCTGTCGTACAGCGCCGGGTCACCCCACACCAGCAAGGCCACACGGCCTGTTCCCGACGGCAAATGCGCGGCGAGGCTCGCCTGCCAGCGCCGCGCGATGGCGTCATGCCATTCATCGACCTGGTTGTCGTAGTCGTCGCCGGTCTGGCGGCGCAGCGGCATGTCGAAGTGGGCCACCTTGTAGCCCCCCACGCCCAGATGCTGCAGCAGCGCCAGCCGCACCTGCGCGAGTTCGGCCTTGTTGTCTTCCTTGTGCGGCAGCAGCACCAGATCGGCGCCGAGAATGGCGTTTTCCGCCTCGCGCGTGATGTGATCGGGGTTGCCCGTGCCTATGCCGATCAGAAACAGCTCCAGCATCAGCCGCCCTCGTTGCCGGCCGGAAAGCGCGGCTCGTCGCCGCGCGGGCGGTAGCGCCGGTCGTAGTCGTTGGCGTAGAGCCGGCTCAGACCGAAGCCTTCCTGGCTCAGCGTGCGGCCCACGAGAATCAAGGCGCTGCGCTGCAAGGCATTGGCCTGGGCGGCCGCGGCAATCTCGTCGACGCGCGTGCGCACGACCAGCTCGTCGGGCCACGATGCGCGCCACACGATGGCGGCCGGGCAATCGGCGCCGTAATGGGCCAGCAGTTCGCGCTGCACTTCCTCGGCCATGTGCACCGACAGGTGGATCGCCAGCACCGCGCCCGTGGCCGCGAAGGCCGCGAGCGTCTCGCCGCTGGGCATGCTCGAGGCACGGCCCGAAGTGCGCGTGAGCACCACCGACTGGCACGAGCCCGGCAGCGTCAGCTCCGCCTCCAGCGCCGCGGCCGCGGCGCTGAACGACGGCACGCCGGGCGTGACCGTGTAGGGAATCTCGTGCTCGCGCAGGCAGCGCAGCTGCTCGCCCATGGCCGACCAGATGCTCAGATCGCCCGAATGCAGGCGCGCCACATCGTGGCCCTGGGCATGGGCGGCGCGCATTTCGGCGACTATGTCTTCGAGCGACAGCGGCGCGGTGTTGACCAGGCGCGCGCCCGGCGGGCAATGCGCCAGCAGTTCGGTGGGCACCAGCGAGCCCGCGTACAGGCAGACCGGGCTGGCCGCGAGCAGATCGCGGCCGCGCACGGTGATGAGGTCGGCGGCGCCAGGGCCGGCGCCTATGAAATGAACGGTCACGAAGGAACTCCTGTTTCCAAAATTTGAGAGGGCCCGGCGGCGACCGCCAGCGTGGCCTGGCGGTCCGCGGACACGACGCGGCGCAGCACCAGCGTGATCTGCGGCGCCCGCGTGCCGGCATGGCAGCGCGCCGCGTGCAGCGCCAGCGCTTCGCTGACGCTGCCGGTCGCAAAGCGGTCCATGAGGCGCGGTGACACCGAAGGCGTGGCGATCTGCGCAATGGCGCTTTCGGGCCAGGCCTGCAATGCGGCCTGGGGCACGGCCGCGGCCGCCCAGGCATGGAATGCGGCCCAGGCCGGTGTCTGCCGCTTTGAATCCAGCAACGCGAAAGTCCAGTCGCCGGGCGCCAGCTGTTCGCAGGCCTGGGCCCAGCAGTCGGCAAACGACGACTGCGAAGCCGTTGCGCGCAAACCCCAGCCCGCAAACAGCGGCGTCATGGATTCCACGCCCACTGCACCACGGGCCGCGCCGCGTTCCACGACTGCATGCGGCCCAGCGGCACGGCTTCGCTCCACTGCAGCTGCAGCAGCTGCCCGCCATGCACGCGGTGCAAGTCCATCAGCAGCGCCTGCGTTTCCAGCGCCACGGCATTCACCACCAGGCGCCAGGGCGCCTGCAGCCGCGCGCGCAGCGCATCGAACAGCGCGCGGTCGAAGCCGCCGCCGACGAACACCGCCTGCGGCGCGGGCGCCAGGGTGTCCAGCAGCGCCAGCGAATCGCCTTGCACCACCTGCAGGTCGACGGCATAGCGCGCAGCGTTGCGCGCGATGCGCGCCGCGCGCTCGGCATGCTGCTCCACGCACAAGGCCTTGCCGCCCGCGAGGCACCATTCGACGGACACCGAACCCGAGCCCGCGCCCAGATCCCACAGGCGCTCGCCCGTGCGCGGCGCCAGCAGCGCCAGCGTCATCGCGCGCACCGGGCTCTTGGTGATCTGGCCGTCGTGCAGGAAAGCGTCTATGCCGCGGCCCGGCACCTGCACAAAGCCATTGCCGCCGCGCGCTTCAAAAGCCGCGGCCACGGGCGCTGCGACCGGTGCCTCGGCCAGGCCCAGTGCGAGCTCTTGCGCCGTGCCCGAGCGAATCGCCTGGGCATCGCTGCCGGCCTGCGACACCAGCCACAGAGGGCTTGCGCCCCAGCCGTGCTGCTGCAGCCAGGCCGCAATGGCTTGCGCTGCCGCGCCATCGCGCAGCAGACAGATGAAGCGCTCACCTTCGGCCAGCAGCGGCGTCAGGTGTTCAAAGCTGCGCGCATGCAGGCCCAGGCAATGGGTCTGCTCCTGCGACCAGCCCAGCGTGCCCGCAATCCACGAAAATGTCGACGGCTGCGGATGATTGCGCCACTCGCCCAGCAGCAGATGCCTGGCCAGCGACGCGCCCGCGCCGAAATGAAAAGGATCGCCCGACACCAGCACGGCGACGCGCGTGGTCGCGCGCAGTTGCAGCACGGGCTCGACGCTGAACGGCACAGGCCACAATCGACCACGTGCGCCCACCTGCGCGAGTTCCAGGTGGCGCGGGCTGCCGAACACCACGCTGGCATCGTCCAGATCCCGGCGGGCGGCGGCGCTCAAGGCGTCCAGACCCGATGGATGAATACCGATTATCGAAAGCCACGGATTGGCCATGACACAGGTTCTCCTCTTAGGCGGCACGTTGGATGCCCATGTTCTGTCCACGCTGCTGCAGGCCGCGGGCCTGCCCGCCACCTATTCGTACGCGGGCGTCACGCTCACGCGGCGCACGCCGGCCCTGCCCACGCGCGTGGGCGGTTTCGGCGGCGTCGACGGCCTGGTGCAGTACCTGCAGGCGCAACGCATCACCCATGTGATCGACGCCACCCACCCGTTCGCCGCGCAGATGAGCCGCCATGCGATCAGCGCCTGCGCCGCGCTGGGCATTCCCCTGCTCGCCATGGAGCGCCCGGCCTGGCAGGCCCTGCCCGGCGACCAGTGGCTGCATGTGCCCGATATGGACGCCGCGGCCCAGGCACTCACGCCGCAGATGCCACGCGTGTTTCTGGCCATAGGCCGCAAGCAGCTGGCCGCGTTCGCGCCCCGGGCCGCGCAGCACCACTTCGTGCTGCGCGTCATAGACCGCACCGACGAGACCTTGCCGCTGCCCGCGTCCAGCTACGAGCTGCTGATCGCGCGCGGGCCGTTCGCGCTGGCGGACGAGCGCGCGCTGCTGCAGCGCCACGCAATAGCCGCCATCGTCAGCAAGAACGCCGGCGGCGCCGACACCTACGCCAAGATAGCCGCCGCGCGCGAACTGCGGCTGCCGGTGGTCATGGTCGATCGCCCGCAGTTGCCCGCGCGCACGCGCTGCGAAACGCCGCAACAGGCCATGCAGTGGCTGGACAGCCAGCGCTGAACTCTCAGCCATGGGCGGGCAGCCCGTAGCTGCGCGGCGTGTAGACATGCCGGCCCACCTGGCGCGTCAAACTGTTGCCGACGATCACCACGGTGCGCATGTCGGCCATCTCGGGCGTGGCCGCGGCCAGCGTGACCACGTTGAGCGTCTCGTCGGGGCGGCTCACATTGCGCGCGAAACAGATCAGGCGCTCGGGCTCGCATTCGTCTTTCAACGCCTGCAGCGCGCGCGCAAAGCCTTCGGGCCGTGATTTGGAACAGGGGTTGTAGAACGCCATCGCGAAGTCGGCCTGCGCGGCCAGGCGTATGCGCAGCTCTATCACCGCCGCGGGCTTGAGGTTGTCCGATAGATTGATGCAGCAGAAATCATGGCCCAGCGGCGCGCCCAGGCGCGCGGCCGCGGCCAGCATGGCCGTGATGCCGGGCTGTACCTCGACATCGACCGCGGCCCAGCGCTGCTGCTGCTCGGGCGTCGCCGCTTCCAGCACTTCAAAGACCGCGCTGGCCATGGCGAACACGCCGGGATCGCCCGACGACAGCATCAGCACCTGGCGGCCGCGGGCCGCGAGATCGAGCGCCGCGCGCGCGCGGTCCAGCTCCTCGCGGTTGTCGCTGGCGTGCAGCTGCAGATGGCCCAGGCCTTGCAGGCGTTCGATGTACGGGAAATAGCCGAACGCATCGGTGGCCGCGGCAATGCTCGCGCGCACCTGATCGGTCATGAGCGCGTCGTCGCCCGGGCCCAGGCCCACGACGCGCAGGCTGCCGCGCGCGGCTGCGGAAATGTTCATCGGCTGTGCCTCACATGTCGTTGGCCGGGCGCCGGCCCTGGCCGTGCACGATCACGATGGAGAAATAGGGGCAGCGCTCGGGCGCCTCGCTCAGGCGCATGACCTGCTGGTCGGCCATGGTGCCGTTGATCACCAGCCAGGCCTGGTCGAGCTTGCCCTGCTCGGTCAGCAGCGTGCGAATGCGGCCCAGATGCCGGCCGACTTTCATGATCACCAGCGCGTCGGAGCGCGCCATGTGTTCGCGCAGCGGCGCGTCGGGCAAGGTGCCGGGCAGCACGCTCAGCACATCGTCGCCCCAGGTGATGGGAATGCCCGTCGCATGCCAGCAGCCGACCATGCCCGGAATGCCGGCCAGCACTTCGACCGGCACTTCGCCCGCCTGGCGCAGGCGCACGTACAGGTGCATGAACGAGCCGTAGAGGAACGGGTCGCCTTCGCACAGCACGATCACGTCCTCGCTGCGCGTCATTTCCGTCAGCCGCGACTGCCAGTCGAGATAGAAATCCGACAGCTGCGCGATATAGCGCGGGTCGTTGTGCGGAATCTCGGTGGTCAGCGGGTACTCCATCGGGTACTCGGTGACTTCGGCGTGCAGCATGCCTTCGACCAGCTGGCGCGCCTTGCCCGGGTGGCCGCGCTTGCGGAAGTAGGCCACATGGCGCGCATTGCGCAGCAGCCGGTCGGCCTTGACGCTCATCATTTCGGGGTCGCCCGGGCCCAGCCCGACGCAGACGATTTTTCCGCGGTTCATGGCAGGCCCTTCACTCGACCGACGTGGCCAGCGCGTTCACGGCAGCGACGGTGATCGCCGAGCCGCCCAGGCGGCCTTGCACGATGGCGAACGGGATCTTGCCCCAGGCGCGCAACGCGTCCTTGGACTCGGCCGCGCCGACAAACCCCACCGGGCAGCCAATGATGGCCGCGGGCCGCGGACAGGTCGGGTCGTCGAGCATGTTGAGCAGATGGAACAGGGCCGTGGGCGCATTGCCGATCGCGACCACGGCGCCATCCAGATGCTCGCGCCACAGTTCGAGCGCCGCGGCGCTGCGCGTATTGCCCATTTCAGCGGCCATGCCCACCACGCGCGGGTCCTGCAGGGTGCAGATGATGGCGTTGTCGGCCGGCAGGCGCTTGCGCGTGATGCCTTCGCTGACCATGCGCGCATCGCACAGGATGGGCGCGCCGCGCTGCAAGGCGGCTTCCGCGGCCTGGGCGAAATCGGGCGAGAAATGGATATGCGCGGCCAGCTCCACCATGCCTGCGGCATGGATCATGCGGCAGGCGACGCGCTCTTCGAGCGGCGTGAAGCGCGCCAGATCGGCTTCGCTGCGGATGATGCTGAACGACTGGCGGTAGATCTCGTCACCGCGCATCTCATAGGTATAGGTCATGTAATAGTTTTTTTATGTTTGCCGGCGCGTCGCTCGCCGCCGGCCAGGAAATCGGAGTGTCAGCGGCGTTGCGCTGGTCTGCGCGGCCCAGGGCCAGCCGCGGCGCACCGCCTGCGTCCAGGCGCGCGACGAGCAGCGCCGTCGCATCGGCCGACAGCGCACAGAACTTGGCGCAGCCGCTGACATGAAGGTGGGTGTGCGGCGGCACTTGCGCGGCCAGCGACAAGGCCAGCGTCTGGGCCGGCGCATGGCCCTGGGCGCAGCGCGGCGCGCCGGTGCAGGCCGAAACCCGCAGGCGCACATCGTCGGGCGCGGTGATCCAATGCGCGGCATCGAGCGCCACCACGGCGTCATACGGCAGCAGCAGCGAACGCCAGGGCGTGACGCGGATCTCGGCGTCCGCGGGCAGCTGCATTGCCAGTTCATGCATTGCCGCCGCGGCGATGCGGCCCAGCGGCGCGCCGATGATGCGGCCATGGTCCGAATGCAGGCCGGGTGCCAGCGCTGCACCGCCGCTTGCATCGGCCGCGATCAGCGGCGCTGTCTGCAATGCAGGCAGCTGCGGCGTTCGCTGCGCGAGCAGAGCGCGCAAACGCGTGGGCGCGGGAACGAGCGTCGTGCGCTCGGCCGCAAACCACGCCGCAATCTCGACCGCGGCGTCCACGGCCTCTTCCGGGTGCGCAAAGCGATACGCTTGCGTGGAGTCTGCGAGCGCCAATCCATAGCCCTGGTCCGCGCTCACCCACAGCTGCAGGTCGGCGCCCATGGCCTGCATGCGCCGTGCCGGGTCGTCGACCAGCAGGCCGAACTTGCTGGGCAGCGCCGCCATGCCCCGGCGCGCCAGCGCCTGCGGGCTCAGGCGCTGCACGGCCGCGCGCGCCAGCAACTGCGCCAGCGCCTGGGTCGCGTCATTGCGGCGATACAGCGGCGTGCAATGCACGGCCGGCGCGAGATCGGCATCGGCATCTTCGGGCACCAGGCCGGCGGCGATCAGCTGCGCGCGCACGCCGTCCAGCTGTGCCTGGCTCACGCCGCGCAGCTGCACATTGCCCAGCCGCGTCAGCTCGATCTGGGGATGGGCATGTTTGAGTGCAAGATCGGCGAGCACGCGCCATTGCGCGACGCTGAGAGAAGCGCAATGCGGGCGCACGCGCACCATCCAGCCGTCCTGGGCGCGCATGGGCTGCCAGGCGGTCGGGCACCAGCCCTGGATCTTGATCGAGTCGGTCATCGCTGCCCGGCCGCCAAAAGACGGACATGCAGCGGCGCGGCCAGGGAGCCCCTCAGGCACCGCCCCACCCTTGCGGGCAGATCGCCAGATGCTTGCTGCATGCAGAATCAATCGTCAGTCTGGCCGCGTCCCGGGCCGGATGAATGAATTGTGCAGAGGGGTGAGAAATGCAAGGCGCGGCTGCACGCGCAGCCATGCGCCAAGCCCCATGCACTCCCGCTGCGGCCTTGTTCCCATCAGGCCGGTCTCCGGACTCACAGAGCGCAGCCCGGCGGGCGCACGCCCGGACACGCCTTCCCGCTTGCGCAGTGGCGGCCAGGGCCTCAGGCCCTGGCGTGCATCCAGACTCTCTGATTACCGTTGCGGGTGCAGTGCAGGCTTTGTGGAGGGTCCACGCACCTGCTTCCCGTTTCATTTCTGGCGCGCGGCGCGCCATGAAACACCTGTGATCGGGGCGAATCTTACGCTATGTCATCGCGCGCCGAAGCCGGCGCCGGATCGCCCCGGCGACAAGCCGGTGCATTGCCGTCAGCGCAGAAAGCGCTCGGCGAGCTGGCTCCAGAACGCCGCGCCGTAAGGCAGGTTGACGTCGTTGAAGTCGTACTTGGGGTTGTGCAGGCCGCGCCCGCCTTCGGCCGGGCCGTTGCCTATGCGCACCAGCGCGCCCGGGCAGCGCTGCAGCATGTAGGCGAAGTCTTCGCTGCCCATGAGGCGCGGAAATTCGCAGTCCACCGCCTCGGCACCCACCAGATCGGTCGCCACCTCGGCCGCCAGCGCCACCGCGTCGGCGTCGTTGACGACCACGGGATAGCCTTCGACATAGTCGATCTCGGCGCGGCAGCCATGGGCGTCGGCCACGCCGCTGATCAGCGCGCAGATGCGCTCCTTGAGCAGGGCGCGCATTTCGGGCGAGAACGAACGCACGCTGATGCCGATTTCGGCATGGTCAGGAATGACGTTGAGCGCGTCGCCCGCGCGCAGCCGGCCCACGGTCACCACGGCCGATTCCGCGGGGTCCACATTGCGCGCCACCACGGTCTGCAGGCTCATGACGATGGCCGAGGCCGCGACCAGCGGATCGACCGCGAGATGGGGTCTGGCCGCATGGCCGCCCACGCCGGAGATCTTCACGAACACCCGGTCGCCCGCGGCCATGAAGGCGCCGCTGCGCAGCATGAAGCGCCCCTGGGGCATGCCCGGGTGGTTGTGCATCGCATAGACCGCGTCGCAGGGAAAGCGCTCGAACAGGCCTTCGTCGACCATGGCCTTGCCGCCGCTGTCGAAGCCGCGCTCTTCGGCGGGCTGGAAGATCAGGTGCAGGCTGCCGTTGAAGTTGCGGTGGCGCGCGAGGTACTTGGCCGCGCCCAGCAGCATGGTCATGTGACCGTCATGGCCGCAGGCATGCATGCGGCCCGCAACGCAGCTCGCGTGTTCGGCGCCCGTGGCCTCCTGGATGGGCAGCGCGTCCATGTCGGCGCGAATGCCCAGGCGGCGCGTGCCCTCGCCCAGGCGCAGCGTGCCGACCAGGCCCGTTCCGCCCAGGCCGCGCGTGACTTCGTAGCCCCACTCCTGCAGCTTGGCCGCGATGAAGTCCGACGTGCCGTGTTCGGCGAACGCCAGCTCGGGGTTGCGGTGCAGATGGCGGCGTATGCCCACCAGTTCCTGCTCGTAGGGCAGGAACTGGGCGACGCGCGTGTAGTCGCCGGAGCGTGCGAGGGAGTCGGTCATTCGAGAACGATGTTGTTGGCCTTGGCGATGCGTTGGTAGAACTTGATGCGCTCGACGATCTCGGCCTGGTAGGCCTGGGGCGACACGTCCTCGGGCACCATCATGCCCTTGTCCACCCAGGTGGCGCGCGTCGCGGGGTCCTGCAGCACCTTGCGCGTGGCGCGGTACAGGCGCTCGATGATGGGCGCGGGCGTGTTGGCGGGCGCGGCCAGGCCGGTCCACGAAGTCAGGTTCAGATCGGGCAGCTTGAGTTCGGCGAACGTGGGCACGTCGGGCAGTTGCGACACGCGCTGCGGCGCGGCCACGGCCAGCGCGCGCAGCTTGCCGTTGCGGATGTTGGCGAGATTCGACGACAGATTGTTCCAGGTGAGCTGCACCTGGCCGGCGAGCAGATCGCTGAGCGCCACGCCCGAACCGCGGTAGGGAATATGCGTCATCGGCAGCTTGGCCTGGTTCTTCATCAGCTCCATGCTCAGGTGCGAGACCGAACCCGTGCCCGCGCTCGCGTAGTTCAGCTTGCCGGGGTTGGCCTGGGCGTAGCTCACGAGTTCGGCGAAGGTGCGCACCGGCAGATCGGCATTGACCAGCAGCACGTTGGCCAGGCGGTCGATCAGCGTGATCGGCGCGAAGTCCTTGACCGCGTCGTACGGCAGATTGGGGTTCACCGCAGGGTTCACCACATGCGTGCTTTGCGAGGTGACGATCAGCGTATAGCCGTCGGGCTTGGCCTTGGCCACGTAGACAGAACCCATCGCACCGCCCGCGCCGCCCTTGTTGTCGACCAGCACGGGAACGCCCAGCTCGCGGCTCAGGCGGTCGGCCATCAGCCGGCCCGAGTTGTCGACCGAACCGCCGGGCGTGAACGGCACGACCAGGGTGATGGGCTTGGCGGGATATACGGCCTGGGCATTCGCAGCCGCCAGCGGCGCCAGGGTTCCGGCCGCGGCCAGGCTTACGAATTCGCGTCTGTTGAAGTGCATGTTTGCCTCAATGAAGAAGGCGCGATATTACGAACGCCGGCCAGCGCCGACAAACGACAATTTGATCAGAGGCGATGACATAATGTAATAGCCCTCATCATGAAGATCCACTCTCCTTCCCTGGTCGAATTGCATGCGTTTCTGGCGGTCTGCCGCCAGGGCAGTTTTCGCCGTG
>NZ_JAHCDD010000019.1 GCF_018413525.1 Acidovorax sp. CCYZU-2555
GCTGCTCGCGGGCGCGGCCTGGTACGGGCTGCTGTCGGTGGGCTGGTGCGCGCTGTTTCCGCATGCGCCCGTGCGGCAGAACCTGGCGGCGCTGTTCGAGCAGCTCGGCGCCTATCTGCGCCTGAAGGCCAGCCTGTTCGAGCCGGTGCGCGCGGTCGACCTCGAGCGCCGGCGCATGGCGCTGGCCCAGACCAACGGCCGCGTCGTGGCCCAGCTCAACATCGTCAAGGAAAGCCTGTTCAATCGGCTGGGCCCCAAGCCCGGCCCGCAGATCGACGGCGAGATGCTGCGTCACATGAACCTGTACTTCATTGCTCAGGACATCCATGAGCGCGCGAGCTCGTCGCACTACCGCTACAACGAATGGGCGCAGCTGCTGTTCCACAGCGACGTGCTCTACCGCTGCCAGCGCGTTCTGAGCCTGCAGGGCGCGGCCTGCAACAAGCTCGCCGAAGCCTTGCGGCTGCGCGCGCCGTTCCAGCCCGACGCCGAAGGCGCGCGTGCGATGGAAGATCTGCGCGCCGCGATCGACTACCTCGCGGCGCAGCAGCAGCCCGCGTGGCAGCACGCCTTGCGTTCGCTGCGCGCGCTGGTGCGCAACCTGAGCACGCTGGACGCGCAGATCGCCGCGGCCGCCCACCCCACGGCCGGCGCGGCGCTCGCCGACCCCAGCCTGTTCAACCGCCGCCCGCGCACGCTGGCCGAAGCCTGGGCGCGCATCCGCGCCCAGTTGCACCCCAGCGCGCCGCTGCTGCGCCATGCGCTGCGGCTGTCGCTGGCGCTGGGCGCGGGCTTTGTCGCGATGCAGTTCACCGATCCCGAACATGGCTACTGGATTTTGCTGACCACGCTTTTTGTCTGCCTGCCGACCTATGGCGCGACGCTGGCGCGCGTTGCCCAGCGGATTCTGGGCACGGTCATAGGCCTGGTCGCGGGCTGGGCGCTGATGCAGCTGTTTCCCAGCCTGCTCGCCCAGGCCTTGATCACCGTGGCCACGGGCGTGCTGTTCTTCGTCACGCGCACCCAGCGCTATGTCACGGCGACGGCGGCGATCACGCTGCTGGTGCTGCTGTGCTTTCACCAGACCACGGGCAATGCCTATGCGCTGATCTGGCCGCGCCTGCTCGATACGCTGATCGGCGCGGCCATCGCCACGGCGGCGATGCTGCTGGTGCTGCCTGACTGGCAGGGCCGGCGCCTGCATCTGCTGGTCGCCCAGGCGATTGCCGCCCATGCGGCCTATCTGCGCGAAATCATGTCGCAGTACGCGAGCGGCAAGGACGACGACCTCGACTACCGCCTTGCGCGGCGCAATGCGCACAATGCCGACGCGGCGCTGTCGACCGCGCTGTCGCAACTGCTGCTCGAGCCGCGCGCCGTGCGCCGCCATGCGCGCGTGGGCATGCAGCTGCTGCTGCTGTCGCACACGCTGCTCAACTACCTTTCGGCGCTGGGCGCCCACCGCGACAAGCTGGCCGAGAGCGACAGCCACCCGCTGGCCGTCGAGGCCGCGCGCCATGCGGCCGACAGCCTGGAGCAGATGGCGCAGGCGCTCAAGACGCGCCAGCCCCTGCCCGCCGACGACGGCAGCGCGGCCGCGCTGGCGCTGCAGCTAGACCAGCAAAGCGACACGCTGGCCGATCCGTTCAGTCCGCTGGTGCTGGTGTGCCAGCAGCTCGATCCGCTGCGCGCGGCCTGCGCGCAGCTGCAGGCCGAGCCGCAGTAGCGGTATGGCACAAGCCTCCCGGGCCGGGCCGGGAGTGCTGGCGGGTTTAGAAGCGCGCGGTCAGTCCGACGAAGTAGGTGCGGCCGCCGTTGTCGTAGTTGCTGCCCAGGTCACGCGTCTGCTTGTCGCTCACGTTCACCACGCCCGCGCGCAGCGTCAGCGTGTCGTTGACGTGGTAGTTGGTCGAGACGTCGAACGTGGTGTAGGCCTTGGCGAAGCTGGTGGCCGTGCCGGTGGTCACGAGTTCCTTGCCGGTGTGGCGCAGGCTCAGGGTTGCTGACCACGCGGCCTGCAGGCGCCATTGCAGCGACGAATACACCGTGAGCTTGGGCACGGCGAGCAGCGAAGCGCCCGTGGTCAGGTTCTTCGACTCCAGCATCTTGGTGATGTTGGTGTTCCACTCCAGATTCTTGGCCAGCGGCACTTTGAAGCTGCCTTCCAGGCCGCGCGTGCGCGCGCTCTGGACGTTGGCCATGCGCGTCCACCAGTAGCCGTTGTAAAGGCCCAGCGCCTGGTAGTCGATCTTGTTCTTGAAGTTGGTGTGGAAGTAGGTGGTGCCCAGCGACCAGCCATTGCGGTCCCAGCTCGTGCCCAGCTCGAAGTTGGTGCTGGTCTCGGGCTGCAGGTCGGGGTTGCCCACCATGTAGCAGCCGCGCGTGCCGTCGCCGTTGATGCTGCTGCTGGTCCAGCCCATGCCGGCCAGGCTGCGGCAGCCGTTGCCGCCCGACTGGGTCGCGGCGCTGGGCGAGTTTTCTTTCAGGCCCGGCGCGCGGAAGCCGCGCGAGACGCCGCCACGCAGCGTCCATTCGGCCTGCGGGTGGTAGACCAGATAGGCGCGCGGGCTCCAGTTGTTGCCGTACTTCGCATGGTGGTCCATGCGCAGTCCCAGCGTCAGTGCCAGGTCTTCGCGCAGGAAGATCTGGTCTTCGCCGAACAGCGCCCAAGTGTTGGCGCTGAGTGCCGAGCTGGTGACCGGGTTGCCCGCGTAGTCGATGGGCGCCAGGCCGATGGTGTCGCGGTTGTCGAGCTGTTCGCGGCGCCATTGGCCGCCCAGCGTGAGCGCCTGGTCCAGGCCAAAGAGCTTGAACGGCATGTCGACGCGGCCGTCCAGTGCGGTCTCGCTGGAGTTGTTGCCTACGGTGTCGTTCTTGTCTTCGTATTTGTTGTGCACCAGGTTCAGCTTGGAGCGCACATCGCCCCAGCGGCCTTCGTGGCTCACGCCGAAGTTGCTGTGGTCCAGCTTGCTCAGGCCCCACTGCCCGATGGCCTGATTGCCGTTGGCCAGGCGCCGGTCCGAGCCCGTGGCGCGCTGCGTGCCCTGGCCGGCTTCGAAGCCTATGACCTGATCGGGCGTGAGCTGCCAGTTCAGCAAGGCGTTGAAGTTCTGCTTGCGCTGGCCCGCCGTCGACTGGTAGCTTCCCGGGAAGCCGCCGTTGCCTTCGTCCGATGCGCGTTCCGTGTAGTTGCCGCCCAGGCGCAGCCCGAACTTGTCGGACAGCGGGCCGCTGATGTTGAAACCCAGCTGGCGCGTGTCGCCGCGTTCGCTGTCCGATGGCTTGCTGTAGTTGATCG
The DNA here is from genome assembly GCF_018413525.1 of Acidovorax sp. CCYZU-2555. Classification (GTDB taxonomy): domain Bacteria; phylum Pseudomonadota; class Gammaproteobacteria; order Burkholderiales; family Burkholderiaceae_C; genus Comamonas. The sequence goes on from NZ_JAHCDD010000019.1 coordinate 3,299, forward strand.
TGCTCGAGCCGGACCAGTTCTTGGCGATCTTGCGCGTGATGATGTTGATCACGCCGCCCATGGCGTCCGAGCCGTACAGCGAGGACATGGGGCCGCGCACGACTTCGATGCGTTCGATCATTTCGGGCGAGATCCAGTCCAGGTCCTGCTGGCCCAGGTCGTCGCGATAGTTGACCGCGGCGGAGCTGCCCTGGCGCTTGCCGTCCACCAGGATCAGCGTGTATTTCTCGGGCAGGCCGCGCAGCCGGATCTTCGATTGCGCGCCGGTGCCGGACAGGCCTCCGGTCACGCCCGGCACTGTGGACAGCAGTTCAGCGATGCTGGTCACGGGCTTGCGTTCGATGTCCTCGCGCGTGATGACGCTGATGCTCGCGGGTGCCTCACGGATATCCACGGCCGTGCCCGATGCCGTGACCACCACATTGGACAGTACTGCCGGCGTATCCGCAGTCTGCGCCTGCGCGGTCACCGTAGCCATGGCGGCACAGGCCAGCGATACCGCCAGCGACAGCGACCCACGCGTTGAAACTCGAACCATCTGGAATCCCCTCTCTAAAAGTAATTGGTAATGATAACAATTTGTATTTAGATTAACGAGTGGAGGTAAAGAAATCTGTATGGTTCGTAAAATTTTGTGGCGTTATGGGCGACGGGTTTGCAGTTGCGGGTTCTTTTGGAGGGCAGGCCGTTCATCCTTCGACGAGTTCTCAAGGAACAGCTTTTTTTGTCAAATAAATCAATGACTTAGAGGTGGTCGATTTTGGCAAACGGCGCCAAAACAGTGACCCGTTCGTGGTGAGCTTGCCTAGCCGGCCGCGTCGCACCATGAACGGCCCGTCCTCATGACTTGAGCGCAGGCCGTTCACCCTTCGACGCGGCCGGCGAGGCAGGCTCAGGGCGAACGGGGATTTTGAGGCCCGCTGTTTCTTTTTAGCGCCTTGCGAGAGCTCGGCTCGCTTGCCTCGCTCAGGACGAACGGGGGATGAGGCCCGCTGCTTGTTGAAGCCGTTCGCGCTCAGCCCCCTCGCCAGCCGCGTCGAACCATGAACTGCCGGTCATCAAAACCCGCTCTGCGAGGCCCCCCAAACGCACAACGCCCCGAGGCCAGGCCATCGGGGCGTTGAAGGAAATGGTGGGAACCGATCAGTGCAGCATCAGTGCGCCGGCGTTCTTGCTCTTGCCCGCACGTGCGGGTGGGTTGCACAGACCGCACTGGTAGTGGCGTGCGTTCTCGTAGGGTTCGGTCACGAACTGGCCCTTGCAGGTGGAGCAGGGCGTGCGTGTGAGCATGTTGGCGTCGACGAACTTCACCAGGCGCCAGGCGCGTGTGAACGACAGCAGCGCTTCCAGGCCCGCGGTTTCGATCTGCTCGGTGTAGAGGCGGTAGGCCTTGGTCAGCTGCTCGGCGGTATCGAGCTCCACGGCCTTGGACAGGTACTCGTAGATGTTGAGAAACAGCGAGCTGTGGATGTTTTCCTGCCATGTCAGGAACCAGTCGGTCGAGAACGGCAGCTGGCCCTTGGACGGCGACTTGCCCGCGATTTCCTTGTACAGGCGGATCAGGCGCTCATAGGACAGCGTGGTTTCCGACTCCAGCACTTGCATGCGCGCGCCCATCTGGATGAGCATTGCAGCGCGTTCGATCTGCTTGGATTCGTTGAGGACGCTTTTGGTAGGGGCTGACATGGGGCAGGTCTTTCGCGAAGGGATGAGGCGGGAACGTGGTGCTCAGAGCACTTCGGAGACGCGGCTGGCCATCAGGATGTTGGCGTGCAGCGTGTTCGTCGCATCGTTGCCGATCTTGTTGGACGAGTGGTTGGTCAGCAAGCTCCAGACCAGTTCGTCGTCCACGCGGAAGCTGCACAGCAGGGTGTTGCGCGAAGCGAGCTTCAGTACCTGGGCCGACGACAGCGCGGTCAGGATGTCTGCGGCCTCTTCGTTCAGACCCAGACGGAACACGGCTTCGGCCTTGTCCTGGCGAATCATGGTTTGGGCCAGCATCAGGTACGTGAGGTTGGCTTCGCGGATTTCGGCAAGCAGTTGTTCGTTAGTCATGGATCAATCCTTTTCAAAAGCGTCAGAGCGGCAACAGAGCACAAAAACCGGAGGTGTGTGGTGTCGCGATCTGTTGAATTGGATTGTTAAACAGGGCCAAACAATAATTAAGTCGGGTGAGGGAGGTGCGTCGTGTCTCGTTCGGCCGGGGGGCTTGTAAGGCAAATTCCTACATGCACTGTTGGAAAATTGGCGTTGCGCTCCTTGAATCTCCTGCTGCCAACGCCAGGTCCTAGGGTTGTTACCTGGGCCGATACTGCAAAATTTGTAAGCAATTATTTCGCGCAGGTGTGGTTTTTTCGAACTCTGCGCGAACTTTTCACATTAGCCGCGCGCCACGGGGCGGCTCGCGTCGGCGCACCATTCGCTCCAGCTGCCCGCGAACAGCGCGGCCTGGCCCAGGCCCGCGATTTCCATCGCCAGCAGGTTGGGCAGGGCGCTGACGCCGCTGCCGCACTGGTGCACCACGCCGTCGGCCGGGCGCTCGCCCAGCAGTTGCTCGAATTCGGCGCGCAGCAGTTCGCGCGGCTTGAAGCGTCCGTCGGCAGCCAGGTTCTCGCTGAACGGGCGGTTGAGCGCGCCGGGAATGTGGCCGGCGACGGGGTCCAGCGGTTCGACTTCGCCGCGATAGCGTGCGCCGGCGCGCGCATCGATCAGCGTCTGCGACGGCGAGTCCAGGCCGGCAAGCACTTCGTTGGCGCTGACCAGGCGGCGCAGCGGCGGCTGCAGCGAGAAGCTGGACTGGAAGTGGCTGGGCTCGCTGCCCTGATTCACGGGCAGGCCTGCGGCTTCCCAGGCCTGCAGGCCGCCGTCGAGCACGGCCACGGCGTCGTGGCCGGCCCATTTGAGCATCCACCAGAGCCGGCCGCAGAAGTTGGCGCCATTGCGGTCATAGACCACGGCCTGCATGTCATTGGAGAAACCGACGCTCGACAGCCAGACCGAGAAGCGTTCGCGGCTGGGCAGCGGGTGGCGGCCGCCCGATGCGGGCTGGTCGGCCTGGGAGACCGCGACCGAGCCGTCGCTGCCGGGCACGCCATGCTTGGCGCTCAGGTCGTGGTCCAGGTCGGCAAAGACCGCGCCGGGAATATGGGCCTGCTCATACTGCTGGTAGCCGGCGCTGGGCTTGCCCAGATCGAAGCTGCAGTCGAACACCATGCAAGGCTGACCGCTGATCTGCAGCGCGTCGAGCTGATCGGTGGAAATGAGGGTGGTGTAGGTGGTCTTGGACATCGGCGCTTCCTCGGCAATGGCTGCAATGGCGACCCCGCTGCGCGGGGGCGTGTTCGATCAGTCCATTATCCGACGGCGCGTGCCGCAATGGCAGCCTGCGGCTGCCAGTCGTTCAGTTCCTGGCGCGCAGCACGGTCGCGGCAATGCCACTGCCCACGATCAGGGCCATTCCCAGCCAGCCCATGGGCGGAATCAGATCGCCGAACACCAGCACGCTGTAGGCGCCACCGAAGGCAATGCCCGAGTACTGCAGGTTGGCGACGACCAGCGTGGCGCGGCGCGTGGTCGCATTGGCATAGGCGCGCGTCATGCACAGCTGGCCGCCGGCCGCGAAGATACCCACGGGTATGAGCCACAGCGCGGGCCATCCGGGGAAGTCGGAGACTCCGGTGAACAGCATCGCCGCGCCGCCCGCCACTGCCGAGCCCACGGAGAAATAGAACACCACGCGCTGCTCGGGCTCGCCCAGCCGCGACAGCGCGACCACTTGCATATAGGCGACGGCCGAAATCATTCCCGACATCAGCCCGACCATGCCCGCGAGGCCCTGCTCGGCGCTGAGGCTGGGACGCATCATCAGCACCACGCCGACGAAGCCCACGAGCAGGCTCACGATCACCGGCATGTGCAGCGCGGGCCGGGGCGTTTGCGGCGAGGGGCGCCAGGCCATGAGCGCGCCGCCCACCATGAAGGCCGCGATCCACAGGCTGCTCATATAGTTGAGCGTCATGGCCGTGGCCAGCGGCAGCTTGGCGATGGCGTAGAACCACGCGGCCATCGACGTCACGCCGACCAGCGAGCGCCAGGCATGCATTCCCGGCAGACTGGTGCGCAGCGTCACGCCCTGTCTTCTCGCCAGGAACCAGAGCAGCGCCATGCTGATCAGGCCGCGGTAGAAGATGATTTCAGCGGTGTTGAAATATTCGGCGGCGAACTTGATGCTCACGCCCATCGTGGCGAAGAAGAAGGCCGCGAGCACCATCCAGAGAACTTGCATACAGAAAACTAGCGCAATCCAAAAAAAAGCTGCAAACGCCTGCGGGGTCAAGCGGTTGCAGCTGGGGTGTCGTCAAAGGCAGAAAGTTCAGGGTTCGGGCTGGTCGGCGCCGAGGGCATTGCGGTACCACTCGTGAAAGTGCTGCATGCCGTCTTCCATCGGGCTTTGATAGGGGCCGACTTCGTTGTCGCCGCGCGCCAGCAGCGCGCGCCGGCCCGCGTCCATGCGCTCGCCGATCTCATCGTCCTCGATGCAGGTTTCCATATAGGCGGCCTTCTGCGCGTCGACGAATTCGCGCTCGAAGGCGGCGATTTCCTCGGGGTAGTAGAACTCCACCATGTTCATGGTCTTGGTCGGGCTCACCGGGTGCAGCGTCGAGACGGTCAGCACATGCGGATACCACTCGACCATGATGTGCGGGTAGTAGGTCAGCCAGATCGCGCCGCGCTCCGGCAGCTCGCCATTGCGGTAGTTGAGCAGCACGTCGTGCCAGATCTTGTACACCTCCGAGCCCGGCTTGCCGAACGACGGCGCCACGCCCACGGTCTGCACCGAGTACTCCTTGCGGAATTCCCACTCGAGGTCGTCGCAGGTCACGAAGTTGCCCAGTCCCGGGTGGAACGGACCGACGTGGTAGTCCTCCAGGTAGACCTCGATGAAGGTCTTCCAGTTGTAGTTGCACTCGTGCATTTCTACATGGTCGAGCACATAGCCGTCGAAGCTCAGCTGGGAGCGCGGGCCCATGTCGGCCAGGTCTGCGACGATGTCGCGGCCGTTGTCCTCGAACAGCAGACCGTTCCACTCGCGCAGACCGTAGTTGTTGAGGTTCAGGCACGGGTCCTGGCTGAAATGCGGCGCGCCCAGCAGCTCGCCGCTGGCGCTGTAGGTCCAGCGGTGCAGCGGGCAGACGATGTTGCCGCCCGCATAGCCCTTGCCATGGCCTTGCAGCGAGCCGCGGCCCTTGAGCATGACGGCCTGGCGGTGGCGGCAGACGTTCGAGATCAACTCGATGCCTCCCTGGGCATTGCGCACCAGTGCGCGGCCCTCTCCCTCCTGGGGCAGGGCGTAGTAGTCGCCGGGATTTGGAACGCTCAACTGATGCCCGACATAACGCGGGCCGGACGCAAAGATAGTATCCAACTCGCGCTTGAACAGCGCTTCGTCGAAATAGCTCGAAACTGGTAGTTGGCTTGCGGCCTGCTGCAGTTGAAGACTTAAATCAGACATGGGTGACCTGACCTAAAGACTCCCCACAGGGAGGGTGCGCGTGCGCACACGAAGAAAAAACAAAACCGGCCACGGACGCGGGCACTTCAAAGGCCTTGCTGCCACCGGCGCAAAGCGCTGGCAAAAGCTGCAAAACCCGAGACAGATGGCCATGCGTCAGGCCGGTTCGACGGGAATGGGATTATAGCCGGCAGGGTTATTTCCGCCTTGCAGGTACGTGTATTGATGGCAGGGGGCGCAGGCGGTTCATTTGCGGCATGCAGCCGGCTTTGTGCAGGGCTTCAGGCACAGCGCCTAAAATCAATCGCTTTATCTTCTTCTGCTCGCACCCATGCCCAAGGCTTCCGCTGCCAACACCCCCCCGTCAGAGCCATCCAGTTATGAAGCTGCGCTGGAGGAGCTGGAGCAGCTGATCGCCCGCATCGAGTCGGGCCAGCTGCCGCTGGACCAGATGCTCAGCGGCTACCAGCGCGCGGCAACCCTGCTGGCCTATTGCCGCCAGCAGCTCGATGCGGTCCAGAACCAGATTCAACTGCTCGACGACGGCGCTCTGCAGGTCTGGAGCCAGGAATGAACGCCGTGACGCTTCCCACTGCGGTCCATGCGGACTTCGATCTGAGCCGCTGGATGCTGCGGCATCTGACCGATGTCGAGCAGGCGCTGTCGCGCTGGGTGGGCGTGGACGCGCCCGCGCAGCTCGGTGAAGCCATGCGCTATGCGGTGCTCGATGGCGGCAAGCGCCTGCGCCCGCTGCTGGTGCTCGCGGCCTGCGAGGCCGTAGGCGGCCTGCATGCGGCGGCGCTGCGCGCGGCCTGCGCGGTCGAACTGATACACGCTTATTCGCTGGTCCACGACGACATGCCCTGCATGGACAACGACGTGCTGCGCCGCGGCAAGCCCACGGTGCATGTGCAGTTCGGCGAAGCCGGCGCCTTGCTTGCGGGCGATGCGCTGCAGGCCCTGGCCTTTGAACTGATCGCGCCCGCCGACGACGCGCAGGCCGAGCTTCCCGCGGCCATGCAGGCGCAGCTGTGCAGCCTGCTGGCGCGCGCCGCCGGCGCACGCGGCATGGCCGGCGGCCAGGCCATAGACCTGGCGAGCGTGGGGCTGCAGCTGTCGGAAGACCAGCTGCGCCAGATGCACCGCCTCAAGACCGGCGCGCTGCTCCAGGGCAGCGTGCTCATGGGCGCGGCCTGTGGCGACATCGGCGCCGCAACGCGCGCCGCACTGGCCGAATACGGCGCGGCGCTGGGCCTGGCGTTCCAGGTGGTCGACGACATCCTCGACGTGGTCGCCGATTCGGCCACGCTGGGCAAGACGGCGGGCAAGGATGCCGCCAACGACAAACCGACCTATGTTTCGCTGATGGGACTCGAAGGCGCGCGCGCCTACGCCGACCTGCTCGCGGCCCAGGCGCATGCGGCGCTGGCACGTACCGGCCTGGCCGATACGCGCGCGCTGTCGGCATTGGCCGACCAGGTGATTCGCCGCTCGCATTGAAGCGGCGCGACCGGCCTGCGCCTGCGCGGGTCTTGTCGCCCGCCCGGTGCGCCGAATGTGAGAACTAAAGTAAATTGGCCCATTGCCTGCATTGGCTGCTACTAGAAAAATAGCAAATGTCCACGAATTCCTATCCCTTGCTGCAGACGGTCGACAGTCCCGCTGACATGCGTCGTTTCACGCGTGCCCAGCTCAAGACGCTGTCCGCGGAGCTGCGCAGCTATGTGCTCGACAGCGTGTCGCGCACGGGCGGCCACCTGAGTTCCAACCTGGGCACGGTGGAGCTGACCGTTGCGCTGCACGCCGTGTTCAACACGCCCTATGACCGCCTGGTATGGGACGTGGGCCACCAGACTTATCCGCACAAGATCCTGACCGGCCGGCGCGACCGCATGCCCAGCCTGCGCCAGCTCGGCGGCCTGTCGGGCTTTCCGCTGCGCAGCGAAAGCGAGTACGACACGTTCGGCACCGCGCATTCGTCGACCAGCATCTCGGCCGCGCTGGGCATGGCCCTGGCCGCCAAGCGCAAGGGCGAGAAGCGCCGTGCCGTGGCGATCATCGGCGACGGCGCGATGACGGCCGGCATGGCGTTCGAGGCGCTCAACAACGCGGGCGTGTCGGACTCCAATCTGCTGGTGATCCTCAACGACAACGACATGAGCATCAGCCCGCCCGTGGGCGCGCTCAACCGCTACCTGGCGCAGCTGATGAGCGGGCAGTTCTACGCCAAGGCGCGCGACATGGGCAAGAGCGTGCTCAAGCAGGTGCCGCCGTTGCTGGAACTCGCCAAGCGCCTGGAGCAGTCTGCCAAGGGCATGGTCGTGCCGGCGACGCTGTTCGAGAACTTCGGCTTCAACTACATAGGCCCCATCGACGGCCATGACCTCGACTCGCTGATCCCTACGCTGGAAAACATCAAGGGCCTCGAAGGCCCGCAGTTCCTGCACGTGGTGACCAAGAAAGGCCAGGGCTACAAGCTCGCCGAGGCCGATCCCGTGACTTACCACGGCCCGGGCAAGTTCGATCCCGAGATCGGCATCGTCAAGCCCACGACGCCGCCCAAGACCACATTCACCCAGGTGTTCGGCCGCTGGCTGTGCGACATGGCGGCCCAGGACGAGCGTCTGGTCGGCATCACGCCGGCGATGCGCGAAGGCTCGGGCATGGTCGAGTTCGAGCAGCGTTTTCCGCTGCGCTACTACGACGTGGGCATCGCCGAGCAGCATGCGGTCACGTTCGCGGCCGGCATGGCCTGCGAAGGCGTCAAGCCCGTGGTCGCCATCTATTCGACCTTCCTGCAGCGCGGCTATGACCAGCTGATCCACGACGTGGCGCTGCAGAACCTGCCCGTGGTGTTCGCGCTGGACCGCGCGGGCCTGGTCGGCGCCGATGGCGCGACGCATGCGGGCAACTACGACATCCCGTTCGTGCGCTGCATTCCCAACATGGCCATGGCCTGTCCGGCCGACGAACGCGAATGCCGCCAGCTGCTGAGCACGGCGTTCGCGCAGAACGGCCCGGTCGCGGTGCGCTATCCGCGCGGCGCCGGCGCGGGTGTCGAGCCGCTGGCCAGCCTCGAAGGCCTGCCTTTCGGCAAGGGCGAGATTCGCCGCGAATCGACGGCCGGTGCCGAAGCCGGCCCGCGCATCGCCATTCTGGCGTTCGGCAGCCTGCTGTACCCCGCGCTCCAGGCCGCCGAGGCGCTCGATGCCACCGTGGTCAACATGCGCTGGGCCAAGCCGCTCGACGTGGAACTGCTGCTCGACATCGCGGCGCGCCACGACGCGCTGGTGACGCTCGAAGAGGGCGCGATCATGGGCGGCGCGGGCAGTGCCGTGCTCGAGGCCCTGCAGGCCGCGGGCGTGCAGCGCCCGGTGCTGCAACTGGGCCTGCCCGACCAGTTCATCGAACACGGCGATCCGGCCAAGCTGCTGGCGCTGCAAGGCCTCGATGTGGCCGGCATCACGCAATCGGTGCGCGCGCGCTTCCTGAACAAGTAGAGCGCATACGCTTGACCCCAGCCGCCGCAAGGCGGCTTTTTTTCGCCTGCAAATGCGCGCTTGAGCGCGCATGCGCGCGTTGTATGCAAAAAATGTGCATCGAATGCGGGTAAAGCCGGGTTTACCCAGGACGGTCTTCAGGCAGGGCGTTTTTACAATCGCTGACAACCAGCCTGGATGGGTTGCCCATCTCCACGGGGGAGCTGACCGTCGTTCAGCCAGGCCTATTACCGGAGTGTTTACATGGATCGTCGTTCATTGATCAAGCAGGCGGGTATCGCTGGCGTTCTGGCCGCGGGTGTGGCGCCTGCCGTGCATGCGCAAGCCGCCGTGCGTTGGCGCCTCGCATCGAGCTTCCCCAAGTCGCTCGACACCATTTTCGGCAGCGCCGAAATGTTCGCGCGCACCGTCAAGGCGCTGTCGGGTGGCAAGTTCGAAATTTCGCTGCATGCCGCGGGCGAACTGATGCCGGCATTCGGCGTGGTCGATGCGCTGCAGAACGGCACCATCGAAGTGGCGCAGACCGCGCCCTACTACTTCACCGGCAAGGACGCGATCTTCGCGTTTGCCTGCGCCGTGCCTTTCGGCCTGACCGCGCGCCAGATGGACGCCTGGATGGACCATGGCAACGGCCGCAAGCTGATGGATGCGTTCTTCGCCAACTACAACTTCAAGAGCTACAGCGCAGGCAACACCGGCACGCAGATGGGCGGCTGGTACCGCAAGGAAATCAAGTCCGCGGCTGATCTGAAGGGCCTGAAAATGCGCATGGGCGGCGGCCTGTTCGGCGAAGCCATGGCCAAGCTGGGCGTGGTCGCGCAGAACATGCCCGCGGGCGATGTCTACCAGGCGCTGGAAAAAGGCACGCTGGACGCCACCGAGTTCGTCGGCCCCTACGACGACCAGAAGCTGGGCTTCAACAAGGTCGCACCTTACTACTACTACCCCGGCTGGTGGGAAGGCGGCGCCGAGCTGGAATTCTTCGTCAACACCAAGGCCTATGCCGCGCTGTCGACCGAGAACAAGGCCATCGTCGATGCCGCGACCAAGATCGCGGCGCGCGACATGACGTCCAAATACGACGCCTTCAACCCCATCGCGCTGAAGAAGCTCGTGGCCGACAAGACCCAGCTCAAGCCTTTCCCCAAGGACGTGATGGACGCCGGCTTCAAGGCATCGATGGAAGTCTTCGCCGAGCACGAAGCCAAGTCGGCCGAGTTCAAGAAGATCCACCAGGACATGCGCGCCTTCCAGCGCGACCAACTGCTGTGGGAACGCTTCTCGGAGTTCCGCTACAACAGCTACATGACTTCGGTCAAGCTGTAAGCAAAGTACATGGCTGGCAACGCATACGCGCTCCAGCCCATGGCACGAAACCGGTATCGGGGCCCATAGGCCTCGACCGGTTTTTTTTCGCCCTGTCGCCGCAATGCGGCGGGCAGGCTCGGTATCACACAGGAGAGACAAATTGGATCGTCGTTCCATCTTGAAAAATGCCGGTATCGCCGGTGTTCTGGCGGCGGGTGCCGCCCCCGCCGTGCATGCCCAACCCGTGGTGCGCTGGCGCATCGCCTCGAGCTTTCCCAAGTCGCTGGACACCATCTACGGTTCGGCCGAAGTGTTTGCGCGCGCGGTCAAGGAAATGTCGGGCGGCAAGTTCGAGGTCACGGTGCACGCGGCCGGTGAGCTAATGCCGGCCTTCGGCGTGGTCGACGGCGTGCAGAACGGCACGGTCGAAGCCGCGCACACCGCTCCGTACTACTTCTTCGGCAAGAACGAAGCGTTCGCGATCGGCGGCGCGATTCCGTTCGGCATGAATTCGCGCCAGCTCACGGCCTGGATGGTCGACGGCAACGGCCAGAAGTTGATGCGCGAGTTCTACGCCAAGTACAACATCGTCAACTATCTCGGCGGGAACACCGGCGCGCAAATGGGCGGCTGGTTCCGCAAGGAAGTGAAGTCGCCGGCCGACATCAAGGGCCTGAAGTTCCGCGTCGGCGGCTTCGCGGGCCGGGTGATCGAGCGCCTGGGCGGCGTGCCGCAGAACATTCCGGCCGGTGAAATCTACCAGTCGCTGGAGAAGGGCACGATCGATGCGGCCGAGTGGATCGGTCCTTACGACGATCTCAAGCTGGGCCTCAACAAGGTCGCGCCGTTCTACTACTACCCCGGCTGGTGGGAGGGCAGTCTGAACCTCGAGTTCTACATCAACCAGAAGGCGCTGGCCGCGCTGACGCCCGAGTACCGCGCCATCGTCCAGGCGGCGTCGCACGAAGCCCATGTGGTCACGCAGGGGCGCTACGACGCGCGCAATCCCGGCGCGCTCAAGCAGCTCGTTGCCTCCAAGGCCAAGGTGCTGCCATTCCCGCAGACCGTGATGGATGCATCGTTCAAGGCGACGATGGAGCTCTACGGCGAGCTCGAAAAGAGCAACCCCGAGTGGAAGAAGATCTACGCCGACTACCGCAATTTCCAGCGCGACCAGATCCTCTGGTTCCGCTTCGCCGAATCGCGCTTCGACAACTACATGGCGACGCAAAAACTCTGACAGCGGCGCCTGCCCCCACGCGAAAGCCAGGCCCTGCCTGGCTTTTTTCATGGCGCTGGGGCAACCATTTCGACATCGGGAAAACACCGAGCAATCTGCGCTTCCATTGGATATGTCTGTTGGTATACCATCTGACAAAACATACCAAAGGAGACAATCGTGAATGGACTGGCTGCTGGTTGGAAGAATCGCTGTCTGGCGTTGACGCGCCGGACCATCGTCATCGGGGCGGCGCTGGGTGCCGCGGGCAGCGCTCTGGCCGCGTATCCCGACCGGCCCATCATCCTGATCGTGCCGTTTGCGCCCGGCGGCAGTTCGGACATCATTGCGCGCACCATTGCGCCCGAGCTGTCGGCCAAGCTGGGCCAGTCGATCGTGGTCGAGAACACCGCGGGCGCGGGCGGCGTGCTGGGCATGACGCGCGCCGTGCGCGCCCCGGCCGACGGCTACAGCCTGCTGCTGGGTTCGGGCTCGGAAGTGCTGATCAACAAGCTGATCAATCCCGAGCTGCAATTCGACGGCCTGCGCGACCTGAAGCCCGTGGTCTTCGTCGGCACCGGCCCCATGGTGCTGGTCGGCAAGAAGGCGCTGGCGCCGAACACCGTGGCCGAACTCATCACCTATGCCAAGGATGAAAAGAACGTGCTGAACTTCGCATCGGCCGGCAATGGCACGCCCATGCATGTCGCCGGCGAGCTGTTCAATCTCAAGGCCGGCACCAAGATTTCCCACATCCCTTACCGCGGCGCTTCGCCCGCGCTGGTCGATGTGATGGGCGGCCAGATCGAGCTGGGTATTTCCACACTGACCGCGGCCCAGTCGTTCATCAAGGCCGGAAAGATCAAGGCCTATGGCGTGCTCGGCCGCGAGAAATCGACGCTGGCGCCGGACATTCCCGCGATAGGCCAGGTGCCAGGCCTCGAAGCCGTCGATCTGGGCGTGTGGTTCGGACTGTTTGTGCCGACCAAGACGCCAGGCGATGTGACGACCAAGCTCGAAGCCGCGGCGCGCGCGGTGATGGCCAACCCCGAAATCGTCAAGAAGCTCGCCGAGCAAGGCGTGATCGCCTCGGGCGAGTCGGCCGGCAAGCTCAACAGCTTCATGGCCCAGGAAGTCGACAAATATCGCGCGGTCATCAAGGCCGCCGATATCAAACCCCAATAACTGGAATCAACCTTCGAAAGAAAATCATGACGGATCTGCAGAACATCGGCGTGCGCAAAATCGTGGCCTACAGCGAGGAAACCTTGATCGAAGGCGGCAAGGCCACGGCCACGCCGCTGCAACTGTTCGGCGTCGCCGCCGTGCTGCGCAACCCCTGGGCGGGCCGGGCGTTCGAAGAGAACCTGACGCCCGAAATCATGCGCATCGCGCCCGTGCTGGGCAAGGCGCTGACCGATCGCATCGTCGCGCTCGCGGGCTCGGCCGCGGCCATCGAAGCCTATGGCAAGGCCGCCGTGGTCGGCATCGACGGCGAAGTCGAGCATGCGTCGGCGCTGATCCACACGCTGCATTTCGGCAATTTCTACCGCAAGGCCGTGGGCGCCAAGAGCTACCTGAGCTTCACCAATGTGCGCGGCGGCCCCAACTGCTCACTGGCGATTCCCATGATGCACAAGGACGACGAAGGCAAGCGCTCGCACTATCTGACGCTGCAGTTCGCGATCAATGACGCACCGGGCCCGAACGAAATCGTCGTGGCGCTGGGCGCCTCGATCGGCGGGCGCCCGCACCACCGCATCGGCGATCGTTACCAGGATCTCGCGGCGCTGGGCTCCAATGAAACTGTCTAAGCCCTCGCAAAGCTGCAGCGTCGACGGCACGGCCTACCGCGTCCATGGCGCGGGCGAGACCATTGTGCTCATCCATGGCGTGGGCATGGACCAGCGCAGCTGGCAGCCGCAGATCGAGGCGCTGTCGCAAAGTCACCGCGTGCTGACCTATGACATGCTGGGCCATGGCGAAAGCCGGCTGCCGCCCGAAGGTGTGCAGCTCGCCGATTTCGCCGAGCAGCTGCTGCGGCTTCTCGACCATCTGCAGATTGCCCGGGCCCATGTCGTGGGCCATTCGATGGGCGCACTGGTGGCCATGGAGTTCGCGCTGCGCCACCCCGAACGCTGCACGCGCCTGCTGGCCTTGAACGCGGTGTTCCAGCGTTCGCCCGCGCAGCGCGCGGCCGTGCTCGAGCGCGCGCGCACCTTGCAAAGCGCAGGCGTCGCGGCCACGGTCGATTCGACCATCGAGCGCTGGTTCGGCGCGCCCGTGCCCGCGCCTTTGCGCGCGACCGCGGCGCTGACCACCGACATCCTGGCCGACGTGAACGCGACGGGCTATGCGCGCGCCTACGCGCTGTTCGCCACCTCCGACGAAGTGCATGCCGACCATTTGCCGCGGCTGGCGATGCCCGCGCTGTTCATCACCGGCGAAGGCGACCCGAACTCCAGCCCCGCGATGTCGCAGGCCATGGCCGCGCTCGCGCCCCAAGGCCGGGCCGAAATTGTTCCCGGCGCGCGCCATATGATGAATCTGACCGATGCCGAAGCGGTCAATGCACGGCTGCTGCGGTTCATCGACGCAGCCACATGATGCGTTGTTGGCGTTTGTTACAAGTACTAGAATGCAGCTTGACCGACAGCATCCAATCCCTTCGCCATGGCGCTCTGAAACAGGAATCTCTGTGCTCGACTTCTCCACGCCCTCACTCAAAGTAGACCGGTCAGCCAAGACGTTGCGCGAGCTGACGCTGGAGAAGATGCATGAAGCGATCTTCGGCGGCTATTTCCCGCCGGGCGACAGGCTCGTGGAGCGCAAGCTCTGCGAACTGCTGGGCGTGAGCCGCTCCGTCATCCGCGAAGTGCTGCGCCAGCTCGAGTCCGAAGGGCTGGTCGAAACCATTGCACACCAGGGGCCCGTGGTCGCCACGGTCGATGTCGACCGGGCGCGGCAGATCTACGATCTGCGCGCGCTGCTCGAAGGCCAGGCCGCGCGCGTCTGCGCCGAAAAAGCCTCGGACGAGACGCTGCAGGAACTGGCTAGGCTGAACGAGCATATCCAGCAGGCGTTTGCGCGCGATGAATTCACTTTGGTGATGGAGCGCACCACGGCGTTCTACCAGCGCATGTTCCTGGGCAGCGGCCTCGATGTGGCCTGGGAAATGGTGCAGTCGCTGAACGCGCGCATCAACCGCCTGCGCGCGATGACCATCAGCTCGTCCGAGCGCAAGTCGGCGACCTCGCAGGAAATGGCCACACTGGTCGACGCGCTGCTGCGCCGCGATGCCGACGCCGCCGAAAAAGCCTCGCGCGATCATATTCACAAAGCTGCGGAAATCGCCATCGGCAAGCTTTCCAGAAGCTGAGCCAGCAGACGTAAAAAAACCCCTGCGGGCGAACCGGCAGGGGCTTGGGGTCAGGGCCCGGTTCTGCTTTATTCCTTCTTGCCTTCGCGCTCCAGCGCTTCCTGCATCGCCTTGAGGGCGTCGTTGTCGCTGCCGGCTGCGTCCGCCGCGGGGGCATCGGCCGCCGGTGCATCGGCGGGCGCAGCGCCGCCCGGCATGCTCAGGCTAGGGTCGTCGAATTCCATTGCCGGCGGCATGCTGGCTTCCATTTCCAGACGCACCTTGTCGAGGTCGTATACGACCTTTTCATCGAGGCCGCTCGAGACAATTCCCGGGAAGATGATGATCAGCGCGACCATCACCAACTGGATGATCAGGAATGGAATCGCGCCCGCGTAGATCTGCATGGTGGTCACGGGCTCGACCATCTTCTTGGTGACCTTGTCCACATAGGCCTTGGTCGGCGCGACGCTGCGCAGGAAAAACAGCGCAAAGCCGAACGGAGGGTGCATGAACGAGGTCTGCATGTTGACCGCGAGCAGCACGCCGAACCAGACCAGATCGATGCCCAGCTTGTCGGCCACGGGCGCCAGCAGCGGCACGATGATGAACGACAGCTCGAAGAAGTCCAGGAAGAAGGCCAGGAAGAAGACCATCACGTTGACGACGATCAGGAAGCCCAGCTGGCCGCCCGGCAGGCCGGCCAGCAGATGCTCGACCCACAGCGGTCCGTCCACGCCCTGGAAAGTCAGACCGAACATGGTTGCGCCGATCAGGATGAACAGCACGAAGCACGACAGCTTGGTGGTCGACATCAGCGCCTGGCGCAGCAGCGCCATGTCGAGGCGGCCACGCAGCATGGCCATCACCATCGCACCCAACGCGCCCATCGCGCCGCCTTCGGTTGGTGTCGCCACGCCCAGGAAGATGGTGCCCAGCACCAGGAAGATCAGCAGCAGCGGCGGAATCAGCACAAAGGTCACGCGTTCGGCGACCTTGGACAGCAGGCCCAGGCGCGTGATGCGGTTGAGCGAAGCGGCGACGAAAGCCAACGCCACGCCGAAGCACATCGCGACGACGATGGTTTCGTCGAGTGCGACCTTTTCCACGGCTTCGCCGGTCCACCAGGTGTGCAGCTCGGCCATGTGCTGGCCGACAAAGATCGATGCGCCCACGCACAGCACCGTGAGCACCAGCAGCGAAGGCATGCCAGACTTGCCGTTGGCGTCGCGCAGCGTGCGCGCTTCGGGCGGCAGGGCCGGCACCATGTGCGGCTTGAAGATCGCCAGGCCGATGATGAACAGTGCATAGAAGCCGGTCAGCATCAGGCCGGGAATGAACGCACCCTTGTACATGTCGCCGACGCTGCGGCCCAGCTGGTCGGCCAGGATGATCAGCACCAGCGATGGAGGAATGATCTGCGCCAGCGTGCCCGAGGCCGCGATCACGCCCGAGGCAACGCGTCTGTCGTAGCCGTAGCGCATCATGATGGGCAGCGAGATCAGGCCCATGGAGATCACCGAAGCCGCGACCACACCCGTGGTCGCTGCAAGCAGCGCGCCGACGAAGATCACCGCCAGGGCCACGCCGCCGCGCACCGGTCCGAACAGCTGACCCACGGTGTCGAGCAGGTCTTCGGCCATGCCGCTGCGTTCAAGTATCAGCCCCATGAGGGTGAAGAACGGGATGGCGAGCAGCGTGTCGTTCTGCATGATGCCGTAGATGCGCAGCGGCAAGGCCTGCAGCAGCGCTTCGGGCAGCACGCCCAGCTCGACGCCGATGAAGGCAAAGAACATGCCGCAGGCGCCGAGGCTGAATGCCACCGGAAAGCCCAGCAGCAGAAAACAGATCAGGCCCGCGAACATGATCGGGGCCAGGTTGTGTGTCAGGAATTCCATTGTGTATGTCTCCTGCGCTCAAGCGTTGTTCTTTTTGCTTGGGCCTTTGGAGGCTTGGGCCAGGTTGCGGATGGCTTCCGCCAAATCTTCTTCAGCGGTCTTTTCCACTTTCTTGGCAGTCGGATCGTCGATCAGGCCTTGCAGGAAGGCGATGCGCTTGATCAGTTCGGACCAGCCCTGCAGCAGCAGCAGACCAAAGCCCAGCGGCATCATCAGATAGACGGGCCAGCGGATCAGGCCGCCCGCATTGCTCGACATTTCACCGGTCTGGAACGCTTGCCAGAAAAACGGAATGCCCATCCACAGAACGGCCGCGCTCATGGGCGTGAGAAAGCAGGCAAAGCCGAATATGTCGATCCAGATCTGCTTGCGTTTGGACAGGCGGCTGGCGATCACGTCGACCTTCACATGCTCGCCCTGCAGCAGCGTATAGCCCGCGGCGAGCAGAAAGGATGCAGCGAACAGATACCACTGCACTTCGAGAAAGGCGTTGGAACTGGTATTGAATACCTTGCGCACCACCGCGTTCACGCCGCTGATGACGGTGGAGGCAAGGATGAGCCAGATGACGTATTTGCCGACCTGGGTGTTAAGCCAGTCGACCCCTCTCGAGAATTTGAGTAAAGCCTGCATGGTGTCTCCAATCAAAAGGCCGTTTGTCTTGCCGGGCCGGCCACGGGTAGGAGGCTTCCGGTAATTTTTTGCAACGTCCGATTTTAAGGAGTGGATGCCCGAAAAATTCAGCTAAGAATATAGGACTTTCACTATATTTTTAGCGACTATATAGCTATTGATTTTGTAGCAATAGGTGTTTACCTTGGGGTGGATTAATTGTCGTTTTTTTGTTGGTTTTGCGGCATTCGTCATTCGATGCCGAAGTGGCTGCGCAGCGCTTCGCTGAACGCCGCGCTGGCGCTGAGCGTCAGGCCCAGCGTGGTGCGCTGGTCGGTGGCCGCGAGCTGCAGGCGGCCCGTGGCCTCGTCGTAGGCCGCGCTCAACGGCGTGCCGTCGTCCTGCTGCGCATGCAGGTCGAAATCCCAGTCGCCGCCTTCTTCCATGGGTCCGCGCCGGCCCGCGAACGTGCGGCTGGCCCAGCGCAGCACCTGCTCGACCTCGGCCGTCAGGGCGGGCAGGCGCTCGGGCGTGACGCTGGCGAGCGCGTCCCAGCTGGCCGTGCCTTCGTCGTCTTCGCTGTAGTCAAAATCCAGATAGTCCAATGCCATGTGCGCTCCGCGAAAAAGCCGCCATTGTGGCCCCGGCTACATGGCCTTGAAGCGGTGGGCGTAGAGCCGGCTTACGGGCAGCTGTTCCGCGCGGCCGCGCAGCTGCAGCTGCAGCCGTCCGGCCTCGTCGCGCAGCGCGGCGCGAATGGCGCTGGCGCGCACCAGCGTGCCGCGGTGAATCTGCCAGAACACCTCAGGGTCGAGCTGGGCGCCGAGTTCCTTGAGCGGCGTGCGTATCAGGTACTCGCGCTCTGCTGTGAGCACGCGCACGTACTTGTCTGCGGCTTCGAAGTACAGCACTTCGTCGACGGGAACCAGTGCGATATGCGCGCCGGTGCCGGCCTGTATCACCGTGAGCCGCGCGGCAGCCGGCGCCGCGGGCGCGGCCGGCAGCAGCGCGCGCAGTTGCGCCATGGTGCGTTCCAGGTCCTGGGGCGCGGCCGCATGGCGGTTCGCGGCGCGCTGCGCGAGCAGGCGCTGCAAGCGGTCGACAGTCATCTGCAGGCGCTGGGCCTGCACCGGCTTGAGCACATAGTCGATCGCCTGGGCTTCGAACGCCTGGACCGCGTACTGGTCATAGGCCGTGACCAGCACCAGCGCGGGAAAGGGCGGGCCGCCCGCGTCGGGGTCGGGCCAGGCATCGGCCAGCTCCGCCGCGGCCTGCAGCCCGCTTTGGCCGGGCATGCGGATATCGAAGAACAGCACATCGGGCCGCAGCGCCAGCGCCTGGTGCACGGCGCTCAGGCCGTCGCCCACGCTGGCGACGATTTCGAGCTCGGGCCAGGCGCGCGCCAGCGCCTGCTCCAGCGCCTGGCGCAGCAACGGTTCGTCTTCGGCGATCAGCGCGCGGGCCGGGATATTCATGGCGTGCTTTCAAAGTGCAGCGGCAGGCGCACGCTGCAGCGCGTGCCGCCGCCTTTGCGCGCCTCGAGCGTGAGCCCGGCCTGGCTGCCATGGAGTGTCAGTAGGCGCTCACGTACCTGGGCGAGCCCGAAGTGGCGCTGCGCCGGCGCGGCCGCGATCTCGGCCAGGCCCGCGCCGTCGTCCAGCACCTCGAGCAGCAGTTGGCCGTCTTGCGTGGCCTGCGCGCGCACCACGATCTCGCCGCCCGCGATCTGCGGCTCGAGGCCGTGGCGTATCGCGTTCTCTACCAGCGGCTGCAGCAACAGTGCAGGCACACAGGCCGATGCGAGTTCGGCGGGCAGTTCCAGTCGGTGGTGCAGGCGTTCGCCCATGCGCACCGCCATCAGTTCAAGATAGTCATGCAGGCGCGCGAATTCTGCGCTGAGCGTGTGTCGCGGCGTGCGCGCGCCATCGAGCGTGGCGCGCAGGTAGGCGATGAAGTGGTCCAGCATGGCTTCGGCGCGCGGCGCGTCGCTGCCGATCAGCACGCGCAGGTTGGCCAGCGTGTTGAACACCATGTGCGGCTCGAGCTGGGCTTCGAGCAGCTTGAGCCGGGCTTCGGCGGTGTCACGCTGGCTCTGCACGATGGCGCGCTCGAGTTCCTGGGCCTTGCCGCGGTGAAACAGCACCAGGCACATGGCGATGCTGATCGCCGCCGTGAGCGCCAGCGTGGTCATGCCGCTGGCGCTGGTCAGCGCCTGGGCCAGCGAGAACGGCTGGTCATCGCCGCGGTACCGGCGCCCTATGGCGCCGCCCAGCAGCGCGCCGGCAGCGATGCCGGTGACGACCAGCGCCGGCCCGCGCCAGCCTGCGGGCCAGGGAATGGCCTGGTGGCGCGTGAGCAGCATCCGGCCCAGATCGATCACCAGCCAGCTGACCAGGCCCACCGACAGGGAGTAGACCAGTTGTGCGTCCCAGGCGCCCTTTGCGACGGCCTGCAGCATGAGCGCGGTCAGGCAGCACAGCACGGCCGTGCACAGGCCGTGCAGGGCGAAAGACCGCGCATTGAAATGCGCCAGCAACGGGGTGTGGGACATGGTCGTGGGCATTGTCGCGCATCGCCGCGCCCGGCTCAGCCGCGGTCCTGCTGGCGCTGCAGCAGCCGGCGCTCGCGCGCCAGCAGGCGGTCATGCAGGCTGCCGCCGGGCAGGTTCAGCCAGACGACCGCGCCATGGATCAGCAGGCCCAGGCCCCAGCCCATCGCGGGGTAGATGGCCCAGTGCCGGTCCTGCTGCGCCGACAGCCCGGCCAGCAGCAGGTTGACCAGCACATAGACGGTGGCGTGCACGGCCCAGCCCATCTTCATGCCCGCGCGGCGGCGCGCGAGTCGGTCCAGGGTGTCTTCGCTCATGGCGGGGGAAGTGGGGAAAGTCATGGCCGGGCTCCGTTGGTTGAAAGCGATGGGCTGACTGTGCGCGCCGACGCGCGCCAGGGCCAGCGCCATGCGACGAACTGCCGCTGCGTGGCGCGAAATGCGCTTGAATGGGTGTCAATCGAAATTGAATGTTGATAGTTGAAATCTTTTGTTACGCGGACGCAGCGCGGACAAATTGACGCGGGCGTACATAATCTCTGGCTCTCAACCGCCAAACAGGACATTTCCGTGGATATCGTATTGCTGGTCAAGGCCGCCATCATGGGCGTGGTCGAAGGCCTGACCGAGTTCTTGCCCATTTCATCGACCGGTCACCTGATTCTGGCGGGCGCCTTGCTCGGCTTCGAAGGCGAAAAAGCCAAGGTATTCGACATTGCCATCCAGACCGGCGCGATCTTCGCGGTGATCCTGGTCTATTGGCAGAAAATTCGCAGCACCGTGGTCGAGCTGCCGACCAGCGCCCATGCCCGGCGCTTCGCGCTCAATGTGTTCATCGGCTTTCTGCCGGCCGTGGTGCTGGCGCTGGCCTTCGGCAAGCTGATCCAGGCCCATCTGTTCACGCCCATGGTGGTCGCGACCACGTTCATCCTGGGCGGCTTCGTGATTCTGTGGGCCGAACGCCGCCCGAACGCAGTGGTGCGCGTGCATTCCGTCGACGACATGACGCCCATGGACGCCCTCAAGGTCGGCCTGGCGCAATGCCTGGCGATGGTGCCGGGCACAAGCCGCAGCGGCGCGACCATCATCGGCGGCATGCTGCTGGGGCTGTCGCGCAAGGCGGCGACCGACTTCTCGTTCTTCCTGGCCATGCCCACGCTGATAGGCGCGGGCGTCTACAGCCTCTACAAGCAGCGCCATCTGCTGACCACCGCCGACATTCCGATGTTTGCCGTCGGCCTGCTGTTCTCGTTCATCAGCGCCTGGTTCTGCGTGCGCTGGCTGCTGCGCTACATCTCCAGCAACAGCTTCGTGCCGTTCGCCTGGTACCGCATCGTGTTCGGCATCATCGTGCTGGTCACGGCCTGGACCGGAGTGATCGCCTGGCACGGCGAATGAGCGCGGGCGATTTCGATCGCCTGGCGCTGAACGCCACGGCCGATGTCGTGGCGTTCGCCCGCTTCGTGGCGCAAACGGAGTTTCTTTTCGACGGCGCGGCCGATTCCGATGCACTGGCGCAATACCAGGCGGCCTGGTTCGACGCCGAAATCACCAATGCGCTGGCGCTGGAGCGCTGGGACGCCGAAGGCCGGCCCGCGGCCTGGGATGGACCCTGGCGCGCAGACTTCCAGCATGACGCGGCCCAGGCGGTCGCGGCGCTGCAGGCCGTGGTTGCGCATCATTTCAATCCCGCGAAGTAGCGCCCGGGCGGCTGGCCCAGCGCTTTCTTGAACATCGTGATGAACGCCGTCACGGAGTCGTAGCCCAGGTTTCCGCCCACTTGCTGCACCGTCGCGCCTTCGGACAGCTGGCGTAGCGCGATGAGAATGTGCAATTGCTGGCGCCAGCGGCCGAACGTGAGCCCGGTTTCCTGCGCGACCAGCCGCGCCAGCGATCGCTCGCTCATCGCCAGGCGCTCGGCCCACTGCGCCAGTGAAGTGCGGTCCGACGGGTCCTTGGTCAGCGCCTGCGCCATGCGCCGTATCTTGGGGTGGTCCGACACCGGCAGGTGCAGCTGTTCCACAGGCGCCGTGACCAGCAGTTCAAGCAGCAGGGCCACCACCTGCGCCGTGCTGGCTTCACCGGCGGGCGCGGCCGCGAGGTGCAGGATCAGTTCGCGTGCCAGCGGGCTGATGGCCAGCGTGCAGCATTGCGCGGGCATGCGCGCGGCTTCGGGCTCGATGAACAGAAAGCAGATGCGCGCGTTGTCGGTGGCGCGGTTGCTGTGCGGCATGCCGCCGGGAATCCAGACGCCGTGCTGGGGCGGAACGATCCACATGCCCTGGGGCACTTCGCAAGTCACGCTGCCGTGCAAGGCCAGCACCAGCTGGCCCTT
Source organism: Acidovorax sp. CCYZU-2555 (assembly GCF_018413525.1). Classification (GTDB taxonomy): domain Bacteria; phylum Pseudomonadota; class Gammaproteobacteria; order Burkholderiales; family Burkholderiaceae_C; genus Comamonas. Next base: position 25,588 of record NZ_JAHCDD010000019.1, read on the forward strand.
GCGATGGCGGTGCACGGGCTGCTCGGCGTCGTTCTGCGCGATCTCTACATGCAGCGCCACGGCGGGCCGGGTGTCGACATCGGCGTCATAGGTGCACAGCAGGCGCGAAAGGGAATGCGGGGAAGGCTGATCTGTCATTTTTTAGCGATCATCTGTCTTTTCTTCTATATTCAACCACGCACAGGCTTCGTACAGTGAGGTTCAGTTCTTTGAGCCTTGCCCATGACGCCTTCCACTTCCGCGCGCTCCGCGCGCAACGCCCTTCTTCTCGCCGGCACCTTGCTCGTGGCCGCGAACCTGCGCGTGCCCGCGACCGGGCTGCCGCCGTTGCTGGCGCAGATCACCGCCCACTTCGGCCTGAGCACCACGGCCGCAGGCGCGTTGACGACGCTGCCGCTGCTGGCGTTCGCGCTGCTGTCGCCGTTCGCCGCGGCGATCGCGCGCCGCCTGGGCCTGGAGCGCACGCTGTTTTGCGCCATGGCGACGATTGCGCTGGGCATAGGCGTGCGCTCCAGCGGCTGGGAATGGGCGCTCTTTCTGGGAACCTGGATCATCGGCATGGGCATCGCCGTGGGCAATGTGCTGCTGCCCAGTCTGGTCAAGCGCGATTTTCCCGACAACGCGGCCGCCGTGACCGGCGCCTATGTGCTGGCCATGGGCGTCGTTGCCGCGCTCGGCTCGGCCGCGGCCGTGCCGCTGGCCGATGCCCATGGCTGGCAGGCGGCGCTCGCGGGCTTCGTGCTCGTGCCGCTGGCGGCGATGGCGGTCTGGGCGACGCAGTGGGGCAGCGGCAGTGCGCCAGCGCCTGTCGATGCGCGCGCGCAGCCGTCTGCGCCCATCTGGCGCTCCGCGCTCGCCTGGCAGATCACGTTCTATCTGGGCCTGAACTCGACCATTTACTACGTCGCCATAGGCTGGCTGCCGTCCATCCTGGCCGAGTCGGGCGTATCGGCGCAGCAAGCGGGAACGCTGCACGGCGTGCTGCAGCTGGCTTCGGCGATTCCCGGCCTGGTGCTAGGGCCCATCGTGCGGCGCATGTCCGATCAGCGCCTGGCCGCGGCGCTGGCTGCGGCCATGTCGACCATCGCGCTGCTGGGTTTCTGGCTGCTGCCCGCGCTTTCCTGGCTGTGGTCCGTGCTGTTCGGCATGGGCACGGGCGCGACCTTCATTCTCGGCCTGACGTTCGTGGCGCTGCGCACGCGCGATGTGGCGCAGTCGACCGCGCTGTCGGGCATGTCGCAGAGCGTGGGCTATCTGCTGGCGGCGGTCGCACCGATGGCCATGGGCGCGCTGCATGACCGGCTGGGCGGCTGGCAGGTGCCGCTGCTGGTCTGTGCGGCGCTCGCGGCCGCGGCCGTGGCCATGGGCGCGCTGGCCGGGCGCAATCGGCGCATAGGTGCCTAAAGCTGCCTGCAGCGTCCCTATGATGGCGGTCCATGCCCGCAGCGGGCTTCCATTTCACTCAAGGAGAATTCATGACAGTAGAAAAAGTGGCCCTCATCACCGCTGGTGGCTCCGGCATGGGCGCGGCCACCGCGAAGAAGCTGGCGCAGGACGGTTACCGCGTCGCCATCCTGTCGTCGTCGGGCAAGGGCGAAGCCCTGGCCCAGGAGCTGGGCGGTGTGGGCGTCACCGGTTCGAACCAGTCCACGGAAGACCTGCAGCGCCTGGTCGATCTGGCGATGCAGCGCTGGGGCCGCATCGATGCGCTGGTGAATTCCGCGGGCCACGGCCCGCGCGCGCCCATTCTCGACATCACCGATGAAGACTGGCACAAGGGCATGGAGGTCTATTTCCTCAACGCCGTGCGGCCCGCGCGGCTGGTCGTGCCCATCATGGAGAAGCAGGGCGGCGGCGCCATCGTCAACATCTCCACGGCCTGGGCGTTCGAGCCCGTAGACACCTTCCCCACGTCGGCGGTGTTCCGCGCGGGGCTGGCGAGCTTCACCAAGATCTTCACCGACCGCTACGGCGCCAAGAACATCCGCATGAACAACGTGCTGCCCGGCTGGATCGACAGCCTGCCGCAGACCGACGCGCGGCGCGAGACCGTGCCCATGGGGCGCTACGGCAAGGCCGAGGAAATCGCCGCGACCGTGGCGTTTCTGCTGTCGGACGGCGCGGGCTACATCACGGGGCAGAACATCCGCGTCGACGGCGGCTTGTCGCGCTCCGTTTAAGCGCTGCCCAGCGACACCAGATTGAGCAGCGAGGCCTCGATCGCTGCGGCCGTGGCGTCGGGGCGCTCCATCGGGAACAGATGGCTGCCGTCGAGAATCATGCTGCGGCCCTGGGTGATGCGCAGCGTCATGTCCATGCCGACCTGCTTCATTTCCTGCGAGCCGCGCCCGCCGATGAAGGCTGCGGGGCAGCGCAGCGGGTGGCGGCGCAGCAGCGCGTCGAGGTTGTGCGGCAGCGTGTTGTAGATCGCGGTCTCGACTTCGCGCTCGAAAGCCAGCATGCGCTTGTCGTCCTGGTCCTTGAGGCAATGCGTCACATAGTCCTGCAGCACCTCGGGGTGCCAATGCGCAAAGGCTTTCTTGGTGCGGAAGTACGCGAGCGCTTCGTCGTCGTTGGCCCAGTGGTTGCGCCGGCGCTGGCTGACCTTGCCCGGCGAGACCGAGCCCACCAGCTGCGTGCGCTTGGCCATGCCCAGCGCGTTGGCGCGCCAGCCGCTGATCAGCGGCGAGTCGATCAGCAGCACGCCGCGCGCGAGTTCGGGGTGCAGCGCCGCGGCCATCACGCTCAGGAAGCCGCCCAGCGAATGGCCGACGAAAAACACTGGCTCGCCGCGCCGCTCGACTTCGGCGCGCGCGAAGTCGGCGAGCTGCTGCACCAGATGCGGCCAGTTGTTGCTGACCGGATAGCGCGGGTCGTGGCCGAAGCTGTCTACGGCCCGCGTCTCGCAGCCGCGCTTGCGCAGCAGCGAAAACAACAGGCGGTAGGTGGCGGCGGGAAAGCTGTTGGCGTGGGAGAAGACGATGGGCAGCATGGGCGGGCTGCGCTCAGGATGCTGACTTGTCTTCGTCGTCCTGGGCGTCGGGCGCCTTGGGCGGCTGGCTTGCCGGGTCGGCTTCGCCGGCCATCAGATGGTCGGGATGCACCGGCGCGATCGGCAGGTGCGCGGGCGCGCGCAGCGACGATGCGGCCGAGTAGACGCCTGCCTGGCGCAGGCCCGCGGGCGCGGCCGGCGCGGGCTGGGCGGCGACGATGGCTGGCGTGATCTTGTGCAGCGGGTGGCAGCGCCGGCTCGAGACGCGAATCGGCGCGTTGGTCGCGCCGCCGTCCCAGGCCGGGTCTTCGATGCTGTCGAACACATGGCGCAAGCGTTCGCCCCAGTTGTCGTGCAGCAGCCGGTAGTAGGGGTTGGTTTCGTCGATGCAGACGATCTTGTCGCTGGAGAACTGGTCGGCTTCGTAGACGATCAGGTCCAGCGGCAGGCCCACCGACAGATTCGACTTGATGGTGCTGTCCATCGAGACCAGCGCGCACTTGGCGGCTTCGTCCAGCGGCGTCTGCGGCGTGATCACGCGGTCGAGCACGGGCTTGCCGTACTTCGATTCGCCGACCTGGAAATAGGGCGTCTCGTGCGTGGCTTCGATGAAGTTGCCCGCCGAGTAGACCTGGAACAGGCGCATGCCTTCGCCGCGAATCTGCCCGCCGAGCACCAGCGAGACATTGAAGTCGAGGCCGGCGCGCTTGAGCGCCACGCCGTCGCGGTCATAGACATGGCGCACGGCCGCGCCCAGAATGCGCGCGGCATCGAACATGCTGCGCGCGTTCCAGATGGTCAGCATCTCGCCGGTGTGTTCGTCGCGCAGCTGCTGCAGCTGCAGGATTTCGCGCACCGACTGCGAGATGGACAGATTTCCGGCCGACAGCAACACCATGAAGCGGTCGCCCGGGGCCTCATAGACCATCATCTTGCGAAAGGAGCTGATGTGGTCGAGACCGGCATTGGTACGCGAGTCGGCCAGAAACACCAACCCCGCGTCTAGTTTGATGGCTACACAGTAGGTCATGGCTTTTGAGCGAGTCCTTGAAGAGCGTACAAATGATCGAGGGCCTCGCGCGGGCTCAGCGTATCGAGTTCCAGAGCCAGCAGGCGTTGCTGCAGCAGGCTGACTTCGGCGCGGGGTTCGGGCGCTTGCGGCGCGGCGAACAGGTCCACCTGGCGCCGGTCTTCGCCGGCGCGCTCTTCAAGCGCTGCCAGCGTATGTCTTGCATGGTAGAGCACTGCGGTGGGCATTCCCGCGAGTTTAGCCACCTGGATACCGTAGCTTCTACTGGCAGGCCCTGGTTGTATTTCATGTAGAAACACAATGTCACTTCCTGATTCAGTTGCGCCTACATGGACATTCACTGCCTGGCGCGCTTTCGCGGGCAGGTCGGTGAGCTCGAAGTAATGCGTGGCGAACAGCGTGAACGCGCGCGTCTTGTCGTGCAGATGGCTGGCGATGCCGCTGGCCAGCGCCAGGCCGTCGAAGGTGCTGGTGCCGCGGCCGATTTCGTCCATCAGCACCAGGCTGTGCGGCGTCGCCGCATGCAGGATCTGCGCGGCTTCGGTCATTTCCAGCATGAAGGTCGACTGCGCGTTGGCCAGGTCATCGGCCGCGCCAATGCGCGTGTGGATCGCATCGATGGGCCCGAGGCGGCACGACGTGGCCGGCACATGGCTGCCCATGCTGGCCAGCAGCACGATCAGCGCCACCTGGCGCATATAGGTCGACTTACCGCCCATGTTGGGGCCGGTGATGATCTGCATGCGCGCATTGGCGTTCATGCGCGTGTGGTTGGCGATGAACGCGCCGCTCGAGGTTTCGGCCAGGCGCGCTTCGACCACGGGGTGGCGGCCGCCTTCGATCTCTATGCAGGGCTGGCTCACGAATTCGGGCGCGCACCACTGCAGCGTGAGCGAGCGTTCGGCCAGCGTACACAGCAGGTCCAGCGTGGCCAGCGCGCCGGCCACGCGGGTCAGGCCGGGCACATGCGGCTGCAGCTGGTCGAGAATCTGTTCGTAAAGCCACTTCTCGCGCGCCAGCGCGCGCTCGTTGGCCGACAGCGCCTTGTCTTCGAAGTTCTTGAGCTCGGGCGTGATGTAGCGCTCGGCGTTCTTGAGCGTCTGGCGGCGACGGTAGTCGTCGGGCACGCGGTCGAGGTAGCTGGTCGTGACTTCGATATAGAAGCCATGCACCTTGTTGAACTGCACGCGCAGATTGGGAATGCCGCTGCGCGCTTTCTCACGCGTTTCCAGGTCGAGCAGGAAGCTGTCGCAGTTGGTCTGGATGGCGCGCAGCTCGTCGAGTTCGGCGTCGAAGCCGCCGGCGATCACGCCGCCGTCGCGCACCAGCGCGGCCGGTTCCTCCAGCAGCGCGGCCAGCAGCAGCGCTTCGCAGCCCGCGGGCGGCAGGGTGTCGGCAAAGACCTGGTTCAGATAGCTAGACGGCGAAGCGCCGGTCGTCGACAGCAGCTGGGCCTTGGCCAGCGTCTTGGCGAGTGCCACCAGTTCACGCGGGCGCACCTGGCGCAGCGCGATGCGCGCCGTGATGCGCTCGACATCGCTCACGCCCTTGAGTTCGGCGCGCAGCATCTGCCACGGCGCGGCGCCCGAGGCCTGTTGGCCGCGCAGCACTTCGGTGGCCGCGAGGCGTTCGCGCGCGGCGCTGCGGTCGCGCTTGGGTTCGAGCATCCAGCTCTTGAGCAGGCGGCTGCCCATTCCGGTCTGGCAGGTGTCGAGCAGCGAGAACAGCGTGGGGCTGTCTTCGCCGCGCAGCGTCTTGAGCAGTTCGAGGTTGCGGCGCGTGGCCGGCGGCAGGTCGATCAGCTCGTCGTCGCGCTGCACCTGCACGCTGTGCAAGTGGGTCAGCGTGCGGCCCTGGGTGTGCTCGGCATAGGACAGCAGCGCGGCCGAGGCCGCATGCGCCAGGCCCAGGCCTTCGGCGTTCCAGGCCAGCAGGCTGGCCGCGCCCAGCTGCTCGAGCAGCTTGCGCTCGCCCAGCCCCTGGTCGAACTGCCAGTCGGGCCGCGGGCTCAGCGGGCAGGCGAGGCTGCCGTTCTGGCGCAGGCCGTGGAGTTGCTTCTCGAAGCGCTCGGTGACGCCGGCGCTGTAGATCACCTCGCTGGGCGCGATGCGCACCAGCCAGTCGCCGAGTTCGTCGGGCGTGCATTCGGCCAGGTGGACCCGGCCCTGGGTCACGCTGAGCCAGGCCAGGCCGCAGCGGTTGCGCGCGCCCGCATGCACGGCCAGCAGCATGGCTTCGCTCTTGTCGGACAGCAGCGCCGCATCGGTCAGCGTGCCCGGCGTGACGACGCGCACCACCTTGCGCTCGACCGGCCCCTTGTTCGCTCCGACTTCGCCAACCTGCTCGCAAATGGCCACCGACTCGCCCATCTTGATGAGCCGCGCGAGGTAGTTCTCCAGCGCATGGAAAGGCACGCCGCACATCGGAATCGGCTGGCCGCCCGACTGGCCGCGCTGCGTCAGCGTGATGTCGAGCAGCCGCGTGGCCTTCTCGGCATCGGTGTAGAACAGCTCGTAGAAGTCGCCCATGCGGTAGAACACCAGCGTGTCCGGGTACCCGGCCTTGAGGCCTAGATATTGCTGCATCATGGGCGTGTGCGCGGAAAGCGGCGTGCTGGCCAGCCCCTGGTCGGCTTCGGTATTCTCGATAATCACTTTTGAATCAATTTACTTAGGTTGGCTGCGAAAACGGCGTGCAGCCCGACAATTTTCGGGGGCGGGTGGCGCAGATTTTCTGCAATCTACGCGCAGTCGCAAAAAATCCTATGGGGAAAACCGGCAAGGCGCAGTGCGTGCCGGTGGCTTGCCCGGCGCGACAGGCGAGGGCGCGCGGGTCAAAGGAAGACATTATTGTCGATCAGGCGCCCATGCTGTGTCTGCCCGCCAGTGCCACACCCGGCGCGTGGACTTAACGCGCCCCATCGTCAACACCTGCGGCATTGCGCCGTGCGTTGGTAGGTGATTAGATGAGAATACGTCTCAATTGATATACACTGCGGCGGAGCTTGGGCGGCGCCTCCCGAATGGGGCGAAACCTGGGCTCGCCAGCCGCATGAAGGCCCGGCGTTCCGGGCTTTCTCCGGCATTCCTTTTCCTGCGGCCTGCGTGCCGCGACCGCACCCTGCCGAGGCCGACCATGCACCTTGCCGCGCACGAAATTCCGCAACTCATCAGCGAATACCACGCGTTGATGCGCCACTTCGGCAAGGCGCAGATCCGCTGCGACGCGCTGGTGCGCGCCCAGGCCATAGAGATCGAGCGCCTGCAAGGCGAGGCCATGCGCCTGCGCGCGGCCGTGATCGTGCGCGACACCGCGCTGTCCTGGGAGCGCTCGCAGCGCATGGAGGCCGTGCGCACTCTCATGCAGAACGTGGCGCTGGAGCGCCTGCAGTGGCAGTTGCGCGATCACCGCGTACCCGACGAGACCGGCGAGGGCGCGCAGCAAGTCCTGAGCGTAGATGTGCCGGTCGACGATCTCGCCGACCTCGAAGGCAGCTTCGCCGCCGCCGACCTGGTGATCTGCCAGACCGGCTGCCTGAGCCACGGCGCGTACTGGCGCGTGCAGGACCACTGCCGGCGCACGGGCAAGACCTGTGTGCTGGTCGAGCAATCCGCGGCCGCGCACATTGCGGGCTTCGAGCCGCCGTCGCAGTCCGAAAGCGCGATCGAATGGCTGGCCGCGCCCGCATCCTGAGCCCCGCGGCACGTAAACACCGAGCCCGCTCCTTTGTCTTTCAGGGGTAACCCTTGCCAGGGTTGTTAGTATCTGCCAGCGGAACTGCGGGCTGGTGTCACCACACCAGCGCGTGAACCAGGCAGAAAACGGGCGCTACAAGCCCGTCTGCCGATCGGCATATAACAACGAAATGCTGGATCGTGGCGGCCATGAGCCTGTCACGGTGCACAGAGGCAAGAGGGCAGGCATGCAGGATCAGAGCGAACGAACAAAGGCAATGGCGGCTTGGCGCCAGGGCCTCAACGCCATGGCAGGGTGGCTGCCGGGAGGGCCTGCGCCGCGGCGCGAGGGCTCGCGCCTGCGCGACCTGTTGGGCCTTACGCTCGCTGCCGGCGTGGGCGCGCTGCTCGCGGTGCAGGCGGTGACGCTGTGGCGGCTGGACGACCGCGCGCAGCAGCGTGAGCGCATTCTCGACGAGACCCGGCAGGCGCTGCTCGCGCAGACGCTGCAAAGCGCCACGCTATCGGGTGCGGTCGCCGTCGGCCTGGCCGATCCGGCGATCAAGGATCTCGCACGCGGCCTCGATGTGCCGCCCGAAGTGGTGCAATTGCACTTTGCGCAGTTGCGCATGCGCCTGCCGGTGCTGAGCGTGCATGTGATGGACCGCGACGGCCGCAGCATGGCCCAGGACGACAGCGAGCGTGTCTCGCCGGGGCGGCTGCAGGCTTTCCTGCCCTATTTCCGCCAGGCCATGCAAGGCCGGGCCAGTGTGTTCGCGGCGCTCGAAATGGGCACGCACACGCGCAACCTGTTCTATGTCGCGCCCGTGCGTTCCGGCGAGAGCGTCGACTCGCCGGTGCTGGGCGTGGTGGTGCTCAAGACCGATGCCGCCGCGCTCGACGCCGTGCTCAATCGCAATGACATGACCACCTTGCTGCTGGACCCGCACGGCGTGGCGTTTTCTTCCACGCGGCCCGACTGGCGCTATGCGATGACCGCGCCGCTGACGCAGCAGCGCATCGATGCCGTGCGCCAGAGCGGGCTGTTCGGCGGCTATTTCGACAATGGCGTGGCGTCGGCGCTGCCGTTTGCCGAAGACAGCGTCGAAGTGCGCGTCGATGGCGCGCGGCATGTGGTCGACCGGCGCGCGCTCAACTGGAACGATCCCGAAGGTGCCTGGGAGCTGGTGGCGCTGGACAACGTGAGCGTCCTGATGACCTGGCGCGATCGCTGGTGGGTGGCCTCGGTATCGTTCGCGCTGCTGATGCTGGGCGGCGCGATGGTGCTGCGCCTGCGCACGTTGGGCCAATGTCTGCGCGCCGTGCAGCAGCGCCACGAGGTGCTGCGCGAAGCGCTGCGCGTGAGTCCCATGGCCGCGGTATTGACCGACGCCGATGGCCGCATCATCTGGGCCAATTCGCGCTACGAGCAGGAAAGCGGCCACGCGCTGGCCGCGCTGCGCGGCAACAAGCCGTCGATCGTGGCCAGCGGGCAAACGCCGCAGGCGACCTATCGCGACCTCTGGTCCACGCTGATGGCAGGCCAGCGCTGGGAAGGCCGGCTGGTCAACCGCGACAGCGCGGGCCGGCTGCACGAGGAGCTGGTGCAGATCATGCCGGTGTTCGACCGCTGCGGCCGGCGCATCGCCATCGTCGGCTGGCACCAGCGGCTGGGCAGTGTTGCGACAGCGCCGCCCGCCTTGTCCGCACCGTAAGCCGGTACGGCACACAAAAAAACACCGCCTCAAGAGGCGGTGTCTTCATCGAGCGCTGATGCGATCAGGCCTGGTCGTCGGCGGGCGCCGCTTCTTCAGCGGCGGGCTCGCCGTCTTCGGCCAGGGCCTGGCGCACGCCGGCCTTCTCGCCTGCGCCGGCAAACTTGCTGTACTTGCCCAGCAGCGTGACCAGATTGCCATAGACGCGGGGGTTGCCGGCCATGCATTCGCGCTGCTCGAGGAAGTCGGCTTCACCGGTGTAGTTGCCCACCAGGCCACCGGCTTCGGTGATCAGCAGCGAACCCGCGGCGACGTCCCAGATGCTCAGGCCGTTGTGGAAGAAACCATCGCTGAAACCGGCGGCCACGTAGGCCAGGTCCAGGGCGGCGGAGCCCGACTGGCGCACGCCGGCAACGCGCGGCATGACATCGGTCACCATGGCCATGTAGGCCTTGAAGTTGTCGCCCTGGCGGAACGGGAAGCCCGTGCCGATCAGGCAGTCGCGCATTTGCGCGCGCTTGCTCACGCGGATGCGGCGGTCGTTGAGGAACGCACCGCGGCCGCGCGTGGCGGTGAACAGGTTGTTGCGCGAAGGGTCATAGACCACGGCGTGCTCGATCTTGCCCTTGACGGCCAGCGCGATGCTCACGCAGTACACGGGCATGCCGTGGATGAAGTTGGTCGTGCCGTCGAGCGGGTCGATGATCCAGACGAAGTCGGAATCCTTGGCGCCGAATTCCTGGCCGCTCTCTTCGGCGAGGATGCCGTGGCCGGGGTAGGCGGTCAGCAACGTTTCGATGATGGCTTTTTCGGCCGCCTGGTCGGTTTCGGTCACAAAGTCGTTGACCTGCTTTTGTGCGATGCGCACGGATTCCACGTCAAGAGCCGCGCGGTTGATAAGGGCGCCGGCGGCGCGTGCGGCTTTGATAGCCACGTTGAGCATGGGATGCAGGGTAGACGACATAGATTGTGAGCGTTGGCGCCGCGCTGCAAAAAGGCAGCGCAACACGCGGGTAAGAACAGGAAAGACCGGCCTCGGCGATGCGGGCGGCGACAATGGCTGGCGATTTTACCCGGCCTGCCCGATTTCTGCTGCGCTTTGTGCTGCAACCTTTGGCATCTGCCGCCTTTTGCCAACGCTTTTGTGAATGCCATGAAGACCCGATTCGTCCTGATCCAGACCAGCCATGCCGGCAATGTGGGTGCTGCCGCCCGCGCCATGAAGACCATGGGCTTCGACGACCTGGTGCTGGTCGCGCCGCGCTGGGCGAACGTGCTGCGGCGCGAGGAAACCATACAGCGCGCCAGCGGCGCCCTCGACGTGCTGGCCCAGGCACGCATCGTCGAGACGCTGGACGAAGCCCTCGACGGCATGAGCCACCTGTGCGCCACCGCCATGACGCAGCGCGACTTCGGCCCGCCCACGCGCGCGCCGCGCCAGCATCTCGAAATGCTGGTCCAGGGCAAGTTGCAGCCGCAGTCCGCCGAGCCCGCAACGCCGGCCGCGCCCGAAACCGGCGTCGCCTTTCTGTTCGGCTGCGAGCGCTTCGGCATGGCCAACGAGGACGTGTACCGCTGCGATGTCGCGCTGTCGATTCCGTCGAACCCGCAGTTCGGCTCGCTCAATCTCGGCGCCGCGATCCAGTTGATCGCCTATGAATGGCGCCAGGCGCTGGGCGGTTTCGCGCTCGAGAACGCCGCGCCCGCGCAACTGCCCGACCGTGCCGATGCCGCCCAGGTGGGAGGCATGCTCACGCATTGGGAGCAGGCGCTCACGCATATCGGCTTCCTCGATCCTGCAGCGCCCAAGAAGCTCATGCCGCGTCTGAACCAATTGTTCAATCGCGCGCAACTGAGCCCTGAAGAAATCCACATCCTGCGCGGTGTCGCCAAAGCCATGCTGCAAAGCACGCCGCCAAACCGCTAGACTGCTCGACTCCCCACTCTATTTCCCTCGTGATGCTTGCACGCCTGCGCTCCGATATCCAGTGCATTCTCGACCGTGATCCTGCGGCACGCAGCACCTGGGAAGTGGTGACCTGTTACCCCGGTCTGCATGCCATCTGGCTGCAGCGGCCCGCGCACTGGTGCTGGACGCATGAACTGCAATGGCTGGGCCGTTTCATTTCGCACATGGGCCGTTGGCTCACGGGCATTGAAATCCATCCCGGCGCGGTGATTGGCGAGCGCGTGTTCATCGACCACGGCATGGGCGTGGTGATAGGCGAAACCGCTGTCGTGGGCGACGGCTGCACCATCTACCACGGCGTGACGCTGGGCGGCACTTCGCTCTACAAGGGCGTCAAGCGCCACCCCACGCTGGGCCGCGACGTCGTCGTGAGCGCCGGGGCCAAGGTGCTGGGCGGCTTCGAGGTGGGGGACGGCGCGAAGATAGGCAGCAACGCCGTGGTCATCAAGCCCGTGCCGGCCGGCGCCACCGCCGTGGGCATTCCCGCGCGCATCCTGCCGTCCAAGGCCGGCCAGAGCGCCGATGTCATAGACCACGACGCGCCCGCGGCCGCGCCGCGCGCGTTCACGGCCTATGGCGTGACCCAGGAAGACGACCCCATCTCGCAGGCCATGCGCGGTCTGAGCGAAGGCGCTGCCGGCCATGAGCAGCAGATCGCGCTGCTGTGGCAGGCGATTGAAAAGCTCTCGGCCCAGACCAAGACCGACGACTGCGTGCCCTGCGAGTCCGAGCGTCCGCAGAAGTTCGAAAAGGACAAGATCGATCAGCTGATGGGCAAGTAGAGCGCCGGCCACGGCCCGTGGCTGGCTTGACGAGGCGCCATTCAGGCTTGGCGGGAACCTGCTCTCCCATAGAGACTGAGCACGGCTGCTTACAGCCGGCCGCAGACCAGTCAAAGACACTGACTGCATGCGGATACTTCGCCATCTTGCCAACCGGCGTCGTACGGCCGGCAGCAATAGCACCCTGGGCATGGTGCTGGCCTTCAACGCTGGCGCCATCAACGCCGGAGGCATCCTGGCGATGCATATGTATACCTCGCATATGACCGGCTTTGCCTCGCAGATCGCTGATGGCTGGGCATTTGACGACACCGAGCTTTTGCTCAATGCACTGGGTGCCATCCTGGCATTCACCAGCGGAGCCGCGACCTGCATCGTTCTGGTCAACTGGGCCCATCAGCATCGCCTGCAAAGCGTCTATGCGCTGCCACTGCTGCAGGAAGCGCTGCTGCTGGTGCTGTTTGCGCTGGTGGGTTCCATGACGCTGAAATGGAATACGCATTACGCGCTGCCAGTGACGCTGTTGATGCTTTCTTTCATCATGGGCTGGCAAAACGCCATCAGCTCCAAAAGTTCTGGCGGCCGTATTCGCACCACCCATATGACCGGCAACATCACGGACCTGGGCATGGAACTGGGCAATGCCATTTTGCCGGCCACGCCCCGGCGCCAGACACCGCCGGATTGGCAACGCATGCGCATCTGTGCGGGGCTGTTTGCCATGTTCGTGTTTGGCGGCATGGTCGGCGCCGTCGGCTTTGAATACGTGAGCTTCGTCTACATCCTGCCGCTGGCGATCATGCTGCTGGTGTTGGCCATGCCGCCGTTGCTGCGGGATGCGCTGCGGTCCAGGTGTTTTCGCAAATTCTTCCACCGCTAGGCCCGCGCATTCAGAGCGGCTAACACGACCCAGCAAATCGAAGATTTGCGGTTGCTACTAGGCGCGGAGCCGCAGGCAGTGCGAGTAGCACGACAAGGCGCCGCAACGACGTAGCAAGGGTTGTGTTAGCCGCTCTCAGTACCTGCGGTGTCGCGGGCGCAGGCGCCGAGCTGGCTGGCGGTCGGCGATGTTCAGGCCGGTCACGCTCCACGATGGGGCCCGGGCAGCGGCTAGACTGGCGAGTCCGCCGCTTGGAAAACCACCCACCTCATGAACGTTCAAGATGCCCTGCATGCGCGCCGCTCGGTGCGCGCTTTCCTGCCCCGCGTGCCCGAGGCGGCCGTGGTGCGCTCCATGCTGCACTCGGCCGCGCGCGCTGCTTCGGGCGGCAACCTGCAGCCCTGGCGCGTGACCGCGCTGACCGGCGCGCCGCTGGCGCAACTGCTGGACGTCGTCGCCCAGGCCGAGCCCAAGGACGGGCCCACGGGCACCTCCTACCCGCCCAGCCTGTGGGAGCCGTACCGCAGCCGCCGCTTTGAAAATGGCGAGGACCTGTACCGCACGCTGGACATAAGCCGCGACGACAAGCCCGCGCGTCTGAACCAGCTGGCGCGCAACGCGCAGTTCTTCGGCGCGCCCGTGGGTATTTTTGTCAGCGTCGACGCGCGCATGGGTCTGGCCCAGTGGGCCGACCTGGGCATCTATCTGCAGTCGCTGATGCTGCTGGCCGTCGAGCAGGGCCTGGCAACCTGCGCCCAGGGCTTCTGGCGGCGCTTTGGCGATACCGTGGCCGCGCAGCTGGCCCTGCCCCAAGGCTATGAAGTTGCTTTCGGCATTGCGCTCGGCTGGGAAGACGTCGACGCGCCCATCAACCGGCTGCGCGCGACGCGCGCCGATCCCGAAGAATGGCTGGATCTGCAGGGATTCTGAAAGGCCCGGCAGCGGCCGCTGTCAGTCCAGCACCCGCAGGTACATTTGCATGCGCAGTTCTTCGTTGAGTCGCTTGAGCTCCGCTGTCAGCCTTTCAATTTCATTGCTGTCCCTGGATGGCTTGCGGGATGCCTCGCGCAGCAAATCATTCGTTGCGGCAATCTTCGATTGCAGCTCGCTGGTTTTTTGCTGGAATTTGTATTTCTGCTGGGCCGGTGTGTATCCGGACAGAAATTCACTCTCGGTATGCACCGGGCAAAATCCCCGCCGGTACACGCCGCCGTTTTGTCCGTAGTGGCGACCTGACGCGGCGGTGCAAAAACCGATCAGGCCTTCCTTCACGCCGCGGTCATAGGATGACTCGTCCGCCGCCAGGCCGTGCTTGCTGCAGGCCTTTTCGCGTGCGGAAAACCTGTACTCTCCGTTCAGGGCATCCATTCTTCCCAGGCCATGCCAATTGGCTTGGATGCAATCCGATTTGTCCATCACGGCGCATCCGCTCAGCCCCAGCAACAGAAACGGAAAAACGAGGCGCGGGAAAATCGATGTGAGCTTGTCTTGCATTGCGGTTCCCCTTTGTCGGGTTCATTGGGTTATGGCCTTCAGGCCATTCTTGGTCACAAAAGACCTGGCGGCGTTCCCTGCGCAGCGCAGCGCCCGGGTTTGACCATTCGGCGCAACAAAACGCGGCACTGCGCCCCGCACCGCTATACTCGTCACAGCTCCGGGGTGTGCTTATGCGCTGAGATGCCAGACGGTCTGTGTGAACAGGCTGGCTGGCGAACCCGACGAACTTGATCCGGTTCATACCGGCGGAAGAAGAGCGAGACCCTGAAGCGGGGTGGGGGAGGCAACAGTCAGCGGTGGGGCAATACGCCCGCGACCGATCAAGGCTGAGCGCTTTTTTCCATCCGCGCCACCCATGGCTGCTCGTGCACCTGGGTGCGCGTGCGGGGCAAGTCCCCCGGCCGGCGGTGGTTCGTCCACAGCCCTTGCGGCCATGGGCGGGCGACAGGCTCGGCCTGGCATTCCTCGGAGCGTTGTTGATCCAACCACCATCCGAGGAGACCGCGATGAATGCCCGCCCACCCGAATTTTCGACCCCGTCCTTTGCCGATCTGCTGGCGCAATCGCGCCAGCCGTTTCCCGCGTCACGCAAGAGCTATCTGCCCGGCCAGCTGCACGCCGACCTGCGCGTGCCGGTGCGCGATATCGCGCTGACCAACGGCGAGCAGGTCAGCGTCTACGACACATCGGGCCCCTATACCGACCCCACGGTGCAGATCGATATCCGCCAGGGCCTGCCCTGTCTGCGCGCGCCCTGGCTGGATGCGCGCTGCGACACCGAGTGGTATGTGGGCCGCATGCGCATGGCGCTCGACGACGGCAGCCAGAGCGAGGAAGCGCAGCGCCTCAAGCAATTGCGCGCCGAGGCCGCTGGCCTGCAGCGCCAGCCGCGACGCGCCAAAAGCGGTGCCAACGTGACGCAGATGCACTACGCGCGCCGCGGCATCATCACGCCCGAAATGGAGTATGTGGCGCTGCGTGAGAACGGCCGGCGCGAGTGGATCGCCGCCTACCAGCAGGACTCGGCGCGCGAGCGGCGCCTTGCGGGCAACGCGCTGGGCGCCAGCATTCCCAAGATCATCACGCCCGAGTTCGTGCGTGACGAGGTGGCGCGCGGCCGGGCGATCATTCCGGCCAACATCAACCACCCCGAGATCGAGCCCATGGCCATCGGTCGCAACTTCAAGGTCAAGATCAACGCCAACATCGGCAACTCGGCCGTCACGTCGAGCATCGAGGAGGAAGTCGAGAAGCTGGTCTGGGCCACGCGCTGGGGCGCCGACAACGTGATGGACCTGTCCACGGGCAAGAACATCCACACCACGCGCGACTGGATCCTGCGCAACTCGCCCGTGCCCATCGGCACCGTGCCCATCTACCAGGCGCTGGAAAAAGTCGGTGGCGTGGCCGAAGACCTGACCTGGGAAATCTTCCGCGACACGCTGGTCGAGCAGGCGGAGCAGGGCGTGGACTACTTCACCATCCACGCAGGCGTGCGCCTGGCCTTCATCCACCTCACGGCAGCGCGGCGCACGGGCATCGTCTCGCGCGGCGGCTCGATCATGGCCAAGTGGTGCATGACGCACCACCGCGAAAGCTTCCTCTACGAGCATTTCGAGGACATCTGCGACATCATGAAGCAGTACGACGTGAGCTTCAGCCTGGGCGACGGCCTGCGCCCCGGCTGCGCCAGCGATGCCAACGACGAAGCCCAGTTCGCCGAACTGCAGACGCTGGGCGAGCTCACGCAGATCGCCTGGAAGCACGACGTGCAGACCATGATCGAAGGCCCGGGCCATGTGCCCATGCACCTGATCCAGGCGAACATGGAAGAGCAGTTAAAGCACTGCCATGAAGCGCCGTTCTACACGCTGGGTCCGCTGACCATAGACATCGCTCCGGGCTACGACCATATCGCCAGCGCCATAGGCGCGGCCATGATCGGCTGGATGGGAACGGCCATGCTGTGCTATGTGACGCCCAAGGAGCATCTGGGCCTGCCCGACCGCGACGACGTCAAGCAGGGCATCATGGCGTACAAGATCGCCGCGCATGCGGCCGATGTCGCCAAGGGCCACCCCGGAGCGCGCGCGCGCGACGACGCGCTGTCGCAGGCGCGCTTCGATTTCCGCTGGCAGGACCAGTTCAATCTGGGGCTGGACCCGGACACGGCCCAGGCCTACCACGACGAGACTCTGCCCAAGGACGCGGCCAAGGTCGCGCATTTCTGCTCCATGTGCGGGCCCAAGTTCTGCTCGATGAAGATCACGCAGGAAGTGCGTGAGTTCGCCGCGCAGAAGGGCCTGACCGAGGACGCGGCGCTGGCCCAGGGCATGCAGGCCAAGGCGCAGGAGTTCCAGAACACGGGCGGGCAGATCTACGTACCCATCGTGCCCGTGAACTGACGCGGGCCGGCTCAGGCCGGCAGCGCAAATCGCGTGGCGATGCGCGACAAGGCGCCGGCCTGTTCCTGCAGGCTCAGCGCCGCGGCCGCCGATTGCTGCACCAGCGCGGAATTGTGCTGGGCGTGGTCGTTGAGCGAATGCACGGCTTCGTGCAGCGCGGCGATGTCCTGTTGCTGGCCATGGGCCTGGCTGGTGATGTCGGTCATGCTCAGCGTGGCCTGCTCTATGGCCTTGAGCATCTGCGCGGTGCGCGCGCGTGCTTCGACGGCCAGCCGGCTGCTTTCGTCGACCTGCTCGCCCGAGGCCTGGACCAATTGCTTGATCTCCTTGGCCGCGGCCGCGCTGCGGTTGGCGAGCGCGCGCACTTCGGCCGCGACCACGCTGAAGCCGCGGCCGTGCTCGCCGGCGCGCGCGGCTTCGACAGCGGCGTTGAGCGCCAGCAGATTGGTCTGGAAGGACAGCGTGTCGATCACGCCCGTGATGTCTGCAATGCGCTGGGCGCTGGCCGCCATGTGGTGAATGGTGCCGGCCAGCGCTTCGATGGAGGCGCCGCTGGCCTGGGCGCTGACGCTGGCTTGCTGTGCCACCTGCTGGCCGCGGTCGGCAGCCTGGGTC
Organism: Acidovorax sp. CCYZU-2555; assembly: GCF_018413525.1. GTDB lineage: Bacteria > Pseudomonadota > Gammaproteobacteria > Burkholderiales > Burkholderiaceae_C > Comamonas. The sequence continues at coordinate 43,147 of NZ_JAHCDD010000019.1, forward strand.
GCCAAGGTCGTGGTTTCGGACAGCATGGCCAGATGCTCGCTCGCCGCCTGCAATTGCAGCGCGCCGTGTTCGGTGCGCTGTGACAGGTCGTGGTTGCCGCGCGCGATGTCCTGCGACGCGTGGGCCACATGGCGCGTCGCGCCCTGGAGTTGACCGACGAGATCGCGCAGGCTGGTCTGCATGCGCGCCATCGCGCCCAGCATCTGGCCGGCTTCGTCCCGGCCGCGGCTTTCGAGGTCGGTGCGCAGGTCGAGCGCGGCCACGCGCTGGGCCGCGCTGTGCGCCAGGGCCAGCGGCTGAACGATCCAGCGGCGCAGCGCCCAGCCCAGCCACAGGCCCAGCAGCACCGAAGCCGCGCACAGCGCGAGCAGCACGCTGCGCGCCGTGGCCGCGCTCTCGCCGGCCTCGCGCGCGGCGTCGTCCATGGCCTGGCGCTGGTAGTTCGACAGCGCCTGCAACTGCTGCGTGAGCGCCAGCGCCGACGGCAGGAACTGCTGGTCCACGGTTTCGCGTATGCGCTGCGTGAGGCCGCTGTCGCGCGCCGTGACCAGGGCCGCGCTCGCGGCGAGAAAATCGGCATGGCGTTTGTCCAGCCCCTGCCACAGCGTCTGCTCGGGCGCAGCCAGCGTGCGCTGGCTCACGGCCTGGCGCAGCTTGGCATATGCGGCTTCGTCGGTCGCCACTTCGGCGCCGAGCACGTCGCCGACTTCGGGCTCCGAGCTCAGGGCCATGGCCTTGAGGCGTTCGATATTGCGCGACTGCAGCCAGAACGCGTCGGCGACCTGGCGCTCGGCCGCGCTGCGTTCGGCCATCACGCGGTGCAATGCGTCCTGGCTGCGGTCCAGCGCCCAGAGACCGACGCCGGCCGAACCCCAGCCCAGGGCCAGGGCCAGCGCGAAAATCATCTGCAGCCGCGCGCCCAGCGAGCGGTGCCAGGCGATGCGCGTGCGCGCCAGGGAAGGGGAGGGAGTTTCGGTGGGAGCGGGCAGGGCCTGGGCCGGCAGTCGAAGGGCAAGAGAGGAAGACATGAACGCGCGAGGCTGAGAAGAGAGCAGGCCCGGCACGCCTCTGGGGGGCTGCTGTCCGGGCGGATGGTCACATGCTATTCACAGTCTGTGTAGGCTATATGACAGCCTCGCATCGCTTTATGACGCCGCTGTCTTATGCGTGATGTTCGCGCGCGCAAAAGGCCCAAAGCGTCATGCCGCTGACGATCAGCGCCGCATGACCCAGCGCCAGCCACAGTGCGCTGTGGAACAGCAGCGGCACCAGCGCCGACGTGATCAGCGCGAACAGCATCATCTGCACAAAGCCCTGCAGCGACGACGCCAGGCCGCGCATCGTCGGAAAGAAACCCACGGCCTGCAGCACCACCAGCGGGCTGATCAACGACCAGGACAGCGTGTACAGCGCGATCGGCAGCACGGCCCAGGGCAGGCTGGCCGTGAAGAACAGGTTGTAGCTCACGTTGACGACGCAGGCCAGCCCCATCAGCGCGAAGCCGATCTGCTTCTGGCGCGCCGGCGACAGCCGCGACGCCAGGATGGTGCTGATGACCGAGCCAAGCATGCCGCCGCCGACCAGCGGAATGAACAGCCAGCCGAAGCCGGTTTCGTCCTGGCCCAGCAGCGTGATGACGAACTCCGCGGCCGAAGCGATGTAGACCGCCATGCCCGAGCCCATCAGGCCTATGGCCAGCAGCATGCGGCGAAACGGCCGGTGGCGGATGGCGGTGAGGTAGTTGCGCGCGATCGGCCGCCAGGCCAGCGGCGTGCGCTGCTCCTGCGCCAGCGTCTCGGGCAGGCCGCGCCAGGCCGTGGCCAGCAGCAGCAGGGCGAACAGCGCCAGGAAGCCGAACGAGGCGCGCCAGCCGCCATGCAGCTGCAGCCAGCCGCCCAGAATGGGCGCAAGCGCAGGCGCGAGGCCGAACACCACCATGATCATGGCCATCATGCGCTGGGCCTGGGCGCCGTGGTAGCGGTCCTGCACCATCGCGCGCGACACCACCATGCCCGCGCCCGCCATCACGCCCTGGGCGGCGCGCAGCGCGATCAGCGTCTCTATGCTGGGCGACAGCGCGGCCAGCAGCGACACCAGGCCGAAGCCGGTCACCGTGAACAGCATCACGCGGCGCCGGCCTATCGCATCCGACAGCGTGCCGTAGACCAGCATCATCACCGCCAGGCCCAGCACATAGACGCTCAGCGTCTGCTGCACCACCGTGGCATCGACCGCGAACTCCTGGGCGATGGCGTGGAACGAAGGCAGATAGGTGTCGATCCCCAGCGGGCCCAGCATCGTGAAGAAGGCCAGCAGCAGGGTGAGTTTCAATTGGGACATAGAGCGGATAACAGGCCGGAAACGGCAGCGGCCAGGGGCGGCGGGCCGGCGGGAAATCGGGAGAAAGAAAAAGCGCCTCCGTGGAGGCGTGCGGTGCGTGCAGCTCAGCCGGCGGCCGGCGCGCGCTGGGCGTTCTTGGGCCGGAAGGCGTCGCAGACTTCACTGCGTGTCTCGAGGTAGGGGCCGCCCAGCAGATCGATGCAGTAGGGCACGGCCGCGAAGATGCCGGGCACGATGCTCTTGCCGTCGGCGTCCTTGAGGCCTTCGAGCGTCTGCGCAATGGCCTTGGGCTGGCCGGGCAGGTTGATGACCAGGCTCTGGCCGCGAATCACCGCGACCTGGCGCGACAGAATGGCCGTGGGCACGAAGCGCAGGCTGATCTGGCGCATCTGTTCGCCAAAGCCCGGCATTTCCTTGTCGGCGATGGCCAGCGTGGCTTCGGGCGTCACATCGCGCAGCGCCGGGCCCGTGCCGCCCGTGGTCAGCACCAGGCAGCAGCCGGCGTCGACCAGCTCGACCAGCGCTTGGCTGATCACGTCCTGCTCGTCGGGAATCAGCCGCGACTCGAAGGTGACCGGGTTGCGCAGCGCGCGGCCCAGCCAGTCTTGCAGCGCGGGCAGGCCCTGGTCGACGTAGACACCGCTGCTCGCGCGGTCGCTGACCGACACGATGCCTATGCGCACGGCGTCGCAGGCTGCGGCGTTCTCAGTCATCGTTGTCGTCGGCGGCCGCGGGCGCCGCGGGAGTCACTGCGCCGCGAAAGCCGTTGCTGCCCGACAGCTGCTCGCGCAGCAGCGCAAACAGATCGCGGTAGGCGCGGCTGACCTTGCGCGGTGCGCTGGGCGCGCCGTCTTCGGCGGGCTCGGCGGGCGCGGGCGCTGCGGCGGGCACGTCCTTGCGCGCCTGGCGGATCAGCGCACGGATCTGCTGCGAATCGGTTTCGGGGAAGCTGTCGAGCCATTCGGCCAGGGCGCCGTCATCGGCCATCAGGCGGTCGCGCCATTGCTCGGCTTGCAGCACCGTGAGCTTTTCGGTGGGCGAGCCGCTGCGCTGCTCTTCCATTGCCGCGTGGATGGCGGCGACCAGCGGCTCCTCGAGCTTGCGCATGATCTTGCCGATGTATTGCATCTGGCGGCGCTTGCCTTCGAAGTTGGTGATGCGACGTGCCTCGGCGAGCGCGTCGAGCAGCTTGTCGGACAGCTGCAGGCGCGCGAGCAGGTCGCTGCGCAGGTTCAGCAGGTCTTCACCGAGCTTTTGCAGCGCGTCGCTTTCGCGCTTCATATCGGTACGGCTGGAGTCCCAGGTTCCTTTGAGTTCGGCCTTGAGTTCAAGGTCGAGTTCGCTGCCTTCGGCAACGAACTGGCCTTTTACGAAGTAGCCTTTTTTTGGTTTGCGTGACATGGTAGGGGGCAATAGGATGGCAATGCAGGGCGCATCGCAGTGGCAAGTATCATAGCTGTCGCTATGAAAAAACCCCGCCCCCGCTCCGTAAGCACCGCCGCATTGCAGGCCGATTCCGGCTTCAGCTACAGCCGCCCCTTCTTTGAAGACCTTGTGGACCGTGCCTTGGTGCATGCCAAGAAGCTCGGCGCCACCGACGCCGGCGCCGAAGCCTCCGAGGGCTGCGGCCTGTCGGTGAGCGTGCGCAAGGGCGCCCTGGAGACCGTGGAACGCAACCGCGACAAGTCGCTGGGCGTGACCGTCTACCTGGGCAACCGGCGCGGCAATGCCAGCACCTCCGACTTCTCGGACGCCGCGATCGCCCAGACCGTGCAGGCCGCGTACGACATTGCGCGCTTCACCGCCGAAGACCCCACGGGCGGTCTGCCCGATCCCGCCGACATCGCCGAACCCGGCACGCACCGCGACCTCGATCTGTTTCATCCCTGGGCGATCACCAGCGAAGAAGCCGCTGCCATCGCCATGGAATGCGAAGCCGCGGCGCTCAAGACGCACAAGCGCATCACCAACAGCGAAGGCGCGGGCGTTTCGGCCCAGCAAAGCCATTTCTTCAGCGCCCATTCGAACGGCTTTCGCGGCGGCTATGCGAGCTCGCGCCACAGCCTGTCGGTCGCGCCCATCGCTTCGCTGCCCGGGCGCAACGCCGAAATGCAGCGCGACGCCTGGTACACCTCGATGCGCGCGGCTTCCGAGCTCGCATCGCCGGCCGAAGTCGGCCGCTACGCCGCGCAGCGCGCGCTCAGCCGTCTGGGCAGCCGCAAGATTCCGACCACCGAATGCCCCGTGCTGTTCGAATCCACGCTGGCCTCGGGCCTGCTGGGGGGCTTCGTGCACGCCGTGAGCGGCGGTGCGCTCTACCGCAAGACCAGCTTCCTGCTCGACTCCCTGGGCAAGCCGGTGTTCCCCAAGCACATCGATGTGCTGGAAGATCCGTTCATCCTGCGCGGCAAGGGCAGCTCGCCGTTCGACGAGGAAGGCGTGCGCGTGCAGCCGCGCAAGGTCGTCGATGCGGGCCGCGTGGAAGGCTATTTCCTGTCGAGCTACTCGGCGCGCAAGCTGGGCATGAAGACCACGGGCAATTCCGGCGGTTCGCACAACCTGGTCATGAGCTCGCGCCTCACGCGCGAAGGCGATGACCTCGATGCGATGCTCAAGAAGCTGGGCACGGGCCTGTTCGTGATCGAACTCATGGGCCAGGGCGTGAACTATGTGACCGGCGACTATTCGCGCGGCGCGAGCGGCTTCTGGGTCGAGAACGGCGAAATCGCTTTCCCCGTGCACGAAATCACCATCGCCGGCAACCTCAAGACCATGTTCAAGGGCATACAGGCCATCGGTGCCGACACCTACAACTATGGCGCCAAGACCGTCGGTTCGGTGCTGATCAACCGCATGAAGGTCGCGGGCAGCTAAGCGACGCAGCTCCTGCCGATCAAGGCCTGTGCCAGCGATGGCCCAGGCCTTTTTTGTGCTTCCAGGCGGCGCAAGGGAACCTCGCGCCATGGGGCCGTGTCAGACCCTCTTTGCACCAAGGATTTCTCATGCGCGTGATGACTCCCACTCTTTCCTGCCTGCGCGTGGCCGCAGCCGGCCTGCTGCTGGCGCTGCCGCTGGGCGCCGCCATGGCGCAGAGCGCGCACCACGGCCATGGCGCGCCGGCCCAGACTTCGCCCATGCAGCGCGCCTATGCGCAATCCATGGGGAAAATGCACGCCGACATGGAAAAGAGCGCGGCGGAAAGCGACGCCGATGTGGCGTTTGCCAAGGGCATGCTGGCCCACCATGAAGGCGCGGTCGCGATGGCGCGCATCCAGCTGCAATACGGCAAGGACCCGGCGATGCGCAAGCTTGCCGAGGAAGTGATCGCAGCCCAGGACAAGGAAATCCGGCTGATGCAGGACTGGCTCAAGGGCCGGCGCTGAAGGGGTTTGAATAGAAAAAGCGGGGCTCCATCCCCGTTCGTCCTGAGCCTGCCTCGCCGGCCGCGCAAAAAAAGAGCGCCCTCAGGCGCTCCCTTGCGGTGGTCGCGGCGTATCAGCCGGCCAGCGCGGCCTTCACGGCGGCAGACACCTGGCCCATGTCGGCCTTGCCTGCGAGCGCGGTCTTGACGGCGCCCATCACCTTGCCCATGTCGCCCGGGCCCTTGGCGCCGAGTTCGGCGACGATGGCCTGCACGGCGGCAGTGACTTCCTCGGCCGACATGCGCTGGGGCAGGTAGACCTTGAGCACTTCGAGCTCGGCCTTTTCCTTGTCGACCAGGTCCTGGCGGTCAGCGGTCTCGAATGCGGCGATGCTGTCCTTGCGTTGCTTGATCAGCTTGTCGACGATGGCGATGATCGCCACGTCGTCGAGCACCACGCGTTCATCGACTTCCTTTTGCTTCATGGCCGCCATCAGCATGCGAATGGTGCCCAGGCGCTCGCTGTCCTTGGCGCGCATGGCGGTCTTCATGTCTTCGGTAATTTGGTCTTTGAGGCTCATGGCAAGCTCCTGAAAGTGGAAAACGGAAATCGGAAAACAAAAAACCCGCGCCTGGCGTCCCGAGCGCGGGTTTGCGGCTTTTGAAGGCCGGCTTGAGCTTAGTACAGCTTCTTGGGCAGCTGCATGCTGCGAACGCGCTTGTAGTGACGCTTCACGGCGGCTGCCTTCTTGCGCTTGCGCTCGGAAGTGGGCTTCTCGTAGAACTCGCGAGCGCGCAGGTCGGTCAGCAGGCCGAGCTTTTCGATCGTGCGCTTGAAGCGACGCAGAGCGACGTCATAGGGTTCGTTTTCTTTTACGCGGATGGTGGTCATTAGCTAATGTTTCCAAATATTTGTTGCCGACAGCGGGAGCACGGGAGATCGAGCCTGTGCGCCATGTGCGGCGGTTGTTCCCCGTCTATAACTAGTATTGGCCGACGGGGCATTGCCAGCAAAGCCAAGGATTATAGACCAGTTATGGCCGGCTGCAGCGAATTCGCGCAGGCATGTGCGCTCGCCCAGGCCCACTGGAAGTTGTAGCCGCCCAGCCAGCCCGTGATATCGACCACTTCGCCAATGCAGAAGAGCCCGGGCTGGGTCTTGCATTCCATGGTCTGCTGCGACAGCACGCGGGTATCGACACCGCCCAGCGTGACTTCGGCTTTCTTGTAGCCTTCGGAGCCGTTGGGCGTGATTTCCCAGCGGCTCAGGCGCTCGGCGAGGCGGTTCAATGCCTTGTCGGATGCTTCGGCAATGGGACGCTGCAGTTCGGCGTCCTGGGCCACCCAGGCATCGGCCAGGCGGCTGGGCAGCCAGGTCGTGAGTTCGTTGGCGATCAGCTTGCGCGAGCGCAGCTTGGCCTGGGCCAGCGCCGCGGATAAATCCACATTGGGAGCGAGGTTGATCGACAACGGCGTGCCCGGCTGCCAGTAGCTCGAGATCTGCAGCACGGCCGGGCCCGACAGGCCGCGATGGGTGAACAGCAGGTCTTCATGGAAGGCCATGCGTTCCTTCTTGCTGCCGGTGCTGATTTCCACGGGCAGCGCCAGGCCCGACAACTGCGCATAGGGCTCCCAGGCCGCGCCGTCGAAGGTCAGCGGCACCAGGCCGGGCGTGCGCTCGATCAGCGGCAGGTCGAACTGCTGGGCCAGGCGATAGCCGAAGTCGGTCGCGCCGATCTTTGGAATCGACAGGCCGCCGGTCGCGATCACCAGGTTGGGCGCGCGCACCGGGCCGCGGTCGGTGGCCAGCAGGTAGCCGTCTTCGCCGTGCGAGACATTGCCCACCTTGCACGGCTGCCAGCGCTCGACGCCGCCGGCCGCGCACTCGGCGAGCAGCATGGCGATGATGTCTTCGGCCGAGCGGTCGGCAAACAGCTGGCCCTTGTGCTTTTCATGGTGGGCAATGCCGTGGCGGTCCATCAGCGCGATGAAATCCGCGGGCGTGAAACGCGACAGCGCCGAGCGGCAGAACTGCGGATTGCGGCCGACGAAATGCTTGTGCGGCTGGCGCACATCGAGTTCGCGGTTGGTGAAATTGCAGCGCCCGCCGCCCGAAATGCGGATCTTCTCGGCGACTTTTTCGGCATGGTCGATGAGCAGCACCTTGAGGCCGCGCTGGCCCGCCTGGGCCGCGCAGAAAAGGCCGGCAGCGCCGGCGCCGAGAATGATGGCGTCGTAGGAAAGAGGGGTGGTCACAGGCAGGCAGGGCAGGTCGGGGCGCCGAAGGCGCGGGTGGGCGCATTGTCCCCGAGCCGCGCGCGCCGGCCCCGGAGCGCACGCGAATAGCCCGCGAACGGCCGCTGGTTCGGCATCTTTTTACAATCGCCGCCATGAACCAACCTGCACACCAACTCAGCATGACCGTGCTGATGTCGCCCGACATGGCCAACTTCTCCGGGAACGTGCACGGCGGCGCGATTCTCAAGCAACTCGACCAGGTCGCCTACGCCTGCGCCAGCCGCTATGCGGGCCGTTATGTGGTCACGCTGAGCGTGGACCAGGTGATGTTCCTGCAGCCCATCCATGTGGGCGAGCTGGTGACCTTCCTGGCCAGCGTCAACCACACCGGTACCTCGTCGATGGAAGTCGGCATCAAGGTGGTGGCCGAAGACATTCGCAACCAGAGCGTGCGCCATGTCAACAGCTGCTTCTTCACCATGGTGGCCGTGGACGACGATCGCAAGACCGTGCCCGTTCCGCCGCTCAAGCCCGCCAACTACGACGAACGCCGCCGCTGGGGCGCGGCCGTGCTGCGCAAGCAGATCCGCAAGGAGCAGGCCGAACGTTACGAGCAGGTGCGGCAAGCCGCGGCAGCGGAAACCATCTGACCTGAATTCAGGCCGCGTGCTTTGCCTGCGAAGGCGCGGCTGCCCAGGCGGCAACGCCTTGCACCACATCGCCCACGACGATCACGCTGGGGCTGGCAAGCTTTTCTGCGTCTATGGTTGCCTGCAGGGTCGCCAGCGTGGTCACCGCATGGCGTTGGCCGGGAAGCGTCGCGTGCTGGATCACGGCCACGGGCGTCTGCGGCGGCAGGCCTTGCAGCAGGCCCTGCTGGATATGCGCGGCGCCGCGCATGCCCATGTAGATCACCAGCGTCAGGCGCAGGTCGCGCGCCGTGGCGGCGAGCTGCACCCAGTCAGTATCGTCGGCGCCGGGCTGGGCATGGCCCGTGATGAAGACCACGCCGCGCGCATGTGCGCGGTGGGTCAGCGGCGCGCCCAGCGATGTCAGGCCGGCCAGACCGGCGGTGATGCCGTTGACGATCTCCACTTCGATGCCCGCTGCGCGCAGGTGCTCGACCTCTTCGCCGCCACGGCCAAAAATGAACGGGTCGCCGCCCTTGAGTCGCACCACGTCATCGCCGTCCAGCACGGCCTGCAGCATCAGCTTTTCGATGAACGCCTGGGGCGTGCTCTTGCAGCCGCCGCGCTTGCCCACATAGACGATGCGCGCCGTGGGCGAGGCATGGGCGACGATGGCATCGCTGACAAGGTCGTCGACCAGCAGCACGCTCGCGGTCTGTATGGCCTTCAAGGCCTTGATGGTCAGCAGCTCCGGGTCGCCGGGGCCGGCGCCCACCAGGGTGCAACGGCCTGCGGGCCGGGAAGAAGTGGAGTGGTTCATGGCGGAACTCCGTCAGGCGTGGGGCGCCGGTGGGGTCTGTGCGGGCGCGGCTTCCAGCGCCTGCACGATTTGCAAAATAAACGCGACCTGTTGAGCGATCGCTTCGGGCACGGGCAGTTCGCCCGCAAGTACGCGGCGAGTGTAATCGGCCGTGGTCGCGACATCGATGGCTTCGGGCAGGCCCGCCACTTCGCTGGCCGTTCCCGGCTGCTGCTCCTGCAGCACGCGGTGCGCGCCGTGCACAAAGCCGTCGTAGCGCGGTGAGCGGCGCGGGTCGGCCACCACTTCACCTTCGAGCCCGCGCGACAGCAGCGCGCTCGCGCCCTGGCCCTGCAGGCATTCCTGCAGCATGCTCGCGTATTCGGGATGGGTATAGCTGGTGATCAGCACACTGGGGCCGGCGCAAGGGATATACAGCTTGGCCGCGCTGTGGCCCGGATTGCGCAGGCCTATCACTTCGCGCACCGCCAGCAACCGCGCCAGGCCGGGCTGCAGTTCGCCCGTGGCAATGTGGGCGACTGTGCCAGGCGCAATGGCCGGCAGTTCAGCCGTCAGATCCTCGGGCGCATGCGTGGCGGCAATGCCCAGCGCTTCGAGCACATCGCTGGCCAGCACCCGGCGCGCTTCGGTGCGCATGCCGTGCAGCAGCACCGGCAGACCTTCGCGCGCCAGCAGCAAGGCCAGCAGCGGCGTGAGCACGGGCAGCCGGCGCGCGCCGTTGTAGCTGGGCAGCACCACGGTAGGGCGGCTGCTCGCGGCGAACTTGCGGCTGCGCGCATGCAGCGCATCGAGAAAGCCGCCCATCTCGTCGGCCGACTCGCCCTTGATGCGCATGGCAATGCAGAACGCGCCGATCTCCAGATCGGTGACCTGGCCGTCGAGCACCTGCCCCAGCAGATCCTGCGCCTGCACGCGCGTGACCGCACGCGCGCCCCGCGCGCCGCGGCCTATGTCTTTGATGTAGTGGCTGATGCCCATGAATCGCTACCTGGATTGGTTGGTAGCGGTATTTTCGGGCATTTTTTAGAACTTTTTGTTATATGTAGCTGCGCGCTGCATCGCCTAGCGGAAGAAATCTCGTTGACGCATGAACCGGGCAACTGGATAGGTCGTGCGTTTGTTGCTAGGAAGATGGGTAAAGGCGCACGCTACCGATCTGCGACAACGGCTTGCTTTGACTTTAGGCGCCTACTGGCGGGCTTGATGTCCGCTTCGTCGGCGACCGAATTACATGATGTAATTTTTGGGGAATCTTTAGAAAGATGTCTGAGTGATGAATTCTTTATCTGATTTGATAATTAAAGGGTTGACCACTTTACGTTGAATTCGCTTAGCTGATTTTCAAGGTATACTTTATTTTCAAACCAATAATCAAAAATTTGGTTGTTGTTTTTTATATAAATATAATATCCGCCAGTGCTTCCTTCTCGATCATCGTAGATGATGAGTTGCCAACCACAATAATCTCCGGAAATAATTAATCCTTCTTGGGTTACAGGCATGGGATTATCCTAGTCAATGTAAGGGACATGGTTGTTGGATATGTATTTTCCGCTTGCGGGGTCTTTGATTGCGAAGTGTACATGAGGAATCCCTGGTTGGTGAGTGCCTTGCAGTGATCCCAAATCAATGCGAAACTCTCTTGTGCCATCTGCACTACGGAATACACCAGAACCGGGCTGGCCTATTTCTCGATAATTGGCGCCTAGGTATTTTTGACCCGCTGATAGTGCTTCGTCACTCGTTAGAACTATGGAGCTGGTGAAATTTCTCTTTCCAGACAATGTTTCATTAATTATTGCATCGACTCTCTGAAGGCTTTTTTCTCCAATTTCTATTTCTCTGTTGTTATTTTTGAACTTCTCCCAATTGCTATTCTTTTCAATGAAAATCAGCGAAGTTTTTTCATTTTTTATATCTGATTTTGTTTTGCTTGCTGCTTCTTCAATGATTTTTTTGGCGAAATTCTCTGTGGACTCTTTTGATTTTTTAATTATTCCACCTGCTGGGATAATTCCAATCGCAGCCCAAAGCCTGTTAATTTCCTCCCCGGTAAGACTGCTCTTCCCGGTGATCAACTGTGCAACGGACTCAAGACTTCCATAGATCGGCACAAGCTCAAGCATCGCTTGCGACAGTCGCTCCGCCTGCTGCTGCGTCAGCGTATTACTCTCGCTAATTGCTGCCAAATTAACGGCGATTTCCAGCTTTGCGACTTGCTGATCGATACGCCTGAAGTCTTCCTGCGAGCAATTCGTTCCGCATTCATTGAGCAAACGCGCATTTTCCTGGGCCAGCGTTCGTCTGACACCTGGGAACGGACTATGACTCACATAGTTGTTTGCGGCCTGAGTGAAAGCCGCAGCTGCCCCTTTCGCTTGACCGGCCGAGCCAAGCGCGGTGGCGACCGCAATGTTCAATACGTCTCGAACACCTGAAGGCAAGTTCAGTTCGGCAATTTTCTCGCCTATGACCGGAAGAAAGGTAGAGCTGATTGCCGCGCCCGCTGCGCCTTGAAGTCCGCCAGAGAGTACCCCAATTGCGCTGTGCAAGGCCCTTCTATATTCGCCGCCTTCTTCCCATTTCTCGGCAGTTTCCTCGTCGGCAGACTGCCTTGCGGCCAGGGCCTGTCGGTCGGCATGGATACTTGCGGCTTTGCCCGCCTGCTGCCCAAACGCCGCCGCAATTTTTGCATTGGCCTCCTGCTCCGTCATCAGCTTGTGACCATCCCAGTTCTTGGTAAGTCCTGGGTTGGCATCTTCGGTACGCACATCGCGGTTGATGCTGGCCACGGCTTCGGCGGCGGTCTGGCCTGTTTGGGCGAGTTGGGCCGCTTCGTCGGTGATGACGAGCAGGCCGGGGCTGACGCCGCTGCGCGTGGTGCTGCGCTCGCTGCCGCGGTCGCGGCTGATGCCGGCGGCGGCGCTGCCTGGCCGGCCCTGGTTGTTCACTGACCATTTGGCGGGGTCTGTGACTGTGTCGCTGCCGGTGGACTGGCCCGGTTTCTGGCCGCCCCTTGTGATGCCGGCGGAGAAATTGATGCCGCTGGCCTCGAAGTCGCTGCGGTTCTCTATGTCGCTGTGAATCAGCGTGGCGGTGACCAGGCGGTTGCGTTGGTTGTCGATCGCATTCTGGTTGCTGGCGATCACTCCGCCTATGAGGTGGGTCTTGCCCTTGACCTCAATGTCAAAACCGTCGTCTCCGGCTTGAATGCCGGCAGGCGTGCCCGTGCTGGCGAAATCGCCCCGGGCGCGGCTGGCGCTGTAGCCGGCGCTGCCTGCGGCATAGCCCATGCCCAGCGCCACCGAGCCGCTGGCATTGCTTTGTCTGCCTTCGAAACGGCTGGTGTCCTGCAGGCTTTCGATGGTCAGATTGCCGCCCACGCGGCCCAGCACTTTGGGGCCGCTGATGACGGCCTCGCGCATCAGCATGTCGCCGCCGGCATGAAAGTCCACGCCTTCGCCTCCGGAGATCCGGGTTTTTCGGTGGATCTGTTCTTCGCTCAGTGTCTGGCCCTTGCCCTTGCTGCCGCTGGCGCTCACGACGGGGCCGGTGGCGCTCAACGACAGTCCTAAGCCCGCGCTGCGGCTGCTGTTGCTGCTCGATTCGCGGCGGGTGTCGGGCGTGGTCAGCAAATCGATGCGGTTGTCGGAAATCAGCGTGGCTTTTTTGCCGGCATGGACCTGGCTGTCCTGGATCAGTAGATTGCTTTCCTTGCCCGCGCCGGTGGCCTTCAGATTGACATTGCCGCCGGCGAGTACCTGGCTCTGGCGCGAAGAGCTGCTGGTCCACGAGCGTTCGCTCTGGCTTTTGCTGCTGCCCAGCGTGAGGTTGAGGCTCAGGCCAGGACCCTTGCCGTTGGCCAGCCCTTTGAGCACGTCCTGCTGGGTATAGATGTTGAGCGCGGCCGTGGCCGCGGCCAGCGCCTGCATGCGGCCGTCGCTGGTCTTGCTGGCCGCATCGGCGAGGCTGGACGCGGTTTGCGCAATGCCTATCACGGGCGATGACAGCGAGAGGCTCAGGCCGCTTTGCTTGAATTGGCTGCGCGAGCTGCCTTTTTCGGTCTCGGGGCTGCCGGTGATCTTGATGTTCTTGGCCTGCACGTTGACATCACCTGCAGGCGCGAAGAGGTCGCTGCCGACCTGGCGATAGGCATTGCCAGCGGTGATGTCTACATTGCCCTCGCGGCTGCCAACGGCGGAGGCGGCGCTGGCCGTGCGTGTCAGGCGCTGATCCGTGCTCTGGCGCTGGCTGCCTATCATGACGCCCATGCCGCCGCTGCCGAAAACGCCGCTGCGCGTGCTCAGGTGATGGCTTTGCTGACTGGAAGTTTCTGGCGCCGCCAGAATGCTCAAATTGCCCTTGGCCTTGAGCTTGGTGTGCGTGTCGGAAAGCACATTGCTGGCGATGATGGCCATGTCCTGGCCGGCCTTGATTTCCACTGTCTTGCCGCCGAAGTTGCTGGCCTGCGTGCCGGTGGCTTCGACCTGGTGGGTATAGGTCGTGCTGCTGGAGCTGAGAAAACCCGAGCGTCGGCTGAAATATGCATCATCGAGCGCTCGCGTGGTCTGGCCTGCCGCGATTTTCACGTGCCGCTGCGCTTCGACCAACAGATGTTCGCCACTCTGGACCTGCGCAGCGCGCGCATCGATGTCTCTGCGCGCCAGTATCTGCGTCAGGCCCTGGGTATAAATCTGCGTGCCGACTTCCTTGCTGCCCTGCACAAACAGATGATTCTTCGGGTTCCAGGTGACGCTCGCGTCGTGGGTGGTGGTGACGGTGCCCAGGGTCACATCGCGCTGCGCGATAACGGATGTTTTGCTGCCTTCGACGGCGTTGGTCATCTGCACGCCGAGCAAGGTGATGTCGCGGCCCGCGGACAGGTGCAAGCCCGATGGGGCAGGGCTGTCGGCTGTGTTTGGGCTGGGCGCGGCGCCGGCGATAAGCTCGTTCACGTTGAACTTTTCCTGCTGAGCAGGGAGCAACGCAAATGCCGCCACCTGGTCGACCACGGTGTTGCCATGCGGCGCGCTGCGTGTGGTCGAGGCCGCATTGATATCGCGCTCGGCATGCGCCAGCAGGACCTCGGTGGCCGAGATGGTTCCGCCCTCTACATTGATATCGCGCGCGGCATGCAGGCCCACTCTCTTGCCGGTGATGTTGCCGGCCACATTGTTGATGTCGTGGGCGTCGATCTTCACCAGATTGCGGCCGGCAATGGTGGCGCTGTTTTGTACGTTCTGATCGGATTCGAAGCGGATTTCGTTCCCGCTGATCAGGCCGCCCTGGACATCCAGGTCGCCAGGCCGCGCAACCACATAGACCTTGGGCACCAGCACCGTTTCCACCGAGCCATCGGGCAGGGTCACGTTCTGCTCGACCAGCCACACCATGTCGCTGGTGAGCTTGGCCATCTGCGCGGCGCTGAGTGCCACACCGGGGCGCAAGCCGTGGGCCTTGGCGAAGGTCGTGCCGCTGAGCAGCAGCGCCTGGTATTGCGCGTCGTTGCTGCGGTAGTCACCCAGAAAGCGCCGGCCCGTGAGTTTGCTCACTTGTTGCTGCACCAGCTGCTGTTCGTAGAAACCGTCGCCCAGGCGCTTTTGCAGCCGGTCGCGGTAGGGCGCGGCGCCGCGGTATGGCGCCGCGCCGCGGCGCTGGTCGTCGTCGCTCGGATGCGGGTCCGTGCGCTGGCGCTCCTGTGGCAGTTCGTGCGCGCTTTCTTGCGCCGAGGTCGGCGCAGGGTCCAGGGCATCGAGCATCTGATCCGATGAGGTCAACGGCTGGCCGCGGGTAAATGCGGGATCGGTTTCGATCAGCGGCTGGTTGGCGCTGGCCGGGTGCAGTACATACAGAGCGCTTTGCGGTATGGATTCACCCGCGTCGAGCGTTCGGGCCAGCAGACCGGATTCGGTGGCGTGTTCCTGCACTACCGGGGTCGGCCGGCGTGCGTTGTCGCCGGTGTTCGGGTTGGCGTCGAGGCGGGTGGCCGGGCCCCGCGGGTGAAACTGCTGGAAGACCACGGTGGGAAGGTCGAAGCTGGTGACCTTCGTGGAGCTGTAGGGCTGCGGGGGCGAGTTGTACAGTTTTTGACGATCATCGAACTCACCACCGTGTGCCCACGTATAGCGTATGGCATCGCCCTGGGTCAGTGTTTTCTGGTTTCCCTTCGTGGCCTGGTTGTTGGGCGCCTTGGCATCGATGCGACCCCCAGCGGTCACGGTGGAGTCGATGTTGTTCACCTGGCTGGTGGCGAAATCCAGGTTGCCTCCTGCCTCGATGCGCGCGGGCAGGGTCTTCGTGACACGGTCCCGGGAGATGGTCTGCGTGACGTTGAAAATTCTGGTGTAGATACGCGAGTTGTCCAGCGTCTGGTTGTTCTTCTCTATGACCGCCAAAATGGCGGCATGGAGATTCTTCGCGGCCTGTATCGACTCCAGGTATGACAGCTGCGCCGCTTCGAACGCCCTTCTGTCGGTATCGCTTTGCCACTCAACGCGACCGGCTTCATTGAGGATGGCGCCAAAGTTCCAGGGCAAGGGCGCGGTGGCGGTGTAGTCTTTGGGCCGTGCAATGCCGAATTCGGCAAAGCGCGCGGAGCTTTCTGGCTCGAGCTGCAGCTGAATGTCGGGGGGGAAGTCCTCGCCATATTTGTTGCTGGTTTTGGTTTCGATGAATGCCGGGGGCAGCGTGCTCAGAAACTTGTCGGGAAAGACAGGCTTGAACATCCGTCCGTCGGACCTCGAACCGGGAATCGGGGTGTCGGGGTCGAATCCCCCCTTGCTCGCAGAATATGGTACGAACGTTCCCGGCTTCACTTCCCTGTAAAGCGCAGCGCTGTCGGGCTCCTTGCCCTGGAGGGAAATCAGATCGCCTGGGGCCCAAGTGGTCACATCTGCCAGCGGCGCGGTCTGCACGCCTGCGTTGAGGTTGTTGATGTCGCGCATTTCGAGCTTCATGTTTCCCTGGGCATCGATGCGCGCGCCGATGTTGTCCAGGCGCTGCCCCTTTCCGATCGCATGGCGCTGGGCATCGAGGCTTTCGCCCATTCGCAGGTCACCCAGGCTTTGCAGCGTGGCTCCTCCTGTGTTGATCACCACCGGCACGCCCAGATCGAGATCGCGGCGCGCGGCGATGATGGGCGTGGTCGCGGCGCCATCTTCCGGCCCGTTTTCAAGCCGTTGGGCCGCAATGGACAAATAGTCGCCATAGACACGGCCCGTGCCGAGGTTGTGCACGGCGTTGGCGTCCAGGCGCGTGTCCTGGCCGTCGATCAGGCCGCGATTGGTGATGTGCTGGCTTGCTCGGAGGGCCGTGGTGTCTTGCCGGGCGCTGATTTGCGCGCCGTGCTGGTTCTCGATCTGCGTGCCCACCAGCTCGGTGCCGGTGCCGCCAAGCAGCTGGCCCTGGTTGATCAAGCGCCCGGCGATTTCCAGCTTGAGCTTGCCGTTGGCCGCCAGCGTTCCCTGGTGGGTGAAGTCCTTGGCCAGCTCCAGCGTCAGGTCGCCCAGCGCATCGAAGCGGCCGGCGCCCGTGATGGTTTGATTGCGGATGTACAGGGAGTTGGCGGAAAACACCTGGCCGCCCACGTTGGACAGCGTCTGCGTGGCCTGTTCGAATGCCGTGCCCTTGGCCACGCCGGTATCGCGCAGCGTCAGCGCGTTGCCGGCCTGCAGATGGCCCTGGCTGTTGTCGATCGGCCCATTGCTCTGGATCAGCAGATTCTGCTGGGCAACGATGGCTCCGCCCGTATTGTTGGTGGGCGCATCGCTGGCGAACAGCTGCAGGTCGCCGCTGGACTGCATCAAGCCACCGGCGCTGTTGTCGATGCCCGCAGTGCTGGTGATCTGCAGCAGACGCTGCGCGCCCGAGGTCTGAATGGTGCCGCCGCTGTTGTTCAATGCGCCGCTTTCGATCTGCAGATCCTGGGCGGCCGCAATCTGTGACTGCTGGTTGTTCAGCGTCTGCGCAACGACCAGGCGCAGGTTGCCGTCATGGCTCACCAACTGCGCGTGGCGCTGGTTTTCGAGTTTCTGCGCCTTGAGGCTCAGGTCCTGGCCGGCACTGAGCGTGCCGGCGTCATTGGTGATGGTGCGTGCTTCGGCGGACAAGGATTGCGCGCTGCCCAGCACCCCGGCGGTGTTGTCGATATGGTGTGCGACCAGACGCAGATCGCCGGCTACGAGCAGCGCGCCTTCGGCGTTCAGCACGGAAGTCTGTGCGCCGGTCAGGCGCTGCAGCTGCAGCACGCCCTGGCGGTTGTCGAGCAGGCCTTCGCTGTGCATCTCGCGCAGGTTGGCGGCCGCGCTGTTCACAAACGAATGAATGGCTTTGACGTCGGTCGCTCCGTTGGCAAGCAGCTGGCCGGTGTTTTCCAGGCGCTGGGAGATGTGAATCGTGCCGCGGCGCAAGGGCGCATCGGCCACCGCCGGGGCCTCGGGCGCGGCGTCGCCCACGGGCGTTGCGCTATCAGTAGGCGCTGTGCCATCCTCAGCAACGGGCACAGCGGCCTGTGGCGCAGGCACGCCCAGTCGGGCTTTTTCGCCGGTGTTGGAGATTGCGAGGCTGCTGATTTCCAGCAGCTGCGGGCCCGTCTGGATGATCTGTCCGGCGTTGTCGAGGCGCGCGGCGGTGAGGTCCAGGCGCCGTGCGGTCAGCGTGCCGCTGTTGTCTATGCCTTTTGCCGTGAGCTCCAACTCGGCGCCCGCGCCCTGGCTCGCGATCACGCCCGAGTTGCTCAGCTGGCCGTCGGCGGACAGGGTCAGGGGGCCGGCCGTGGCCGCAAGCGTGCCTGCATTGCGCACGCCGAGTCCGGCCTCGGTGCCGATCAGCGTGATCTTGTGCGCATACATGCCGCCCAGGTGCGCGACGTCCAATGCGAACTGCGGTTTCTCCTGAGTGCCGTTCACCGTACTGGACTGCAACTGGCCATCGGCCGAGATTTCATTGACGCCGGTGACCATGCGCAGATCGCGGGACCAGAGGCCTGCATTGAGCGTGATGGCCCGGGCCAGCACCTGGGCATAGTTGGCCTGGCCGGTGTCCAGGCCGTTGCCCTCGAGGTGGATCGCACCGCCATGCACGCTGAATCCGTCGAGACTGCCGTTGGCGCCATAGCGCGGCGTGCCCGTGGTCAGGGTCAGGCCCGCGGCGTTGATCAGCGACAGCCCGTTGATCAGCAGTCCCGAGGGGTTGGCAACGATCACGTCGGCGCGTTGGCCCGCAACTTCGAGCGTGCCGGCGAGCCGCGACTGGGCCGCCGACTGGACTTCATTGACGATGACCCTGGCGCTGCCGTCGGCGAGCCAGGGATTGGCTTGCACCCAGCCGCCGATCTGGCTTTGCACAGCCGTGCGGCTGTTGTTCAGAATGGCGCCGCGCTCGCCTTGCTGGCCGATGTCGAACTGCCGGTAGCGGTTGCGGCTCACGCCGGCCGCCGACGGCGTCTGGATCTGCACGGTGGGCGTGCCGTTCGCCGAGTTCAGCACGATGGGCCGCTCCTGGCCCGGAGCCGCTGGGTCGGCGATGATCTGCGCAAGCCCGGCGGGCGCGGCGAGCAGCAGTGTCAGGGCGGCAGCGGCTGCAAGGCATGTCGACGACGCGGCGCCATGGCCGGCGTGGGCGGTTTCCTGCACGGCCATCCAGAGGCCGCGAGCCCGGTTGAAAATGACGCGGTGGAAATGCTGGTTCATGGCCGCTCCTCACAAGCCCATGCACCATGCTGAATGTCTGGAGGATCGCAGCGGTTCGGAAGCCCACCGGTTTTTGGATAGGCGCGGCAAGCAAGCCCATGCCGGAAATTTCGCGCAAGAAGCAAGGCCTGGGGAGGGGGCGAATTGTGAACAATTCCATTCGAGGCGCCGGGTTGTCGGGCAAGGGGTTTTTCCACGCGGTTTTGCGCATACGATGCCGCTGAAGATCTTTTTTGTTGATACGTGCGCCGCGCCGTTGGGCATGGCGCGAAGGAACCGCACCATGAATTCCTCGAACTCCTTGACCAATGAACTGCTGGGCCAGCTCCAGGGCGCGCCCATGCAAAGCATGGCGCAGCAACTGGGCATGGGCCCCGCAGAGACCGAGCAGGCCGTGGGCACGGCCTTGCCCATGCTGCTGGGCGCGCTGGGCAGCAATGCCACCCAGCCCCAGGGTGCAATGGACTTGTTCGGCGCGCTGCAGCGCGACCATGCGGGCGCGGCTGCGGGCAACGGCCTGGGCGACATGCTGGGCGGCGTGCTCGGCGGCTTTCTGGGCGGTGGCGGCGGTGGTCAAGCACAAGGGCCCGACGCCGCGTCCATCCTGGGCCATATTTTTGGCGGCAAGCAGCAGCAGGCCGAGACGGGCCTGGCGCAGGCCACGGGCCTGGGCGCCAACGCGGGCCAATTGCTGCAGATTCTTGCGCCCATCGTGATGGCATTTCTCGCCAAGCGCGTGCAGTCGGGCGGACTGGATGCCGGCGGCCTGGGCCAGGTGCTGGGCCAGGAAAAAGCGCAGGTGCAGCAGCAGGGCGGCGCCGCGGGCGATCTGCTGTCCGGTTTGCTGGACCAGAACGGCGACGGCAAGCTCGACGTTGGCGACCTGTTCAAGCTCGGCGCGGGATTTCTCGGCGGCCGGCGCTGAAGCTGGGCCGCGCGCGCGGTGAAGCGACCGGGCAGCGCGGCAGGTTTTTTGTCTTCAGGGTGGTTTTGGTTATTGCATTGCGGCGCGGCTGCGCAGACACTGGTCAGGCTTGTTCGACTTCAGGAGCCGGGTATGACGACTGTTGCAGACATCCTGCGGGCCAAGGGGAGCGCCGAAGTGCATTCCGTGGGCCCCGAAGATTCCATGCTCGAGGCATTGCAGCGCATGGCCGAACACCGCATCGGTGCGTTGATGGTGCTGGACGGCGCGCAGTCCGGCCATATCGCCGGCATCGTCACCGAGCGCGACTATGCGCGCAAGATCGTGCTGCAGGGCCGCAATTCGGCGACCACGCCGGTGCGTGAAGTGATGACGGCGTCGGTGCACTGCGTCGATACCGCGCAGACCTGCGAGGAATGCATGGCGCTGATGACGCGCCAGCGCATACGCCATCTGCCGGTGCTCGATGCGCAAAAGCAGCTGGTCGGCCTGGTGTCCATCGGCGATCTGGTCAAGGCCATCATTTCCGAGCAGCAATTCACCATAGACCAGCTCGAGCACTACATTTCGGGCCAGCGCGGCTGAGCTGCAGGGCCTTTTGCGCGCCTGAGCGCGCGGCGGCCCCAAGGGGTTCTACACTTCAGCCCATGAGCTTGCTGATACTGGGTATTGAATCTTCGTGCGATGAAACGGGCGTGGCGTTGGTGCGTTTGCCGGAGGGCGATGCCGTGCCCACGCTGCTTTCGCATGCCTTGCACAGCCAGATCGAAATGCACCAGGCCTATGGCGGCGTGGTGCCCGAACTCGCGAGCCGCGACCATATCCGCCGCGTGCTGCCGCTGACCGAAGCCGTGCTGGCCGAGTCGGGCCATCAACTGGCCGATGTCGATGTCGTCGCCTTCACGCGCGGTCCCGGCCTGGCCGGAGCGCTGCTGGTCGGCGCGGGCGTGGCCTGCGCGCTGGGCGCGGCGCTCGACAAGCCGGTGCTGGGCATACACCACCTCGAAGGCCATCTGCTGTCGCCGTTTCTCAGCGAAGACCCGCCGACATTTCCGTTCGTCGCGCTGCTCGTCTCGGGCGGTCACACGCAGCTGATGCGCGTCGATGGCGTGGGCGTCTATGAAATCCTGGGCGAGACGATTGACGACGCCGCGGGCGAAGCCTTCGACAAGTCGGCCAAGCTGATGGGCCTGGGTTACCCCGGCGGGCCCGCGCTGTCGAAGCTGGCGCAGGAAGGCGACCCGCTGGCGTTCAAGCTGCCGCGGCCGCTGCTGCACAGCGGCGACCTCGATTTCTCTTTCGCTGGTCTTAAGACCGCAGTGCTGACCCAGGCCAAGAAGCTCGGCGATGAACTGACGGCGCGCAAGGCCGATCTGGCCGCTAGCACCGAGGCCGCGATCGTCGACGTGCTGGTGAAGAAGACGCTGGCCGCGCTCAAGCAGACCGGCATGCAGCGCGTGGTCGTGGCCGGTGGCGTGGGCGCGAACCGTCTGCTGCGCGCCCAGCTCAACGCGGCCTGCGCGAAGATGAAAGTGCGCGTTCACTATCCCGAGCTGCACCTGTGCACCGACAACGGCGCGATGATCGCCATGGCCGCGGCGATGCGCATCCAGTCGGGCCGCGAGCAGCCGGCCGCCGAGTATGCGTTCGACGTGAAGCCGCGCTGGCTGCTCGACTCGCTGGCCTGAACTTCAAGGCGCGCGCGCCGGGCGTCTTGCCTGACGCCAATTTTATTAATGCTCGACTGAAGAATAATTCGTTTTATTGATGTGAGTCGAAAACATAGACTGGCCTTCGCCATCGGGGAAAACGCCCGAAACGAAGGAGACAAGTGCTATGAGCGAAACACACAATCGACCCACGTCCTGGTACGCGCAGGACGTGCAACGCGATCTGGGCTGGGTCCAGCGGCTGAGCGCCGAGGAAGTCGCGGGCTTCGACCAGGCCCTGGCCCATGCCAGGCGCCATCCCAAGCCGCTGCTGGAGATGGAGCAGCACGACTTTCCGCTGAATCCGGCCGCGCGCGCTGCGCTGCAGCGCGCGCTGGCGGGCACGCAGGGCCGCTGGGGCATGTGCCTGGTCAAGGGCTTTCCGGTGGACCGCTGGAGCGAAGACGACTGCCGGCTGGCCTATTGGGGCATGGGCCTGTACCTGGGCGTGGGCCGCACGCAGAACAAGGCCAGCGAGATGATCAACGATGTGCGCGATGCCGGCGGCGACTACAAGGTCAAGGGCGGGCGCGGCTACAACACCAACGCCCAGCTCGACTTCCACCAGGACTCGTGCGACGTGGTGGCGCTGCTGTGCCGGCGCACGGCCAAGTCGGGCGGAACGAGCAAGGTCATCAGCTCCATGGCCTTGCGCGAACAGGTGCAGGCGCGGCGCCCTGATCTGATCGCCGTTCTCGAAGCCGACTTCCACCACAGCGACCAGGGCACGCAGGACCCCACGCAGGCGCCGTTCTACCGCTGCCCGATTTTCAGCCAGCCCGGCCAGGTGTTCACCGCGCGCACCAACCGCAAGAACACCGTCGCCGCGCAGCGCGATTTCGACGAAGTGCCGCGGCTCACGGCGGCGCAGACCGAAGCGCTGGATCTGCTCGATGAACTCATGCCCAGCGAGCAGCTGTGCTATTCGATGGAGCTGGAGCAGGGCGATCTGCAGCTGCTCAACAACTACGTGACGCTGCACTCGCGCACCCATTTCGAGGACCACGAGCAGCCCGACGACAAGCGCCACCTGTTTCGCCTGTGGCTGGCCGTGCCGGGCTCGCAGCCGCTGCCGCCCGCGTTCGAAAGCTACTTCTACGACGTGCGGCCGGGCTCGGTGCGCGGTGGCGTGCGCGGCAGCGCGATCACCGAGGCCTTCCTGGCCTACGAGCGCCGCCAGGCGCAGGCCCTGGGCATGCTCTACAAGCCCTGGGTGCCGGCGCGCGAGACCGCCGCCGCCTTCTCGTCGGCGCGCCTCCGGGCGGGGGCACCGATATCCTGGGCCGCGCGCTGGCGCAGGAAATGGGCAAACAGCTGGCGCGCACCGTGATCGTGGAGAACCGTCCGGGCGCGGGCGGCAATATCGCCGCGCTGGCCGTGACCAGCGCGGCGCGCATGGCCGCGCTGGCGCAGGTGCCGCCCGTGGCCGATCTGCTGCCCGGCTTCGACTATAGCGCCTGGTACGGCTTGTTCGGCCCCGCGGGCATGGCCGCCAAGGATGTGGATGCGCTGCGCGTCGCCGCCCATGCGGCGCAGCAGTCGGCGGGGCTGCGCGAGCAGCTCGAGCGCGAAGGCATGGATTTGCTGCAGATGGAGACGCCGGCGTTTCGCAGCTTCCTGCAGGCCGAGCTGGGCCGCTGGCAGCTCGCGGTCAAGGCTTCGGGCGTGGAGCTGATGTAGCCGCAGGCGCTAGCCTATGTCCCTGGCGACATCGGTCAGCACCTGCACCAGCGCCTGCACGTTGCGCTTGTCCTGATCGGCCTGGCGCAGCAGCAGCGCGTACTGCAGGCGCGGCGCGTCGGCGGGAAGCTTCACCACTTGCACGTCGTCGGCCTGCAGCAGCCGCGGGTCGGCGATCTGCAGCAGCGCCACGCCCATTCCCAGTCCGACCATGGAGATGATGGCCGGAATGCTGTCGAACTCCATGTCGAGCTTGCGCAGCCCGTACTTGTCGGCGAGGTAGCGGCTGGCGAGCTGGCCGGTGACGGTGCTGCGGTCATAGCCGATCAGGCGGTGCTGGGCGAGCAGCGCCTTGGCGCTCTTTTCCTTGCTGGCGCTTGGCGCGACCAGCACGAAGTCGCGTTGCAGCAGCGGCAGCCAGACCAGTCCGCGCGCGGTCTGCGGCTCCTGCGGCGGCAGGGCCAGCAGCGCCACGTCGATGTCGGCGGAGCGTATGCGCTGCATCAGCGCGCGGCTCTTGCCGCGGTCCACCGACACGCGCAGCAGCGGGTGGCGCTGCTGCAGCGTCGACAGCGTGCGCGGCAGCAGCAAAGGCAAAAGGGTGTCGACTATGCCCAGGCCCACCGTGCCCTGCACGCGCATGTCGGGCCGGTCGCGCAGCGCTTCGACCTTGTCCAGTGCCTCTTCCATGATGTCCGCGATTTCATGCGCCAGCGGCACGGGCTTGATGGTCTGGCCCGAGCGATCGAACAGCGCCGTGCCCATGTAGTCTTCGAGCTGCTTCATCTGCATGCTCAGCGCGCTGGGCGTGAGGTTCAGCGCCTGGGACGCCTTGGCCAGCGAGCCGGTGGCGATGACGGTGTGCAGGGCGCGGAATGCGGCGATTTTCAAGGCAGTCCTTTCGTGGCGTGCAGGGCCTGGGCATTATCCGCATGCGCGCGGCCGCGCGGTTTACAAAAACTTCACGCGCCTGAAGCCGGGCTGACAAAGGCGGGCGGCACAATGGTCGACATGCCTACCCTGAATTTGCAGAACAATCCCCTTGCAGCGCGCCGGCCCAGCGCGGCGCTGGCTGCGGCGCTGGTGGCCTTCGCGCTCGCCGGCTGCGCCACGTCGCAGCCGCCCGGCGCGGCGCTGCCGGCGCTGACCGTGCCCGCGACCTGGTCGCCCGGCCATATGGTCTATGCACCCGATGCCGATCCGCAATCGCTGGCCCAATGGTGGCAAGGCCTGGGCGACGCCCAGCTCAGCGCGCTGGTCGAGCAGGCGCTGCAGGCCAATCCGTCGCTGGCATCGACCCAGGCCGCGCTGCGCCAGGCGCGTGCGCAGCGCGATGTCACGGCCGCGGGCCTGTCGCCTTCGCTCGACGGCTCGGGCTCGGCCCAGCGCTCGCGTTCGGGCAATTCGACGGGCAACAGTTTTTCCACGGGCCTCGATGCGAGCTGGGAGCTCGATGTGTTCGGCCGTATCGCCAGCGGCGTTGCCGCGAGTGACGCCGACGTGCGCACCGCCCAGGCCACACTTGAAGGCGCGCGCGTTTCGCTCGCGGCCGAAGTGGCGCTCAACTACATAGAGTTGCGCAATCTGCAGCAGCGCCTGGCGATCGCGCGCAGCAATCTCGCGAGCCAGCAGGAGACTTTGCAGATCACCGACTGGCGCATGCAGGCCGGCCTGACCACGTCGCTTGCCACCGAGCAGGCGCGTGCCGCCGCCGCGCAGACCGCGGCGCAGGTGCCGGCGCTCGAAGCCAGCCTGGCGCAGACGCGCCATGCGCTGGCCGTGCTCACGGGCCAGAACCCGGCCGCGCTCGATGCGCAACTCACCGCGGTTGCCCGCGTGCCGCAGGCGCCCGATGCGCTGGCGCTGCAGATTCCCGCCGAAACGCTGCGCCAGCGCCCCGATGTGATCGCCGCCGAAGCGCGCGTGGCGGCGTCGCTGGCACGCGTCTCGCAGGCCGATGCGGCGCGCTACCCGAGCTTTCGTCTGGGCGGCTCGCTGGGCCTGCGCGCGCTGACGCTGGGCGCCTTGACCCAGGGCGGCTCGGTGGTCAGCTCGCTGCTGGGCAGCATTTCCGTGCCGCTGCTCGATGGCGGCGCGGCGCGCGCCCAGGTGCGCGTGCAGGAAGCCGGGCTCGAGCAGTCGCGCCTGAATTACGCCGCGACCGTGCTCACGGCCTTGCAGGAAGTCGAAGACGCGCTGGCCGCACTGCAGGGCGATGGCCTGCGCCTCGAACAATTGCGCGTCGCGGCCGAGGCCGCGGCCAATGCCGCGCTGCTCGCGCAGCAGCGCTACAGCAGCGGGCTGGTCGATTTCCAGACTGTTCTTGAAACCCAACGCACCCAGCTGTCTTCGCAGGACAGCCTGGCCAGCGCCCAGGCCACGCTCACGGCCGACCATGTGCGGCTGTACAAGGCCCTGGGCGGCGGCTGGACGCCCACGGCGGCCGATAGCAATGCCGCAGCGCCGGCCACGAATTGAATTACCGACGGATCACGCCAATGAACAACAAACAAGAACCTACATCCGTGACCAGCAAGGAAGCGCTGCTCGGCGCAACGGTCTCGCGCCCCTGGTGGCGCCGCACGTCGGTCTGGGCCGGCGTCGCCGTGCTGGTGGCCGCGGGCGCGGGCCTGGCCTACTGGCAGTCCGTGAAGGCCGCGCGCGCGCTGCCGCAGTACGTGAGCCAGGAAGTCAAGCGCGGCAATCTGCGCCTCACCGTCGCGGCCAACGGCACGCTGGTGCCCACGCGCCAGGTGAATATCGGCAGCGAACTGTCGGGCACGGTGCGCAATGTGCGCGTCGATGTGAACGACCGCGTGAAGAAGGACCAGGTGCTGGTCGAACTCGACACCGCCAAGCTCAGTGCCCAGGTAGCGCGCTCCAGCGCATCGCTGGCCTCGGCCCAGGCGCGGGTGGCGCAGGCCCAGGCGACGACCAAGGAAGCGCGCGCCAATCTGGGCCGGCTTGAAGAGGTCGCACGCCTTTCGGGCGGCAAGGTGCCGTCGGCCGCCGAACTCGACACCGGCCGCGCCACGCTGGAGCGCGCCATCGCCGACGAGAAGGCCGCTGCCGCGACGGTGCAGGACGCGCGCGCCGCGCTGTCGACCGACCAGACCAATCTGTCCAAGGCCTCCATCGTTTCGCCCATCGACGGCGTGGTGCTCACGCGTGCCGTTGATCCCGGCAATGCCGTGGCCGCTTCGCTGCAGGCCGTGACGCTGTTCACGCTGGCCGAAGACCTGTCGCGCCTCAAGCTCGAAGTCAGCGTCGACGAAGCCGATGTCGGCACCGTGCTGCCCGATCAAAAAGCCTCGTTCACGGTCAGTGCCTATCCTTCGCGCAGCTACCCGGCGCTGGTCAAGCGCGTGGCCTATGGCTCGACCAAGACCGACAACGTCGTGACCTATATCGCCACGCTCGAAGTCGCGAATGAAGACCTGAGCCTGCGCCCCGGCATGACCGCCGCGGCGACGATCACTTCGACCGAGCGCAAGGACGTGCTGCTGGTGCCCAACGCCGCGCTGCGCTTCACGCCCAGCGTGCCGGGAGCGGCGCCCGCGGCGCGCGAAGGCAGCGGCGGCGGCATCATGGGACAGCTGATGCCGCGCGGCCCACGCCCTGGCGGCAGCGGCGGCCAGCGCCGCGGCGGCGCCGGTGCCAAGACCGACGGCGGCGACATTCCGCGTGAAGTCTGGGTGCTCGAAGAGGGCAAGGCCCAGGCCGTCAAGGTGGTCACGGGCATCAGCGACGGCCGCATGACCGAAGTGCGCAGCGAAACGCTGCAGCCCGGCATGGCGGTGATCACCGACCAGCGCTCCGGGAGCACGAAATGACGGCCGGCGCTGAACATCCGCTGATCAGCCTGCGCAACATCACCAAGGTCTATGGCGAAGGGCGGCTGGCATTCCAGGCGCTCAAGGGCGTGGACCTGGACATCGCCCAGGGCGACTTCGTCGCCATCATGGGCCCCAGCGGTTCGGGCAAGTCGACGGCGATGAACATGCTGGGCTGCCTTGACCGCCCGACGACGGGCGAATATCTGTTCAAGGGAGCGCATGTCGAGACGCTCACGCGCGACGAACGCGCGCTGCTGCGGCGCCAGTTCTTCGGCTTCGTGTTCCAGGGCTTTCACCTGCTGGCGCGCACCACGGCGCTGGAGAACGTGGAGCTGCCGCTGCTGTACCGCGGCGAGCCCACGGCCAAGCGCCATGCGGCGGCGAAGAAGGCGCTTGCGGCCGTGGGCCTCAACGGCTGGGAGCACCACACGCCGGCCGAGCTTTCGGGCGGCCAGCAGCAGCGCGTGGCCATTGCGCGCGCCATCGTCACCGAACCCGTGGTGCTGCTGGCCGACGAGCCCACGGGCAACCTCGACAGCCAGCGCAGCAATGAAATCATGGAGCTGCTGTGGCGCCTCAATGCCGACCTGGGCATCACGGTGCTGATGGTCACGCACGAGCCCGACATGGCCGCCTATGCGCGGCGCATCGTGCGCTTTGTCGACGGCCGGCTCGATACCGACACGCTCAATCCGGCACCGGTGGTGCTGGCGCGTGAGCAGGGCCTGGCCCTGCCGACGGAGGCGCACTGATGTTTCTGAGTTCCATCCTGCTGGCGCTGCGCTCCATACGGCGCAATCTGCTGCGCTCCTTTCTGACCATCCTGGGCATCGTGATCGGCGTGAGCGCGGTGATCACCATGGTGACCCTGGGCAATGGCGCGACCCTCGCGGTGCAGAACCAGATTTCGGGCCTGGGCACCAACCTGCTGCAGATACGCCCCGGCCAGCGCATGGGCCCGGGCAGCGGCGGCGCGCCCACGTTCAAGGACACCTACGTCGATGCGATCGCCCAGCAGATCGGCGGCATCTATGCGGTCGCGGCCGAAGGGCGGGCGACGGCGACCGTGGTCGCGGGCGGACGCAACTGGTCGAGCAGCGTGATCGGCAGCACCAATGAATGGCTCAAGACCGGCAACTGGCAACTGGCCACGGGCCGCGAGTTCACGCCCGAGGAAATCCGTGCGGGTTCGGCGGTCTGCATCATCGGCTCGACGGTCAAGCGCGAACTGTTCGGCAACGCCGACCCCATGGGCGAACTGATGCGGGTGCGCGAGTTCTCCTGTGAAATCATTGGCGTGCTGGCCTCCAAGGGCCAGGGCGCGTTCGGCAACGACCAGGACGATATGGTGCTGGTGCCGCTGAACACGCTGCAGCGGCGCATCACCGGCTCCAAGCGCATCAACACCTTGCTGGTGTCGATGGCCGACGGCAGCGAGCCCGAGCGCGTCAAGGCCAGCCTGCGCCAGCTGCTGCGCGAACTGCGCAAGCTGGCGCCGGCGGACGAGGACAACTTCAACATCCTCGATACCAAGCAGCTGGCCGATACGCTGTCGGGCACGACCCAGGTGATGACCATGCTGCTGGGCGCGGTCGCGGGCGTGAGCCTGCTGGTGGGCGGCATAGGCATCATGAACATCATGTTGGTCAGCGTGACCGAGCGCACGCGGGAGATCGGCCTGCGGCTGGCTATCGGCGCGCTGGAGCGCGAAGTGCTGCTGCAGTTCCTGATCGAGGCCGTGGTGCTGGCCGCGCTGGGCGGGCTGATAGGCATTGCGCTGGCCACCATCGCCTCGGTGATTCTTGCCGGCGTGATGGGCGTGCCCTATGTGTTCAACGTGAGCGTGAACCTGCTGTCGTTCGTGTTCTCGGCGGGCATAGGCGTGGTCTTTGGCTACTTTCCCGCGCGCCGCGCGGCGCGGCTGGACCCCATCGAGGCGCTGCGCCACGAGTGAGATCCGGCGCAAGTCTGTCTCGCAAAAAAGCCCGGCCTGTGCCGGGCTTTTTCATGGGAAAACCGCTGGCGCATGCGATGTCCGCCATCTGAAGATGTTTGACTTTTGGTTTGGGGCATTTGTTCTCAGAATGGGCTGACTCCAAACCCACGCCCGCACCATGTCACACTTTTTTCAAAGTCCCCGGATGCGCTTGCAATGGGTGGTCGCGCTGTTGATGGCGCTGTGCCTGCTGGTGATGGCGCTGCTGGTGGGCAGCCTGACCCAGGTGCGCCTGCGCGCCTCGGCGCACGAGACGGCGCGCGATCTGTTCACGCAGGTGGCGCAGCGCAATGCCCAGAAGCTGCAGGACCTGCTGAGCCATGCAGGCAGCAGCGTGCAGTTCCTGGCTTCGCTGCCGCTGACCGGCATCGATGGCGCGGGGCGCATCGACCGGGCGCGCGTCATGGCGATGCTGCTGGCCACGGTGCAAGCCCAGCCCCAATTGCAAAGCGCTTACATCGGCTTTGACAACGATGAAATGCTGGAGGTTCTAGGCTTGCGCGAGATGCCGCAGGCGATGGCGGCCTTGGGTGCGCCCCCGGGCAGCTATTTCGCGCTGCGCACCATCGAGCGCAAGCCGGAGAATGCGGGCGTACCGATGGAGTCCTGGGTGTTTCTGGACGCGCGCGGCGTGCGGCTGGCGCAGCGCGCCGATGCGCCCGCGGCGCTCGTGCCCAGCCAGCGGCCCTGGTATGGGCTGGCGCAGCAGTCGGCGGGATTGCAGCTCACGCCGGCCTATGAGATGGCCGGTCTGCCCGAATCGGGCGTGTCGCTGGCACACAAGCTTTCCGTGGGACAAGGCGTGGTTGGCGTGGATCTGGTGTTTTTCGCATTCGATGCCTTTGCCCAGGCCTCGATGAAAGGGCATGAGGGCGGGGTGATCGTGACCGACGCGGCCGGCGGCTTGCTCAGTCGCTACGCCGAGGCGGCGTTCGCCCAGCCGCCGCTGACGCGCCTGGAAAACCTGACCGACTCGGCCAACGGCTTTGCGGCGGCTGCGGCGGCGCTGGCGCAGCATGAAGGCAGCAGCATCCAGACCGTGCAGGGCCAGGACTGAGCGCCTGCGCGCGGCCAATTGCGGTGGCCGGGGCAGGCGCGCAGGGGGCCTTACTGAATGCTCAGCGTGACGGCCTTGTCGACCGGCGCGAGCTTGGCCAGGCGCAGCGTGAGCACGCCGTTTTCAAGCTTGGCGCTGCTTGCGGCAACGTCGATCTCGTGGCCCAGTTCCCACGACCGCTGCACCTTGCGCGGCGCATCTTCGACGCTGGTCAGGTGCACTTGCGCGCCTTCGAGGCGCAGCTGCAGTTGCTCGCGCGACAGGCCCGGCACATCGAGTTGCAAGGTGGTGGCCTGCTCGTCCTGGGTGGCGGTGAAGGCCGCGCTGGCCGAGGCCGAAGCTTCGGACAGGCGATTGAGCGGAGGCGTCAGCGTGGACTGCAAAAAGCGCTGCAGGGCCTGATCGGCGGCGCGCGGGAAAGCTTGGCTGGAACGGCGAATCATGGGTGCAGTGAAAATCATCACGGAAGCTCCTGGGTGGTGCGCGGCGCTCAATGTGGCTGCCGCTTGCTTCAGAAATGCAGCCACCCCCACAGGATTTCAAGCAAAAAAAGTGATGAATATTTCAGCACCCTGGCCCTTGAAAAAGGGCGCTCAGGCGCAACGCGCGGATGCTCAGCGCGCTCGCGGCGCGCGTGCCGCTTCGCGCGCTGCGCGCACTTCCTGGCCCAGCTCGATCACCGACAGCGCGTAGTAACTCGACCAGTTGTAGCGCGTGATCGCGTAGAAGTTCTCGGTGCCCGCGATGTACAGCGGCGCGGCGCCGCCGTTTTGCAGCTCCACCAGGGCCAGCGGGCCGTTGTGCGTGTCGCCGGGCGGCTGCACGCGCGCGCCCAGCGCGAGCATGCGTTCGGCGCTGAACGTCGGCAGGATATCGGGGCCCAGCAGTTCGGCCATCTGTTCGGGCGTACTGCCCAGCGCGACCGGGTAGTGGGTGGGCATGCCGGGCTTCCAGCCGTGGGCGATGAAGTAGTTGGCGACCGAGCCTATCGCATCGACCGGGCTGGCGAACAGGTCGATGTGGTCGTTGCCGTCGAAGTCGACGGCCCACTTGACCCAGCTCGAAGGCATGAACGGGCCCAGGCCCATCGCGCCCGCATAGCTGCCGCGCAGCGAGAACGGGTCTATGCCGCCGCGGTGCGTGAAGCTCAGAAACTGTTCGAGTTCGCCGCGAAAGTATTCGATGCGCGCCGCGGCCCGGGGGTGGGCCTGGGGAAAGTCGAACGACAGCGTGGCGAGTGCGTCGATCACGCGGAAGTTGCCCATCTGCTGGCCGTAGACGGTTTCGACGCCGATGATGCCGACGATGATTTCCGCGGGCACGCCGTATTCGCGTTCGGCGCGTGCCAGCGCCGCGGCATGGGTCTGCCAGAAGCGCACGCCTGCACGAATGCGCACCGGGTCGATGAAGCGGCTGCGGTAGGCGTTCCAGTTCTTCGCCGTGCCCTGGGGCGCGGGCGTCATGAGACGCGGCACCTGGGGCAGAAAGCGGGCCTGGCCCAGCGTGGCCTGTACCCAGTCCAGCGGCAGGTCGCGGCGCGCGGCGATATCGGCCGCGAGCTGCATGGCTTCACTGCGCTCGGCGTAGGGCGTCGTGCCTTGCACTGCGCTGCGATGTTTCGCGGTCTGGGCGAAAGCGGGGAGGGTCAGGGAAGTGGTGCAGGCCGCGAGGCAGACAAGGGCAGTGGAAAGCAGTCTTTTCATGGATCTTGGGGCCGACTGGCGCGGGGCCAGGTCAGGGATTTGAATTCGCGCCGCAGCTCGGACAGGTGCTGGGCCGGGTGGGCATCGGCGGCGGGGCTGGCGTAGCGCTGGCGCTCGAGGCGCAGCAGCCAGGCCGCGATTGCCGCCGCGTCGGTCCCCCATTGTGCGCTGGCCTGCGAGGCCATCGTGCGCGGTGGGGCATGCGCGGGCAGATCGAGCCCGGCCTTCGACAGCTGCGCGTGGGCCTGGCGCAGCAGGCGCTGCCAGCCGTCGGCCGGCGTGCGGCGCTCGCGCCACAGCCAGGCGCAGATGACCAAGGCCGCCGCTGCGGCCAGGCCCGCGAGCCATTGCAGCAGCGTCTGCCAAGACGGCGCCGACAGCCCCAGCTCGCGCAGCAGATCGGATTGGCGGGTCTGCGTGTAGTTCAGCACCCACTGGTTCCAGCCGTTGTTCATCGCTTCCCATGCCGCGCGCAGCTGTTGCACCATGCCGGGAGCGATGACGCTGTCCATGGCCTGGCCGAAAGCGCCGCGCGGCGCCGACAGGCGCTGCAGTTCGCTTGTGCGCCCGGGCGCGACGGCCGTCGTCGGGTCCACGCGCACCCAGCCTTGGCCGGCGATCCAGACTTCGGCCCAGGCATGGGCGTCGCTGTTGCGTACGGTCCAGTAGCCGTCGACCGGGTTGATTTCGCCGCCCTGGTAGCCGGTGACGATGCGCGCGGGAATGTCGAGCGCGCGCATCAGCACCACGAATGCCGAAGCGATGTGCTCGCAAAAGCCCTGCTTGCTGTCGAACCAGAAGTCATCGGCGGTGTTCAGCGCGATCACGCCGGGCTCCAGCGTGTAGCGGTAGCCGCCGCTGCGCAGGCGCGCGAGCGCGGCTTCGACGAACTGGGCATTGCCAGCCTGGCCCATCTCGGCGCGCATCTGCGCGGCCAGCGCAACCGTACGCGGGTCGGAGCCATCGGGCAGCACGGTATAGGCGGCGAGCGAGGGCCTGAACTGCAGCGGGCCGTGCTGGAAATCGACATGGCTTTGCACGCGGTAGCGCAGCACGTCGGTCACGGGACGTTGGCTCAGCCATTGCAGCTGGGGTGTCATGTAGGTGCGCTGGCCCGGCAGTTCGGGCGCGGCCGGCGCGGCGTCCAGCGTCAGCAGCCAGCGGCGGCGGTGCGGCTCCAGCGTGGCCTCGTAGGATATGGCGGGTCCGCTCACCTGCAGTTGCGCAGTTTCGATATCGGCTTGCCAGGTGTCCGCGTTGAAGCGCGGCGTCTCGCGCCATTGCCGGCCGTCGAACACCGACAGCACCGGGCCGCGGAAATACAGCGTGGAACGCGGCGGCGGCTGCGGCGTGTCAAAGCGCACGCGCAGCGCGACGCTGTCGTCGAGCGCCAGGCGCGCGACTTCGCCCACGGTCATGTCGGGCGACAGGCCGCTGCGCCCCGCGAGGTCATCGCCAGGCACGCCCCACAGCGGCGCCATGCGCGGGAACAGCAGGAACAGCACCAGCATGGCGGGCGTGCCCCAGAGCACCAGCTTGCCGGCGATGCGCAGCGATGCGCTCAGCGGCGGCCGGCCCACGGGCAGATGGGCGTTGACCACGGCCGTGAGAAGCCCCAGCAGCGCTATCAGCTGGGCCGCGGCAATCGGCAGCGATTGCGAATAGAAGAAATGGCTCAGCAGTGCGAAGAACGCGAGAAAGAACACCACCAGCGCGTCGCGGCGCGCGCGCATTTCCAGCGTCTTGAGCGTGAGCAGCAGCACGACCAGCGTCACGCCCGGGTCGCGGCCGACGATGCTGCCATGCGTGAGCCAGGTCGCGCCCACGGCCAGCAGCAGCAGCGCGGCCATGACCCAGCGTCCGGGCAGCGGCTGCGCACGCCAGGCCAGCAGACCGCGCCAGACCAGCAGGCACAGCGCCAGGGCCAAGGTCCACCAGGGCAGGTGGCTGGCATGCGGGGCGATCACCCAGGCGACCACGGCCAGCAGGAACAAGGTGTCGCGCGCATCGCGCGGCAAGGCGTTGAGGCGGGTGCGCAGCGTCATGGCTTGCTTCCTGGCGCCGGCGCGTACAGCGCCAAGGCTTCGAGACTGCGCTCGCGGTGGGCCGCGCCGCTGTCGGGCGCGAGGCGCACGGCGCCGGGCAGGTCGAGCCCCCACTGCACGCCCTGGCTATCGGCGACCAGCACCCAGGCCGTGAGCCGCGCGATGCGCGCTTCGGTGTCGGCCAGGCCGGTCGCTGCGGGATCCAGCCACAGGCGCCCGGGCTGGGCCTGAGGCCGGTCGCGGCTCACCAGCGTATTGCCCGTGGCCCAGGCCTGGGCGGCTTTTTTCCACACCACCTGCTTGAG
>NZ_JAHCDD010000002.1 GCF_018413525.1 Acidovorax sp. CCYZU-2555
GGTTTCGGCCGTCCCGATGGCGCGCCGCGCTTCGAGGGCCGTGGCGGCCCGCGCCAGGATGGTCCGCGCTTCGACAATCGCGGCCCGGGCCGCGATGACCGTGGCGGCGACGACCGTCCTCCGCGTCCGCGCGTCGACGACCGCCGTTCGGGCGGTGGCGAGCGCGCGCGTCCCCCAGGCCGCTCCTTCGGCCCCGGCGCCGACCGCGGCGGCCGTGACGAGCACAGCGATGAAGCACCGCGCCGTCCGTTCACCGGCATCCGCACCTACCAGGTGCCCACGGGCGACGACGCGCGCAAGATTCCCGTCAAGCGCCCACCCCAGGCCGCGGTGACGCAGGAATCCGCTCCCGGTTCGGTGCGCATCAACAAGCGCATGGCCGACATGGGCCTGTGCTCGCGCCGCGAGGCCGATGACTGGGTCGAAAAAGGCTGGGTCCGTGTGAACGGCGAAGTCGCGGCCATGGGCGTGATGGTTCTGCCGTCCGACCGCATCACGGTCGACGAAGCTGCCAAGGGCGTGCAGGACCAGCAGGTCACCATCCTGATGCACAAGCCCATGGGCTATGTCAGCGGCCAGGCCGAAGACGGTCACACGCCGGCCGTGGCCCTGCTCAATGCACAAAGCCGCTGGAACCTCGACACCAGCGCCACGCGTTTCAACTTCGCGCAGCTCAAGGGCCTCGCGCCCTGCGGCCGCCTGGACATCGACTCCGTGGGCCTGCTGGTGCTGACGCAAGACGGCCGCGTCGCGCGCCAGTTGATCGGCGAAGATTCGGTGATGGAAAAGGAATACCTGGTGCGCGTGACCTACGGCGACGTGCAGGTCAATGTGCAGGAACGCTTCCCCGCCGAGCAGCTCGCGCTGCTGTGCCATGGTCTGTCGCTTGACGACCAGCCGCTCAAGCCCGCCAAGGTCGACTGGCAGAACCCCGAGCAGCTGCGTTTCGTGCTGACCGAAGGCAAGAAGCGCCAGATCCGTCGCATGTGCGAGCAGGTCGGCCTCAAGGTGGTCGGCCTCAAGCGCATCCGCATCGGCAACGTCGTGCTGGGCAACCTGCCCGCGGGCCAATGGCGTTACCTGGGCGCGGACGAGAGCTTCGGAGACTAAGGGGCCGCCGCGGGCTGTGTAAGCAGCCTGCCAGGATCCGCAAAAATGCCTGGCAATTTGTCAGGCATTTTTTTGGGCCCATAGTCGGCGAAAAAACGGTTCCTCTAACACCGGTTTCACTCAAGCGCTGAAACAGATAAACGCTTCATTGGAATTGCAACAATAATTTTTGCATTCTCTTACAAATGTAAAGAAAATACGCTAAAGTTGTTTCTTTTGCTTGCATTTGTACTTAAATGAAAAAAATCATCCTTGGCGCTTTGCTCTCCACAATCGTGGGCGCTGCGTTCGCCGGCAACGCGGACTTCACGTTGGTCAACCGTACGGGTTATGCCATCAATGAAGTGTTCATTTCTCCGTCGAAACAGTCCAATTGGGGCAAGGATCGTCTGGGTGAAAATCAATTCATGCATGGCCAGTCGCGCAAGTTCAAGTTTGGCGATACCAAGAATTGCAAGCAGGATATCCAGGTCGTTTTCACCGACGGCGATGAAGTCGAATGGGAAGACATCAACCTGTGCGAAGTGAACAAGGTCACATTGAAATACAACAAGAAGACCGGTGACGTCTCCGCCGATCTGGAGTGATATCCAGGCGATCTCTTGCCGGCTGTTTCCACAGCGCGCAAGAGGGCCGAGTCAAGGATGCCCCGCGATGCGGGGCATCTTTCTTTGGGCGCCCGAACGAGGGCTTGCGCACCCTGGTCTGCGCCAGCCTTGATAATCCTGGGCCAGGCCCTATCTGCAGCCTAGTTTGAAGTCGCAATCCGTCAGAAAATCCATTTCCACCTTATGAGCAAGCAAACCCATTCCTTCCAGGCCGAAGTCGCGCAGCTGTTGCACCTGGTGACGCACGCGCTGTACTCCAACAAGGAAATCTTTTTGCGCGAGCTGGTCTCGAATGCGTCCGACGCCTGTGACAAGCTGCGCTTCGAAGCGCTGAACAACACCGGTCTCTACGAAGACCAGCCCCAGCTCGAAGTGCGGGTTTCGTTCGACCAGGCCGCGCGCACGCTGACCATTGCCGACAACGGCATAGGCATGAGCCAGCAGGAAGCCATCGACCACCTGGGCACGATCGCCAAGAGCGGCACCAAGGACTTCATGGGCAAGCTGTCGGGCGACCAGCAGTCCGACGCCCAGCTCATAGGCCAGTTCGGCGTGGGCTTCTACTCGGGTTACATCGTCGCCGACAAGATCACCGTCGAATCGCGCCGCGCAGGCCTGCCCGCCGAAGACGGCGTGCGCTGGGTCAGCGGCGGCACGGGCGACTTCGAAGTCGAACAGATCACGCGCGCCCAGCGCGGCACCTCGGTCACGCTGCACCTGCGCGACGATGCCGACGAATACCTCAACGCCTGGAAGATCAAGCAGATCATCGGCAAGTATTCCGACCACATCAGCCTGCCCATCCTGATGGAAAAGGAAGAGTGGAAAGACGGCGAACTGCTGGTTCCCGGCGACGAGAACGGCGGCCGCCAGCCCGGCGGCATGGTCAAGACCGGCGAATGGGAAACCGTCAACCAGGCGAGCGCCCTGTGGACCCGTCCCAAGAAGGACGTGACCGAAGAGCAGTACCAGGAGTTCTACCGCGCGATCAGCCATGATTCAGAGAACCCGCTGACCTGGGCGCACAACCGCGTCGAAGGCAATGCCGAGTACACACAGCTGCTGTTCATTCCGGCCAAGGCGCCGTTCGACCTGTGGAACCGCGACAAGAAGGCGGGCGTGAAGCTCTACGTCAAGCGCGTGTTCATCATGGACGACGCCGAGGCCCTGCTGCCCAGCTACCTGCGCTTCGTCAAGGGCGTGATCGACTCCGCCGACCTGCCGCTCAACGTGAGCCGCGAGCTGCTGCAGGAAAGCCGCGACGTGAAGCTGATCCGCGAAGGCTCGACCAAGCGCGTGCTGTCCATGCTCGAAGACCTGGCCAAGCACGACCAGCATGCGGCGCCGGCAGCCGATGCTGCGGCAGCCGATGCTGCGGCAGCCGATGCTGTGACCGATGTGGTCAGCGATGACGACAAGGCCAAGGAGGGCAAGTACAGCGCGTTCTACGCCGAATTCGGCGCCGTGCTCAAGGAAGGCCTGGGCGAGGACTTCGGCAACCGCGAACGCCTGGCCAAGCTGCTGCGCTTTGCCTCGACGACCAGCGACGCCGCCAACGTGTCGTTCGCCGAGTACAAGGCGCGCATGAAGCCGGGCCAGGACGCGATCTACTACATCACGGCCGACACCCTGTCCGCCGCGAAGAACAGCCCGCAGCTCGAAGTGTTCAAGAAGAAGGGCATCGAAGTGCTGCTCATGACGGACCGCGTCGACGAGTGGGCACTGAACTACCTGACCGAATTCGACGGCACGCCGCTGCAGTCCGTGGCCAAGGGCGCCGTGGACCTGGGCGACCTGCAGGACGAAGCCGAGAAGAAGGCCGCTGAAGAAGCCGCCGAAACCTTCAAGCCGCTGCTGGCCAAGCTCAAGGAAGCGCTCAAGGACAAGGCCGACGACGTGCGCGTGACCACGCGCCTGGTCGACTCCCCGGCCTGCCTGGTGGTCAAGGACGACGCGATGAGCAACCAGCTCGCGCGCCTGCTCAAGCAGGCCGGCCAGTCGGCGCCCGAAGTCAAGCCCGTGCTTGAAGTCAACGCCGAACACCCGCTGGTCAAGAAGCTCGACGGCTCGGTGCATTTCCATGACCTGGCCCACATCCTGTTCGACCAGGCGCTGCTGGCCGAAGGCGGCCTGCCCGAAGACCCGGCGGCTTACGTCAAGCGCGTGAACGCACTGCTGGTGTAATTCCGGTCCGCGGTTCCCTGCGAATCCCCTGTGCTTTCGGGCCGGGGGATTTTTTTGCGCGTGGCCCGGCCTTCAGCAGAGAGGTACAAGCCATACATCCGCGCATGGCTACCCGCCCAAACGCCCATCTGCTGCAAAATGATCCCCATGTTCCCACTCCCCCGCATTGCCGCCACCGCCACCTTGCTCGCCGCCCTTGCCGGCTGCAACTCCATGGGCGTGGGCATTGGAATTCCGGTAGGCCCGCTGTCGGTGGGCGTGGGCATGGGCAGCGGCGGGCCCAGCCTGGGCGTGGGCACGGGCGTGGGGCCGCTGGGTGTCGGCGTAGGCGTGCAGCCTGGCGGTCAGGTCACGGGCCATGCGGGTGTGGGCGTGTCGGCACCCGTGGGCCCGGCGTCGGTGGGTGTAGGCGTGGGCCGCTCCACTGTGCTGCATGACCCGAACGCACGCACCGCGCCAACGCCCGAATCCGCGCCGGCGCCAGGCGCCGTGCGCCAATGGCAGGACGCCCAGGGTCGGGCCGTGCCCGAGTGCCAGGTGTATGGCGGCTGCGGGCGCTGAGACGCGCGTTGGCCTCCAGCCCCCGTTCGCTCAGAGCGGGGTAAGCGAGCCGAGGTCTCGCAAGGCGTTCAAAAGAAACAGCGGGCTTCAAAATCCCCGTTCGCCCTGAGCCTGTCGAAGGGTGAACGGCCTGCGCTCAAGTCATGAGGACGGGCCGTTCATGGTTCGACAGGCTCACCACGAACGGTTTGGACGCGCTCGTCGCTGTTTGCACAAATCGAGTGCTTTCTAAGTACTTGATTTAATTGATGAAAAAAGCTGTTTCTTGAGAGCTTGTCAAAGGGCGACGCTTCAGGCCGACAGCGGCGCTTCCTGCATCGCCTCTATCTGTTCGATCAGCATGTCGGTCTGGCCGCGCCAGTAGTCGGGGCTGCCGAACCAGGGGAAGTTGATCGCGAAGATCGGGTCTTCCCAGCGGCGCGCGAGCCAGGCGCTGTAGTGGATCAGTCGCAGCGTGCGCAGCGGCTCGATCAGCACCAGCTCGCGCCGGTCGAACGCGCGGAATTGCTCATAGCCGTCGAGCAGCGCGCCCAGTTGCTGCGTGCGCTGGCGGCGGTCGCCCGACAGCAGCATCCACAGATCCTGCACGGCCGGGCCCATGCGCGCGTCGTCGAGGTCGACGAAATGCGGGCCGCCCGTGCCGCTCGCTTCGTCCAGCGGCGTCCAGAGGATATTGCCCGGATGGCAGTCGCCATGCAGACGGATGCAGGTCGCGTCTTCCAGGCCGAACGGCCGCATCTCGTTCTTGGAGCTGATGCGTTCGGCGATCAGGGCCAGCGCCTGTTCGCAGGCCGTGCGCCAGGCGGTTTCGGCTTCGAGCGGAATCATTTGCTGCTTCAGCAGCCAGTCGAGCGAATCCTGGCCGAAGCTTTGCAGGTTGAGCGTGGGGCGCGTGACGAAAGGCTGGGACGCGCCGACGGTGTGGATGCGCGCGAGAAAGCGGCCAATCCATTCGAGCACTTCGAAATCATCGAGTTCGGGCCGGCGTCCGCCGCGCCAGGGGCTGACCGAAAACGCAAAGCCCGCATGCTGATGCAGGGTCGCGCCTTGCAGCGTCATCGGGCCCACGGCCGGAACTTCCGCGGCTTCGAGCTGGGCGGAAAACGCATGCTCCTCGCCGATCTGCGCCGCGCTCCAGCGGCCGGGACGATAGAACTTGGCGACCACGCGTTCGCCGTCTTCGAGAAACACCTGGTACACGCGGTTCTCGTACGAACTCAGCGCCGTGAGCCGCCCATCCCCGTAGAGGCCGACCGAGGCCAGCGCGTCCAGCACCACATCGGGTGTGAGCTGTTCGTAAGGGTGGGCGCTGGGCGCGTCGGCAATGGGGGGCATGGTCATGCCCGCCATTGTCCTCCCTATGTGGGTCAGTACTGGTAAACGCCTCGGCCTGTCTTGCGGCCCAGGCGGCCGGCGGCAACCATTTCCTTGAGCAGTTGGCTGGGGCGGTACTTGCTGTCGCCAAACTGCTCGAGGTAGACCTCCATCACGGCCAGGCACACGTCCAGGCCGATCATGTCGGCCAGGGTCAGCGGGCCTATGGGCTGGTTGCAGCCCAGCTTCATGCCGGCGTCGATGTCCTCGGCCGTGGCCAGGCCTTCGGACAGCACGAAGAAGGCTTCGTTGATCATCGGCACCAGGATGCGGTTGACGACGAAACCGGGTGCATTCTTCACCGTGATCGGGCTCTTGCCCAGGCGCACGGCCAGTTCCTTGACGGTATCGTGCGTGGCGTCGCTGGTCTGCAGGCCGCGGATGATCTCGACCAGGGCCATCATAGGCACGGGGTTGAAGAAGTGCATGCCGATGAAGCGGTCGGCGCGGCCGGTGATCGCGGCCAGCTGGGTGATCGAGATCGACGAGGTGTTCGAGGCCAGAATGGCTTCGGGCGCCAGCAGCGCGTCGATCTGCTGCAGGATCTTGACCTTGAGCGCGAAGTTCTCGGTCGCGGCTTCGATCACGATCTGCGCGGCCTGCAGGTCTTCATAGCGCGTCGACGTCTTGATGCGCGCCAGCGCCGCGGCCTTGTCGGCTTCGCTGATCTTCTCTTTCTTGATCAGGCGGTCGAGGCTGCCCGACACCGTGGCCAGGCCCTTTTGCACCGCTGCGTCCGAGATATCCACCAGCACCACATCGATGCCCGAGACCGCGCAGGCCTGCGCGATGCCGTTGCCCATGGTGCCTGCGCCGATGATCCCGACAGTTTGAATCGCCATTTGGAAAGTCTCCACAAAGTAAATTGGACCGCGTGATGGTATCGGGAATCGGCGCCGGGGTGCGCTTTGCGCCGGCGCGGATGTTGCAATGCACCATCGCCGGCCTGTGTTGCACCGCGCTGGTGCCGCGCCATTTTTGTACCCGCGAAAGTAGGGGGAAAGGCGTCACCGGCGCGCGCAAATGCGTAAGAATCACGCCTGTTGCCGGCGCGCAGCCTGCGCCTTGCCCCCGACTTCTTTTTCGAATCGATTGCCATGACGACTCTAGGAACCCCTCTCTCCCCCCACGCCACCAAAGTCATGCTGCTGGGCAGCGGCGAACTCGGCAAAGAGGTGCTGATCGCGCTGCAGCGCCTGGGCGTCGAGACGATTGCCGTCGACCGCTACGAGAACGCTCCGGGCCATCAGGTCGCGCACCGCGCGCACACCATTGCCATGACCGATCCGGCCCAGCTCAAGGCCTTGATCGAGCAGGAGCGCCCGGGCTGGGTCGTTCCCGAGATCGAGGCGATCGCCACGCCCATGCTCGAGGAACTCGAAGCCGCTGGCGTAGTGAAAGTCGTGCCCACGGCGCGCGCCGCGCGCCTGACCATGGACCGCGAAGGCATTCGCCGCCTGGCCGCTGAAACCCTGGGCGTGCCCACCAGCCCCTACCGCTTTTGCGACTCGCTGGCGCAGTTGCAGGCCGCGATCGACGGCCACGACGGCCAGGCCGCGATCGGCTACCCCTGCGTGGTCAAGCCCGTGATGAGCAGCTCGGGCAAGGGCCAGAGCAAGATCGACGGCCCGCAGGACGTGTCGGCGGCCTGGGACACCGCGATGGCCGGCGGCCGCGTCAACCATGGCCGTGTGATCGTCGAAGGCTTCATCGATTTCGAATACGAGATCACGCTGCTCACGGTGCGCGCGCGCGGCGCCGACGGCCAGGTGCAGACGCATTTCTGCGCGCCCATCGGCCATCTGCAGAAAAGCGGTGACTATGTGGAAAGCTGGCAGCCCCAGCCCATGCCGTCCACGGCGCTGGAGCGTGCCCAGGCGATCGCGCTGGCCGTGACGCACAACCTGGGCATGGACAGCAACGGCCAGCCCGCGGGCCTGGGCCTTTACGGCGTGGAACTGTTCGTGCGCGGCGACGAAGTCTGGTTCAGCGAAGTCAGCCCGCGCCCGCACGACACCGGCCTGGTCACGCTGAGCACGCAGTGGCAAAGCGAGTTCGAGCTGCATGCGCGTGCGATTCTGGGCCTGCCCGTCGACACCTCGTTGCGCAATCCGGGCGCGAGCGCGGTGATCTACGGCGGTGTCGATGGCGAGAACATGGTGTTCGACGGCGTTCAGCAAGCACTGGCCGTACCGGGCACCGATCTGCGCCTGTTCGGCAAGCCCGAAAGCTTCGTCAAGCGCCGCATGGGCGTGGCGCTGGCGCGCCACGACGACATCGAGCTGGCGCGCGCCCACGCCCGGCTCGCGGCCAGCAAGGTCAAGCCGCGCCTGGCCTGATCCTGCGGCGCCGCGGCTTCAGCAGCGGTAGTCGCTGTTGTCGCGGTCTATCAGGCGCAGCAGCGCCGTCCATTCGCGGTCCAGATGCACCGTGTCGAGGTAGGCGTAGTCGTCGTGCTGTTTGGCCGCGTGCTCGCAGACTTCGGGTGAAGGCAGCACATAGGGCTGGCCCATGGACAGCGTCTGCTGCTGAATTTCGCAGGCGCGGTTCAGGTAGAACATGCGCGTGAACGCTTCGGCCACCGAGCGGCCCGTGGTCAGCAGACCATGGTTGCGCAGAATCAGATAGTGGGCTTCGCCCATCGACTGCACGATGCGCGAACGCTCGTCGAGGTCCAGCGAAATGCCTTCGTAGTCGTGGTAGTTCACGCGGTTGTAGAACTGCATGCTGATCTGGTTGAGCGGCAGCAGTCCGCACTGCAGCGCGGCGACGGCCATGCCCGCGCTGGTGTGCAGATGCACCACGCATTCGACGTCCTGGCGGCTCTGGTGCAGCGCGCTGTGGATGGTGAAGCCCGCGGCGTTGACTTCGAAGCGCTCGTCGTCGACCGGGCGGCCGTCGACATCGATCTTCACCAGGCTGGAGGCCGTGATCTCGTCGAAGAACCAGCCGTGCGGGTTGATCAGGAACTGGTCGTGCCGGCCCGGAACGCGCACCGAGATATGGGTGTAGATCAGATCGGTCAGCTGGAACTTCGCGGCCATGCGGTAGGCCGCGGCCAGCTGCACGCGCACTTCCCATTCGGCGTCGCTGATGTTGCGCGGCTTGCGGTTGGCATGGGGGTTGGTGGTGGAAATCATGGGCGGGAGGAGGGTGCGTTCAGGGGAAAGCCGGGCGGCGCTGCCGCCCGGCGCGGTTCAGTCGGCCTTGATGCCTGCGGCGTCGATGACCTTCTTCCACTTCGCGGTGTCGCTGTCGATCAGCCTGGCCAGGTCCTGCTGGCTGCCGCCGCCGGGAACGATGCCCATGGCCGTCATCTGGGCGCGCACATCGGGCTCCTGCAGCGTCGCGTCCAGCGCCTTGTGCAGGATGGCCTGTACGTTCTTGGGCGTGGCCGACGGCACGACGAAAGCCGACCAGAAGATCATCTCGAAGCCCGGCACGCCCGATTCGGCGACCGTGGGCAGATCGGGGTACTCGGGCGAGCGCTGCAGCGTGGTGATGCCGATCGCGCGCATCTTGTTGGCCTTGACCAGGGGCAGGGCCTCGGGCATCAGGCCGACCATCATCTGCAGCTGTCCGGCCATCAGGTCGGCGAGCGCGGGCGCGCCGCCCTTGTAGGGCACATGCAGCGCATCGGCGCCGATAGCGCGCTTGTACATTTCGGTCGCCAGATGGTTGGGCGTGCCGTTGCCGCCCGAGCCGTAGGCGGTTTCGGGGTGGGCCTTCAGGTAGGCCGGCAGTTCGGCCATGGTCTTCACGGGCACGCTGGGATGCACCACGAAGAGGCTGGGAATGGTCGCGGCCAGCACCAGCGGCGCGAAGTCCTTTTTCGGTGCGTAGGCGAGCTTGCTGTAGAGGCTGGGGTTGACCGTGAGGCCGGTCATGGTCGACAGAAAGATGATGTGGCCGTCGGGCGGCGACTGGGCGACGAAGGTCGAGGCAATGACTTCGCTGCCGCCGGGCTTGTTCTCGACGACCACGGGCTGGCCCAGCTTGGCGGCCAGCTTGGTGCCGACCAGGCGTGCGACCGCGTCGGT
This sequence comes from Acidovorax sp. CCYZU-2555, assembly GCF_018413525.1. Classification (GTDB taxonomy): domain Bacteria; phylum Pseudomonadota; class Gammaproteobacteria; order Burkholderiales; family Burkholderiaceae_C; genus Comamonas. The sequence continues at coordinate 9,878 of NZ_JAHCDD010000002.1, forward strand.
CGAGCCGCCCGCGGCGAACGGCACGATGATGCGAATCGGCTTGCTCGGGAAGTCCGCCGCATGCGCGACGGACAGCAGGGGGGCGAGGGCCAGGGCCCCGACGCGGAGAATGGAAGTGAGTTTCATCGTGTAGTCCAGGAGGTGGAGAAATCGGCCCCGCCGAATGCATCAGTCGCGCTTGCAATGCCTCTTCACGAGGCATGTTTCGTGCCCGTCGAAGCCTGGGCTTCAACCGGGCGGAGTTCCCAGGCCGCCGCCGCCGGGCGTGCGTATCACCAGCGTTTGCCGCGGCTGTATCTGTTGCGCGCCCTTGCCGAGCATGGGCGTGCCGTCGGACAGGCCCACATAGCCCGCGGCGCCGGCCGCGCCGCCGTCGATGCCGCGCGGCGGGTAGTCGATGCGGTCGAAAGCCGCGAGCAGCGTGATGGCGCTGCCCGACACGTTCTCGATCAGCATGTCGACGCCGTCGCCGCCGCGCCATTCGCCCGCGCCGCCCGAGCCCTGGCGGATTTCCTTCTTCCAGAAGGTCAGCGGAATCGCCGACTCGAGCACTTCGACCGGCGTGCCGCGCACGCCGCTGGGGTAGGAAGTCACCGAAAGCCCGTTCTTGCCCGGGCGCGCGCCCGTGCCGCCGTTGGTCGTGACCGTGGTCGCGAACACCTTGCCGGCGTCGGTCATGCCTTGCAGGTTGATGTTCCACAGGCAGGACGCGCCTTCGGCCGGCACCTTTTCGGGCGCGAACTGGCGCAGGCAGCCGAACACCACGTCGGGCAGCATCTGGCCCAGCACATGGCGTATCGCCACGGGCGCGGGCCGCTGCGCATTGAGAATGCAGATGTCGGGCGCCGAGACGGTGAACAGATCGAGCGAGCCCGAATTGTTCGGAATGCCGGGCATCAGTGCCGACATCAGCGCGAACGTGCTGTAGGCGCTCGCATAGGTCAGCGGCACGTTGATGCCGTATTCCGACGGTTCGGACGAGCCCGCGAAATCGACGTTGATGCTGCCGTCTTCCACCGTCACGCAGGCCGCGAGGCGCACCGACTTGCGGTAGCCGTCGACTTCCATTTCGTAGCGGAACCGGCCGCGCGGCAGCTCGGCCAGGCGCGCCAGCGCGGTCGAGCGCGTGACGTCGCAGATGTAGTCGGACAGCGTCGCGATGTCGGGCAGAGCGAACTCCTGCAGCATGGAGCGCAGGCCGCGAATGCCGATCTCGTTGCTGTTGACCAGCGAGTAGATGTCGCCTTCGGTCTCGACGGGCAGCCGCGTGTTGGCCTTGATCACGTCCATCAGCAACAGGTTCATTTCGCCGCGCTCGGCGAGCTTCACGGGCGGCACGCAGAAGCCTTCCATGTAGACGTCGCGGCCGTCGGGGCCGTAGCCCATGCCGCCTACGTCCATCAGATGGCTGGTGCAGCACAGCAGCGCGACCAGACGGTCTTCATGGAATGCCGGCGTGACGACGACGAAGTCGTTGAGGTGGCCGGTGCCCATCCAGGGGTCGTTGGTGACGTAGATGTCGCCGGGGGCGATGGTCTCGATGGGGAAGTAGCGCAGGAAATGCTGCACCGACGCGGCCATGGTGTTCACATGGCCGGGCGTTCCCGTGACCGCCTGGGTGATCATGCGGCCCTTGAGGTCGAAGATGCCGGTCGACAGATCGCCGCATTCGCGCACGATGGTGCTGAAGGACGTGCGCAGCAATGCCTGCGCCTGTTCCTCGACGATCGCCAGCAGGCGGCTCCACTGCACCTGCATGCGCAGCTTGTTCAGTCCTTGATCGGTGCTCATGCCGTGATCTCCGTTTCGTCAATGATTACGTAGCGCTCGGCGACCACCTGGGCCGTATAGCCGGCCGGCAGCAGCAGCGTGGTGGATTCGTCGTCGAGCAGCGCCGGGCCGGCGAAATGCGCGCCGACCGCAAGATCGGGGCGCCAGAACACCGGCACATGTTCGAACTCGCCGCCGCCGTCGGCCAGCAGCTGGCGCGTTCCGGCGCGGGTCGCGGCCTGGCGTGCGCCGGTCGCGGCCAGCGGCGCGACTTCGGCCGTCGCGCCTATCAGGCTCACGGTCCAGGTCACGACTTCGATCTGCGCGTCGGGAATCACGCGGCCGTAAAGCGCCTTGTATTGGGTCTCGAACCATTGGCGCAGCTGCACTTCGGCCTGGGCATCGAGCGCCGCCGTGGGCAGTTCGACCAGCACTTCATGGCCCTGGCCCATGTAGCGCATGTAGGCGCGGCGCACGACACGGTGCTCGGCGGCGTTCGCGTCCTGACCGGCCGTGACCACGGCCCGGCCTTCGTCTTCCATCGCCTGCAGCAGCGCCTGGGCGCGCGCATGGTCGAAGCCCGCGACCGGCATGCAGTGGCTGCGCACCAGTTCGTATTTCATGGGCGCGAGCAGAAAGCCCACGGCCGAGCCCACGCCCGCGTTGGGCGGCAGGATGATCTGGCGAATGCCCAGCTTGCGCGCCACCGCGACCGCATGCACCGGCGCCGCGCCGCCGAAGGCCACCATCGAGAACTTCGCCAGGTCCTTGCCGCATTCGCTGGCATGCACGCGCGCCGCGTTCGCCATGTTTTCCTCCACGCGCTGCGACACGCCCAGCGCCGCGATGTGGGCCGCGCAGTCAAGCCGTGCGCCCAGCGTGCGCGCAATCGCCGCCGACGCCGCCGCGGTGTCGAGCGCGATCGTGCCGCCCGCGAAGTTGTGCGCGTCGAGCCGGCCCAGCACCAGGTTGGAGTCGGTGACCGTGGGGCGCGTGCCGCCGTTCGGATAGCAGGCCGGGCCGGGCACGGAGCTTGCGCTTTCGGGGCCCACGGTGATGTTGTCGAACATGCCTATGTCGCACAGAGAGCCGCCGCCGGCGCTGATCTCCACCATGTCGATCACGGGAATGCGCAGCGGCAGGCCGCTGCCCTTGCGAAAGCCCGAGGCGCGGTCGACTTCGAAGCTGCGCGAAGTGTGGGGCTCGAAGTCGTCGATGAACGACACCTTGGCCGTGGTGCCGCCCATGTCGAAGGCCAGCACGTTCTGGCGCTCGCACAGCCGCGCCACATGCGCGGCGAGAATGGCGCCACCGGCCGGGCCGCTTTCGACCAGGCGGATGGGGAATTCCATCGCCGAGCGCAGCGTCGTGAGGCCGCCGCCCGAAGTCATCAGATAGGTCGGGCAGCGAAAGCCCTGCTCGACCAGTTCCTGCTCCAGCCGCTGCAGGTAGCCGGCCATGATGGGCTTGACGTAGGCGTTGGCCGCCGTGGTCGAGCAGCGCTCGTATTCGCGCACTTCGGGGCAGACCTCGGACGACAGCGAGACAAACCAGTCGGGGTGGTGTTCGGCGATGATCTGCGCGACGCGGCGTTCGTGCGCGGCATTGGCATAGCCGTGAATGAAACAGATCGCGACGCTGCGAATGCCCAGCGCGTCTATGCGTTCCATCAGCGCATGCACCGCGGCTTCGTCGAGCGGGCGCAGCACTTCGCCCGCGGCGCTCATGCGTTCGGGCAGCGTGAAGCACAGCTCGGGCGCAATCAGCGGCGCGACCTTCTCGATGAAGATGTCGTACTGGTCGAAACGGCCTTCGTCGCCAATGCTCAGGATGTCGCGAAAGCCTTCGGTGCCGATCAGCGCGCAGCGCGCGCCGCGGCGCTCGAGAATGGCGTTGGTCGCCAGCGTCGTGCCGTGCACGAAGATGTCGACCATTTCGGGCGCTATGCCCATGTCGCGCATCATCTGCAGGCTGCCGTCGATCACGGCGCGCTCGGGCTGGGCCGGCGTGGTCAGCACCTTGCGGGCGTGCATTTCGCCGTCGATGCTGAGCACGATATCGGTGAACGTGCCGCCGATGTCGGTGGCCCATCGGATATTCTTGCGGGGCGTTGGGGAATTCATGGATTACATGTCCTGATGATTATCTAGACCGTGGGCTGGGCCAGGAATATCTTGTTCACATACGGAACAAAGAATTCGAGAGGCAGGGTTTCATAATCCGGGTCAAATGAGTTCTGGTCCCATTCGTCGCAGAATTTCTCCGCGGAATCAAAATAGCGGTGACCGCGAAACTCTTCGCGTGCATGCTGGTTGCGGCCAATATGGTGCCAGTAATAGAATCCCTGAAATACACCGTGGTGGCGCACCACCCAGAAGATTTCTTCCGAAACAAACGGCTTGAGAATTTCGGCGGCCACGACCGAATGGTTGTCTGGCGCGATCACATCGCCCATGTCGTGCAGCAGCGCGGCGACAATCCATTCGTCGGAAGCTCCCGAGCGGTAGGCGCGGGTCGCGGTCTGCAGCACATGGTCGAGCCGGGAAATCTGGTAGCCGCCATCGTCATCGGCCAGCATTTTCAGCAGCTTCAATATGCGGTCGGGCAAGGTCTTGCTGTATTCCTCGTCCAGATCGCTCAATAACTTGAACTCCGCGGGGCTACCGTTTTTCATCGCGGTAAAATTCACTTTTTGCATTGTCTCCACCTTGGTAAGAAGTGCGCCTTCGTGAGCGGACTTATTCCTGAATAAAATCCGGATTTCGCTGCGAATCGAATCGCAGTGGTATCGGGATTTATTCTGGGTTTTTTACAAAACGGTGACAACCAATAAAAAACATGGGCTAGGGCAAGCGCAGGTTTGCGCCGGCTGCCTGAGGGCAGGCGCTGGTTTACGAGCATGCGCCGCGGCCCCTGTGCGCACTGGCCTGCGGCATACTTCTTGCGTTGCCTGCGTGTGCAGATTTCAACCCTTCCCATGCGTCACCGACTTCCTCCTCTCAACACCTTGCGGGTCTTCGAGGCCATCTACCGCCGGGGATCGATACGCCAGGCCGCCGACGAGCTGTGCCTGACGCCGCAGGCCGTGAGCCAGCAGCTCAAGCTGCTCGAGTCGTCACTGGGGCAGGAGCTGTTCGAGCGCAACATCCGCAGCCTCACGCCCACGCCGGCCGCGCACCTGCTGTACGAGCCCGTGAAGCAGGGTTTCGATTCGCTCGCCAAGGGCGTGCTCGCGGTGACCGACAAGGACGCGCGCCGCACTCTGGTGCTGCATGTCAGCCCGTACTTCGCGACCCAGTACCTGATTCGCAACCTGGGCCACTTCAAGGCCGAGTTCCCCGATATCGACGTGCGCATGCTGGTGGGCGTGGAGATGCCCGACCTGCAGCAGCAGGGCATAGACGCTGCCATCCATTGGGGCTATGGCGGCATTCCGCTGCTGTCGGAGACGCCGCTGGTCGAAGACCTCAAGGTGCTGGTCGCGGCGCCGTCGCTGCTCGCGCGCCTGCCGGTGAACATGCCAGAAGATCTGCTGAAGCATTCGCTGGTGCTGCCCCTGGCCGAAAACACGCTGTGGCAGGACACGCTCGAATTGCTGGGCCTGCGCCAGACCAACCAGCAGCCCGCGCTGCAACTGCACACCCATGACGCCATGCTCGAAGCCATGCTCGCGGGCCTGGGCATAGGCCATATTTCCTACCTCGACGCGCTCGCGCACATCCAGGCCGGCAGCCTGGTCGCGCCGTTCGGCGTAGACCTGCTCAAGCAGTTGCCGCTGGAGAAGTCGCCGCGCTTTTTCCTCTATTACCGGCCGGACCGCAAGAACTATCCCGTGCTCAAGCGCTTCTCGGAATGGCTGCAGAGCGATGTCTGCCGGCCCGAAGTGATAGGTTTCGAGTCGCGCTGCCGCGTGGAGCCGGAACGCGTCAGCGATCTCGACGCGCGCGCAGCGTGATGCACACCAGGCAGGCAAAGATCAGCGCCACGCCGACCCAGCCCTGCGCCGGCAGCCGCTCGCCGACGATCAGCGCGGCCAGTCCCGCGGCGACCACGGGCTCGACCAGCGTGATCGCCGTCGCGCTGCTCGCGGGAATGCGCGCCAGCCCGTAGCCGAAGCAGACATAGCCCAGAAACATGGGCACCAGCGCCATGTAGATGCCCACGGCCGCGTTGTTCCAGGAGGCGAGGAAAGGCGCGCCGGTGGCGAACAGCACCGGCATCAGCAGCAGCCCGCCCAGGCCGAACATCGCGCCCATCGCGGCGCGCGGCGCTATGCCGCGCTGCATCAGCCGGCGCGCGGCCCACGAATACAGCGCATAGGTCAGCCCGGCGAGCAGGCCCAGCAGCACGCCGCTCATGACCGAAGGCGCGGGCGTGCCATGGCCCGTGCCTTCGGCAAAGCACAGCAGGCCCATGCCGATCACGCCCAGCGCCGCGCCCACGGCCCAGCGCCGGCTGACGCGCGTGCCATCGAGAACCATTTCCAGCGCGGCCGAAAACAGCGGCGCCGAGCCTATCGACACCACGGTGCCTATGGTCACGCCGGCCAGGCGCATGGAGCCGTAGAACGCCAGCGGATAGACCGCGACCGCGAGCGCGCCCAGCAGCAGCCAAGGCCACTGCGCGCGCAAGGCCGCGCGGGCGCGCGCCATGGGCCGCAGCGCCAGCGCTGCCTGCAGCAGCCCGCCTATGCCCATGGCCGCCGCGCCTATCGCGGCCGCGCCCACTTCGGGCGCGAAAGTCGCGGCCACGCCTGTCGTTCCCCACAGCAGCGAGGCCAGCAAGATGCTGGCAATGCCCCAGAGATGGGGCGTCATTTCGCTTCCAGCATCGACGCCGCGATGGCCCTGGCCTGCTGCACGCAGTCGCTGCGGCCTTCGAGGCCGGCGCGCGCCATCGCGCCTTCGAGCAGGAACGACAGATGCCTTGCGAGCTGCGCGGCGCGCTGCGCATCGGCGGGCAGCAGTTCGCCGAGATGGGTGCGCAACAGCGTCTCGACTTCCTCCTTGTGGCTGCGCACCGCGGCGCGGCCGTCGTCACCGGCCTGCAGTTCGGCCGCCGCGTTCAGCAGCCCGCAGCCGCGAAAGCCGCGTTCATAGGCATGCTCGGCGTGGTCGGCATAGGCATCGAAGATCGACAGCACGCGCGCCGCCGGCCCCTGCGCCTGCTGCAGCCGCGCGGCATACAGCGACAGCCATTCGGCATGGCGGATGCGCAGGTATGCAGCGACCAGCTCGGCCTTGGAGTCGAAGTTGTTGTAGAGGCTTTTCTTGGCGACGCCGGCTCTTTTGACGATGGCGTCTATGCCCGTCGCGGCAATGCCGTCGTTGTAGAACAAGGTCGCGGCCGCGGCCAGCAAACGGTCATGCGCGCTGATTTTTTCGGTGGAGGAGGTGAGCATCGTGGACGCCATCAGGTAAAAGTAGGTAGACCAGTATACCTACTTTCATGGCAAGCGAATCACCGCTGTCTTGCGCGCGCAGGCCGCGGCTCACGACGCGCCGCTGGAAATCATGGAGCGGTCACTTGTGCGCGCCGAAAGCACGACGCCGCGTGGTCATCGACCATGCCCACGGCCTGCATCCAGGCGTGAACGATGGTCGGCCCGACAAACTTGAAGCCGCGGCGCTTCATGTCCTTGGAGATCAGCGCCGACATCTCGGTCTGCGTGGCATTGCCCGAGTTGGGCAAGGTCTGGCCCTGGGTGAACGACCAGCAGTAGTCGGCGAAGTCTTCGCCGCGCGCCTGCATCTCGAGATAGATCTGCGCGCCGCGAATCGTCGCCTCGATCTTCGCGCGCGCACGCACGATGCCCGCATCGCCCATCAGGCGTTCTATGTCCTGCGCGCCAAAGGCCGCCACGGCCTGCGGGTCGAAGTCGGCGAAGGCCGCGCGAAAAGCTTCGCGCTTGCGCAAAATGATTTCCCACGAGAGCCCGGCTTGAAAGCCTTCGAGCATCAGCGTCTCCCAGAGCATGCGTGAATCGCGCAGCGGCACACCCCATTCGGTGTCGTGGTAATGCTGCATCAGCGGATCGGCGCCCGCCCAGGCGCAGCGGGAAATCGGAGTCATGGGTGTTTGGGTCATGGTGCGTGCTGCCAGCTCTTGTAGACAAATTCCAGACTGTAGCCGTCGGGGTCCAGCACGCCGGCCGCGTAGTCGCGCGGATCGTAATGCAGGCGCGCGCCCGGCGCGCCGTTGTCGCTGGCACCCGCGGCCCGGGCCGCGTCGAAGGCCGCGCTTTTACTGGAACGCCACTTCCGCAAAACTGCGCAACTTGCGGCTGTGCAGCCGTTCTATGCCGCCCGCGCGCAGGATTTCGATGGCGCGCATGCCTATGCGCAGATGCTGGTCCACGCGCTCGCGGTAGAAATGGTTGGCCATGCCGGGCAGCTTGATTTCGCCGTGCAGCGGCTTGTCGCTGACGCACAGCAGCGTGCCGTAGGGCACACGGAAGCGGAAACCGTTGGCGGCGATGGTCGCGCTTTCCATGTCGAGCGCCACCGCGCGGCTCTGGCTGAAGCGCCGCTGCGGCAGGTTGTCCGGCAGCAGCTCCCAGTTGCGGTTGTCGGTGCTGGCGACGGTGCCGGTGCGCATGATGCGCTTGAGGTCGCTGCCGGGCATCTGCGTCACGTCGGCCACGGCCTGCTGCAGCGCGACCTGGATTTCGGCCAGCGCCGGAATCGGCACCCACAGCGGCAGCTCCTCGTCGAGCACATGGTCTTCGCGCACATAGGCGTGGGCCAGCACGTAGTCGCCCAGTTGCTGGCTGTTGCGCAGGCCCGCGCAGTGGCCCAGCATCATCCAGGCATGCGGGCGCAGCACGGCGATATGGTCGGTGATGGTCTTGGCGTTGGCCGGGCCCACGCCGATGTTGACCATGGTGGTGCCGCTGCCGTCGGTGCGCACCAGGTGGTAGCCCGGCATCTGCGGCAGGCGCGGCGGCGGGTTGCCGAGTTCGTCCACGGCTTCGGCGGGCAGGCCGGTGCGGCGCGTGACCACGTTGCCGGGTTCGACGAAGGCGCAGTACTCGCTGTCGGGCTTGGCCATTTCGGCATGGCCCAGGCGAATGAATTCGTCGATGTAGAACTGGTAGTTGGTGAACAGCACGAAGTTCTGGAACCACTCGGGCGCGGTGCCCGTGTAGTGGCGCAGGCGGTGCAGCGAGTAGTCGACGCGCGGCGCGGTGAACAGCGACAGCGGCAGCGCGCCGCCGGGCTGGGGCTGCCAGGTGCCGTTGGCGATGCCGTCGTCCATGGCCTCGAGGTCGGGCAGGTCGAACACATCGCGCATCAGCATGCGGCGTTCGGGCGTGAGCGTGCCTTCGATATGGTCGTTCTCGGCGAACGAGAAGTGAATCGGAATCGGCTTGTCGCTCAGGCCCACTTCGAAATCGACTTCGTGGCTGGCGCGCAGCAGGCGCAGCTGTTCGGCGTAGTAGTCGGCGAACAGGTCGGGCCGCGTGAGCGTGGCTTCGTAGGTGCCCGGGCCTTCGACAAAGCCATAGGCCAGCGTGGTGTCGGCGCGCGCCACGGTGTGGGTATGGACCCGTACCTTGGGGTAGAACGCATGGATGGGCGAGGAGGGCGTTTCGCCCGCGACAAAGCGCTGCATCGCGTCGCGCAGATGCCCGACTTGCTCGCGATAGAGCTGCTGGATATGAGTGAGCGCCTGCTCTGGAGTGGTGTGCCGGGTGATGGCACGGTCATGCGTGAACTGTTCCATGGCCTATTGTGCCTGCAGCTTGTGACAATAATCTTTCTGCCATTGCAGCGCCTGCTCGGCGGGCATGGGCGGAGCGATGTGATAGCCCTGGGCCATCTCGCAGCCCAGCGTGCGCAGCAGCGCCAGCTGCGCCGCGGTTTCCACGCCTTCGGCGACGGTGCGCAGGCGCAGGCTCTTGGCCATCTGCACGATGGCCGTGACGATGGCGGCGTCGTCTTCGTTCCCGGGCAGCTCGGTGATGAACGAACGGTCGATCTTGAGCTGGTGAATGGGGTGGCGCTTGAGATAGGCCAGCGACGAGTAGCCCGTGCCGAAATCGTCGATCGCCAGCTGCACGCCCTGCTGCTGCAGCGCATGCAGCGTGCGCTGCACCTGGGCGTCGGAATGCATCAGCGTGCTCTCGGTGAGTTCTATGTGCAGCAACTCCGCGGGCAGGCCGGTTTCGACCAGCACCGCGGCGACATCGCTGGCCAGGTCGGCGTGGCGGAACTCCTGCGCCGACATGTTGACGGCCACGGGCACGCGCGGCATGCCCTGGGCGTACCAGGCGCAGGCTTCGCGGCAGGCCTGGCGCAGCACCCAGCGGTCGATGGCGGTGATCAGGCCGCGGGCCTCGGCCAGCGCGACGAACTCTTCGGGGCTCACCAGCCCGCGCTCGGGGTGGCGCCAGCGCACCAGCGCCTCGAAGCCCGCGAGCGCGCCGTTGTCGGTGCGCACCTGGGGCTGGTAGTGCAGCTCGAAGCCGCCCAGTGCTATCGACTGGCGCAGCAGCTGCTCCTGGTTGAGCATGCGGCTGGCGCGGCTTTCGAGCGCGGGCGTGTAGAACTCGAACGCCTGGTGGCTGTTGTCCTTGGCCAGATAGCGGGCCGCGCCCGCGTTGCGCAGCAGCGTTTCCACGTTTTCGCCGTCTTCGGGGAAGATGGAAATGCCGATGGCGGGAGCGATCACCAGCTGCTGCGCCGCCACCTGGCAGGGCATTTCGAGCATCGCCACCATCTGCCGGGTGATCAGCTCGGTTTCGGCGCGCGAAGTGCCGCCCGCGAGCACGACGATGAATTCATCGCTGCCCGCGCGCGCCACCAGATCGGTGCCGCGCACGCAGCTGCACAGGCGCTGCGCGACTTCGCACAGCACCTGGTCGCCGGCCTGGTGGCCCAGGGAATCGTTGATGGCCGAGAAATGCTTGAGGTCCAGGCTCAGCACCGCCACGGCCAGATTTTCGAGGCGCGCGCGCGAGATCAGCTGCTCGAGCTGTTCGCTCAGATACCAGCGATTGGGCAGGCGGGTCAGCGCATCGTGCTCGGCGAGAAAGCGCACCTGGGCCTGGGCCTGCTGGTGGGCGGTGATGTCGCGGATCACGACCAGGCGGAAGTCTTGCGTGCCATCACCATCGGGCATGGGCAGGCCGTCGATCTCGACGGGAATGCTGTGGCCGTCCTTGTGCCTGACCGTGGCTTTATAGGACGCATTGCGCCGGCTGTGGATGGCTTCGAGCGCCACCGGCCAGAATTCCTTGTCCAGATATTGCAATGCCGACTGGCCGCGGATCTCATCGAGACCATAGCCTATCAGCCGCAGCATCGCGGCATTCGCATCGAGCACGATGCCTTCGCGGTGGATCAGAATGGCTTCATGCGTGGCGGCGGAGAACAGCCGCATGCGCTCTTCGCTCTCATCGAGCTGCTGCTGCACGGACCGGCCCAGGCTCAGATCGATGACCTGCACCACGGCGCCGCGCATCGTGTCCTGCTCCAGGTGGGGCGTGAGGCGCACTTCGATTTCGCGCGGCAGGCCTTGCGGCGAGCGCGCCTGGCGTATGTAGCGCACATGTTCGCCGCGCAGGCAGCGTTCCACATGCGGTGCGATCGCCTGCCAGTTGTCGGCACCCATGACTTCCCAGGGCAGCATGCCCAGCATTTCGACCGGGTCGAAGCCGTAATAGGTGGCGTACGCATGGTTGGCGAAACGACAGGAAAGCGTTTCAGCCTCGTAGTACGCCATCATTCCTGTCGCCGCATCAATGATGAGGCGCAGCATGGCATTGCTGTCGCTGTCGCTGAGCGCACTGGAACTGGGGGGCATGAGCCTTCCTATGGAATACCTGTTTATAACGTAACCGGACGTCAGGACGCAATGTACAAGGCGCAAGATCGTGACTCTACAGCCCTGCACAGCGGTGGACTGGCGCGACCCGGGATAATCGGGCCCATGAACGCCTCTTCTTCTTCCGCCAGTACCGGTTTTGACACACTGGCCCTCAGCCCTGCGATGCTCGACAATCTGCAGCAGCTGGGCTACCACCAGATGACTCCCATTCAGTCCGCGAGCCTGCCGCCCGCGCTGCTGGGCAAGGATCTGATCGCCCAGGCCAGTACCGGCAGCGGCAAGACCGCGGCCTTCGGTCTGGCGCTGCTGACCAAGCTCAATCCGCGCTGGTTCGCCGTGCAGTCGCTGGTGCTGTGCCCGACGCGCGAACTCGCCGACCAGGTGGCGACGGAAATCCGCCGGCTGGCGCGCGCGCACGACAACATCAAGGTCGTGACGGTCTATGGCGGCGTGCCTTCGCGCGCGCAGATTGCAAGTCTCGAAAACGGCGCCCACATCGTGGTCGGCACGCCGGGTCGGGTCATGGACCTGATGGAGCGCGGCGCGCTCGACCTGTCGGGCCTCAACACGCTGGTGCTCGACGAAGCCGACCGCATGCTCGACATGGGCTTTCACGCCGACATCGACACCGTGGTGCGCCAGTGCCCCAAGGAGCGCCAGACGCTGCTGTTCTCGGCGACCTACCCTGAAGGCATTGCCGACCTGAGCGCGCGCTTCATGAAGAACCCGCAGCGCATCACCGTGCAGGCCCAGCACAGCGAAGGCAAGATCGCCCAGCGCTGGTACGAAGTCAGCGAAGGCCAGCGTCTGCAGGCCGTGGCCGATCTGCTGCTGCATTTCCGCCCCGAGTCGAGCATTGCGTTCTGCAACACCAAGCAGCAGTGCCGCGACCTGGTGAGCCTGCTCCAGGCCCAGGGCTTCAGCGCGCTGGCGCTGTACGGCGAACTCGAACAGCGCGAGCGCGACGAAGTGCTGGTGCAGTTCGCCAACCGCAGCTGCTCGGTGCTGGTCGCGACCGACGTGGCCGCGCGCGGCCTCGACATCTCGAACCTGGCCGCGGTCATCAACGTCGATGTCACGCCCGACTCCGAAATCCATATCCACCGCGTGGGTCGTACCGGCCGCGGCGATGCCGAAGGCCTGGCGCTGAACCTCGCCAGCCTCGATGAAATGGGCAATGTCGGCAAGATCGAAGTGCTGCAGGGCCGGCCTTCGAGCTGGTTCCCGCTGAGCGAGCTCACGCCCGCCAGCGACGAGCCGCTGGTGCCGCCCATGCAGACCATTCAGATCATCGGCGGACGCCGCGAGAAGATCCGTGCGGGCGACGTGATGGGCGCGATGACCGCCGATTTCGGCTATACCCGCGAGCAGATCGGCAAGATCAACGTCAACGACTTCTCGACCTATGTCGCCGTCGACCGCCGCATCGCGGGCGCGGCCGTGGCCAAGCTCAACGCGGGCCGGGTCAAGGGCAAGAGCGTCAAGGCGCGCCTGCTCTAAGAAGAACGGCTCAAACGGCCCTTGATACGTCGTTGCTTTCCCTTGCCGTGCTATTCGCACTGTCTGCGGAAAAGCGCCTAGTCTCAAGGGCCGTGTGAACCGTTCCAAGACAATATCGTGGGAGGCTCATGCTCGACGAATCGGTGTGGATTTCGCCGCGCGCGGTGCGCTGGCTGAGCCCGTCCCATCTGCTGCGGGTGTCGGTCGCCGTCGCGGTGCTGACCATCGTGCTCAAGACCCTGGCCTGGGCGATGACGGGCTCGGTCGGTCTGCTGTCGGACGCGCTGGAGTCGCTGGTGAATCTGGCGGGCGCGATCTTCGCGCTGACCATGGTCACCATTGCCCAGCGCCCGGCCGACGACGACCACCCCTACGGCCATACCAAGGCCGAGTATTTCTCGGCCGGCTTCGAAGGCATTCTGGTGCTGGCCGCGGCGCTGGCCATCGTCTGGGCCGCGGTGCTGCGCCTGCAGGCGCCGGCGCCGCTGGAGCAGCTGGGCTGGGGCCTGGCGCTGTCGCTGGTGAGCACGGCGTTCAACGGCGCGCTGGCCTGGGTCATGTTCCGTTCGGCGCGCGTGCACCGCTCGGTGGCGCTCGACGGCGATGCCCGGCATCTGGTGACCGATGTCTGGACATCGATCGGCGTGGTCGTGGGCCTCGCGGCTGCCCACCTCACGGGCTGGCTGTGGCTGGACGCCGTGGTGGCGATCGCCGTCGCGCTGAACATCTGCAAGGAAGGCGTGCGGCTGGTCTGGCGCTCGTCGCAGGGCCTGATGGACCAGGCCGTCGAGCCCGAGGTGCTGACGCGCATAGAAGCCGCGCTCGCGCGCTTTGCCAGCGACGAAGTGCATTTCGACCATGTGGGCACACGCCGCGCGGGCCAGCGCAGCTTTGTGACGCTGCATATGCATGTGCCCGCCGACTGGACGCTGGGCCATGCCGCGCATCAGCGCGAGCAGGTCGAAGCGGCGCTGATGCAGGCCGAGCCCGGCCTGCAGGCAACGATTGAACTGCTGCCCGAAGGGGCGGTGACTGCTTTGGAAAAAATTGAAGGTCCAGGCCAAGCCGGGCCTATAGAGGGAAGAGTGAAATGATCAGCGTATTGCAGCGCGTGCGACAGGCGCGCGTGGAAGTCGACGGCGAAGTGTGCGGCAAGATCGATCAGGGCCTGCTGGTGCTGGTCTGCGCCGAGCGCGGCGACAGCGAGGCCGAGGCCGACAAGCTGCTGGCCAAGTTGCTCAAGCTGCGCATCTTTGGCGATGACGAGGGCAAGATGAACCGCAGCGTGCAGGACATCGCCGGCGGTCTGCTGCTGGTGAGCCAGTTCACGCTGGCCGCCGACACCGCGAGCGGCAACCGCCCGAGTTTCAAGCAGGCCGCCGCGCCCGACGAAGGCCGGCGCCTCTATGACTACCTGGTGCAGCAGGCCCAGGCGGCCCACCCCACGGTGCAGACCGGCCGTTTCGCGGCCGACATGCAGGTGCATCTCGTCAATGACGGCCCGGTCACGGTGCCTTTGCGCATCGCGCCGCGCCCGCAGACCGCGTGACGCTTATTGCTGCCAGAAGAACAGCGCCGACATCACCAGCCCCGTGACGACGATGCCCGCGCGCAGCCAGGGCGCGGGAATGTGGCGCGCCAGGCGCGCGCCGCCATAGCCGCCCAGCGTGGCCGCGGCCATCATGCCCAGCGCCTGCGGCCAGGCGACCAGGCCGCCGGCCGCATAGACCACGACCGCAATCGCCGTGAGCAGCGCCGAGACCAGGTTCTTCATGCCGTTCATGGCCGCGAGACGGGTCTGGCCCAGCAGGCCGAACAGCGCCAGCAGCACGATGCCCAGCCCGCCGTTGAAGTAGCCGCCATAGATGGCCACGGCCAGCATGCCGAGCCCCGCCTTGAAATGCGAGGGCGCATGGCTGTGTGCCGTGCCCGCCGCCCATTGGCGCAGCCACGGGCCGAAAGCGAACATCGCCGTGGCCGCGAGCAGCAGCCAGGGCACGACGCGGCGGAACATGGCATCGGGCGTGACCAGCAGCAGCAGCGCTCCGGCCGCGCCGCCCAGCAGCGACAGCCCGACCACGCGCTTGAAGGTCAGCCCCGGCGGCGACTGCACGTCTTCGCGAAAGCCCCAGGCGCCGGCCAGATAGCCGGGCAGCAGCGCGACCGTTCCCGTGGCGTTGGCGATCACCGGCGGCACGCCCGTGAAGACCAGCGCCGGCAGCGTCAGAAAGCTGCCGCCCCCGGCCACGGCGTTGAGCGCGCCCGCGACACATGCTGCCGCGAGCAGCAAAAACCATTCACCCATGCCTTGTCCCCTGTGGTGCCGGCGTGGTCGCCGATCATGCGCACCATCTTAGTGCGCGACCTGGGCTTGGGCAGGGAAATGTGCGACAGCGGCAACGCAAAACAGTAATGACTATTTTGCGCGGCAGGGCCTATTTTTGATAAGGGTCTTCGAACCCCAGCTCGCGCATGATGTCGCTCTCATACGCTTCCATCTCCTCGGCGTCTTCGTCGCCGGTCTCGTGGTCCCAGCCCTGGGCGTGCAGCGTGCCGTGGACCAGCAGGTGGGCGTAGTGCTCCTCGAGCGTCTTGTTCTGCTCCTTGGCTTCGCGTTCGACCACGGGGGCGCACAGCACCAGGTCGGCCATCACCGTGGGCTCCTGCTGGTAGTCGAAGGTCAGCACATTGGTCGCGTAGTCTTTTTGCCGGTACTGCAGGTTCAGCGCCTGGCCTTCTTCGGCGTCGACGATGCGCACGGTGATTTCTGCGTCCACGGCCAGCGCGTGGCGAATCCAGCGCGTGACCTTGCTGCGGGACAGCACGGCGCGGTGGGCGGCAGCCGCTTCGAAGCGGCCGAATTGCAGGGAAAGTTGTAGTTGTTGTAGAGGCATGGGGAAACTCACTCGTCGGTGGCGCGCGTGCGGCTGCGGGCCGCGGGCTGGCGGCCGCGCGCTTCGTAGGCGTCGACGATGCGCGCGACCAGCGGGTGGCGCACCACGTCGGCGCTGGTGAAATGCGTGATGGCAATGCCCTTGACGCGCTTGAGCACGCGCTCGGCGTCGATCAGGCCGCTCATCGCGCCCTTGGGCAAATCGATCTGGCTCACGTCGCCCGTGACCACGGCCTTGGCGCCGAAGCCTATGCGCGTGAGGAACATCTTCATCTGCTCGGGCGTGGTGTTCTGCGCTTCGTCAAGAATCACGAACGCGTTGTTGAGCGTGCGCCCGCGCATGAACGCCAGCGGCGCGATCTCGAGCACATTGCGCTCGAAGGCCTTTTGCACCTTCTCGTAGCCCATGAGGTCATACAGTGCGTCGTAGAGCGGGCGCAGATAGGGGTCGACCTTCTGCGTCAGGTCGCCGGGCAGAAAGCCCAGGCGCTCGCCGGCTTCGACGGCCGGGCGCGTGAGCACGATGCGCTGCACGGCGCTGCGCTCGAGCGCATCGACCGCGCAGGCCACGGCCAGATAGGTCTTGCCCGTGCCCGCGGGGCCTATGCCCAGCGTGATGTCGTGGCTCGCGATATTCTCGAGGTACAGGTTCTGCGTGGTGGTGCGCGCGCGCAGATCGGCGCGGCGCGTCGACAGTTGAATCGCGCCCACCGGTGCCTCGACCAGTTCGGCGTCGCCCGCGAGCATCAGCTGCAGGTGGGCTTCGGGAATCGGGTCGTCCGCCATCTCGTAGAGTGCCTGCAGCATTTCGAGCGCCTGCTGCGCGCGCGCCTTGGGGCCGTCGATCTTGAACTGCTCGTGGCGGTGGGCGATAGCCACCTTGAGCGCGGTTTCTATGGTGCGCAGGTGCGCATCGGCGGGGCCGCAGAGGTGACTCAGGCGGGTGTTGTGGTGGGGAGTGAAGGTGTGGCGCAGGATCACGCGGATAATTCCAGACTAGAGCTGCCAACGGGGCGGCAAAGGACTTCAATGATAGGCAAATTGACCGGCACCCTGCTGGAGAAAAACCCGCCCACGGTATTGGTGGACTGTCACGGCGTGGGCTACGAGGTGCAGGTGCCCATGAGCACCTTCTACAACCTGCCCGCGACCGGGGCCCAGGTGGGCCTGCTCACGCACTTCATCGTGCGCGAGGATGCGCAGCTGCTGTTCGGCTTTGGCACTTCATCCGAGCGCGAGACTTTCCGCGAGCTGATCAAGATCACGGGCGTGGGCCCGCGCACGGCGCTGGCCATCATCAGCGGCATTGGCATCGAAGACCTGGCCCAGGCGGTGACGCTGCAGGAAATGGGCCGGCTGATCAAGGTGCCGGGCATAGGCAAGAAGACCGCCGAGCGGCTGCTGCTCGAGCTCAAGGGCAAGATCGGCGCCGACATGGGCTCCAAGTCGCTGTTCACCAACGAGCACCAGAACGACATCCTGCAGGCGCTGCTGGCGCTGGGCTACAACGACAAGGAAGCCGCTGCCGCGCTCAAGGCCTTGCCGCCCGACATCGGTGTGAGCGACGGCATCAAGCGCGCGCTGCAGGCGCTGGCGAAATAATCTCCCATGACCATTCACACCGACGATTTCGCGCCTGCGCCCCCCAAGCGCGCCATTTCCGCCGCGCCGCTGTCGCACCATGAGGAAGCGATGGAGCGCGCGCTGCGCCCCAAGCTGCTGCAGGAGTACGTGGGCCAGGTCAAGGCGCGCGAGCAGCTCGAGATCTTCATCGGCGCGGCCAAAAAGCGCGGCGAGGCGCTGGACCATGTGCTGCTGTTCGGCCCGCCGGGCCTGGGCAAGACCACGCTGTCGCACATCATCGCCGCCGAACTCGGCGTGAATCTGCGCCAGACCAGCGGCCCGGTGCTCGAGAAGCCCAAGGACCTGGCGGCGCTGCTGACCAATCTCGAAGCCAACGATGTGCTGTTCATCGACGAGATCCATCGGCTGTCGCCCGTGGTCGAAGAAATTCTCTACCCCGCGCTCGAGGACTACCAGATCGACATCATGATCGGCGAAGGCCCGGCCGCGCGCTCGATCAAGCTCGATCTGCAGCCGTTCACGCTGGTCGGTGCGACCACGCGCGCGGGCATGCTCACCAACCCGCTGCGCGACCGCTTCGGCATCGTCGCACGGCTCGAGTTCTATACCTCCGAGGAGCTGGCGCGCATCGTGGTGCGCAGCGCGGGCCTGCTGGGCGTGCCCATGGACGCCGAAGGCGGCTGGGAGATCGCGCGCCGCTCGCGCGGCACGCCGCGCATCGCCAACCGCCTGCTGCGGCGCGTGCGCGACTACGCCGACGTCAAGGGCGACGGCCGCATCACGCAGGACATCGCCAACCGCGCGCTGGCCATGCTCGACGTGGACCCGCAGGGCTTCGACGTGATGGACCGCAAGTTGCTCGAAGCCGTGATCCACCGCTTCGACGGTGGCCCCGTGGGCCTGGACAACATCGCGGCCAGCATAGGCGAGGAGTCGGGAACGATCGAGGACGTGATCGAGCCCTATCTGATCCAGCAAGGCTATCTGCAGCGCACGCCGCGCGGGCGCATCGCGACCAAGGCCGCGTATCTGCACCTGGGCGTGGCAATTCCCAACAGCGCCGATGAAGGCCTCTGAGGGCGCTCCGTCCCAGTCACTCGGGCCACGCGGCTGGCGCCTGATGGCGTTCGCGCTCGCGCCGCTGCTGCTGGCCACGCTGGGCTGGCGCATCTGGCACTGGAGCGTTCCTGAAGTGGCGGCGATCGAAGTGCAGGCCGCGCCGTTGCAGCGCAGCCTGCAGTTTTCGGCGCGCGTGGCGCGGCTGTCGCGCGTCGAAGTCGGCGCGACGCTGGTCGGGCGCGTGCAGTCGGTCGCGGTGCGCGAAGGCGCGCAGGTGGTGCAGGGCGCGCTGCTGGTGCAGCTCGAAACCGCTGAAGCCAAGGCCGCGCTGGACCAGGCACTGGCCACGCTCGCGCAGCAGCAGGCGCGTGCCGCCGGGCTGCGCAGCACGGGGCGCAGCGGCATCGATGCCCAGCTGGCCCAGGCCGACGCCGGCCTGCGCGCCGCGCTGCGCGACCTGGAGCGCAGCCGCGCGCTGCGCGCCCAGGGCTTTGTGAGCCAGGCCCAGGTCGACGACAGCGAACGCGCCTTGCAGGTGGCCCAGGCCCAGCAGCGCGGCGCCGCGGCCCAGCGCGATGCCTACCAGGACAGCGGCAGCGAAATCGCCCAGGCGCGCGCCCAGATAGCGCAGGCGAGCGCGGCCGTCGCTGCGGCGCGGCTGCGCCTTGAGCAAACCGCGGTACGCGCACCAGCGGATGCCCAGGTGCTCACGCGCAGCGTCGAGCCCGGGCAGATCGTGCAACCCGGCACGGCGCTGATGCGCCTGGCGCTGGCCGGGCCCACGCAGATCGTCGCCCAGGTCGATGAACGCTTTCTCGATCAGTTGCGCACGGGCCAGCGCGCTGCCGTGGTCGCCGACGCGTTCAGCACCCAGCCGCTCGCGGCGAAGATCCTCTCGATCGCGCCGGCGGTCGACGCCCAGCGCGGCGCCGTCGAAGTCAAGCTCGCGCTCGATGCGCCCGCGCCGGATTTCCTGCGCGAAGACATGACGCTGTCGGTCGAGGCCGTGACCGGCGAGCGCGCGAATGCGCTGGTGCTGCCGCTGGCCGCGCTGCAGGCGAGCGCGCGCGCCGCGGGCAGCAAGGCCAACCTCACGCGCGGATCGACCAGGGCCTGGCACAGGTCGGCCAGCAGATTGCAGACCAGCGTGGCGACGGCCAGGAACAGCACGATGCCCATGAGCAGCGGATAGTCCCGGCCCTGCACCGCCTCGAAGCTCAGCCGGCCCACGCCGGGCCAGTTGAAGATGGTCTCGGTCAGCAGCGCCGACGACAGCAGCGCCGGAATCTCCAGACTGAGAATGATGATCAGCGGCCGCGCCGCATTGCGCAGCAGGTGCGGAGTCACCACGCGCCGCAGCGGCACGCCGCGCGCGAACAGCGCGCGCACGAAATCCTGGTCGACGAGTTCGCTCACGGAGCTGCGCAGATAGCGGCTCAGGATGGCAATGTTGCCCAGCGCCAGAACCGTGCAGGGCAGGATCAGATGCAGGGCCACGTCGCGCACATGGGCCCAGCCTTCATGCCCCGCGCCAATCGTGATGACGCCGCTGGTGGGCAGCCAGCGCAGGTCCATGGCAAACCACTTGATGAGCAGCATGGCGAGAAAGAAAGTCGGCACCGAGACCAGCACGAACGACAGCACCGAGGTCGCGATGTCGGGCCCGCCGTTGCGCCGCAGGCCGATGAACAGACCCAGGGGCAGGGCCACGGCCAGGGTCAGCAGCAGCGAGCCGCCGGCCAGCAGCGCGGTATTGCCCAGCCGCTCGCCAATCAGTTCGGTCACGGCGCGGCCCTGCAGCACCGAGTTGCCCAGTTCGCCGCTGGCCATCCTGCCCAGCCAGCGCAGGTACTGGACGGCAATCGGGTCGCCATAGCCGTAGCTGCGCAGCAGCTCGGCTTTCTGTTCGGGCGTGGCGTCCGGACTCACCAGCTCCACGAACGGGTCGCCGGGCTGCAGATGGACCAGCAGGAACACCACCAGGGAGATGCCCAGCAGCACGGGCAGCGAAATAGCGAGGCGTCGCAGGGTGAAGCGCAGCATTCAGTCGCGCCTCATTTCTTCACCGTCCAGTTGACGATGTCGTTAAGCGGCTCGTAGGGGTGGGCCTTGTAGTTCGTGACGCGCGGGCCGACCGCGTAGCCGCCGTTGCGCACATACAGCCACACGCGTATGGCTTCGTCGTTGATACCCTTGAGCCAGGCGCCTACGTTCTGGCGCAGCACCGCCTGGTCGATGCTGGAATTGAAGGTGTCGGCGTAGGCCGTGAGCTGGGGCGTGCTGAAGCGCTCCCACCAGAAGTTGTTGTCGTACTGTCCCGGGCGGAACAGGCCGCCCATGAGCACGCCGTCGTACTGCTGCTTGGGGTCCTGCAGGATGCTCAGCACCGCGTTGAAGTCGGCGGGCGCGAGTTCGACCTGTATGCCCACGGCCTTCAGGTTCTGCTGGATGATGGGCGCCGACAATTCCCGCGTGCGGTTGCCCGTGGGCACGTTCAGCTTGAACGTGAACTTCTCGCCGTTGCGATCGAGCACGCCGTCGCCATCGCTGTCTTTCCAGCCCGCGGCCGCAAGCAGCTCCTTGGACTTGTTCACGTCATAGGCGTAGGGGTTCAGGTCGGCGGGATAGAACGGGCTGTCCGGGTGGGCGTTGGTGTTGAACAGCACGCCATGGCCGAACAGCAGGCGGTCGACCAAGGCCTTGCGATTGATCGCATGCACGATGGCCTGGCGCACGCGCTTGTCGTTGAGCTTGGGGTTGCGCGTATCGAGCGTCAGGTACTGGCCGTTGGTACCCGCTTCCTCGACGACGCGGATGTTCGCCCGCTTGTAGATCTGCAGATCGCGGTCGTTCCAGTTGGTGACTTCGGCGATGTCGAGTTCGCCGTTGATCAGTTCGTTCTGAATGGTCTGCGAATTCGATATCTTGAAGATCAGTGTCTTGATTTTCGGCTGGCCGCCGAAGTACTCGTCATTGCGTTCGAGCTTGACGTACTGGTCCGAACGGAATTCGACGAATTTGTAGGGCCCGGTGCCCACGGGGTTCAGCAGCTGCTGCGTCGCCTGGTTCCAGCTTTTGACCGGGATCTTTTCCCAGATATGCCTGGCCAGCACCGGCCGGTCGGCAAAGTGCGAGAACGCGGCCGCATAGGGCTCCTTGAAGCTGAATGCCACGGTGTTGTCGTTCACCACCTTGATGCCGCTGAGCGTCTTGGCCTTGCCGCTGCTGAACTCTTCGTAGCCTTGCAGCAGCTGCACGAACGGCGGCTTGTCGCGCGTGAAGTCGGGGTGGGCCTGCGTGCCGTACGTGAAGGCCACGTCCTGCGCGGTGAAGGGCTGGCCGTCATGCCATTTCACGCCCTTGCGCAGGTTCAGCGTCAGCGTGCGGCCGTCTTTCGAATATGACCAGGAATCGGCCAGCGACGGCTTGGGATTCTGCTTCTCGTCCAGCGTGATCAGCCGGCCGTAGACCGCGAAGATCACCGCGCGGTCATAGTCCGTGAAATACAGCGTGGGGTGCAACGTGCCTTTGGGGTTGGCGCTGAGCGCGTAGCGCAGGATGTCGCCGTCCTGCGCCTGCACCGGCGCCGCGCTCAGGGCCAGGGCCAGGGCCAGGGCCGCGGTAGCCATCAGAACCGAAAGCGCGGTCTTGGCGCGCGTCTTGACCTTGGCGAGCAAGGCGCTCACCCGCGCCCTGGAATCGAGTTTGTGTTGCATGAATCGTCTTGATTGGCAGGGCAAAGGATCGACGCATGCCGACCGGCTCCCTGAATTTGGAAGCTGCAGTCTAGGTTTGCGCAAAGTTATGAAGAAGCGCTATTTCTGCATATCGATAGTTGCGGATTGGTCGGCCATGTATGCCTGTGTCCCATGGGGATACGCGGCGGCTCGGGTTTGCCGGCGCTGGCTACAATAAGAATCATTTTCATTTGAGTGGTGAAGCGACTGTGATCGACAACGTTCGACGTCAAGCCCTGCAGGTCCTGTATTCCTCGCACCACAGCTGGTTGCTGGGCATGCTGAGCCGCAAGATTCGCAATCGCAGCGATGCGCAGGACGTCACTTCCGAAACGTTTTTGCAGGTCGTCGACTCCGATCTCGACCCGCGGCTGTTCCACGAGCCCAAGGCGTTCCTGACCACGGTCGCCAAGCGGGTGCTGTTCCACTTCCACCGCCGCCAGACGCTGGAGCGCGACTACCTCGAACGCATGGCGCTGCTGCCCATGGCTTTCGCGCCGTCGGCAGAAGAGCGCGCCTTGCTCGTCGAGGCCATCGTGCAGATCGACCGCGCGCTGCACGGCCTGCCCTTGCCGGTGCGCCGCGCCTTTCTCTACAGCCAGCTCGACGGCATGTCGCAGGAGCAGATCGCCGCCGAACTCGGCGTGTCGGTGCGCACCGTGGCGCGCTATCTCACGCAGGCCTTGCGCCACTGCATGCTGGCCACGGCGGGGTGAAGAGCGCCATGCCATCGCTGGATCCGGCGACCGAAGAAGCCATTGACTGGATGGTGCGCCTGGACGCGGGGCGTGCGGGCGCCGATGTGCAGCAGCGCTTCGCGCAGTGGCATGCGAGCGATGCACGCCATGCCGAAGCCTGGCGCGCGCTGCAGCAGCGCCTGGGCCAGCCGCTGGACACCGTGCGCGCGCTCGACAGCCGTCTGCCCGGCCAGGCGCGCGAAGCGCGTGAGGTGCTGCTGCGGCCCACGCGGCGCACGCTGCTGCGCGCGGTGGCGCTCGCCGCGCCCGTCGGCGCGGGCCTGCTGCTCGCCGACCGCGTGCAGCCGCTGGGCGCGCTGATCGCCGATTTCAGCACCGGCACGGGCGAGCGCCGCAGCTTCTCGCTGGCCGACGGCAGCGAATTGACGCTCAACGCCAGAACGCGCGTCGACGCATCTTTCGTCGCCGGTGCGCCGCAGCTGCGGCTGCGCGAAGGCGATATCGTGCTGCAGGTTGCCGATCATGCGGCCCACCCCGTGAGTGTGCTCAGCGCAGAATCGGTGACGCGTGTGCTGGGCGCACGCGTCATGGTGCGCAAGGAGCCGCAGGCCACGCGCGTGACGGCGCTGGCGCACAAGGTCGAAGTGCTGGCGGCCCAAGGCCAAGGCGAAGTGCTGCGCGCGCAGCAAGGCGTGCGCATTTCCGCGACCGGCATACAGCGCCTGGCCGACAACCAGGTCGACGGCGCCGACTGGCTGCAAGGCCTGCTGGTGGTCAACCGCCGCCCGCTGTCGTATGTGCTGGGCGAACTGCAGCGCTATCGCCGCGATCTGCTGCGCGTGTCCGACGCCGCCGCCGACATTCTGGTGCAGGGCGTTTTTCCGCTCGGTGACGTCGATAGAGCGCTGCTGGTGCTGAGCGAAACCCTGCCGATCACGGTCGGCCGCTACGGCCCCTGGCTCACGCGCATCGATGCGCGCACAAAATAATTTCGCTTTCGCTGTCCGGTTTTCGCGCGTCGATACACATACCTCCCAGATGCACATGTGTTGCACAGGAGATTTCCCCTTATGTTCTGCCGCCAGGCTTTCCGTCCCGCGCTTCTCGCCACCGCTCTCACGACCCTCGCCGCCGCCATGGCCGCGCCCGCCATGGCGCAGACCGCGCCTGCCGCCGCAGGCCAGAACCAGGGCGCGCGGCTGAACTTCCAGATCGCCAGCGGCCCGCTGGCCGGCACGCTCAATGCGATCGCCGTGCAGGCCGGCCTCGTGGCCTCGGTCGATCCGGCGCTGGTCGACGGCAAGCGCGCGCCCGCCGTTCAAGGCCGCTTCACCGTGGGCGAGGCCTTGCGCCAGGTGCTGGCCGGCAGCGGCCTGGAACTGGCCATGACGGGCAGCGGTGCGATCAGCGTGCGGCCCGCGGCCAGGATCACGCCGCCGGAAGTGCCGACGGCCGCCTTGGCTCCGGTGGTGGTGCGCGCCGCCGCCTATGAAGGCGCGACCACCGAAGACAGCGGCGCCTACGCGGCGCGCTCCGTGACCATAGGCCGGGCCGAGTTGAAGCTGCGCGAAATTCCGCAGGCGGTGTCGGTGGTCACGCGCCAGCAGATGGACGACCAGAACCTCAACTCGCTGCTGCAGGTGCTGGAAACGACCAATGGCGCGACCATCATCAAGAACGACGACTCGCTGGAACGCTCCGAGGTCTACTACCGCGGCTTCAAGCTCGACAGCCTCAAGGTCGACGGCGTGTCGGTCTCGACCAACGTCGAAGTCATGACCTTCGACACCGCCATCTACGACCGCGTGGAAATCCTGCGCGGCCCGGCCGGCGTGCTCCAGGGCGCGGGCGAGCCCAGCGGCACGGTGAACCTGGTGCGCAAGCGCGCGCCGGCGGCCTTCGCGGGCAAGGCCGAAGTGACGCTGGGCGAGTGGAATCGCCAGCGCGCCGAAGTCGACGTCGGCGGGGCACTGGTCGAGTCCGGTGCGATACGCGGGCGCGTGGTGGCGCTGGGCGAGCAGGGCGACTCGTATGTGGATCTGGTGAACTCCCGGCGCAGCCTGGCGTTCGGCACGCTGGACTTCGATCTGTCGCCGCGCACCACGCTGACGCTGGGCGCGACCCACCAGACCGGCGAAAGCCGCGATTCGCGCGGCCTGCCTACGTACACCGACGGCCGTCTGCTGCCGGTGCCGCGCTCTACCTTCATAGGCCCCGACTGGGCGCACAACGACACGCGTTCCAAGGATGTGTTCGCCAGCCTCGAGCATTACTTCGACAACGGCGCGCTGCTCAATGTGAGCAGCAATTACCTGGACCGCACGCGCGACAGCAAGCTGGCGTTTGCCGATGGCGGCGTGAACCCGGCGAACGGCAATACCCGGCTGCTGCCGCAGCACCGGCTCGATGCCGAGACCAACTTCAACTTCGATGCGTCGCTGAATGTGCCGTTCAAGGTCGCGGGGCTGGACCAGTCGCTGCTGCTGGGCACCGACTACCGCAAGGCGACGACCGAAGGCACGCGCGCGCGCGCAGGCCGCATCGCACAGAACGTGTTCACGCCGCAGCACGATCTGCCCGAGCCCGACTTCGATTTCAATCTGTTCGACCGCGTGCGCACCCAGCAGCACAGCATCTACGGCCAGACGCGCATCAAGCCCGTCCAATGGGGCACGCTGGTGCTGGGCGGGCGCATGAGCTGGTGGGACAGCCAGACATCCGACCGCGTGAGCCACGAGATCACCGCGTCGTCGCGCATCGATCGCAAGTTCACGCCCTATGCGGGCCTGGTCGTCGACCTGTCGCCCCAGCTTTCGGCCTATGCCTCGACCGCGGCCATCTTCGTGCCGCAATCTGGCCTGACGATAGAGCGCGAGGCCTTGCCCGCGCGCAGCGGCCGGCAGTACGAGCTGGGCCTCAAGGGCAATACGCCAGACGGCCGTCTCAACGCACGCGTGGCGCTGTTCCGCATCAACGACAGGAATCGCGCGCTGGCCGATGCCGCCGACGACAACTATTTCGTCGCTTCGGGTGAAGTCCAAAGCAGCGGCTTCGAAGCCGAAGTCAGCGGCGCGATCACGCCCGCCTGGCAGGTGATCGCGGGCTACACCTATCTGACTTCGCGCTACGAACGCGATCCGGCGCTGGCCGGCACCACGTTCCAGACGCGTTCGCCGCGGCATTCGCTGCGGCTGTGGACCAAGTACACGTTGCAAAGCGAAGCCTTGCGCGGCTTCGACATCGGCGGCGGGCTGCGCGCCTCGTCCAATGTCTACGCCATCGACGCCGGCCAGCGGCTGGACGCGCCCGGCCATGCGGTGCTGGACCTGCGCCTGGGCTACCGCTTCAACAGGAACCTCAGCGCCAGCCTCAGCGTGAGCAATGTGCTGGACCGCAACTACTACCAGACCGTGAGCTATCTCACGCGGCAGAACTACTACGGTGATCCGCGTGCCGTGACGCTGAGCCTGCAAGCGCGCTTCTGATGTCGGCGGCTGTTCTTGCGGCGCCGGGCTCGGCGCAGGCCATGGCCCAGGGCTATGCGCGCCTGGTGCGCCGGCGCATTCTGATTCTGGTGATTGCGGCGCTGTGCCTGCTGCTGAGCATCGCGGTGGACCTGTCCGTGGGCTCGTCCGCGTTCGGTCTGCGCGAACTGCTGGCGGCGGTCTTCGCGCCCGACACCGTTTCGGTGGAGACCGCGATCATCGTGCGCGACCTGCGCCTGCCTTACGCGCTGATGGCGGTGCTGATCGGCGCGGCGCTGTCGCTGGCCGGCGCCGAAATGCAGACCATTCTGAACAATCCGCTGGCCAGCCCGTTCACGCTGGGCGTGTCGTCGGCGGCCTCGCTGGGCGCGGCGCTGGCCTTTGTGCTGGGCGTGGGCATTCCCGGCATTCCGGGCGACTGGCTGGTGTCGGCCAATACCTTCGTGTTCGCGTTTGCCTCGGTGCTGCTGCTGCAGGCCGTGGCGCGCGCGCGGCCCGCGGGCCGCCAGGTGCTGGTGCTGTTCGGCATCGCCATGGTGTTCACTTTCAACGCGCTGGTGGCGCTGCTGCAATACGTGGCTTCGCCCGAAGCGCTGCAGCAGCTGGTGTTCTGGAGCATGGGCAGCCTGGCGCGCGCGAGCTGGCCCAAGCTGCAGGTGCTGGCCGTGGTCATCGCCTGCGTGCTGCCGTTCTCGCTGCGCGCGGCCTGGCAGCTCAACGTGCTGCGCCTGGGCGAGGAGCGCGCGATCAGCTTCGGCGTCGATCTGGGCCGGCTGCGCCTGATGTCGCTGCTGCGTGTGAGCCTGCTCGCGGCGACTGCCGTGGCCTTCACCGGCACCATCGGTTTCGTCGGCCTGGTGGGCCCGCATATCGCGCGCATGCTGGTCGGCGAAGACCACCGCTTCTTCCTGCCCGGCAGCGCGCTGATCGGCGCCCTGGTGATGTCGCTGGCGTCGATCGCGAGCAAGACGCTGGTGCCCGGCACCTTGCTGCCCGTGGGCATAGTCACGGCGCTGGTCGGCGTGCCGCTGTTCGTCTGGCTGATCTTCAAGGGAGGGCCCAAGCCATGAGCGCGGCCAGCGATCTGCAGGTGACGGGGCTGAGCGTGCATTACCGCGGCCGGCCCGTGATCACCGATCTGGATCTGCCGGCGCTGCGGCGCGCGCGCGTGACTGCGCTGGTCGGGCCCAACGGCGCGGGCAAGACGACGCTGCTCAAGGCCCTGGCCGGCCTGGTGCCGGCCAGCGGCGCGCTGCAGCTGGGCGATCAGGCGCTGCACCGCATGCGGCCTGCCGAGCGCGCGCGCCATGTGGGCTACATGCCGCAGTTCGCCGCCGAAGGCGTGGAGCTGACCGTGCTCGAAAGCCTGCTCGCGGCCTTGCGCACGCAGCGCTCCAGCGCGGGCGCGCAGACCGCGCCCGCGCTGGAGCGCGCGCATGCGCTGCTCGAACGCCTGGGCATTGGCGCGCTGGCGCTGCG
This sequence comes from Acidovorax sp. CCYZU-2555, assembly GCF_018413525.1. Lineage (GTDB taxonomy): Bacteria > Pseudomonadota > Gammaproteobacteria > Burkholderiales > Burkholderiaceae_C > Comamonas. The sequence continues at coordinate 37,914 of NZ_JAHCDD010000002.1, forward strand.
CCCGCTCGACGCGTTGTCGGGCGGGCAGCGGCAGCTGGTGAGCCTGGCGCAATCGGTGGTGCGCGAGCCCGGTGTGCTGCTGCTCGACGAGCCGACCAGCGCGCTTGACTTGCGCCACCAGGCGCTGGTGATGTCTACCGCGCGCGCGCTGGCGCTGCAGGGGCGCATCGTGATCGCGGTGCTGCACGACCTCAATCTCGCGGCGCGCTGGGCCGACGACATCGTGGTGCTGCAGCAGGGCCGGCTGCATGCGAGCGGCACGCCCGTGCAGACGCTGACGCCGGCAATGCTGTCGGCGGTCTACGGCGTGCAGGCGCGCACCGAAACCTGCTCGGCCGGCTGGCTGCAGATCATGGTCGACGGCGCCGCGCCCGTGGGGGCGCCATGAAGCGGCTGCAACAGATTGCGCGCTGGTGGCTGCTTGCCAGCGCCCTGGGCCTGGCGCTGGCCGCGGGCGCCGCAGAATATCCGCTGCGCGTGCTCGACATCGCGGGCCGCGCCGTGATCGTGCCCCAGCCGCCGCAGCGCATCTTCGTGCAGAACGGCAATACGCTCACGGCGCTTGCGCTGCTCGAACGCGAAGATCCGTTCGCGCGCGTGATCGGCTGGAACAATACGCTGGGCCATTCCGATCCCAGCATCTGGCGCCTGCTGCAGCAGCGCTGGCCGCAGGCGCGCAGCGTGCCCACGCTCGACTTCGACAACTCGGGCCATGTCGATCTGGAAGCGCTGGTGCGCCTGCGGCCCGACCTGGTGCTGCTCGACATAGAGACCCGGCCCGCCGTCGAAGGCGGGCGCGCGGGACCGCTGCTCGCGCAGCTGGGCATTCCCGTGCTGTACCTCGACATTTCGCGCAATCCCGTGGTCAACTTGCCCAGGACGGTCGCGCTGTTGGGCCAGGTGCTGGATCGGCAGGCGCGCGCCGAGGCCTATCTGCAGTTCTACCGCCAGCGGCTCGCGGCCATTCAGGCCGTGGTGGCCCAGGTGGGCGAGCGCCCGCGCGTGTTCGTCGAAAGCCGGGCAGGGCGCATGGGGCTGGAGCAGTGCTGCTACTCCCAGGGCAAGACCGCCTGGGGTCTGCTGATCGAGGCCGTGGGCGGCATCAATCTCGCGTCGCAGCTGTTGCCGGGCATCACCGGCGACATCGCGCTCGAGACCCTGATACGCCTGCAGCCCGATGTCTATCTGATGACCGGCACTTCGCAGGTCAAGCGTGGTGCGCAGACCATAGGCTTCGGTTACGGCGCTTCGCGCGATGACGCGCAGGCCGCGCTTGCGCGTCTGATGGGGCGGCCCGGTTTCCGCTTGCTGGGGCAGGGGCCGGCCAGCTGCGTGCATGCCGTCTACCACCAGTTTTACGACAGCGCGTTCAACATCGTCGCGCTGGAGTACCTGGCGAAAATCCTCTACCCGCAACGCTTTGCGCATCTTCAGCCCGCAGATACCTATCGCCACCTGTTGCAGACGTTCACGGCGCTGCCTGACGCGCCATTCGTCTTCGACATCCGCCGCGGTTTTGCGGACCGTCCCTGCGCAGAATAGACCCCATGAAACCCACCGAGACGCTGCGCCAGTGGGCGCGCACCATCAAGCGCGACGGCCTGACCCTCTGGTTCGCGCGCAAGCACCCCGCAACGCCCTGGCATGCCAAGGTGCTGGGCATCGTGGTGGTGGCCTATGCGCTCAGCCCCATAGACCTCATTCCCGACTTCATTCCGGTGCTGGGCTATCTGGACGATGTGCTGCTGCTGCCCGCGCTGATCTATTTGGCGATCAAGCTGCTGCCGGCGCAGGTGCTGGCCGACTGCCGCGCCCAGGCCGAAGCCTGGCTCGCGGCCAAGGCCGCCAAGCCCCGCAGCCGCGCGGGCGCGGTCGCCGTCGTGCTCATCTGGCTCGCGCTTGCTGGCGGATTGTGGCTGGCCTTGGCATGAAATGCCGGGAGTTTTGTTTGAAGCGAAAAATCTGGGGTATACTTGCATTCTTGGCGCAGTAGAGCGGTGCAAACCTTCTTCTGCCAAACGCGGCTGTAGCTCAGCTGGATAGAGTACTTGGCTACGAACCAAGGGGTCGTGGGTTCGATTCCTGCCAGCCGCACCAGACGACAAGCCCCAGAACAGCAATGTTCTGGGGCTTTTTCGTTGGTGTTTGCGAAATGCCCGCGATTCAGCGCTTCCCACCGCCCTCGATACACCGGAATTTGCCGCCAGGCCGCATGGCTGCACGGGGCTGGCGCCGCTCGCGGCGCAGCGCATGCCAGCTCATCAGGCCGCCGAACAACAGCGCCCAGGCGCCGAGGATGAATGCAATGGACGGCGTGACGACTCCGCAGATGATGCACAGGGCGGCCCCCATGGACGCGGCGGCCAGAACGAAATCGGCGCACATCTGTTTCATCATGGTCTAATGCTATTAATTTAAATATAGTTAAATAATTTAACTATTATTTATCTGTAGGAATAAACGCTTGTGCCCAGGTGCTGGCGTCGTGCTCTAGCGGGATGCAATACGCCGGGCGAGGGGCTTTATTTGAAATGTGCAGTCCGGGGCCGCGCGCTGTCGTCGCTGACCGATTCCGGCTCGTCCCGCACGGATCTTGACTTCAGCCAGACCGCCATGGCGCCTAGCGCCAGCATCCAGGCGCCGAAGAAGGCGGGAGCCGAAGACTGAAGAATGCCGCGGGCAACGAACAATGCCGCAGCCATCAGCAGGGTGACCAGAAGCAGGTCGGCAAACAAACGCTTTGTCATAGTTTCATCCTATAAAATATGACAATTCTTGTGATTTTTGCTATTTACTAGCGTAGGCAAAGATCCAAAGCCCTTGCCGCCGACCGCGCCCATGCAATGTGGGCAAAGAATTTCAGGGTTTTTTCTGTAAGAGGGTTTTTGGGTCTATAATCGAAAGCTTAGCGGCTGTAGCTCAGCTGGATAGAGTACTTGGCTACGAACCAAGGGGTCGTGGGTTCGATTCCTGCCAGCCGCACCAAACGTGAAGCCTCAGAGTAGAAATACTCTGAGGCTTTTTCGTTTTGGGTCGGCGCGAGACGTCGGTGTCTGCCGCACGAGTCAATATCTGCCATGGCGGACAAGCCAGCCAACTCGCCCGCAAGATGCTCGCCCGCATGGCCTTGGCCTGTTTTGCGCGGCGTGTGCGCTGATCGGCCATGTATTTCTTGCTCAGGATCTGCTGCACCACGGCATCGCCCTGGCTGTTTTCATACATTGTGCCCAGGCTGAACTCTGCTTTTTCCAGCAGATCGACGGACTGGCCGCTTGCCAGGCCGGCGACGAAGCGCAGGCAGGCCAATGCTGCTTGTTGGACCAGTGTTTTGGAGCAAAAAATAGTCGTGGTTTTTGGTAAATGGGTTTTGATGGTTTTTAACCATATTCATTTCCAAATGGGTTTTCCAGTCCGCACACCGTTGCGCGCATGTGGTGCAAAAGCCCGAGACTTTTGCCGCAGCGCGTTTGATGCAAAGATCGGCGCATGAGCAAAGCCTTCACCAAAGAATCGGATGCCGGGGATGACGACGACGAACTGGGCGCGCTGGCGCCCATTCCTGCCGGCAGCAAGAACTACATCACGCCCCAGGGCTACCAGCGCCTGCGCGACGAGTTGTTCGCGCTGATCGACACCGAGCGTCCGCAGATCGTCGATATCGTTCATTGGGCGGCGAGCAATGGCGATCGTTCGGAAAACGGCGACTATCTCTACGGCAAGAAGCGTCTGCGCGAGATCGACCGGCGCATACGCTTTCTGACCAAGCGCCTGGAAATCGCCGAAGTGGTCGATCCCACGGTGCACGCGGGCAGCGAACAGGTGTTCTTTGGCGCGACCGTGACCTATGTCGAGGACGACGGCGTGGAGCGCACTGTGAAGATCATGGGGATCGATGAAGCCAACAGCGCGCAGGGCGAAGTCAGCTGGATCTCGCCGGTCGCGCGCGCGCTGCTCAAGGCGCGCGTGGGCGATGAAGTCGCGCTGCAGACGCCGGGCGGCGTGCGGCTGCTGGAGGTGCTGGAGGTGCGCTATCCCGAGCCCGGTGCCTGAGGGGTGCGCAAGACCTGGGGGTGCAGCGCGCTGCAAACGGCGGCACAACTGTGAACCGTTCGTGGTGAGCCTCCCTGGCCGGGCGCGTCGCACCATGAACGCCCCGTCCTCGTGACTTGAGCGCAGGCCGTTCATCCTTCGACAAGCTCTCAAGAAACAGCTTTTTTTGCCAAATAAATCAATGACTTAGAGGGTGGTCGATTTTGGCAAACGGTGGCTAAACAGTGACCCGTTCGTGGTGAGCCTGTCGAACCATGAACGGCCCGTTCTCATGACTTGAGCGCAGGCCGTTCACCCTTCGACAGGCTCAGGGCGAACGAGGATTTTGAAGCCCGCTGTTTCTTTTTAACGCATTGTGAGGCTTAGCCTCGCTTACCTCGCCCAGGACGAACGGGGGGAGGGCGTGGCGAAAAAATCCGTTCGGGCCGAGCCTCGCTAGGCGCGTTCGTCCAAGCGCCGGTATTCAACAAACCGGTCTCATGCCACCGCTGCCCGGTCGCGGGCGGCAGGGCTTGGGGTTCTCAATCGACCGACGGCATGATGCGCATCGCCTTGATCACCACGGGCGCGCGGCGCAGGTTGCGCAGCGCGGCTTCGACCTGCTGCTGGTTCTTGACCGTGACCACGAAGCGCAGGTCGGTCGTGCCCATGGGGGCTTCGTCGACCATTTCCAGGTGCTGGATGTCGACTTCGGCGTCGGTCAGCTCGGATGCCACGCGCGCCAGCACGCCCTTGCCGTTGCGCACCGTGACCAGGATGCCGCTTTCGAACACCTGGGTCAGCCCTTCGGCCCATTCGACGGAGATGAAGCGGTCCGGGTCTTTCTCGTAGAGCCGCTTGACGATGGCGCAGCGTGCATGGTGGACCATCAGGCCCTCGCCGCGGCCCAGGTAGCCCAGAACCGGGTCGCCGGGAACGGGGCGACAGCAGTGCGCGAAACGGATGGACGCATTGGTGCTGCCGTCGAGCGTCACCGTGCCTTGCGAAATCTTGTCCTTGGCGCTGTAGCGCTCCTGGCTCAGCAGCACGGCGTTCGGGCGGTGACCATGGTCGCCGAGCAGCACCATGATGCGCGCCGCGACCAGGCTGGCGATGCGCCGGCCCATACCTATGTCGGTCAGCAGTTCGCTGCGGCTGCGGTTGCCGGTGTCCTGCAGCAGCTGGTCCCAGAGCGCCTCGTTGGCTTCGTCTTGCGGTGGCAGGTGCTCTATGCCTTCGGCGCGCAAGGCCTGCGACAGCAGTTTTTCGCCAAGACTGGCGGATTCGTTTTGCGACGAAGTCTTGAGGTGGTGGCGGATCTTGGAGCGCGCGCGCGCCGTTTTCACGAAGCCCAGCCAGGCCGGGTTGGGGCGCGCGTTCTCGGCGGTGATGATTTCGATCACGTCGCCGCTCTTGAGTTCGGTGCGCAGCGGCACGTCTTCGTTGTTGATGCGCGCGGCCGTCGCATGGTTGCCGATCTTGCTGTGGATCGCATAGGCGAAATCGACCACGGTGGCGCCGCGCGGCATGGCCATGATTTCGCTCTTGGGCGTGAACACATAGACTGCGTCGGGGAACAGGTCGACCTTGACGTGGTCCCAGAACTCGGTCGCATCGCGCGTTTCGTTCTGGATGTCGAGCAGCGACTGCAGCCACTGGGTGCTCATCTGCTCGGTTTCGCCGGGGCGCTGCTGCGCCTGGTAGAGCCAATGCGCGGCAACGCCGGCTTCGGCGACGATGTGCATTTCTTCGGTGCGCATCTGGAACTCTATGCTCACGCCCGAAGGGCCGACCAGCGTGGTGTGCAGCGACTGGTAGCCGTTGTTCTTCGGAATCGCGATGTGGTCCTTGAACTTGCCGGGCACGGGCTTGTACATCTGGTGCAGCACGCCCAGCGCCGTATAGCATTCGGTGACCGAAGGCACGATCACGCGAAAGCCGTAGATGTCGGTGACCTTGGCAAAGCTCTGGTGGTTCTTCTCCATGCGCAGGTACAGCGAGTACAGCGTGCTTTCACGGCCCGCGAGCCGCGCCTGCAGGCCCTGGCGCGCGAACTGTGCATCGACTTCGGTCTGCACGCGCTGCACCAGGTCGCGGCGGCGGGTGCGCGACTTGGCGATGGCTTTCGACAACGTCGAATAGCGCCAGGGGTGCAGGTGGCGGAACGACAGGTCCTGCAGCTCACGGTAGGTCTGGTTCAGACCCAGGCGGTGGGCGATGGGCGCATAGATTTCGAGCGTCTCGGACGCGATGCGGCCCCATTTGCTGCGCGGCATGTCGGACAGCGTGCGCATGTTGTGCGTGCGGTCGGCGAGCTTGATGAGAATGACGCGCACATCGCGCGCCATGGCCAGCAGCATCTTGCGAAACGATTCAGCCTGGTTCTCTTCGCGGGTATTGAACTGCAGCTTGTCGAGCTTGGTCAGGCCGTCGACCAGTTCGGCCACGGGCGTGCCGAAGCGCACGGCCAGGTCGCCCTTGGTGACGCCGCAGTCTTCCATCGCGTCGTGCATCAGCGCGGCCATCAGTGCGGGCGCGTCGAGCTTCCAGGACGCGCACAGCGCGGTCACGGCAATCGGATGGGTGATGTAGGGGTCACCGCTGCTGCGCCACTGGCCGCTGTGGGCCTGGTCGGCGAACAGATAGGCCTGGCGCACCTGCTCGATGCTCGCGGCGTCCAGATAGCCCAGGTTGTCGAGCAGCGCGGCAAACGCGGCCCGGGAAACGGCCGTGGCCGAGGCGGCGGACCTGGAAGCGACCTCCGTGGAAACGGCGGCCGCACTCGCCTGGCTCTCTGGTGCCGGGGCATTGACAGGGAGGTTGGCGTCTTGGACAGATGGCTGGGGCTGGACCGCTTTCATACCTTTAATGTAGCGCGCTCTCTGATGGGTTTCTTATTGCATAAAAAAAAGCACCGCAAAGCGGTGCCTCTGTTGCCATTTGGGCTCGCCATGACGGCTTGCCGTTACGGCAGCGTCCGGTCAGCCCGGAACCTTCTTGAGCATCTCCAGGCCAACCTTGCCGGCGGCGATTTCGCGCAGCGCGGTGACGGCGGGCTTGTTCTTGCTTTCAATCTTGGCCGTGTGGCCTTGGCTCAGCATGCGCGCACGGTAGGTGGCGGCCAGAACCAGTTGGAAGCGGTTGGGGATTTGCTCCAGGCAATCTTCAACGGTGATGCGTGCCATCAGGATACTCCAGGGGAAATTCAGGTGATATTGAGCGACTCGAAGGTATCGGCACGCGCACTTCGCTGGGCCGCATACTTGAGTCGCTGGGCGTGAATGATCGCTTTCAGATCAAAAAGCGCAGTCTCGAACAACTCGTTGATTATAACGAAGTCGAACTTTTGCACCTGAGCCATTTCCTCGGAAGCGTTCTTGAGGCGCAATTCGATGACTTCCGGGGCGTCCTCGCCGCGGTTTTCCAGGCGTGCGCGCAGCTCTTCCCAGCTCGGCGGCAGGATGAAGATCAGCACCGCCTCGGGGAAGGCCTGCTTGACCTGCAGCGCACCCTGGTAGTCGATTTCGAGCAGCACGTCGGCACCGCCCGCCAGGCGATCGGCGAGCGCGCGCTTGGACGTTCCATAGCGCTTGCCATGGACATTCGCCCATTCGAGGAACGCATTGTTGGCGACCATGGCGTCGAATTCCTGCTCGGACGCGAAGAAGTATTCGCGGCCGTGCTTTTCCTGGCCGCGCGGCGCGCGCGTGGTGTGCGAGACCGAGGGCGAGACATGGGCATCGAGCTCGCGCAAGGCCTTGACCAGGCTGGACTTGCCGGCCCCACTGGGGGCGGCGACGACAAAGAGATTTCCGGGATGTTGCATATGCGAATCGGTGCGCCGGGTTGGCGGCGTCTTGCAAAAAGGGCGCTTGCGCGCCCTGTGGAATGGTGGTTTATTCGATGTTTTGCACCTGCTCGCGCATCTGCTCGATCAGGACCTTCATGTCGACGCTGATGCGTGTGAGCTCCAGCGCGGCGGACTTCGAGCCCAGCGTGTTGGCTTCGCGGTGCAGCTCCTGGATCAGGAAATCCAGGCGCTTGCCGATTTCGCCGCCCTTCTTGAGCAGGCGCTCGATTTCATCGAGGTGCGAGTCCATGCGCGTGACTTCCTCGGCGACGTCGATGCGGATCGCAAACGCCGTGGCTTCGGTCAGCGCGCGGTCCTGCGCGGCCTCGGGCGCGACCGAACCTTCGGCCAGCGCCATGGCTTCTTTCCAGCGCTCGACAAAGCGCAGGCGTTGCTGCTCGACGAGCTGCGGAATCAGCGGCGTCGCGGTGCGCGCCAGCGTGCGCAGCTGCTGCAGCCGGTCGTGCAGCATGTCGGCCAGGCGCTTGCCTTCACGGGCACGCGCCTGCACCAGCGATTCGAGGGCCTCGGTGGCCAGCGCGGGCAGCACGCTGCTCCAGTCCTGGCCGCGGTCGCCGTCGCCCGCGCCGCACAGGCGCAGCGCGTCGGAGACGCTCAAGGGCCGGGCGTCGGGCAGCCAGGCCTGAATGGTGTCCTGCGCCGAAACCAGGCGCTGCAGCAGATGGGGCGAAGGCTGGGGCACGGAGCCGCTGTCGTCGGATTCGATCGCGGCGCGCACTTCGACCTTGCCGCGCTTGAGGCGGGCGGTGAGCAGGGTGCGCAGCGCGGGCTCGTGCATGCGCAATTCGTCGGGCAGACGGAACGACAGGTCGAGGAAGCGGCTGTTGACCGAACGGATCTCGAGACCGAGTCGCCGGTTGCCCGCAGGCGCCTCAGCACCCTCGGCAGACGCGCCGTACTGGGCGCTGGCGTATCCGGTCATGCTGTAAACTGACATTGGACTTTTGATGGTTGCTTGCAATCCGTCGATTATCCGGGTTCCGCCCCATTCACGAGGTTTACCCGTAAAAAATGTCTTCCAAGAACAAGCCTGCTCCCCTTCCTCCCGATAGCGTGATAGGGGGATACCGCATTCTGCGGCGCCTGGCTGCAGGGGGATTTGGCGTGGTCTACCTGGCGCTGGACGCCGCGGGCCAGCAGGTGGCGATCAAGGAATACCTGCCGGCGTCGCTGGCCTTGCGCGAGCCCGGCGAGCGCCTGCCGCAGGTGGTGCCCGAGAAGCTGTCGCTCTATCGCCTGGGCCTCAAGAGTTTTTTCGAAGAAGGGCGTTCTCTCGCCCAGCTGTCCCATCCCTCGGTGGTCAGCGTGCTCAATTTCTTTCGCGAGAACGAGACCGTCTACATGGTCATGAATTACCTCGAAGGTGCAAACCTGCAGGAATTCATTCTCACGGCGCGCGCTCTCAAGTCAGACAAGGTGCTGCGCGAATCCTCGATACGCTCGCTGTTCGACGAAGTGCTGCGCGGCCTGCGCATCGTGCACCAGCACAAGATGCTGCACCTCGACATCAAGCCGGCCAACATCTTCATCACCGATGACGACCGCGCCGTGCTGATCGATTTCGGCGCGGCGCGCGAAGTGCTTTCCAAGGAAGGCAGCTTCATCCGGCCCATGTACACGCCGGGCTTTGCCGCGCCCGAGATGTACCGGCGTGGCGAGTCCATGGGGCCATGGACCGACATCTATGCGATCGGCGCCTGCATGTATGCCTGCATGCAGGGCGTGCCGCCGCCGGCCGCGCCGCAGCGCCAGGAGAAGGACCGGCTCAATCAGGCGCTGTCCAAGCTGCGCGGGGTCTACTCCGACAAGCTGATCGAAGTGGTCGAGTGGTGCATGGCGCCCGATCCGCTGTCGCGGCCGCAGTCGGTGTTCACGCTGCAAAAAGAACTCAACCGCGAAAGCGAGCGCCGCCACACGCGGCTCAGCATGGCCGACAAGATGCGCCTGCAGATCGGCGCGCTGGTCAGCGATACGCGCAAGAGCGTGCAGAAAATCAGCGGCGCGCGCGGCACGCCGCCCGCGCCATGAAGTTCTCGGTGTTCCAGCTTAGCCGCCGCGGCGGGCGTGAGAAGAACGAGGACCGTATGGGCTATTGCTACACGCGTGACGCCTGTCTGCTGGTGCTGGCCGACGGCATGGGCGGCCATGCCGACGGCGAAGTCGCGGCGCAGATCGCGCTGCAGCAGTTCTTCGCGCTGTTCGAGGCGCGCGCCACGCCGCTGATCCCCGATGTCCCGGCCTTTCTTTCCGACGCCTTGCTCCAGGCCCATCGCCATATCCTGGGCTATGCGCAGGAGCGCGGCATGACCGACGCTCCGCGCACCACGCTGGTCGCGGCCCTGCTGCAGCAGGGGCAGGTGCACTGGATTCACTGCGGCGATTCGCGCCTTTATCTGGTGCACGGCGCCACGCTGCTGGCGCGCACGCGCGACCATTCCTACCGCGAAATCGCCCAACGTTCGAGCCCGCCGCAGGCCAGCAATGTCAACCGCAACCTGCTGTTCACCTGCCTGGGATCGCCGTCGCTGCCGCTCTATGACCAGGCGGGGCCCAGCCGGCTGGCGCTGGGCGACCGCCTGCTGCTGTGCTCCGATGGCCTGTGGGATCCGATGAGCGAGGCCGAGCTGCTCGCGGGCCTGGCGCGCGATGCAGTATCCCTGTGCGTGCCACGGCTGGTGGACGCGGCGCTGCAACGTGCGGGCAGCAACAGCGACAATGTCACCGCGATCGCGCTGGAATGGGAAATGCCCGGGCCGCAAACCGCGCTCGATAGCATTTCGACCGAAGCGCTGGACGACGAGATGTTCCAGTCGACGCTGCAGCCCGAAGCGCTCGAAGCGCTGGAAGACGAGCTCAGCGATGCCGCCATCGAGCGCTCGATCGCCGAAATCAACGCCGCCATTCGCCGCCCCGGCGGGCCGCGGCGCTGAAAACCTTTTTGTCATTGCAGGCGCGCCCGGCGCGGCCCTGCCATTTGATCCATGAAAATTGTTCTAGCCTCCAACAACCGCGGCAAGCTCGCCGAGCTGCAAGCCATGTTCGCCCCGCTGGGCGTGGAACTCGTGTGCCAGGGTGACCTGTTCGAAGGCGAGGCGCCCGAGCCGCATTGCACTTTTGTCGAGAACGCGCTGAGCAAGGCGCGCTTCGCCGCCGAACGCACGGGCCTGCCCGCGATCGCCGACGACGCCGGCATGTGCGTCGATCACTTCGGCGGACTGCCGGGCGTCGATACCGCCTACTACTGCACCCAGTTCGGCTACGAGAAAAGCGATGCCAACAATGTGCGCGCGCTGCTCGAACAATTGCAGGGCGTGGAGAACCGGCGCGCGGCCATGGTCAGCACGCTGGTCGGCGTGCGCGGCGCGCGCGACCCCGAGCCGCTGATTGCGGTGGGCCGGGTGCAGGCGCTGATCGCACCCGAGCCGCGCGGCAGCAATGGCTTCGGCTTCGACCCGGTGCTGTTCCTGCCCGCGCTGGGCCTCACATTTGCCGAGATGGACCCGGCCATCAAGCATGCGCACAGCCACCGCGGCCTGGCGACGCAGCAGATGCTGGCGCTGGTGCGCGAGCGCTGGATGTGATGATGATTCCGATCGAATCCGTGGCCGCCGACAGCGGCCCGGCCGTGCAGCGCGACATTCAGCACTACATGCGTCCGGGCACGCTGCAGCTGGGCAGCCTGCCGCCGCTGTCGCTCTACATTCATCTGCCCTGGTGCCTCAAGAAGTGCCCGTATTGCGATTTCAACTCGCACGAGTGGCGCAATGGCGATGCCCAGACCGGGCTGCCTGAAACACGCTATGTCGACGCACTGATCGCTGATCTGGAAGCCGCGCTGCCGCTGATCTGGGGCCGCACGGTACACAGCATCTTCATGGGCGGGGGCACGCCCAGCCTGTTTTCGCCCGCGGCCATAGACCGGCTGATCGCGGCCGTGCGCGCGCGCGTGCGCATGGAGCCCGACTGCGAAATCACGCTGGAGGCCAACCCCGGAACCTTCGAGAAAGACCGTTTTCGCGCCTACCGCGCGGCCGGTGTGACGCGGCTGTCGATAGGCGTGCAGAGCTTCGACGACCGCTTCCTGCGCGCGCTGGGCCGCGTGCACGACGGCGACCAGGCACGCGCGGCCGTGGCCGAAGCCGCGGAATCGTTCGAGACGTTCAATCTCGACATCATGTATGCCTTGCCGGGCCAGACGCTGGAAGACCTCGATCGCGATCTGCAGACGGCGCTGTCGTTCAAGCCGCCGCACATCTCGATCTACCACCTGACCATCGAGCCCAACACCTATTTCGCCAAGTTTCCGCCGGCCATTCCGGAAGACGACACGGCCTACGCGATGCTCGATCGCATCAGCGAAACGACGGCGCTGACGGGCATGCAGCGCTACGAAATTTCGGCCTATGCGCAGCCGGGCCATGCGTGCTTCCACAACACCAACTACTGGCAGTTTGGCGACTACCTGGGCATAGGCGCAGGCGCGCATAGCAAGCTGAGCTTCGCCCACCGCGTGGTGCGCCAGGTGCGGTTTCGCGATCCCGCGCGCTACATGGAGCAGGCGCTCGCCGGCCATGCGCTGTCCCAGGACAACGAGGTCAAGCGTGCGGAGCTGCCGTTCGAATACATGCTCAACGCACTGCGTCTGCGCGAAGGCTTCACGCTGCAGCATTTCATGGAGCGCACGGGCCTGCCGCTGAGTTCCATCGCCAAGGGGCTGGAGACCGCCGAGCGCAAGGGCCTGATCACGCGCGCCGCGGGGCGGGTCACGCCCACGGAGTTGGGGTTTGATTTCCTCAGCGATTTGCAGGAGTTGTTTTTGGCGGATTGAGGAGCGCGCGCATTGGTCTCGGGTGGAGACGCCCTTCGACAAGCTCTCAAGAAACAGCTTCTTTTGTCAAATAAATCAATGACTTAGAAGGTGGTCGATTTTGGCAAACGGCGGCAGAAGAGTGACCCGTTCGTGGTGAGCCTCCCTAGCCGGGCGCGTCGCACCATGAACGGCCCGTCCTCATGCCTTGAGCGCAGGCCGTTCACCCTTCGACGCGGCCGGCGAGGCAGGCTCAGGGCGAACGGGGATTTTGAGGCCCGCTGTTTCTTTTTAACGCCTTGCGAGACCCCGTGTCGCTTACTCCGCTCAGGGCGAACGGCCATTCGTGCTGAGCAGGTGAACGAGGACTGTTCTGAACGGCCTGCCCTCAAGTCAGGAAAATTTACCCGCAGCGCACGGCCAGAATGCGCCCCGTGGCATCGACTTCCAGATTCAGGCGCTCGGCGTTGAATTCCTTGGTCGTGATCTGCCCCGGATGCAGCACGCGGGCCATGGCCGCGCCCGAGCGCTGGCGCGCCTGTTCGAGGTTGGCCGAAGTGTTGGTGCGGCCGACGAAGCTTTGCGCGGGCTGGGCGTTGCAGATCTGCTTGGGCGCCGGTGGGGGCGCGGTGGTGGCGCCGCCGCTGCTCCAGGGAGTGCCCATGCTGCTGCAGCCTGCAAGCGAGGCCAGCGCGATGGCGGAAACGGAGAGAGCGGTGGTGCGCAGCGACATGGAAATTCCTGACAAAGTGATACTTGTGAGCACCTTAGCCTAATCCTGAAGCAACGCACGTCACAGACCGTAAACAGGATGCGCGCCTACATCGAGCGGCCTAGCCCAGCAGATCCATCTCGATGTGTGCGTATTCGCTGAGAAAACGCAGCTGTGCCCAGTGCACGATCTGGCCCTTGCGGTCGCAGGCCCAGCGCAGCGTCTGCAGTAGCGGAGTGCCCAGCGACACGCCCAGATGGGTCTGTATCAATTCATCGGCCGGTGCAATGCTCAGGCGCTGGCGCGCCGTGGCCAGCGGGCGCGGGCCGCGCGTCAGGGCCTCGACGACAGACAGCTGCGGCAACTGCGGCGCGATGCGTTCGTAGAGGCTTTGCTCGACATACATCTGGCTCAGGCAGAACGGCTGGTCGCCGCAGCAATGCAGGCCCAGCAGGCGCTGATAGGCCGGGGCCAGTTCGCCTTGCACGCTGCTCAGGCCCGCGGGAATCACGGGCAGGCAGCTGGCCTGGCTCTCCAGCGTGCGATAGCCGGTGTTGCCGTGGAACACCACCAGGTCTTTCCAGGTCGAAGGCAGCAGGAAAGAGGGCGGGCGCTGGGGCGCGGCCATCACCTGGGTGCCGCCACGCTTGCGGGTCTTGAGCAGGCCTTCGCTGACCAGGCTGCCCAGCGCCATGCGCACGGTGGTGCGCGAGGCGCTGTGCAGCGCCTCGAGCTGTTCCACGGTGGGGATGGAGCTGCCCACGGACCACTGCCCGGTGACGATCTTGTTGCGAAACAAACCGGCTAGCTGGAGGTAGCGCTTTTCCTGGGGGGCGCGGAATCCTGCGGGTGTCTCGGCATGCATGGTGTGCGTCTTCTGTCAATATTGTGCCGATTCTGGTATTTAAATTGCAAAGCAAACCTAGGGGAAACCCAGGTTGCGAGAGGCTCACAAGAAGAAACATGTGTGTCCGCAGCGAACAGCGCTGGGAAATGGTCAATTTCCACGCAAACCGTCGATTTTTTGTAGGACTTTTACACTCGGCGGTTGGGCCTGGGATAGGGCAGTGGATGAGACGGGCCTGGCCCGCAAGCAGGGAGTTGGATGCACAAGCACGCATGGCAGTTTTTCCGTGCCGGAGGGGTGGACCAGGTGGCCATCCGTACCGGAGAAGATATCGCTCGCATCGGCGAGCTGGACCAGACGCTGTGGGTGGCGCTGGCCTGCCCCACGCGCGGCATAGAGTTCGACAGCGCGACGCTGGACCTGATAGACCATGACAAGGACGGCCGCATACGCGCGCCCGAGCTGGTGGCGGCCTGCGAGTGGGCCGTGGCCCAGGTCAATGATCCCGATGTGCTGACCAGCGGCAGCGATGTGCTGCAGCTCGCGAGCCTGCGCACCGATACGGACGAGGGCGCGGCGCTGCGCGCCGAAGCCGAGCGCATCCTGCGCTGGGCCGAGCGCGAGGGGGAAGACGGCCTGACGCTGGCCGAAGTGCAAAAGCGCCTGGCGGCGCTCAATGCCATGCCATTCAACGGCGACGGCCTGCTCAATCCCAAGACGCTGTCGGAAGCGCCCGAGCTGATCGAACTGGTCGACCGCATCATGGCGCTGTATGGCAGCGCCGAAGGCGTGGATGGCCAGCCGGGCATGGCGCTGGCGGCGCTGGATGCTTTCTTTGCCGACGTGCGCGCCATCCAGGCCTGGCACGATCAGGCGCTGGACCACGCCTGCGTGCTGACGCAGCGCGAGCAGGCGATGGCCGCGGCCCAGGCGCTGAATGCGGTACAGGAAAAGATCGAGGATTTCTTCGCGCGCACGCGGCTCGCTGCGTTCGACGCCACGGCGCTGGTGCCGCTGAGCCCTAGCGTCGAGGGCTATGCCGCGCTGGGCCAGGACCTGCTCAGCAGCAGCAGCGAATCGATTGCCGCGCTGCCGCTCGCATCTGTCGTCGCGGGCGGCGAGTTGCCGCTGGCGCACAACCTCAACCCGGCGTGGAGCGAGGCCATGCAGGCGTTTCGCCTGCATGTGGTGCAGCCTTTGCTGGGCGCGGACCGGCAGTCGCTGAGCGCGGCGCAATGGCAGGCGCTGCAGGCCCAGCTCGCGCCCTGCCAGGCCTGGCTGGCCGCTTATCCCGGCTCGGTGCTGGGCGACATGTCGCCCGCCCAAGCCCAGGCGCTGCTCGAGGGCGGCGCGCAAGCGCGGCTGCAGGAACTGATCGCGCGCGATGAAGAGGAAAAACAGCACAACCAGCACGCGGTGCAGCTCGAAAAGCTGATCCGCTATCAGCGCGACCTGCTCAAGCTGCTGAACAACTTCGTCAACTTCGCCGACTTCTACCGCCGCGAAGGCGCGGCCTTCCAGGCCGGCACGCTGTACCTCGACGGCCGCAGCTGCGAGCTCACGGTGGACGTGACCGATGCCGCGGCACACGCCAAGCTGGCCGGGCTGGCCAAGGTCTACCTCGCGTACTGCGACTGCCGGCGCAATGGCGTCAAGCGCAGCATAGTCGCGGCCTTCACCGCGGGCGACGTCGATTTTCTGCTGGTCGGGCGCAACGGCCTGTTCTACGACCGCGAAGGCAAGGACTGGGACGCGACCATCAGCAAGATCATCGAGAACCCGACCAGCATCGGCCAGGCGTTTTCGGCGCCCTACAAGAAGTTTCTGCGCATGATCGAGGAGCAGGTGGCCAAGCGCGCCGCGGCGCAGGATTCTGGCGTCACGGCCGGGCTGTCGACCCAGGCGCAGGCGCTGGTCAATACTCCCGCGACGGCGGCCGCGGCGCCCGTGCCCGGTTTGCGCAAGACCGATGTCGGCACGGTGGCGGCGATCGGCGTGGCGCTGGGCAGTTTGAGCGCCGTTGCCGTGGGAATTTTCGGCAAGTTCATCGAGCTGGGCCCGTGGATTCCTATCGCGCTGCTGGGAATGATCGTCGCGATTTCGGGGCCCAGCATGCTGATTGCCTGGCTCAAGCTGCGCCAGCGCAGCCTGGGGCCGATTCTCGACGCGAGCGGCTGGGCGATCAACGGCCGCATGAAGATCAATCTGCGCCTGGGCCGTTCGCTGTCGCAGACCGCCAAGGTGCCGGTGCAGGCGTCACGGCTGATGCATGACCCCTATGCCGATTCCAGCGCCTGGGTCTGGTGGGCCGGGGCCGGGCTGCTGGCGCTGGCCATCGGCGTGCTGGCCTGGCGACTGCAGTGGATAGAGCCTTTGCTGCCCGCGGCGTGGAAAGCGGCGCCCGCGGTCACGGTGCCGGCGGTCGCCGCGCCTGCGCCGGCCGCGCCCGCGCCCGTGCCCGTGCCCGGCACTCCTATCCCTTGACGCGCAACGCTTTTTCGATCTTGTTGCGCGGCACGGTGGTCTTGGGCACCTTGAACGGAAACCAGGTGCGCACGTCTTCCTCTACGCCAATGCCGTGCATGTAGTTGTAGATGGCTTTCTTCAGCACCGCTCCCAGCGCGTCGTGGTCCACGCCGCTGGGGTCGTGAAAGCCTATGTCGTTCTTGGCGAACTGCACGTCGGGCATGGGCGTGAGCGTGATGCCGTATTCCTCGGGGTTCAGGCCCACGGGCGAGTGCACGGTGCAGCTGAAGCGGTGAAAGAAGCCGCTCTGTATGCAGCCATGCTCGAACAGCTGGCGCACATATTCGAGCGCGTCTACGGTGTCCTGCACGGTCTGCGTCGGAAAGCCGTACATCAGATAGGCGTGGACCAGGATGCCGGCGTCGGAGAACGCCTTGGTGACGCGCGCCACCTGGTCGACCGACACGCCTTTCTTCATCAGCGCCAGCAGCCGGTCGGACGCGACTTCGAGCCCGCCTGAAACAGCAATGCAGCCGCTGTCGGCCAGCAGATTGCACAGCTCGGGGCTGAACGTCTTCTCGAAGCGGATGTTGCCCCACCAGCTGATGTCGCTGCCGCGATCGAGCAGTTCCTGGGCCAGGGTCTTGAGCGCCTTGGGCGGCGCGGCTTCGTCGACGAAGTGAAAGCCGGTCTGGCCGGTTTCGGCGACGATGGCTTCGATGCGGTCGGCGAGCACGGCGGCGCTCGCGCCTTCATAGCGGCCTATGTAGTCGAGGCTCACGTCACAGAAGCTGCACTTCTTCCAGTAGCAGCCATGG
Organism: Acidovorax sp. CCYZU-2555; assembly: GCF_018413525.1. Classification (GTDB taxonomy): domain Bacteria; phylum Pseudomonadota; class Gammaproteobacteria; order Burkholderiales; family Burkholderiaceae_C; genus Comamonas. The sequence goes on from NZ_JAHCDD010000002.1 coordinate 55,464, forward strand.
GCCACCGTGAGCTTGTTCCAGCGGCCGTCGCTCCACAGCCGGTGCATGGGGTTGAGCATGTCGAGCAGCGACAGGTAGTGGTGCAGCGGCAGGCCGTCCCAGGTGGGCGTGCCGACTTCGGCAAACGCCACGTCGGCTTCCATCATGTTGGTGTAGCGCACCACGCCTTCGGCATCGCGCTGGTAGGTGCGCACCAGGCGCGAGGCGCCGCGCTGGCCCTGCACATGCTCGAGCAGCGCCAGCAGCGGGCGCTCGCCGGCGTCGAGCGTGACGAAGTCGAAGTAGTCGAACACGCGCGGCTCGGTGAGTTCGCGCAGCTCGGTGTTGACGAAGCCGCCGCCGAGCACCAGCTTGGTTTGCGGCGCGCGCGCCTTGATGGTCTGGGCGATGCGGAAGGCCGCGTAGACCGAACCCGGAAACGGCACCGACAGCAGCACCACGCTGGGCTGGTGGCGTTCGAGCATATCCAGCGTCAGCTGGTGCAGGGCTTCGTCGACCAGCGTCTGCGGCGCGGCCAGTGCCTGGGCCAGCGGCTCGAAGCTCGCCTGGCTGCCGGCCAGCGATTCGGCGTAGCGCACGAATTCGAAGCGCGCGTCGGCGGCGTCGCGCAGCACGTCGGCGACATCGTTGAGGTACAGCGTCGCGATGTGCTTGGCGCGGTCCTGCTGGCCCAGCGCACCGAACGCCCAGCCCAGGGGGTCGCCGCTGCCGTCGTCGATATAGCCTTCGAGCGCGTCGAAGCGCGGGCCTTCGGGCAGGTATTGGCGGCTCACGATGCGGTGCGACAAGGTGCTGTCGCGGCCCTGCAGGAAAGTGATCACGCGCGCTATCGTCGCGAGATAGCGGTCGCGCTGGCCCATGAACGACTGCACGGCCGGGCTGAACTTCCGATTGGGATTTTCCGCGTGCTGGGCTTCGATCAGATCGATGACCTGCTGCAGGCCGGCCGGCGACAGCAGGCGCAGCACCAGCGCCAGCGCCAGGTCTTCCTGCACCGCCGTCATGCCGCGCGAGCGCAGAAAGCCCGTGAGGTAGGCCGTCGACGGGTAAGGCGTGTTGAGCTGCGTCATCGGCGGGATGACGGAGAGGATGCGCAGCGGTGCGGGCGTTTCAGTGGGCATGTGAGGCGGTCGGGCGGGGCGAGGGCGCGGAAGCGGGGGGCGCGAAAGGGGAAGCAAAGGGACGCAAGGTGCGCGGTCCCCGAGCCTGATCGTCCGGCGTCCACGCAACAGGGCCAGTCTCAGGCAAAGCCCCCAAGTATAAAAAGATTGCTTAAGACAGCGCAGGGTGAAGGTCGCTGCGCGCCTGGCGGCTTCAGCCGGCCTGGACGTTTGCGCCTTCGGAAATCCAGACCTTGCTCGCGCTGCCGCTGCGCGAAACATGCATGCGGTACTGGTAGCGCTCGGGCGCGTAATAGCCCAGCAGGTACTGGATGGGGCGCTTGTGCGCGTCGTAGACCACGCGCCTGACCTGCAGCAGCGGCGAGCCCGCGGGGATTTTGAGCGCCAGCGCCACATGCGCGGGCGCTATGGTCGCGCTCAGCTCCTGCTCGCCATGGTCGAACGGGAAGCCAGCCTTTTCCATCAGCGTCAGCAGCGGCACTTCTTCGAGCAGGTGCTGCTCGATCGCCGCGCCGACGAAATCGGGCAGCACCACTTCGGAATACATCACGGGCGCGCCGCCCGACTTGCGCACGCGCCTCAGGCACAGCACGTCGGCCGCGGGCGGCAGCTGCAGCAGCCGCGCGATCTCGGCGTCGCAGGGCTGGCGCTTGCACGACAGCACCTGGATGCGCGAGCGCAGGCCCAGGCTCACGATGTTGTCGAGCAGGCCGTTGTGCAGCTTGGGGTGTTGCGTGGCCATGGCCTCGCCTATGGGCAGCGTGCCCTGGCCGCGCAGCCGCGTGACCAGGCCTTCTTCCTGCAGCCGCGCGAGCGCCGAGCGCACGGTGACGCGCGCCACCCCGAAGGACTCGGCCAGCGCGCGCTCACCGGGCAGCGGAATGCCCACGGGATAAGTGCCGTCCTGCAGCCTTTCCCGGATGGCGTCCGCGACCTGGCGAAAAAGAGGGGGCGTGGGAGTGCGGGGCATGGGCAATCAGTCGTATCGCCAGAAGACTGGCAAGTGACAAATTATGCGCATGCCGCGCGCGGGCGTGGCGCGCCTCAGGCGTATGTCTCGCCCAGGGCCAGCAGTTCGGGCGTGCCGATGACGGCGTTGAGGCCGTCGAAGCCCAGCATCCGGTCTTGCCAGGGCGCGGTCGTGCCGTTGCTGTGCAGGCTCGCGAAGTAGCCCTGCAGCGTGTGCGCCAGCGCGCGCACCGTGCCGCCGGGAAAGATCACCAGGCTGAAGCCCAGGGCTTCGAGTTCGTCGGCGGGCGTGATCGGCGTCATGCCGCCTTCGACCATGTTGGCCATCAGCGGGCACAGGTGGCCCAGCGCGCCGTTGAGCACCGTCATCTGCTCCTTGGTGCGCACGGCTTCGACGAACAGCAGATCGGCGCCGGCCTCGGCGTAGCGCGCGGCGCGCTCCATCGCCGCGTCCAGGCCTTCGCTGGCGATGGCGTCGGTGCGCGCGATGATCACGGTCTCCTCATTGCGCCGCGCGTCGACGGCCGCGCGGATCTTGCCGCACATCTCCTGCGTGCTGATCACCGACTTGCCCTGCAGATGGCCGCAGCGCTTGGGGCTGGCCTGGTCTTCGAGCTGAATCGCCGACGCGCCCGCGCGCTCCAGGTGCTGTACCGTGCGGCGCACATTGAGCGCATTGCCGAACCCGGTGTCGGCGTCGACGATCAGCGGCAGGTTCACGCGTTCGCGGATCTGCGTGGTCACGCTGACCACGTCGTCAAGGCTCAGAAACCCGATGTCGGGGCGGCCGAAGCGCGTATAGGCGATGCTCGCGCCCGACAGATAGCAGGCTTCCATGCCGGCCTGCTCCACGAGCAAGGCGGTGAACGGGTCATAGACGCCCGGGGCGACGACGATCTTGGGTTGTTGCAGGCGTTGCTTGAAATTCATGCGGCGGTCTCCGGGGATGTGGGGGCGGGGCGCTGGGCCAGGCGTTTGCGCAGGTGGGGCACGAGGCCGCCGTCGTTGACCAGCGTCAGCAGATGTTCGGGAATGGGGCTGCAGCGCAGCTCCAGGCCTTGCTGCGGCACATGCAGCGTGGCCTGGGCCAGATCGAGCCGCGCCTGGGCCTGGTCGGCTATGTCCCAGGCGGGGGCGGCGGGCGATTTCGGGCCCAGCAGCAGCGGCAGGCCCAGGTTGAAGCCGTTGCGATAGAACAACCCGGCGAACGACTGCGCAATCACGCAGCGCACGCCCAGATGGCGCAGCACTTCGACGGCCTGCTCGCGCGACGAGCCCGTGCCGAAGTTCTTGCCGCCGATCACGAAGTCGCCGGGCCGCACGCGGCGCGCGAAATCGGGGGCGACATCTTCCAGGCAATGCTCGGCAATGGTTTCAATGCCGAACTTCATGTATTTGCCGGGCGCGAGAAAGTCGGTGTTGATGTCGTCGCCGAAGACCCAGCAGGTGCCCAAGGCGTTGTTCGTAGCGTTCATGCGAGCATCTCCCGTGGGTCGGTGATGCGGCCGGCGACAGCGGAGGCCGCGACCGTGTAGGGGGAGCCGAGGTAGACGCGCGACGAGGCCGCGCCCATGCGGCCCTTGAAGTTGCGCGCCGTGGTGCTGATGGCCGTGGTGTCTTCGGCGAAGGTGTTGGCGCCATAGCCCGCGCAGGCGCCGCAGCTGCTGGGCAGCAGGCGCGCGCCCGCGTCCAGAAGAATCTGCAGCGTGCCTTCGGTCTGCGCGGTCTGCCGGTCCTGGTTGCTCGCGGGCGCGACCATCAGGTCTACGCCTGGCGCGATGCGCCGGCCCTTGAGCACCTGCGCGGCCATGCGCAGGTCTCCGAGCTTGGCGCCCGTGCAGGCGCCTATGTAGGCGATGTCGACTTTCTCGTCGCCGCAGTCCTGCGCGGCTTCGGCCAGCGCGGGCGAGCCCGGTGCCGACACCTGGGGCGCGAGGCTGTCGGCCGACATGCGGTGGTGGGCCAGCAGCGGCGCCTGGGCATCGGTCTGCCAGTGCGTGAAATCTTCCAGCTCCCGGGCGGGCACGCCGCAGGCCAGCAGCCAGTCGCGCGTGGTCGCGTCGGGCGCGATCAGCCCGGCCTGGCCGCCGAGTTCGGCGGTCATGTTGCTGAGCGTCATGCGCTCGTTCATCGACAGCGCGCGCACCGCCTCGCCGCAGTATTCGACGGCCTCGTACTGGCCGCCGTCCATGCCGAAGCGCGTGCACATGTGCAGCATCATGTCCTTGGCGCAGACGCCTGGGCCCAGCCGGCCGCTCCACTCCATGGCGATGGTGTGGGGCACGCGCAGCCAGATTTCGCCCGTGACCACCACGCCCAGCATTTCGGTCGCGCCTATGCCGAACATATAGGCGCCGAACGCACCGCCGGTGGACGAATGGCTGTCGCCGCCGACGGCGAACATGCCGGGGCGGATATGACCGTGCTGGGGCGTGACCACATGGCAGATGCCTTGCTCGTCGTAGAAGTTCTTGATGCCCTGCTCGCGCACCCAGTCGCGCGCGATGCGCACGATCTGCGCGCTGTCGGCGTCGGCCGCGGGCACGTAATGGTCGGTGACGACCACGATCTTCGCCGGGTCCCAGACCTTGACGCCCAGCGCGTCGAGGTGGGGCTTGAGGCGGCGCGGGCCGCCCGAGTCATGCATCATCGCCAGGTCTACGCCGCAGGTCACGAGTTCCTCGGGCGCGACATGCTGCCGGCCGCAGGCGCGGGCCACGAGTTTCTGGGCAAGGGTTTGCGGCGTCATTCGACCGTCGCTCCCGACTTCCTGACGATGTCGCCCCAGAAATCCACGTCCTTCTTGATGAATGCCGCGAACTGCGCGGGCGTCATGGTGGGCACGGTCGCGGCTTCGCTTTCCATGCGCTTGCGGAAATCGGGCGAGGCGATCGCCACCTTCACCGCGCCATAGAGCTTGTCGACCACGTCCTTGGGCATGTGCGCCGGGCCGAACAGGCCGAACCAGGCCTGCGACTGGTAGCCGGGCACGGCCTGGGCGATCGCCGGCAGGCCTTCGAACTGCGCCAGCGGCTTGGGGCTGCTGACGCCCAGGAACTTGAGCGTTGCGCTCTTGTAGTGCGGCAGCACGTTGATGGTGCTGGCGAACATCAGGTCGACGGTGCTGGCCGACAGCAGATCGGTGAGCGCCGGGCCCGTGCCCTTGTAGGGAATGTTGACGATGTCGGTCTGGGTCGCGAGCTTGAACTGTTCGGCCGCGAGGTGCAGCGACGAGCCCTGGCCGCCGATGGCAAACGTCAGCTTGCCCGGGTTCTTCTTGGCGTAGTCGATCAGGCCCGCGATGTCGTTGAACGGCGCGTTCTTGCGCGCCACGAGCACGCTGGGCACCTGGGCGACCATGGTGATGGGCGTGAAGTCGGCGACGGGATCGAACGGCAGCTTCTTGAACAGCGTGGCGTTGATGGTGTGGCTGGTGAAACTCATCAACAGCGTGTTGCCGCTGGGGTCGCTCTTGGCGACCTGCTGGGCGGCGATGTTGCCGCCCGCGCCGGGTTTGTTCTCGACGATCACCGTGCGGCCCAGCGTCGTGCCCATCGACTGGGCGATCACGCGCGCCAGCGTGTCGGTGGAGCCGCCGGGCGTGGCGCCGACGACGATGGTCAGCGGGCGGGTGTTCTGCGCGGCCACGGTCTGCACCAGGGCCAGGGCCGCAAGCGCACCTATCGTCCAGCGTCGGTTGAGTTTCATCTTGTCTCCTGTTGTTATGGGGCTTGCGGCTATGGTCGGCGGCCTGCGCCGCGGTCTCAACAGAACCTGGTGGTCCCATCGGGTTAACACGTGTCCACCCCCTGGTTTCCTATATTTCGCCGCAGTCCCCGGCCGGGTAGAGTGCCAATCAAAGCAGCGCGGGGGTCGCGCTGCGCCGTGACGCAAGGAATTCTGTGGTGACTTCCATTTTCGATAGCGATCTTCCCCGCAATGCCGCGAACACCGCGCCGCTGACGCCGCTGGCCTTCATCGCGCGCACGGCCGAGGTCTATCCCGAACGCCTGGCCATCGTGCATGGCGCGCTGCGCCAGACCTGGGGCCAGACCTATGCGCGCTGCCGCCAGCTGGCCAGCGCCTTGCAGCGCAACGGCATAGGCAAGAACGACACCGTGGCCGTGCTGCTGCCCAATACGCCGCCCATGGTCGAGGCGCATTTCGGCGTGCCCATGTCGGGCGCGGTGCTCAACGCGCTCAATACCCGGCTCGACCCCGAAGCGATCGCTTTCATGCTCGACCATGGCGAAGCGCGCGCGGTGATCGTCGACCCCGAGTTCGCGGGCCTGCTGGCCAAGGCGCTGACGCTGCGCCAATCGACCAAAGACCTGCTGGTCGTCGAAGTGCAGGACGCGCTGTACGGCGCGAGCAGCCAGCCGCTGGGCGGCCTCGACTATGAAGACTTTCTTGCCGGCGGCGACGCGCATTTCGCCTGGGCGCTGCCGGCCGACGAGTGGGACGCGATCGCGCTGAACTACACCAGCGGCACCACGGGCAATCCCAAGGGCGTGGTCTACCACCACCGCGGCGCGGCGACGAACGCGATCAGCAACGTGCTCGAGTGGGACATGCCCAAGCATGCGGTCTATCTCTGGACGCTGCCCATGTTCCATTGCAACGGCTGGTGCTTTCCCTGGACGCTGGCGCTGCGCGCGGCCGTCAACGTGTGCCTGCGGCGCGTCGACGCGCAGGCCATCTTCGATGCGATTCGCGACCATGGCGTGACCCACTACTGCGGCGCGCCCATCGTGCACGGCATGCTGGTCAATGCGCCGGCGGCCATGAAGGAAGGCCTGCCCACGGGCGTCAAGGCCATGGTCGCGGGCGCCGCGCCGCCGGCGTCGATGATCGAAGGCATGGAGCGCATGGGCTTCGATCTGACCCATGTCTACGGCCTGACCGAGACCTATGGCCCGGCTGCGGTCTGCGCCCAGCATGGCGACTGGGGCCAGCTCGACATAGGCGAGCGCGCGCGGCTCAATGCGCGCCAGGGCGTGCGCTTTCACCTGCAGGGCGACGTGCGCGTGCTCGATCCCGAAACCATGCAGCCCGTGGCCCAGGACGGCGAGACCATGGGCGAGATCATGTTCAAGGGCAACATCGCGATGAAGGGCTACCTCAAGAACGCCAAGGCAACGCAGGAGGCGTTCGCGGGCGGCTGGTTCCACAGCGGCGATCTGGCCGTGCAGTACGCCGACGGCTACATCAAGATCAAGGACCGCAGCAAGGACATCATCATTTCGGGCGGCGAGAACATCTCGTCGATCGAAGTCGAGGATGTGCTCTACCGCCACCCCGACGTGCTCGCCGCGGCCGTGGTCGCCAAGCCCGATGCGAAGTGGGGCGAAACGCCTTGCGCCTTCATCGAGCTCAAGGCCGGCGCCACGACCACGCCCGAAGACATCGTCGCGCATTGCCGCAAATACCTCGCAGGCTTCAAGCTGCCGCGCGCCGTGGTGTTCGGCGAACTGCCCAAGACCAGCACGGGCAAGATACAGAAGTTCGAGCTGCGCAAGGTCGCGGGCTCGGCGACATCGATCGACGTCTAGCCTTTCGGCAGGCTCGGGGTGAACGGTGTTTGCGCCGTTCAGCTTGGTTTTGTGAAGGATGTGGTTGCATGCGCTGCGACGTTTTTCAAGCGGCTGTGGTATGGTCGGCGCGCGAAAAACGACAAGAATCCCGGGGACTTGCGCGACAGGCTCCGGAATACCGAGACAGCGCCATGAAATCCACTACCGAGTTCCAGCAGTTCAAGCGCGAGGAGCGCAAGATCGTGATGGTCACCGCCTATGACTATCCGGGCGCCCGCTATGCCGAGGCCGCGGGCGTCGACACCATTCTGGTCGGCGATTCGCTGGGCATGGTGGTGCTGGGCTATGACTCGACGGTGCCGGTCACGGTCGACGACATGGTGCACCACGCCAAGGCCGTGCGCCGCGGCGCGCCCGCCACCTGCATCGTGGTCGACATGCCGTTCGGCAGCTACCACGCGGGGCTCGAAAGCACCACGCGCTGCGCGGTCGACATGATGCAGCGCAGCGGCGCCGACGCACTCAAGGTCGAAGGCGCGGGCGAAGTGATCGAAGTGATACGCCGACTGACCCATGTGGGCATTCCCGTGGTCGGCCATCTGGGCCTGACGCCGCAGTCGGCCGCCGTGATGGGCGGCTACAAGGTGCAGGGCCGCGACACCGCGGCCGCGCAGCAGATCATGAACGATGCGCTGGCCTGCGAGGCCGCGGGCGCCTGCGCGCTGGTGCTCGAATGCGTGCCCCAGCAGCTGGCCAAGCGCATCAGCGCCCAGCTGGCGATTCCCACGATAGGCATTGGCGCGGGACCGGACACCGACGGCCAGGTGCTGGTGTTCCATGACCTGCTGGGCTATGGCAGCCACCGCGTTCCCAAGTTCGTGCAGCAGTTTGCCGACGTGGGCACGCCGCTGCAGGCCGGCCTGGCCGACTATGCGCGCGCGGTGCGCGGCGGCGCGTTTCCCGCCGAAGCCCACACGTACAACATCGACGACTCCGTGCTCGAACGCATCTACGGCGGCATCGTGCCCGCGACCTCCTAAAATTCGTCCCTGGAAGATTGGCTGCCATGCAACGCCTGACCCGAATCGCCGACCTGCGCCAATGGCTTGCCCACGCGCGCAGCCAAGGCAAGACCATCGCCCTGGTGCCCACCATGGGCGCGCTGCACACGGGCCACATGGCCCTGGTCGAGAACGCGCGCCGGCATTGCGACCTGGTGGTGATGAGCGTTTTCGTCAACCCGCGCCAGTTCGGCCCGAACGAGGATTTCGACGCCTATCCGCGCGACCTCGACGCCGACTGCGCGCTGGCCCAGGCGCATGGGGTCGATGCGGTGTTCGCGCCCTCGACCGAAGAGATGTACCCGCATGCCGCGGGCCCGCTGATCATCGCCGGCCGCCAGGCGAACATGTTGTGCGGCGCCTCGCGCCCCGGGCATTTCGACGGCGTGCTGCAGGTGGTCTGCAAGCTGTTCAACCTGGTCCAGCCCGACCGCGCGTTCTTCGGCCAGAAGGATGCGCAACAGGTGGCGATCATCCAGACCTTTGTGCGCGACTACAACCTGCCGCTGGAAATCTGCGTGATTCCCGTGGTGCGCGAAGACGACGGCCTGGCGAAATCGTCGCGCAACGTGTATTTGAATGCCGAGGAGCGCGCGCATGCGCCGGCCATACACGCGGCGCTGCAGCTGTGCCGCGAACGCCTGCAGGCCGGCTTCGGCCCCGACGCCGCGCTGCATGCGGCGCGTGCGCATATCGCCGGCATTCCCGACAGCCGCATCGACTACCTTGAATTGCTCGCCTGGCCCGATCTGCTGGCGCTGGGCGACGACGAGTCCAGCTGCATCGCGCTGGCCGCGGTCTACGTGGGCCGCACCCGACTGATCGACAACATCACTTTCCAGAGGTAAGCCCATGTTCCGCATGCTGATGAACAGCAAGATCCATCGCGCCCAGGTCACCCAGGCCGATCTCAACTATGTAGGCTCGATCACCATCGACCAGGACCTGATGGACGCCGTGGGCATAGTCGCCAACGAGAAGGTGCACGTGGTCAACAACAACAACGGCGCGCGCTTCGAGACCTATGTGATCGCCGGCGAGCGCGCCAGCGGCGTGATCTGCGTCAACGGCGCGGCCGCGCGCCTGGTGCAAAAGGGCGACATCGTGATCATCATCGCCTACGCCTATGTCGACGCCAAGGAACTCGCGGCCCATGTGCCGCGCGTGGCGATCATGGGCGCCGAGAACCGCATCAGCCAGCTGATCTTCGAAGAGCCGGCGCTGACTGTTCTCTGAGTCGCACGCCAGGTTCTGCGTTTTGCGCCCCGGCAGCCTCTGTGCTGCCGGGGCGTTGTCGTTTCTACGGCCTTTGGTTCTGCGGCGCTGCGACGCAGGCGGCGGTTGCTTCGTAACGCCATCCCTTCGTCGCGCATCTCCCGAGCGTTGGCGGCGCAGGGGGTCGTGTTTTACCCGCAGATGCGTGTTCAATGGCGTGCAAAGCGGGAACACACCGCGAACAGCCCGCAACTGACCGCTATGTTCGGTCTTTTTTGCCAGAACATGCGGGGCCTCAAAAGGCCCAGGATATTTGCGAGAAGTTGGTGCAAGAACGCATGTCTTTAGTGGCAAGATGAGCGAAATTTGGTTTTCAGGGCCGGCATGTATGCGGTCACTGACCATGAACTATTTCAATTGATTGCCCTATGTCTGTTTCCTGCGCTGAGACCTCTTGCGGTCTGAGCAAGCTTTCTCCGCCGCGTATCGAACTCGCCAGCGTTCGGCTGGTGCGCGGCCATACCCAGGTGATCGAGAACCTGAGCCTGGTCTGGGACCAGCCGCGCATAGGCCTGATCGGCAACAACGGCGCGGGCAAGACCAGTCTGTTCCGGCTGCTGTGCGGGCTCGAGGCGCCGGCTGCGGGCGAAGTGCTGTTCGACGGCCAGAACCTGCATGCGGCCGGGCGTGAACGCACGCGCTGGGTGGGCATGATGTTCCAGAACCCCGACGACCAGATCATTTTCCCCACGGTGGAAGAGGAGCTGGCGCTGGGACTGCAGTCGCAGGGCTTGTCCAAGCGCGACGCCAAGGCCCAGGCGCGCGAGTTTCTCGCCCGGCGCGGCCTCGGCGCCTGGGCCGAGCGCGCGATCAGCAGCCTGAGCCAGGGGCAGCGCCAGATGGTCTGCTGGCTCGCGCTGCTGATCGCCGCGCCGCGCACCGTGCTGCTCGACGAACCCTATGCGAGCCTGGACCTGCCGGGCCAGGCCCAGCTCGCCGACGACATTGCGGCGGCTTCGCAGCAGGTGATCGTCTCCACCCATGTGCTGGCCCATGTGCGCGACTATGCGCGCGTGGTCTGGCTGGACCAGGGCCGGGTGCGCGGCGACGGCCCGGGCGAAGAGGTCTGTGCGGCCTATGAAGCCGCGGTGGCCGCCGACGTCGCGGCCCGGCGCGCGGCAGCTCCCGCACATACCCTCTGACGCCATGGGCAGCCTTTACAGCGATCTCCCCACCTGGCTGCACCGCCATGGCGCCGGCTTCAAGCTGGCGTGCATGGCGCTGTTCGGCACGCTGCTGTTCCTGATAACCAATCCCTGGGTGCTGGGCGTCTGCGCGGCGGGCGCGGCGCTGCTGTGGTTCAGCCTGGGCGAAGCCACGCGCATCGCGCGCCGGCTGGTTTTCTCGGTGCTGCTGGGCGCGCTGCTGGTCGCGCTGTTCCATCTGTGGATGGGCCGGCCCACGCTGGCCGCCGTGAGCGCCTTGCGGCTGGCGACGGCTTGCGTGCTGGGCGTGGCGCTCGCGGTGACCACGCGCCCCATGGACCTGCTTGAAGTGCTGGACCGCTGGCTTGCGCCGCTGGCGCGCATAGGGCTGCAGCCCGAACGCATTTCCCTGCAGCTGGGATTGATGCTGCGCTTCACCGAGCATTTTTTCGTGCAATGGAAAAAACTCGACGATGCCTACCGCCTGCGCACCGGCCAGGCCGGAGGGCTGCGATTGATCGCGCCGCTCACCGTGCAGATGCTGCAGGCCGCGCGCCGCGTGGCCGATGCCCTGTTCGCCCGCCTCGGCGGCTGAATGACCGATTTCCTGAATTCCGATTGATACAACCCGAGTGCCACCCATGAAAACCGCCATTTCCCGCCGCCAGTCCGAATCCATGGCCCTGGTGGGCCTGTTTGCCGCGTTGATCGCGGTCATGGGCCTGATTCCCAAGATCGACCTGCCCATAGGCGTGCCGATCACGCTGCAGACGCTGGGCGTGATGATGGCCGGCTGCCTGCTGGGCCCATGGCGCGGGCTGCAGGCCATCCTGCTGTTTCTGGTCGCGGTCGCCGCGGGCCTGCCATTGCTGGCCGGCGGACGCGGCGGGCTGGGCGTGTTCGTGTCGCCGACCGCGGGCTATCTCGTGGGCTTTGCGGCCGCGGCATTCGCCACCGGCCTGGTGATGGCCATGCTGCCCAAGACCACGCCGCTGCGCGCGGCCTGGAGCGCGCTGATCGCTTCCGTGGTCGGCGGCGTGCTGGTGCTGCACAGCTTCGGTATCGCGGGCCTGGTGCTGGTCGCCAAGATTCCGCTGGCCCAGGCTTTCTGGGGTGACCTGCTGTTCGTTCCCGGCGATCTGATCAAGTGCGTGCTGTGCGCGCTGATCGTGCACACCGTCGCCAAGGCGCTGCCCGATTGGCGTTTTGGCGGTCGCGCCGCCTGAGCCGGGTGTCGATGCAGATTCCGTCCCCTTTGTCGCTGGCCTTGCCCGACCTGGGCGCGGCCTTGCCTGCGGCGTTCGAACTGGTGCATGGGCCGCTCGCGCATTGGAGCCGGGTGCAGCCCGACGCCGTCGCGCTGTCGAACGGGCTGGAGCAGCTGGGCTTTGCGCAACTGCAGGCGCGCGTCGCGTCGCAGGCCGCGGCGCTGCGTGCGCGCCGGGCGCCGGCCACGGTGCTGCTCGACGGCAGCGGCTCGGGCCTGGAGCGCATCGTCGATTTTCTCGCCGTGGTCGCCAGCGGCCGCTGCGCGGCCGTTGCCGACCCCGAATGGCCTGCGGCCGTGCAGCAGCAAATCGCCGCGCAGTTCGCCGAGCTGGCGTCGGTCGACATGCCCGAACCCGGGCCCGAGACGCCGTTCTATATCGGCTTCACATCGGGCAGCAGCGGCCTGCCCAAGGGCTTTCGCCGCCACCACCGTTCCTGGACCGAAAGCTTTCGCGTGTCGGCCCAGGACCTGGGTGAGGCCGCGACGCAGCGCGTCTACGCGCCCGGGCGGCTGTCGCATTCGCTGTTTCTGTTTGCCGCGCTGTGGGGGCTGTGGAGCGGCGCGGGCGTCGAGATCCAGGAGCGGTTTTCGGCGGGTCGCGCGCTCGCGCGCCTGCAGTCGGGCGCGTTCCCGGTGCTGGTCGCCGTGCCCAGCCAGCTGCAGTTGATGCTCGAATGGGCGCAGCGCCGCCAGGCGCCGCCGGTCGACGGCGTGGCGCTGCTGCTGATCAGCGGCGCGCGCTGGATGCGCGAGCGCACGCCGGCGCTGCAGGCGCTGTTTCCCAAGGCGCGCATCGTCGAGTTCTATGGCGCGTCCGAAGCCAGCTATATCGCCTGGATGGACGCCGATCCCCAGGCCCCAGCCCAGGCCGTGGGCCGGCCGTTCAGCAATGTGAGGCTGCACATCGGCGCCGACCCGCTGACCGACACGGGCGACAACGCGGGCGAGCCGGGGCTCATCTGGGTGCGCAGCCCCATGCTGTTCATCGACTATGTGGGGCATTCCGACGGCTCGGCCGCGCTGCGCCGCGGCGACTGGCTGTCGGTGCGCGACATGGGCCATATCGACGCCCAGGGCTGGCTGCATCTGCGTGGGCGCGAAAGCCGCATGATCGTGACCCAGGGCAAGAACCTGTTTCCTGAAGAAGTCGAAGCGCGGCTGCAAGCCCATCCGCAGCTGGGCCAGGTGTCGCTGCATGGCGTGGCCGACGGTCTGCGCGGCCATGCGGTGCACGCGGTATTGCAGTCGCCGGTCGATGACGTGTGCCCCATGCCCGACGCGCTGGCGCTGGCCCAGTGGTGCCGCGTGACGCTGGAAGCCTTCAAGGCGCCGCGCCACTGGTGGCTGTGGCAGGGCGCATGGCCGCTCACGGCCAGCGGCAAGACCGACCATGCAACGCTTGCGCGCGCGCTGCAGGCCCTGGACACCGACAGCAAGCCGCAATATCTGCGGCCCTGGCCATGAGCGCTGCTGCCATTCCCGTCATCGCCTGGGCGCGCAGCCCGGTCGCCCCCGTGGGCGGTGCATTGGCGCAACTGCAGTCCCATGAACTCGCGGCGCCGCTGGTGCAGGCGCTGCTGGCGCGCGCCGGCCTGCGTGCCGATGCGGTGGACGCCGTGGTGCTGGGCAATGCGCTGGGCGCGGGCGGCAACCCCGCGCGCATGCTCGCGCTGGCTGCCGGACTGCGCGAGACCAGCGCTGCCTATACGGTGGACACCCAGTGCTGCGCGGGCCTGGACGCAATCACGCTGGCCTGCGGCCTGCTCGCATCGGGTCAGGCGCGCATCGTGATCGCGGGCGGCGCCGAGGCCTGGAGCCGCGCGCCGATTCGCCAGCACCGGCCGCTGCAGCCGCAGGACCCCGCGGTCGCCTATGAACGACCCGCGTTCGCGCCCTGGCCCGAGCGCGATCCCGACATGCTGCAGGCCGCGGCAGATTACGCCCAGCGCAGCGCCTGTGCGCGCAGCGCGCAGGACGCGTATGCGATCGCCAGCCATGACCAAGCCGTCGCCGCACGCGCCGATCAGCGCGCGGAAATCATTGCGCTGCAGGGCCTGGACCATGACGCCTATCCGCGCCTGCTGCGCGCCGAGCGCGTGGCGCGCATGCCGGTGGCGGCAATGGCGCCGGGCGGCGCCGCTTGCGCCGTGAGCACCGTGGCGATTTCGCCCAAGGCCGACGGCGCGGCGCTGCTGCTGCTGGCCACGCCCAACGCCTGCCGCGAATGGGGGCTGCAACCCGCGGCGCTGTGGCGCGGCGCGGTGAGCGTGGGCGGCGCGCCCGAAACGCCCATGCTGTGCGCCGCGACCGCGGCGCGCCAGCTGCTGGATCGCCTGGCGCTGGGCGTGCAGGACATCGCGCGCTGGGAACTGCACGACGCGTTCGCGGTGCAAGGCCTGGACTTCCGTTCCGAACTGGGGATGGACCCCGAACGCCTCAACGCCCAGGGCGGCGGGCTGGCGCGCGGCCACCCAATTGGCGCTTCGGGCGCGATCGCGGCGGTGCGCGTGCTGGCGCAACTGCAAAGCCTGGGCGAGGGCGCGCAAAATGGCCTGGCCTGCATCGCCGGTGCGGGCGGCCTGGGCGCGGCGACGATCTTTCAAAGCCTGCGCGCCTGAGCGCGCGGGAATTTCCATGCATTCCTCCTCTTCCGACTCCATGACATTCAACGCGCCCGCGGATTACGCCGAATTGGCGCGCAGCCGCCGTTCGGTGCGCGGCTTCCTGCCCGATCCCGTGCCGCAGGACCTGCTCGAAAGCCTGCTCGAAACCGCGCGCCAGGCGCCCAGCGGTGCCAATCTGCAGCCCGGGCGTTTCTGGGCATTGCAAGGCCAAGCGCGCGCGCGCGTGAGCGCCGCGCTGTGCGAGGCGGTGCGCACGCAGCAGCCCGCGCGCGAGGAGTACGACTACTTTCCCCAGCCCATGCCCATGCAGCTGCGCAAGCGCCAGGTGGCGTCGGCCCAGGCGCTGTACCGCAGCCTGGGCATTGCGCGCGGCGACGCGGCCGCGCGCCAGCAGCAGTTCGAACGCAACTACCGTTTCTTCGACGCGCCCGTGGCCTTGCTGGTGACGCTGGACCGCGACTTCGGCAGCGGCGGCTTCATGGACCTGGGAATGTGCCTGCATGGCCTGCTGATGGCCGCGCATGCCAAGGGGCTGGGTGCCTGCGCCATCGGCGCGCTGGCCTCCTATCCCGAGATCGTGCGCCGCGAGCTGGGCCTGCCCGACAGCGAAGTCGTGGTCTGCGGCGTGGCCCTGGGCTGGGCCGATCCGCTTGCGCCCGACAACCAGACGCAGACCGAGCGCGAGCCTCTGGGACAGTACTTTCAGGTGCTTTCCTAGGATCTTGCGCCGCCGCGTGCGGGCCGAATTGCGCGCAGCGGCAATGCGAGGAGTTCTCAGGAGGACCTATCCGGCGTAGCGGTATCCAGAATCCGCTGTAATGGAGGATTGCGCAATCGGAGCTTTGAATGACCAACAAGACGTCGCTGGACAAGTCGAAAATCAAGTTTTTGCTGCTGGAGGGTATCCATCCCGGCGCTCTGCAGCTTCTGCAGAACGCGGGCTACACCAATGTGGAAGCGATCTCCGGCGCGTTGCCGGCCGAGGAGCTCGAGCGCAAGATCGCCGACGTGCACTTCGTCGGCATCCGTTCGCGCACGCAGCTGACCGAAGCGGTCTTCCAGGCCGCGCACAAGCTCGTCGCCGTGGGCTGCTTCTGCATAGGCACCAACCAGGTCGATCTCAATGCCGCACGCCAGCGCGGCGTGGCGGTGTTCAACGCGCCTTATTCCAATACCCGCTCGGTCGCCGAACTGGTGCTGGGCGAAGCCATCCTGCTGCTGCGGGGCATTCCCGCGAAGAACGCGGCCTCGCACCGCGGCGGCTGGCTCAAGACGGCCGACAACTCGTACGAGATCCGCGGCAAGACGCTGGGCATCGTCGGCTACGGCTCTATCGGCACGCAGCTGTCGGTGCTGGCCGAAGCGCTGGGCATGCAGGTCGTTTTCCACGACATCACCACCAAGCTGCCGCTGGGCAATGCGCGCCAGGCCGCCTCGCTGCAGGAACTGCTGGCCGTCAGCGACATCGTGAGCCTGCATGTGCCCGAGCTGCCTTCGACGCAATGGATGATTGGCGCGGCCGAAATCGCCGCCATGAAGCCCAGCGCCATCCTGATCAATGCCTCGCGCGGCACCGTGGTCGAGATCGATGCGCTGGCCGCCGCCATGCGCTCGGGTCGCCTGCTGGGCGCCGCGCTCGACGTGTTCCCGGTCGAGCCGCGCACCAACAAGGATGAGTTCGAGTCGCCGCTGCGCGGCCTCGACAACGTGATCCTGACGCCGCACATCGGCGGCTCCACCGCTGAAGCGCAGGCCAACATCGGTCTTGAAGTGGCGGAAAAGCTGATCAAGTACAGCGACAACGGCACGACCACCTCGGCAGTGAACTTCCCCGAAGTGGCGCTGCCTTCCCACCCCGGCCACAAGCGCATCCTGCATGTGCACCACAACGTGCCGGGCATCCTGTCGGCCGTGAACCAGGTGTTCGCGCAGCATGGCATCAACATCGCGGGCCAGTATCTGCGCACCGATGAAACGCTGGGCTACATGGTGATGGACATCGTCGCCGACACGGTCGATCTGCCCATGGCGCAGCTCACCGACATCCCCGGCACCATCCGCTGCCGCGTGCTGTACTAAGCAGCAGGAACCTGTGTCACCGACTCCGGCCCGAAACGCAGAATGAAGCGCGTTTCCTTGGGCTGGCTGTCGACCAGCACCTGGCCTTTGTGCATGTGCATGATCGACTGCGCAATCGCCAGCCCCAGACCGCCCGAGTCGCCGGGCTGGGCGCGCGCCGGATCGCAGCGGTAGAACCGGTCGAACAGCCGCGGCAGGTGTTCGGCGGCGATGGGCTCGCCATGGTTGGAGACTTCGATGTCCAGGCCCAGCGCATGCACCTGGCTGCTGACCGTGACCACGCTGCCGGCCGCGCCGTAGCGCAAGGCGTTCGAGACCAGGTTGGCCATGGCGCGCGCCAGCAGCGCCGAATCGGCGATCAGCCCCCCCTGCGCCAGATTGCGCATCTGCATGTCGCGTTCGTCGGCCATGCCTTCGAAATAGTCGCATACGCGGCCTGTCAGATGAGCGAGGTCCAGCGACTTCAGCTGCAGCATGGCCTCGGGCTTTTCGGCGCGCGCGAGAAACAGCATGTTGTCGATCATGCGCGCCAGACGCTCGTATTCCTCCTGCTTGGACACCAGCAGGTTTTCATAGTCTTCCACGCTGCGTGGCTGGTTGAGCGCCTGCTGGTTCTGGCCCATGAGGTTGTTGAGCGGCGTGCGCATCTCGTGCGCCAGGTCTTCGGAAAAGCGCGACAGCCGCGAATAGCCTTCTTCGAGCCGCGCGAGCATCAGGTTGAGCGCGCAGGTCAGGCCTTGCAGCTCCTGGGGCTGGCGCTGGGCGTCCAGCCGCAGGCCCAGCTGCTGCGGGTGGATGGCCGCGGCCTGCAGGCTCAGGCGGCGCAGCGGCAGCAGGCCGCGGCGCACCACTTCCCAGCCCATCGCAAACGCCAGCAGCACGCCCACCAGCCAGGCGAGGGCGAGATTGGTGCGGTAGGCGGCGAGCATCTGGATGCGCGAGTTCAGCAGCGTGCCGGTGATCACGTGCAGGATGCCGGGCGGGCAGACCACATGGGCCCAGGCCAGCCGCGCGGCTTCGGGGCCGGTGTTGTTGAACAGCATGGGCGAGCCGTCGGCGGGAAAGGCCGGCCGCTGCATGTCGGTGGGATTGATTTCGACCAGCAGCTCGCCGCGGTCGTTGATGATCCAGAGAATGTTTTCCTTGTTGCCCAGCGTATGCGCATAGAGGTGCGGGTGCTGGCGCAAGGTTTCGACATATTCGGGATCGCCCGAAAGAATGCGCATGCGTTCGATGCGCGCGATCAGGGCTTCGTCGTCGCGCTGCTTGAGTTCGGTCTTGAGCGCGTCGTAGACATAAAACCCCATCGCGCCAAACAAAATCGCGCTCACGGCGGCAAACATCAGTGCCAGCCGCAGGCGCAGGCTGATCTGCTCGAATTTCTTCATTCTGTCTCGGCCTCGATGCGGTAGCCCATGCCGCGCACGGTCTGTATCAGTTTGGTGTCGTAGCCGTCGTCGATCTTGGCGCGCAGGCGGCGTATGGCGACATCGACGACATTCGTATCGCTGTCGAAGTTCATGTCCCAGACCTGGGACGCAATGCGCGTGCGCGACATCACTTCGCCCTGGTGCTGCAGCAGCAATTGCAGCAGCGCGAACTCCTTGTTGGTCAGTTCTATGCGCTGGCCCTGGCGCGTGACGCGTCGGCGCAGCAAGTCCATTTCGAGGTCGGCGAGGCGAAAGACGTCGGGCTCGCGCAGCGGCGTGCGGCGCAGCAAGGTGCGCACGCGCGCCAGCAGTTCGGCATAGGAAAACGGTTTGACCAGGTAATCGTCGGCGCCGAGTTCCAGCCCTTTTACGCGGTCTTCGATGGCATCGCGTGCGGTCAGAAACAATACCGGCGTCTGGTGGGTTTCACGAAATTTCCGAATGAAACTCCAGCCGTCCATTCCCGGCAACATGACGTCAAGAATCAGCAGATCAAAATCGGAATTGCGGGACAGATGAAAACCGTCCACGCCGTTGTATGCGACTTCGATCTGATAGCCGGACTCGGTCAAACCCTTTTGCAGATAATCCGCGGATTTGACTTCGTCTTCAATGATCAATATGCGCATGGAGTGCTTGTGCCGGTCCGGGGGAAGGCAGTAATGGTAGTGGCTAACGCGATTTCGCACATGACAAAAACGTAATGTCCACGCAATCTTCGCGTCAGTGCTCTGGTCACAGAATTGTCTTCATTCGCTAGGCAGCAGACCCCGGATCACCGAACCGCCGCCTTCCTTGAACCTCTTCTGAAAGATCTCATGAGCTCCATCCGTCACACCGCTTCGATCCTGATTCTGTCCCTCACCGCTGCAGTCGCCGGCCACGCCATGGCCGCCGAACCCACCTCCGGCCTGACCCGCGCCCAGGTGCTCGCCGATCTGGCCGAAGCCCAGCGCACCGGCAGCATCGCCGAAGGCGAAATGGGCCTGGCACCCAAGGTGCTCAACCCGCAGCAATACCCTGCGCAACAGCAGGCCGCGGGCAATACCCGTGCCCAGGTGATCGCCGAGTTCCAGCGTGCGCGTGCCAACGGCGAGCTGCTGGAAACGGTCTCCGGTGCCCGCATGAGCGAGGTGCGTCCCGACCTCTACCCCGCCAAGACCGCGCAAGGCCAGGCCGTGAGCCGCGACCAGGTGGTTGCCGACCTGCAACGTGCACGTGACGCCGGTCAGCTGACCTTCGGCGAAGGCAGCTGATCCAGCCGCCGCTCGGCCCCAAAAAAAACCCCGCGATGCGGGGTTTTTTTTCGTTGCGCGCAGCTCAATCCATCGTGAGCTTCTGCTTGACGACCACGTCCTTGTAGACCGTGAGTTCTTCCTTCATCTGCTGGGCAAACTTCTCGGGCGTGCCGGCCTGGATGATGGAGCCGGTTTCCTCGATGCGCTTGCGGATCGCGGGGTCCTGCAGCACCTTGCGCGTGGCGGCATTGACCTTGTCGACGATGTCCTTGGGCAGGTTCTTGGGGCCGACGATGCCGTAATAGGCCATGCGGTTCACGGGCTCGAGGCCGATTTCCTTGAATGTGGGTACATCGGGCATCGCGGGCACGCGCTCGGGCGCAGCGACCACCAGGGCCACGAGGCGCTTTTCCTTGATGAAGGGCAGGGCCGAAGGCAAGTTGTCGAAAATCAGCGGCACCTGGCCGGCGACGGCGTCATTGAGCGCCGGGCCCGAACCGCGGTAAGGCACGTGCATCATGTCGGTGCCGGTAGACAGCTTGAACATTTCCATCATCAGATGGGTGATCGAGCCCGTGCCCGGCGAGGCGTAGGAGTACTTGGCGGGGTTCTTCTTGATTTCCTCGAGGAACTGCTTGTAGTTCTTGCCCGCGAACTGGGGGTTGGCCGCGATCACATTGGGCGTGGCCGCAATGTTGATGACGGGCGTGAAGTCGGTGGCGACGTTGTAAGGAATCTTGGGGTTGATCGCCGGGTTGGTCGCCGTGGTCGACACCGTGGCAATGCCCAGGTGGTAGCCGTCGGGCGTGGCGCGTGCGGTTTCGGCGGCGCCGATGCTGCCCCCACCGCCGCCGCGGTTTTCCACGATCACGGGCTGGCCGAGTTCACGGCCCAGCGGATCGGCGATCACGCGGGCAATCAGGTCGGTGGTACCGCCCGCGGCGAAAGGCACGAGCAGCTTGATGGGCTTGTTCGGATAGGCCGACTGCGCGAAGGCGCTGCCGAAAAGGGAAAGAATGCCCAAGGCCAAAATGCTTTTGCGAACCATTGAATTGTCTCCAGGGAATATTTTGTTCAACGTGACAATATGCTAATGGCATTGTTGGCAGCGCAATTTCCCGGCGACAGTTAAATGCTTCAGTAGTTTCCCAGGGGGCATTTGAGTTTGCAGGCGTGTCTTGTCCTGCATCAAATCGCCAGGGATTTTCCGCATATTCGATCAGAGGCCCGGGCAGGGATATTGCCCAGAGGCCCCCAGGGCTTGCGCAGATCGCCGCCCTGTCGACCGACTCAGGGGTAACGGGCTGTCAGATCGCGCCGTTGCCGCGCAGCGCCGCGATCTTCTCGGCGTCCAGTCCCAACTGCTGCAGCACCTCATCGGTGTGCTGGCCCAGCGCGGGCGGCGCGCGGTGGTAGACCACGGGCGTGCCCGACAGCCGCATCGGGTTGGCGACGCCGGCCACGGCCGGCATGCCGTCATTTGTGTCGCGCGGCAGTTCTATGCGCAGGCCCCTGGCCTTGACCTGGGGATCGTCGAAAGCCTGGGCCACGGTGTTGATCGGGCCGCAGGGCACGGCCTTGTCTTCGAACAGCGCGATCCAGGCGGCCGTGGTGCGCTGGCGCAGCACGGGCTCCATCAGCGCCAGCAGCGCCGCGCGGTGCTGCACGCGCGCGGTATTGGTCGCGAAGCGCGCGTCCTGGGCCCATTCGGGCGCGGCGATGGCGGCGCAAAAGCGCGCGAACTGGCCGTCGTTGCCGATTGCCAGCATCACGTTGCCGTCCGAAGTCACGAAGTCCTGGTAGGGCGCGAGGCTGGGGTGCACATTGCCCGCGCGGCCCGGCGCCTCGCCCGTGGCGAGATAGCCCGCGGCCTGGTTGGCGAGCACCGCCATGCCCACGTCGAGCAGCGCCATGTCGATGTACTGGCCCTGGCCGCTCGCGTGGCGCGCGTTGATCGCCGCGAGAATCGCATTGCTCGCGTACAGCCCGGTGAACACGTCGATCACCGCCACGCCGGCCTTGAGCGGGCCGCCGCCGGGCGCACCGTCGGCATGGCCCGTGATGCTCATCAGGCCGCACATGGCCTGCACCATCAGGTCGTAGCCCGCGCGCTCGGCGTAGGGCCCGTCCTGGCCGAAACCGGTGATGGAGCAGTAGATCAGGCGCGGATTGCGCGCCTTGAGGCTGTCGTAATCGAGGCCGTACTGGCGCAGGCCGCCGACCTTGAAGTTCTCGACGACCACATCGGCTTCGCCGGCCATGCGCTGCAGCAGCGCCTGGCCTTCGGGGTGGGCCATGTCGATGGTGATCGAGCGCTTGTTGCGGTTGCAGGCCGTGAAGTAGCTGGCTTCGCGCGAGTCCTGGCCGTTCTCGTCGCGCAGGAACGGCGGGCCCCAGTGGCGCGTGTCGTCGCCCGCGACCGGGCGCTCCACCTTGACGACGTCGGCGCCCAGGTCGGCAAGCATCTGCGTGCACCAGGGGCCGGCGAGCACGCGCGACAGGTCGAGGACTTTGATGCCGGCGAGGGCGGTGGGGGGGGATGTGGTCATGGGGGCTTCTACTGGAGGGCAGGCCGTTCATGGTTCGACAAGCTCACCACGAACGGTCATCCGTTCGTCCTGAGCTTGTCGAAGGATGAACGCCCTGTCCTCATGATTAAGGCTCAGGACGTACGGAACTGCCGAGCGGCACGGGCAGGCCCTGCCTCCCCGCTCAGTGCAATCAGTTCGCGAACGCCGCAATGCCCGTCTGCGCGCGGCCGAGAATCAGCGCGTGCACATCGTGCGTGCCTTCGTAGGTGTTGACCACTTCGAGGTTCACCAGATGGCGGGCCACACCGAATTCGTCGCTGATGCCGTTGCCGCCGAGCATGTCGCGCGCCAGGCGGGCGATATCCAGGGCCTTGCCGCAGTTGTTGCGCTTGATCAGCGACGTGATCTCGACCACGTTCTGGTGTTCGTCCTTCATGCGGCCCACGCGCAGCGCGGCCTGCAGGCCCAGCGTGATTTCGGTCTGCATGTCGGCGAGCTTCTTTTGCACCAGCTGGTTGGCGGCCAGGGGGCGGCCGAACTGCTTGCGGTCCAGCGTGTACTGGCGCGCGGTGTGCCAGCAGGCTTCGGCCGCGCCCATCGCGCCCCAGGCAATGCCGAAGCGTGCGCTGTTGAGGCAGGTGAACGGACCCTTGAGGCCGCGCACTTCGGGGAAGGCGTTTTCTTCGGGAACGAACACGTCGTCCATGACGATTTCGCCGGTGATCGAGGCACGCAGGCCGACCTTGCCGTGAATTGCGGGGGCGGTCAGGCCCTTCCAGCCCTTTTCCAGGATGAAGCCGCGGATCTGGCCGACCGCGCCGCCTTCGGAAACTTCCTTGGCCCAGACGACGAACACATCAGCCACGGGGCTGTTGGTGATCCACATCTTGCTGCCCTTGAGCTTGTAGCCGCCGTCCACCTTGTAGGCGCGCGTGGCCATGGAGCCCGGGTCGGAGCCGTGGTCGGGTTCGGTCAGGCCGAAGCAGCCGATGAAGTGGCCGCTGGCCAGCTTGGGCAGGTACTTCTGCTTTTGCTCTTCGCTGCCGAATTCGTTGATGGGCACCATCACCAGCGAGCTTTGCACGCTGGCCATCGAGCGGTAGCCTGAATCGATGCGCTCGATCTCGCGCGCCACCAGGCCGTAGCTCACGTAGTTCAGGCCGGCGCCGCCGTAGTTGGTGCCAATCGTCGGGCCCAGCAGGCCCAGCTCGCCCATCTCGCGGAAGATGGTGATGTCGGACTTTTCATGGCGGAACATTTCCAGCACGCGCGGCGCCAGCTGGCCCTGGCAATAGTCACGCGCGGCGTCGCGCACCATGCGCTCGTCTTCGGTGAGTTGCTGGTCGAGTTGGAAGGGATCGTCCCATTGGAAGTTGCCGGCCATGTTGTGTCTCCTCGGATGCGGTGGATATCGGGGGCTGCGGCCACCTTTGCGCAAAGCGCATGGTGGGCAGGAACTGGAGGTGATCGTAGGCCGTTGCGTCTACCCGGGCAAACGATTTGTTTGCATCCAGATATGAGATTCATGCATGAATGGGCGCGTCGGCTGGCGCGGTCCAATGCTGCTGCTGCACGCTTTCGGTCAGCAGACCCGCAAAGGCCTGGGCGGCCGCGCTGCGCGAAGTGCGCGCGTTCCACAGCAGGCTCGCGGTGCGCAGCAGCGGCGGCTGCAGGCCCAGCGCGCAAAGGCCCTGGCCGTGCAGCGCCGCGGCGCGCTGCGGCACGATGCAGGCCAGCTGCGGCCCCCAGTGGCAGGCGGCGATCAGCGCGTGCACCGACTCCATCTCGACCATGACCTTGGGCTGAACGCCCGCGGCGCGAAAATGCTCTTCGAGCAGGCGCCGCGTGGCAAAGCGCCGCGACAGCAGGGCCAGCGGAACGTCCTGCAGTTGCTGCAACTGCAGCGGCGCCTGGCCCGCGAGCGGGTGCGAGGCATGGGCGACGAACTGCATATGCTCTTCGAACAGCGGTTCGGAGTCGACGCCCGCAACGCCCGCGGGGTGGAAAGCCATGCCCAGGTCGAGATCGCCGCTGAGCAGCAGGGCTTCGATGTCGGGCGCCAGCAGTTCGCGCAGCACCACGTGGATCTTGGGATAGCGCGCATTGAACGCCGCCACGGCCGACGGCACCAGCGTGTGCAGCGAAGTCGGAATCACGCCCACCGTGAGATGGCCGGCCTGCAGGCTCGCCAAATCTGCCAGCGCCATGCGCCCGGCTTCGAGCTCCTGCAGCGCGCGCGCCGCGTAGTCCTTGAACACCAGGCCCGCCTGCGACAGTTTGAGGCCCCGGCCCACGCGCTCGAACAGCGGCACGCCCAGCTCGTCCTCGATCTGGCGCAGGCCGTGCGACAGCGTCGACTGGGTGACGAACAGTTGCTTGGCCGAGGTCGTCAGATGCTCGGTTCGTGCGATGTCGAGAAAGTAGCGCAGCTGGCGGATTTCCATGGAAGCCATCCCTGGCAAAAAATAAACGTTCGAAATTATCGAATGGATCAACAGAAATAAATCATTGGATTGGTTAAATATCCGACATTAAGCTGTGTTCAGCGGCACCTTCCTGCGCTGCCGCCGCAAAGAAATCCGCATGAGCAACGAATTCACCATCGAGCGCATCCAGGTGCGCATCCTGGACATCCCCACCATTCGCCCGCACAAGCTGTCGTTCGGTTCCATCCAGCGCCAGAGCCCGGTCATCGTGCAGCTGTGGCTGCGCAACGGCGCCTGCGGTTTCGGCGAAGCCGCGACCATTGGCGGCCCGTCGTGGAACGAGGAGTCGCCCGAAAGCATCGCGCATGCGATAGAAAACTACCTCGCGCCCGCCGTGATCGGTCAGCAAGCGGGCGGCATCGAACAGGTGCTGGCGCGCATGGACCTGGCCTGCAAGGGCAACGCATTCGCGAAATCGGCCGTCGAAATGGCGCTGATCGATGCGCTGGCGCGCACGCTGAACATTCCCGCCTGGCAGCTGCTGGGCGGCAAGCTGCACCAGAGCCTGCCCCTGGCCTGGACGCTGGCCAGCGGCGACGTGGAGCGCGATCTGCAGGAAGCCCAGCTGCGCCTGGAGCAGGGCCGCCACCGTATTTTCAAGATGAAGATAGGCGCGCGCGCGCCGCAGGACGACGTGGCCCATGTGAGCCGCATCGCGCGCGGCCTGCCCGATAGCGCCACGCTCACCGTGGACGTGAACCAGGCCTGGGACGGCAATACCGCACGCCGCTATCTGCCCCAGCTGATAGAAGCCGGCGTCACGCTGATCGAACAGCCCGTGGCCAAGTGGAACGTTCCCGCGCTGCGCCAGCTGACGCAGGAACTGCGCGGCGCGCTGATCATGGCCGACGAGACCGTCTGCACGCCGCAGGACGCGATGATGCTGGCGCGCGAGCAGGCCTCGCATGTGTTCTCGCTCAAGGTCGCCAAGCACGGCGGACTGCTGCGCACGCGCAAGGTCGCGGCCGTGGCCGAGGCCGCCGACATCGGCTGGTATGGCGGAACGATGCTCGAAACGTCGATAGGCAGCGCGGCTTCGGCCCATGTGTTCTCGACCCTGCCCGGCGCCCACCATGGCTGTGAACTGTTCGGCCCGCAGCTGCTGGTCGACGACATCGTCGAGCAGCAGATGCCGATCAGCAACTTCGAACTGCAACTGCCCGACGGCCCGGGCTACGGCCTCACGGTCTCGCTGAGTCAGCTCGACCGTTTCGACCGCGCGCTGGCAGGCCAGCAGCCGCTGCACGTGGACCTGGGCGCGGCCCGCGCCTGACTTTTTTCAGCCGCGCGCCCGGCGCGCGCGGCCCCACCCTCAGAGGAGACACCGATGCTATTTCTTGTCCGCATGGATGTGCGCATTCCCCATGACCTGCCCCTGGAGCAGGTCAACGAAATCAAGCTGCGCGAGAAAGCCTATTCGCAGGAACTGCAGCGCGACGGCCGCTGGCAATCGATCTGGCGCGTGGTCGGCGAATACGCCAACTACAGCGTCTTCAACGTGGCGTCGAACGACGAACTGCACGACCTGCTGCAAGGCCTGCCCCTTTTCCCCTACATGGACATCGATGTGACGCCGCTGGCGCGCCACCCTTCTGCAATCAGTTAAGCACCCCCTGAGCGCCTGCGGCGCTTCCCCCTCTCAACCTTCGGTGGAGGGGGACGGCAGCCTCGCTGCGCGGCGGCGCTTGCTCGCTGCCCCTGAGTTGGGGCACGCCGGTTTTGTAGGCTGCGCACTGAAAATGCCCTGGGGCTTCGTGCGCGGCGAACGAGTTTTCCATGGAGACAAAAAAATGAAACGTACTTTCCTGCGCCAGGCACTGGCTGGCACCGCACTGCTGGCCTGCGCCATTCCCGCCTTCGCCCAGGGCACCGTCGGCAACTGGCCCGACAAGCCCGTCAAATGGATAGTGCCGTTTCCGCCAGGTGGCGCAATGGATGCGATCGCGCGCACGCTGGGCGAAGTCGCGGGCCGCAAGCTGGGCCAGCCTTTCGTGATCGAAAACAAGGCGGGCGCGGGCGGCAACATCGGCGCGGACGCCGTTGCCAAATCGCCGGCCGACGGCTACACGCTGATGATCACCTCGATAGGCATGGCGACCAACGGCGCGCTCTACAACAAGCTGAGCTACGACCCGATCAAGGACTTCGCGCCCGTGAGCCTGCTGGCCGTGGTGCCCAACATCCTGGTCGCGGGACCCAAGCAGTCTGACGTGAAGAGCGTCAAGGACCTGATCGCCAAGGCCAAGCAGCAGCCCGACAAGCTGACCTATGCGTCGGCCGGCAACGGCACGTCCATTCACCTCGCGGGCGCGAGCTTCACCTCGCTGACCGGCGTGAAGATGCTGCATGTGCCGTACCGCGGCAGCGGCCCGGCAGTCACCGATCTGCTCGGCGGCCAGGTCGATTTCATGTTCGACAGCATCACTTCGGCACGCCCTCATATCGAGGCCGGCAAGCTGCGCGCGATCGCGATCACCACCAAGACGCGTTCGCCTTCGCTGCCCGACGTTCCCACGGTCGCCGAAGCCGGCGTTCCCGGCTATGAAGTCTCGCCCTGGTTCGCGACCTTCATGCCCGCGGGCACGCCTGCGCCCATCGTCGAAAAGCTGGGCAAGACGCTCAACGAAGCGATGAACGACCCCGAAGTCAAGAAGCGCCTGAGCGCCATCGGCGCCGAGCCCATCGGCAGCACGCCCCAGGCACTCGCAGTCCATCTGAAGACCGAGACGGACCGCTGGACCAAGCTGATCAAGGAATCCAACATCAAGGTGGATTGACCTTATCCTTACCGGGCCTGCTTGCAGGCCCTTTTTCATTCGCCCCCATTTCTTCGCTGTTGCCCATGCCCGAATTGCATTCCATCGTCCAGGGACAAGGTCCCGTCATCGTTCTGAGCCACGCCCTGGGCTGCGACCTGCACATGTGGGACGAAGTCACCGCACTGCTGCAGGACCGCTACACCGTCGTGCGCTACGACCACCGCGGCCATGGCCGTTCGCCGGCCAGCGACACCGACTTCAGCATGCAGGACCTGGCCCAGGACGCGGCCCAGCTGATTGCCCAGCTCGGTCGCGGCCCGGTGCATTTCGCCGGCGTGTCCATGGGCGGCATGACAGCCCAGGCGCTCGCGGCGCTGTACCCGAGCGCGGTGCAGAGCATCACCATTGCCAACTCGGCCGCGCACTACGACGCCGCCGCGCGCCAGGGCTGGCAGACACGCATCGACACCGTCGCGGCCCAGGGCGTGGCGGCGATTGCCGACGGCGCGCTGCAGCGCTGGCTGTCGCCCGACTTCCTCGCCAAGAACCCGCAGCGCGTCGCGCAGATGCGCGCAACGCTGGTGGAGATTGCCGCCAAGCCCTATGCCCAGGCCTGCGCCGCGGTCGCGGGCATCGAGTTGCACCTGACCAATCCTTCGATACGCTGCCCGGCGCTGGTGATCGGCGGCACGCTGGACGCGGCCACGCCCATGGCGCTGTCGCAGCAGATCGCCGACGGCATTCCCGGCGCCGAACTCGCACCCATCGAGGCCGCGCACATCAGCTGCGTCGAGCAGCCCGAAGTGTTCGCGCAGTTGCTCGACGGCTTCATCCAGCGCGTCTGAGCGCCGGCTCAGGCCGCCGCGGGAAACTCCGCCTGCAGCAGTTCCCGCAGCGTGTTCGCCACGCCATGGCGGCTTTCGCGCCGCCAGGCGAGGTGCATTTCCACATCGAGTCCGGTCACATGGGCGATGGGCTTGAAGCAGACGTTGGCATAGCGCAGGTTCATGCCCGAACGCGGCACCAGCGCGATGCCCACGTTCGCATCGACCAGCGCCAGGATGGAATGCGTATGGCTCAGGGTCTGCACGGTCTCGGGCGCGACGCCGTTGGCGCGCAGCTGGCCGGCGACGATTTCGTAGAGGTAGCGTGACTCCGACGGGCAGAACTCGATGAAGGCCTGGCCTTGCAGCGCGGCCAGCGGCACTTCGTCCAGCGCCGCGAGCGCGTGGTCCAGCGGCATGGCCAGCATGTAGGGCTCGCGCACCAGCGGCGCCCACGCGCTGAAGCTGCGCGGCGCGAACGGCCGGACAATGCCGATGTCGATGCGGTCCGCGCCCAGGGCCTCGATCTGATCGACCGACTGCATTTCGCGCAGCACCAGGTGCACGTCGGGCAGGCGCGCGCGCACGAAGGCCAGCAGCTGCGGCAGTATCGTGAAGCTGGCCGCGGGAATGAAGCCCAGCGTCACGCTGCCGGCTTCGGCCTGCATTGCGCGACGCGCGGCAATCGTTGCCGCCTGGCTGCGCCGCAGTATGTCTTCGGCTTCGCGCAGAAAGATCTTGCCGGCCACCGTGAGGCGCACGGCGCCGCCCGCGCGTTCGAGCAACTGCACGCCGACTTCATGTTCCAGCAGCTGGATCTGGCGCGTCAGCGGCGGCTGCGTCATGTGCAGCAGCGCCGCCGCGCGGCCGAAATGCAGCTCGGAAGCGACGGCCACGAAGCAGCGAAGTTGGGTCAGTTGGAACATGATTCATTTATTGAATTGCGGCATCCGATGTCTGGATTGGACGCCGCCTTGATGCACTTCTAGAGTCACTGTTTTCGACCAACAGTCTTCTGGGAGCCCACATGACTTCTTTCACCGGCCCGGCCCTGCGCGCAGCGCTCAATGGCATTTCCGGCATTCTTGTCACGCCTTTCGATGCACAGGACGCAGTCTGCAGCGCACCGCTGCAGCCGGTCGTCGACCGTGCTGTCAACGCCGGCGTGCATGTGCTGGTGGCGAATGGCAATACCAGCGAATTCTATGGGCTGCAGGCGCAGGAAGCCGAACGCATGGTGCATGTGGCCGCCGAATGCGTGGCCGGCCGCGTGCCCCTGCTCGGCGGCGTGGGCCGCAGCGTGCATGAAGCGCGCGCGCTGGCCAAGGCCTCGGCGCGCGCCGGCGCCGATGCGCTGATGGTGCACCAGCCGCCAGACCCGTTTGTCGCGCCGCGCGGCGTGGTCACCTATGTGCAGCAGATCGCCGAGGCCGCCGAAGGCCTGCCGCTGGTGCTGTACCTGCGCAATGAAAACATAGGCCTGGCGACCATCGAAGCGCTGTGCCGCATTCCCGAAGTCGTGGGCGTCAAGTGGGCCTCGCCCACGCCGCTGGTGCTGGCCGAGATCATCCGCCGCACGGCCGACCGCAATCTCGCCTGGGTCGGCGGCCTGGCCGAAGTCTGGGCGCCGCCGCTGTACGCCGTGGGCGCGCGCGGCTTCACGTCAGGGCTGATCAATGTGTTCCCCGAGCGTTCGGTGGCGATCTACAACGCCCTCGAACAAGCCGACTACGCGCTGGCGATGCGCCTGATCGGCCAGATGCTGCCGTTCGAGGAACTGCGCGCCCAGGAGAACAACGGCGCCAATGTCACCGTGGTCAAGGCCGCGCTGCAGTGGATGGGGAATGACTGCGGCGCGACGCGCGCGCCGTCGGCCTGGCCGCTGACCGCCACGCAGCAGCAGCAGCTCGACACGCTGCTCAGCGGCTGGAAAGCGTAAGCGCCTTTTGCCGCGGCGGCTTGCGCGCCGCCGCGGCTGTTTCCCCTGTGAGCGACCCATAACTATTAAGGACACAAACCATGCCTGCACGCCGCACCCTCCTTGCCCTCGCACTGCTTTCCTGCTCGGGCGTCTTCGCCCAGAGCTTCCCGACACGGCCCATCACCATCGTGATCGGCTCGACGCCGGGCAGCGCCACCGACGGCCTGGCCCGCGCCGTGGCCGCCGAAGTGGGCAAGGAAACCGGGCAATCGGTGATCGTCGACAACCGCGCGGGCGCCTTCGGCAGCATCGCGGCCCAGCATGTGGCGCGCTCGCAGCCCGACGGCTATACCGTCTTCATGACGACCAACACCACGCAGTCGGCCAACCCCCATCTGCTCAAGAAGCTGTCGTACGACCCGCTCAAGGATTTCGCGCCCGTGGCCCTGCTGGCCAAGGGCCCGCTGCTGCTGGTGGTCAACCCCAAGCTGGGCGTCAACAGCATCGCCGAACTCGTGGCCCTGGCCAAGCGCCAGCCGGGCAAGCTCAACTACGGCTCGGGCAGCTCGTCGGCGCAAGTGGCGACCGAACTGTTCCAGCAGATGACGGGCACCAAGTTCAACTACGTGCCATACAAGGCCAATCCGCCCGCGGTCATGGACCTGATCGCCGGCCAGACCGATCTGATGATCGTCGATCTCGCGACCACCGTGCCCCAGGTCAAGGCCGGCAAGCTCAAGGCGCTGGGCCTGAGCAGTCCGGGCCGGCTGTCGCTGATGCCCGGCGTGCCGGCGATCAGCGAGGCCTTGCCGGGCTATGAGTTCGGCTATTGGAATGCGCTCTATGCGCCTGCCGGCACGCCCGCGCCCGTGGTGCAGAAGCTCAATGCGCTGATGCGCAAGGCCATGCAAACCGCAGCGGTGCGCGGCGTCGCGGAGCAGTCGGGCATGGAGACCGCGCTGTCGTCGCCCGAGGAAATGAACCGCTTCCAGATCGCCGAGTACGAGCGCTGGGGAAAGATCATCAAGACCGCGGGAATTCAGCCGGAGTGAGCGGCGGGTAAGGACTGAATTTGGGCGCCTTCAGCGGCGCCTTTCCATTTGAAGGACCAAGATGCTGCAATCCACCGATGCCCGCACAGGCGCCCTGCAGGGCGCTGCCTGGCATGAATCCACACCGGAACAAATCGACGCCGCCGTAGCCGCGGCGGCTTCGGCCGCCGACGCCTTTGCGGCCACGTCGAACGCGCAGCGCGCAGCATTCTTGCGCGCGCTGGCCCAGGCGCTGGGCGACAACGCCGCGGCCTTGCTGCCGATTGCCGATCGCGAGACGGCGCTGGGCCTGCCCCGGCTTGAAGGCGAGTTGGCGCGCACCGCGTTCCAGCTGCGCGGCTTTGCCGATGCGCTGGAGCAGGGCGGGGCCCAGGCCTTTCTCGATGAGGCGGCCATCGCGGGCGCGCCGCCCGCGGGCCGGCCGCGGCTCACGCGCATCGTGGCGCCGCTGGGCCCGGTCGCGGTGTTCGCCGCGAGCAATTTTCCGTTCGCGTTCTCGGTGCTGGGCGGCGACAGCGCCAGCGCCCTGGCCGCGGGCTGTCCCGTGGTGCTCAAGGCCCATCCCGGCCACGCGCAGCTGTCGCGCGACGTGGCGGCGATCGCCGCGGCGGTCATCGCGCAATGCGGCCTGCCCGCGGGCGTGTTCCAACTGGTCGAAGGCGCTTCGGTCGCGGTGGGCGTGCAGCTGGTGCAGTCGCCAGCGATCGCCGCCGTGGCGTTCACGGGCTCGTTCAAGGGCGGCACGGCGCTGGCGCGCCTGGCGGCCGAGCGCGCGCGGCCCATCCCGTTCTATGGCGAGCTGGGCTCGGTCAATCCGCTGGTGGTATTGCCCGCGGCGCTGGGCAACGGCCCGCAAGCCCTGGCGCAGACGCTCGCCGATTCGATCTGCCTGGGCGCGGGCCAGTTCTGCACCAGCCCCGGCGTGATCGTGGTGTTCAAGGATGGGCCGGGCGAAGCCTTCGTGCAGCAGCTGCGTGCGCGCCTGGCCGCGCTCTCGCCGCATGCCATGCTCAACGCCGGCATACGCGCGGCGTTCGAGCGCGGCGTGGGCCAATGGCGTGCTCATGGCAAGTTGCAGGTGCTGGTCGACGGCCCACCGTCGCAGGCCACGCCCCAGCCTTTCCTGGCCCAGGTCGATGCCGCGGACTTCATCGCCGATCACGCGCTGCAAGAAGAAGTGTTCGGTGCGGCCGCGCTGGTGGTGCGTGTCGATGACGGCGCGCAGGCGAGCGCGGTGCTGAACGCCATCGGCGGCACGCTCACCAGCACGCTATGGGGCGTGCCGACAGGCGAGACGCTGCCCGATGAAGCGGTGCTCGCGCTGGTGCGCACGGCCGTGCAGGTGTCGGGCCGCGTGCTGTTCTCGGGCGTGCCCACGGGCGTGGCCGTCACGGCCGCCCAGCACCATGGCGGGCCGTTTCCCGCATCGACCGCGCCGTTCACCACGTCGGTGGGCTATGCGGCGATAGAGCGTTTTCTGCGGCCGCTGGCGCTGCAGGATGCGCCGCAATGGCTGCTGGCGAAAGAGGGCGCGTTCTTCTGATCGACGGCGGAGCCGGGCGGCAAGGGCTGCCCGGTTTCTCCCGCTGGCGGCCGGCACATCGGCATTTGGCTACAATTTAATAGGAATGATTCTTGTTTATTGTGGGCCTTTCGTCCCGCAGGAGAATCGGGACCCCGCCCATGCCTGTCGTTCAATCCTCTGCCCACAGCGAAATCGCCGCGCTCTATGCCGACCACCATGGCTGGTTGCAGGGCTGGCTGCGCAAGAAAGTCGGCAATGCGTTCGACGCCGCCGACCTCGCGCAAAGCACTTTCCTCAAGCTGCTGTGCAGCCAGGGCGTGGACCAGCTGCAGGAGCCGCGCGCCTATCTGGTGACCGTGGCGCGCAATCTGCTGCTCAACCAGGTGCGCCGGCGCGCGATCGAACAGGCCTACCTGGATGCGTTGGCGGCCTTGCCCGAACCCGTTGCGCCACCGCCCGAAGCGCGGCTGATGGTGCTCGAGACGCTGGTCGAAATCGATCGCCGCCTGGGCCATCTGCCCGCGCTGGCCAAGCAGGCGTTTTTGCTCGCGCAGATCGAAGGCCTGGGCCATGGCGAAATCGCGGCCGAGCTGGGCATTTCCGTTTCCACGGTCAAGCGCCACCTGGCCAAGGCGGCGCTGCGCTGCTTTTTCCCGGAGTAGGCGCTATGCAGGCATTGCACGAACCCGCAGGCGAGGGCGCCGAAACCATTTCCACCGAAGTCGCCCAGCAGGCCGTGCAGTGGTGGATGACGCTGCGCGGCGCGCCGGCCTCTGCGTCCGCGTCTGCGCGCCAGCGCGCGGCCTGGCAGCAATGGCGCGCGCAAAGCCCGGTGCATGAAGCCGCGTGGCAGCGCATCGAATCCGTGGGCCAGCAGATGGCCGGCATTTCGCTGCCGCTGGCGCGCGCCACGCTCGCCGGGCCGCATGCGCAGCGCCGGCGGCGCAGCGTGCAACTGCTCGTGGGCCTGGTCGTCGCCGGCGGCAGCTTTGCGCTGCTGCGGCAAACGCCCACCTGGCGTGCCTGGGCCGCCGATGAAGTCGCGGCGCTGGGCGAGCAGCGCCGGCTCGCGCTGCCCGATGGCGGCGCCATTGTGCTCAACACCGGCAGCGCCATCAATATCCGTTACGACAGCGCGCAGCGCGTGGTGCAGCTGGTGCGCGGCGAAATTCTGGTACAGACCGCGGCCGATGCGCAGCGCCGGCCGTTCATCGTCGAGACCGCTTTAGGCAGCGTGCGCGCGCTGGGCACGCGTTTCACGGTGCGCGAACGCGATGCCGGCGTCAGCGTTGAAGTGCTGCAAGGTGCGGTCATGCTGACGCCCGCGCAGGCACCGCAGGCCGCGCAACGGCTGCAGGCGGGCGAGCAGGGCATGTTCACCTCGCTGCGGGCGCAGAGCACGGGTGCGCTCGATGAGGCTGCAGGCGCCTGGGCCGATGGCATGCTGGTCGCGTCGCGCATGCGGCTGGACGACTTTCTCGCCGAGCTGGGCCGTTACCGGCGCGGCCGGCTGGGCTGTGACCCGGCCGTGGCCCATCTGCTGGTGTCGGGTGCCTACCCGCTGGCCGACACCGACCGCGTGCTCGCGGCGCTGACCAGCGCGCTGGCCGTCGAAGTGCATTTCTTCTCGCGCTACTGGGTGATGGTGCGGCCGGCTTAGGCGTCTTGCCTGGGCTGTTCCCAGGGCGGGGTGCGCAGCGCGTCGACGAGAAAATCCACCAGCCGGCGCACCTTGAGCGGCAGCTGCTTGCGCGTGGGATAGACCGCGAAAACGCCCAGTTCCGCGGCGCGGAAGCCGGGCATGAGTTCGACCAGCGCGCCGCTGCGCAAGTCTTCATGCACCAGGAAATCGGGCTGCAAAATGATGCCCTGGTGGGCCAGCGCCGCGGCCCGGCAGGTGTCGCCGTTGTTGGCGTGGATGCGCGAGTGCGTACGCACGGTCACTTCGCCGCCAGGGCCCTCGAAGCTCCAGTTGTCGCCCGAAGACCAGTAGGTGTAGGAAATCACGGCATGCCGCACCAGCTCCTGCGGATGCTGGGGCCTGCCTTGCAGCGCGAGGTAATCGGGCGAGGCGCACAACACCATGCGCGTGCGCGCCAACTGGCGACTCACCAGGCTGGAATCGGACAGCCGGGCGATGCGTATCACCAGGTCATAGCCTTCCTCGACCAGATCGACGACGCGATCCGACAACACGATATCGAGCGTGACCTGCGGGTTCTGCGCTGCAAAGCGCCCCCACAGCGCCGCCAGATGCAGCGCGCCGAAAGTCTGCGGCGCACCGATGCGCAGCCGCCCCTGGGCCTGCAGCGCGCTGGAGCCGACTTCGCCCTCGGCCTCCTGCACGGCGGCGAGGATTTCCTTGCAGCGCTGGTAATAGGCCTGGCCTTCGCTGGTCAGCGACAGGCGGCGTGTGGTGCGCTGCAGCAGGCGCGTTCCCAGATGCGCTTCCAGCTCGTTCACATGGCGCGAGACCGCGGGCTTGGACAGCCCCGCGGCGTCCATCGCGCCCACAAAGCTGCCGGCCTCGACCACGGCCGTGAACGTCTTCATGGCTTGAAAAAGATCCATAGTCTCGAATTTCGGAACAATTTATACATCATAAGAGTGTTTATCTTGTTTGTTCAAAACAATAAAGTTCATTGACGCCAGCAAACCGTGCAGGCACCACAAGGACAACACCATGAACGCCACCCTTTCACTGCTGGGCCGCATAGGCCTCTCGCTGCTTTTCATCATTTCGGGCTGGGGCAAGATCAGCGGCTATGCGGGCACCCAGCAATACATGGAGACCATGGGCGTGCCCGGTGCGCTGCTGCCGCTGGTCATCCTGCTCGAACTCGGCGGCGGCCTGGCCATCGCGGCCGGCCTGTTCTCGCGCTGGGTCGCGCTGGCCCTGGCGGGCTTCTCGGTCGCGACGGCGCTGGTCTTCCATGCGAACTTCGGCGATGCGATGCAGGCCATCAACTTCTGGAAGAACGTGGGCATGGCGGGCGGCTTTCTGCTGCTGGCAGCCCAGGGCGCCGGTGCATTCAGCCTGGATGCCTTGATCAGCCGCCGCAAGGGCCAGTCGGCGTAAGACCCGCTGCCCGTATCACCCCCAAGAAGCCGGCGCGTTGCGCCCGCTGACCCTGGAGAATTTTCCATGTATCGCGCACCTTCTCTCTTCATCTCCCATGGCTCGCCGATGTTCGCGCTCGAACCCGGCGAACTCGGCCCCCATCTCGCGCAACTGGGCGCGGCGCTGCAGGATCTGTCGGCCATCGTCGTGGTGTCGCCGCACTGGCAGACGCGGGAGATCCGGGTCGCGGCCACGGCCAGGCCCGAAACCATTCACGATTTCGGCGGCTTTCCGGCGCCGTTGTATGCGCTGCACTATGAGCCGCCGGGCGCGCCTGATCTTGCCGCCGACATTGTGCAAATGCTCGCCGACGCCGGCCTGCCCGCGACGCTGGACGCGCAGCGCGGCCTCGATCACGGCGCCTGGGTGCCGCTGCGCTATCTCAAGCCCGCGGCCGACATTCCGGTGCTGCAGGTGTCGCTGCCCGCAAGAATGGATGCCAGCGGCGCGCTCGAACTGGGCCGGGCGCTGGCGCCGCTGCGCGCGCGCGGCGTGCTGATCGTCGGCTCGGGCAGCCTCACGCACAATCTCTACGAGTTCCGCGCGCACATCAGCGACCCGGAGTACGCACAGGCGTTTGCCGACTGGGCGGCCGATGCCGTCGCGCGTCGGGATGAAGAGGCGCTGGTCGATTACCGCCGCCGCGCGCCGCACGCCGAACGCGCCCATCCCACCGAGGAACATTACCTGCCGCTGCTGGTGGCGCTGGGCGCGAGCGCGCCGCACGAAATCAGCAGCTTGATTCCCGGCGGCATGACCTATGGCGTGCTGTCTATGGACTCTTTCGGCTTCGGCCTGCAGTCCGTGGCTGCAGGCTTTCAAGCGCCCGGACAGGGACACGAAAATAAATGAGCTGATTGCACTGGGTTGGGTGTCATCAGGGCAAGGAGCGCATCGGTATGCGCTCACGGCTCTATTCATCCTCTTCTTTTCACAAGGCTTTCCATGCGCCCCCAGACTGTGCAGCAGCTTTCCTTTGCCGATTCCCTTGACTGCGTGCCTTTGCGTCCCGGCCCGGTCGCGCTGGCGCTGCGCGTGCTGTGCGTGGGCACGCTGGCGAGCCTGGCCGTCGCGGCCACGCTGGCGCCGCAGTCGGCCCGGGCCCAGGCGGGAACGCAGCAGGGCGCGGCGCAGCGCCAATACGCGATTCCTGCAGGCCCGCTGGAAACCGTGCTCAACCGCCTGGGGCGCGAGGCCGGCGCGCTGCTGACCTTCGATTCGACGATCACCGACGGACTGCGCAGCGGCGGCGTCAACGGCCAGTTCGCGGTGCAGCAGGCGCTGGAGCAGGCGCTCAAGGGCACCGACCTGATGGTCGTGCGCTCGGCCGGCGGCGGCTATACGCTGCGCGCCATGCCCACGGCGTCGCAAGGCGCGGGCGGCGCCACTCTGGCGGCCGTGACCGTGACGGCCGCGGCACGTGGCGATGGCCGCACCGACGGTTCGGGCAGCTATGCAGCCGGGCCTTCGGCCGGGGCCACGGGCCTGAGCCTGACGCTGCGCGAGACGCCGCAGTCGGTCACCGTGGTCACGCGCCAGCAGATGGACGACCAGGGCAGCACCAGCGTATCGGATGTCATGCGCCAGGCCGCGGGCATCACGGTGCAGAGCTACGACAGCGAGCGTTCGAACTTCAACGCGCGCGGCTTTTCCATCACCCAGTTCCAGTACGACGGCGTGACCAAGGACTACGACGGTGTCTACGATTGGGGCGCGACCAACAGCGACATGACCATCTTCGACCGCGTCGAAATCGTCAAGGGCGCGACCGGGCTGATGGGCGGAACGGGCGATCCGTCGGCGGCCGTCAATTTCATTCGCAAGCGCCCCAGCGAGCAGTTCGCGGGCTCGGTCACGGCGAGCCTGGGCTCGTGGAACAACGCACGCACCGAACTCGATCTGTCGAGCCCGCTCAACGCCAGCGGCAGCGTGCGCGGCCGCGTGGTCGCGGCCTATCAGGACCGCGAATCGCATCTGGACCACTACCAGCAGAAGAAAAGCGTGTTCTACGGCGTGGTCGAGGCCGATCTCACGCGCGACACGCGCCTCACGGTGGGTGCCGACTACCAGAACACCGATCCGCGCGGCTCGACCTGGACGGGTTTCCCGCTGTTCTTCAGCGACGGCAGCCGCACCGATTGGGACCGTTCATTCAACCCGGCCACCAGCTGGAGCGAACGCAAGCTCACGTCGCGCAATGTGTTCGCGACGCTGGAGCAGCGGCTGGCGAACGACTGGAAATTCAAGCTCACGGCGAACAACGAAAGCAGCAAGCACCGCTCGCTGCTGGGCTCGGCCAGCGGCGGTTATCCCGACCCGGTGACCGGCGAAGGCATGTACTTCTTCATGGGCGATTTCCGCGGCAACCGCACGCAGAACACGCTCAGCGCAAGCCTGTCGGGCCCGTACGAACTGTGGGGCCGCACGCACGAAGCGATGTTCGGCGCGACCTGGTCCGACACGAATACCGATGGCCCCTGGTCCGAGTCGCTGTACCCGTCGCTGCCGGGCAGCATCTTCGGCTGGAGCGGCAACTATGCGCAGCCGGCCTTCCCGCCGATCGCGGCCCATGACGAGAAGCGCCGCCAGTCGTCGTTCTATGGCGCCACACGGCTGCGGCCCACGGACGCGCTGTCGGTGATCGTCGGCGCGCGCGTGAGCCGGGTCGACGCCAGCGACAGCCGCGTGTACAGCGACGGCGTGACGCCGGCGCTCGAAAGCAGCATGCGCACGCGCGGCCAGGTCACGCCCTATGCGGGCCTGGTCTATGACCTCAACGACCGCTATTCGGTCTATGGCAGCTACACCAGCATCTTCTCGCCGCAGACTTCGCGCGATGCCAACCGCCAGTTCCTGCCCGAAGTGCAGGGCAAGAGCTTCGAAGCCGGCGTCAAGGGCGAGTTCCTCGACGGCCGCGTCAACGCGAGCCTGGCCGCGTTCCGCATCGAGCAGGACAACATCGCCGAATACGTCGATTTCGTCGATGGCGAGTCGGTGTACAAGCCCATCAAGGGCGTGACCAGCAAGGGCATAGAGGCCGAAGTCAGCGGCGAGATCGCGCCCGGCTGGAACCTGCAGGCCGGCTATGCCTATGCCCATGTGCGCAACGCCCAGGGCGAACGCGTCTACGGCTCCACGCAGATGCTGAGCCAGCCCGCGCAGACGCTGCGGCTGTCGACCAGCTATAGGTTGCGCGGCGACTGGAACGC
The DNA here is from genome assembly GCF_018413525.1 of Acidovorax sp. CCYZU-2555. Lineage (GTDB taxonomy): Bacteria > Pseudomonadota > Gammaproteobacteria > Burkholderiales > Burkholderiaceae_C > Comamonas. The sequence continues at coordinate 94,638 of NZ_JAHCDD010000002.1, forward strand.
GCTCACGGTGGGCGGCAACGTGACCTGGCAGAGCGCGACCGACGGCCGTGTCTGGCACCCGGTGGCGAGCGACTACGCGAGCATTCGCCAGAAGGGCTATACGCTCGTGGGCCTCATGGCGCGCTACCAGTTCAGCGCGCAGCTGTCGGCGGCGCTGCACATCAAGAACCTGTTCGACACCAAGTACTACTCGGGTCTGGGACTGTTCGAAACCGGCTTCTACGGCGAGCCGCGCAGTGCGTCGGTGACGGTGCGTTACCAGTTCTGACCGGACTGGGGCGGCGTTGGCCGTGCCGCCCTGTGTTGTTTTTTGCGACGCCTGACGCAGGCGCATCGCGGCGCATCTAGAATCGCCGCCAGGCATGAGAGTGAGATTCATTCTCATGCCTCTCCCTCCACCGACGACCGCCGCCGCTGCCAGGGCCGGCGTTGAGGCCTGTCATGGAGCTTCGCGCCCATCCCTGCGTGTTTTTTCCTCTGGCCTCTGCATGAACCGTTCACCCACTCATCACCCCGGTCTGTGCCTGCTGTCCCGTGTGGCCGCCGCCGTGTTCGGCGGCTATCTGCTGGCCAGCGCCTGGAGCGTGTTCAGTGGCGCGGTGTTTCCTGGCGGCGCCGAGGCCGTGCTCGCGGGCGTGCAGCTGAGTTTCGTGGTGTATGTGGCCGCGGCGATCTGGGCGTTTTCGCCCGTGCCGCCGCGCCGCGTCTGGGCCGGGCTGCTGCTGCCGGCCGCCTTGCTGGTCGTGCTGGCGGCGCTGCTGCCGCGTTTTGGAGTTTGAGATGGCCAAGGCGCAAGCAACGACCGGTGCCGGGCAGGGCGGCTTTCGCCAGGCCCAGGCCTGGCTGCACACCTGGTGCGGACTGTGGTTTTCCTGGCTGCTGTTCGCGGTGTTTCTTACCGGCACGCTGGCAGTGTTCGAGGAGCCCATCACCCACTGGATGACGCCCGAACACCATGCCGAAGAGGCCGCGGTGCTCGCGGCGCCGGCCAAGCCAACGGTTTCGCTGGGCCAGCGGCTGGACTGGGGCGTGGCCTATATGCAAAAGCACCACCCCGGCGCGGGCATGTGGGAGCTGTGGCCGGCCGACGCACAGGGTGCGGGCGATCTGCGTGTGTTCTGGTTCGACAGCCAGCGGCAATACGCTTCGGCCGAACTCGATACGGCCAGCGGCGAACCGCTGGCCGCGGCCGAACATGCGCCCGCGCGCCAGACGCAGGGCGGCCACCATTTCGTCGACTTCCATTACGAGCTGCATGCGGGCCAGGTGGGGCTGTGGATCGTGGGCATTGCCGCGATGGCGATGCTGGTGGCGCTGGTCAGCGGCGTGATCACGCACAAGCGCATCTTCAAGGACTTCTTCACGTTTCGCACGCGCAAGGGCCAGCGCAGCTGGCTCGATGCGCACAACGCGGTCGCGGTATTGACGCTGCCGTTCCAGTTCATGATCGCCTATACCGGCATCGTGATTTCGGGCCTGACGTTCATGCCCGCGGGCGTGGTCGCGCAGTACGGCGTGGGCGGCGCAGCGGCTTTCCAGGCCGCGCTCAACGAGCCCGGCAAACCGCAGCTTTCGGGCCTGGCCATGGCCGTGCCGCCCCTCGAATCGTTCGCCTTGCGCGGCCAGCAGCTGATGGGCCAGCCGGTGCGCGCCGTGGTGATCGATCATCCAGGCGACGCGGCGGCGCGCATAGGCGTCTACGGCTGGAACGAAGACGCGGGAGCGCAGCAGCGCCTGAGCCCCAGCAGCGGCCTGGCGATGTTCTCCGCGGCCACGGGCGAAGTGCTGCAGGTGCGCCTGCCCGGCGGCGTCGATGGCGGCAAGGCCTCGCTCACGCAGTCGGTGCTGGCCGGGCTGCACATGGTCGCGTTCGGCGGCTTTGCGCTCAAGTGGCTTTATTTTCTCTGCGGCCTCGCGGGCAGCGCGATGATGGCCACGGGCGCCATCCTGTTCATCGTCAAGCGCCGCACGCGGCATCTGGGCGAGTTCGGCGGCGCGACGGCGCGGGTCTACCAGCTGATCGAAGCCGCGAACGTCGCGGCCATTGCCGGCCTGGCCACGGCCTGCATAGGCTATCTGTGGGCCAATCGGCTGGTGCCTCTGGGCCTGGCCCACCGCGACGATTGGGAGCTGGCGGTGTTCTTCGGCATCTGGGCGCTGGCGCTGGTGCATGCGCTCGCGCGCCCGGCCGCGGCCGCATGGAAAGAGCAACTGGGCCTGCTGGCCGCGCTGTGCGTACTGCTGCCGGTGATCAACGCGCTCACGGTGGGCGACCATCTGCCCGCGCAGCTGCTGCGCGGCGATTGGGAAAGCGCTGGCGTTGAATTGTTTGCGCTCGCCACCGGCCTGGCCGCGCTCTGGGGTCTGCGCTGGATGGCGCGGCGCAAAGCCGCAGCCGGCAGCGCGCGCCGCTCGGGCGCTGGCATTGAATCGCAGGTGAAAGCATGAGTGATCTGGTCGCTGGGATGTTGTCGCTGGCGTTGGCGTTTGCGGGCATGGCCGCGTTGGCCTTTGCCATGGAGCGCCACTATGAGCAGCTCACGGGAGCGCGTGCCTTGCCGCCTGCGCGGCGGCTGCGCTGTCTGGGCGCGGCGCTGTTGCTGGTGTCGGCGCTGCCCTGTGTCCGGGTCTGGGGCGTTACAGTGGGCAGCGTCGCCTGGCTGGGCTTTCTGTCGGCCGGCGCCATCGTCTGCGTGGCGTTGATCAGCGCCGCGCCGCGCTGGGCCGCGCGCGCGGCCGCAGTAGTCGGCGCGGCAGCGGTGCTGGCGCTGGGCCAGGCTTTTGCGCGCTGACCCTGGCGCTCAGCCCCACCAAACGGGCATCAGCCGCCGCACTTCATCGCGCGCAAAACGGTCGTCCATCAGAAACAGCTCGCCGGTATCTTTTTCGGACCGGATCACGCGGCCCGCGGCCTGCACCACCTTGCGCAGGCCGGGAAACAGATAGGTGTAGTCGTAGCCGGTGCGCATGCCGAAGCGCTGCTGCATACAGCGCTTCATGCTTTCGTTGACCGGGTTGAGTTGCGGCAGGCCCAGCGTGGCGATGAACGCGCCTATCAGCCGATCGCCGGGAAGGTCTATGCCTTCGCCGAACGCTCCGCCCAGCACCGCAAAGCCCAGGCCCTGGCCGCCGGCCTGGAAGCGGTCTATGAAAGCCTGGCGGCTGTCGGTGCCCATGGCGCGCACCTGGCGCCAGACCGGCGGCGCATCGGGGCGCGCGCACAGCGCGTCGGCGACACGCTCCAGATAGTCGAAGCTGCTGAAAAAGCACAGGTAGTTGCCGGGGCGCTTGTGGAACTGGTCGCAGATCAGCGCGACGATGCGGTCGATCGAAGCTTCGCGGTCCTGGTAGCGCGTGGACACATCGCGCACGATGTGCACGGCCAGCTGCGCGGCCTTGAACGGCGCGGGAACGTCGATCCACGGCGTGTCTGCGGGCAGGCCCAGCGTGTCGCGGTAGAACGCGGCCGGGCTCAGCGTGCCCGAGAACAGCACCGTCGCATGCGCGGCCGCATGGCGCGCGAGCAGGTGGGGCGCGGGAATCACATTGCGCACGCACAGCGTGGCCGCGCGCTTGCGCCCGCGCTGCGGCGCGAGCAGGGTGATGTCGAACAGCGCGTTGTCGTCGAGCTTTTCTTCAAGCACGGCGAACTGCAGCGCCTCGAGATAAAAGCCCAGCACCGGGTCGCCGGGCAGCATGGGGTGATCGGCGTTGGCTTCGGCGATCAGCGAGACGGCTTTTTGCAGTGCGGCCATGAAGTCGAGCGGCACCTGCGCATGGCATTCATAGGTCTGCTGCTGGCTTTCATGCAGCGTGTTCCACGCGCGCTGCAGTGCGTTCAGCGACGTGCGAATGCGGCCCTTGGCGTGTTTGCGCGCCGCCGCGAGCGCGAGCGGCGACAGCTCGGCGGTGTACATGCTGCGCGCGCGGTCCAGCAGGTTGTGCGCCTCGTCGACCAGCACGCCGACTTTCCAGTGATTGGCCTGGGTCAACGCATGCAGCATCGCCGAGCCGTCGTAGAAGTAGTTGTAGTCGCCGATGACCACATCGCTCCAGCGGGCCACTTCCTGCGTGAGGTAGTAGGGGCAGATGTCGTGGGCCAGCGCCGCTTCGCGCAGGCGCGCGCTGTCCCAGACGGCGTGCACGTTCAGCACCGCGGCGCGCGCTTCGGGAAGGCGGTCGTAGAAGCCCTTGGCCAGCGGGCAGGAGTCGCCGTGGCAGGCCTTGTCGGGGTGCTCGCAGCTTTTCTCGCGCGACTGCAGCGTGAGCGCGCGCAGCGGCGCAGCGCCTGTGCTTTGCAGCTGGTGGTTGACCTGGGTCAGCGCCTGCGTGGCCAGGCCATGGCCCGTGCCCTTGGCGGTCAGGAAGAAGATCTTGTCCAGGCCTTGATCGGGGCAGGCCTTGAGCATGGGAAACAACGTGCCTATGGTCTTGCCAATGCCTGTAGGCGCCTGGGCCATCAGGCAGTTGCCGCCTTCGGGCGCGCGCGCGCAGCGGTAGACGGCGACTGACAGCGTGCGCTGGCCGGCGCGAAAAGTGCCCAAGGGAAAGGCCAGCGCCGTGAGCGCCGCATCGCGCGCGCGGCGGTGGGCGTCTTCGCTTTGCGCCCAGCGCAGAAAGCGCGCGCATTGCGTCTCGAAGAACGCCTGCAGTTCGGCGGCCTCGAAGACTTCGGTGATGGCGTGCTCTTTCTGGTTGCCGATGTTGAAGTAGATCAGCGCCACCTTGAGCCGCGCCAGCGCGCGTTCGCGGCACAGCAGATGGCCGTAGATCTTCGCCTGCGCCCAATGCAGAGCGCGGTGGTTGGCGCGGATCGCGTCGAGGTTGCCGCGGTAGGTCTTGATTTCTTCGAGCTGCCCGGCCGCGGCGTCGTAGCCGTCGGCGCGGCCGCGCACGCGCAGCGTTTCGTAGTCGCCCTGCAGCGCCACTTCGGCTTCGTAATCGGCGCCGCGCCGTGACTGCACCAGCTGATGGCCTTCTATGCCCTGCAGCGCCGTGGGCGCGGGCGTGAAGCGCAGATCGAGGTCGCCCTGCTTGGCGGTGAACTCGCACAGCGTGCGCACGGAGACGGTGTAGCTCACGGCGCGTCCCCGGCCACGCGCCATTGCACATGGCATACGCTCACGGGAATGCCGTGCTCACTGCAGTATTGCAGCCAGCGGATCTGGTTGTCCTGCAGTTTGTCGCCAGGGCCTTTGACTTCGACGAGTTCGTAGCGCTGTTCGGCGGGCCAGAAACGCACCAGGTCGGGAAAGCCGCTGCGATTGGTCTTGACGTCGGCCATCAGCCGCGTGAACAGCAGCTTCAGATGCGCAGCGCTGATGCAGTCGAGCGCCAGGCGCAGCAGCGGCTCGGTCAGCAGGCCCCAGAACACAAACGGCGACTGCACGCCTTGCTTTTCGGCGTAGCGCGCCAGAATGGTGTGTGTGTAGTCGGCGGTGTCGAGCTCGGCGAGGCAGCGCGCGAACTCGGTCGCGCGGCGCGCGCTGAAGTCGGGCGCGCTCAGATCGGCCGGGCCGCTTTGGAACGGATGGAAGAAAGCACCCTGCACGGGTGCGAAGATCGCGGGCCAGCACAGCAGGCCGAACAGCGAGTTGATCAGCGCGTTCTCGACATAGAACACCGGGCTGGTGTCGGTGTGCCAATGCGCACGCAGCGCGAATTCCACGGACAGCGGCGCCGCGGGCGGATCGAGCACGATGTCCGCGCGCATCTGCACCAGCACCTGATTGGCCGCCGGGCGCGGGCGCGCTTTTGCCAGGCCCGTGTTGCGCAGCAGGCGCGGCAGCATGCGCCGCAATTTCTGCAGTTCTTCGTCGCCTTCGGGCGCCTGTTGCGCCAGCAGCGCCTGCTGCAAGGCTTCTTCATGGCGCTCCAGGCGTTCGAGCACGCGAATGCGCCGGTGGCGCGCGCCGGGGTAGCTGCACTGCGCATAGGTTTGCAGCGCTTCGTCCCAGAGCGCGGCGCGCTCGCAGGCATTGCCCAGGCGCAGCAGCAGCTTGGCGCGGCGTTTTTCCAGCCAGGGGTTGGGGCTTTCGCAGGCGGTCAGCGACTGCAGCACGGCAGCGCTGTCGGCGCCGTCTTCCAGTGCCTGCCTGCAGGCCTGCAGCGCAAGATAAGCGTCGATGTCGGCACGCGTCTGAAAGGCGCGCGAAGCGGCGTCGAAGGCCACGCTTTCGTACTTGAACACGCCCAGGTCGGCGAGCACGAACTCGGTCCAGTTCTGGTGCAGGTTGCCGAAGAACATCAGCCGCAGGCGCTCGCTGAGTTCGCCCAGCATCACGCGCCATACGGGCTCGCTGGCCTGCGGATGCCATTCGGCGTAGCGCCGCGGCGCGACATGCACGCTGGCCAATGCTTGCAGCCAGTCGGATTTGCGCGTGCCGCTGCCGCGCGCTTCGCCTGCGAACACGCTGGTGAGTTCGGCGCGCGTGTGCAGATCGAACAGCTCGTCGAGCTGCATGGGGGTCTCGGTATCGAGCCAGCCCAGAGCGAGCAAGGGTTGGGCCGCGGCTTCTATCCCCGGAATCTCGTCATAGACCAGCTTGGACGCGCGAAACCACGGCCCGCGGCGCATCAGCATGCGCACCAGCAAGGCCTGGGACAGCGGCGCCAGCGCGCCGAACTGCGCGAGAAAGTCGCGTTCGCGCGCATCGAGCAGGTCGCTGTAGCGCTGCTCTATCCAGGCCAGCGCGCGCTCGAAGTTGTGCAGATAGTAATAGCGGTGCGGGGGCACCAGACCGACGGTCACCATGTTTCAATCCGCAGTCTTGGCCTGCAGGGGCCGCGCGCCGGCAGGTGGGCGCGCAACGCGCAAATCAGGGCCATCGACAGGTGTGAGCATGTGCATACTGTACATAAGTACATGTTTTTGGACTGAAAAAGAACCCATGGAACGCACTTTGCTACTTTGTCTGTAGCGAGGCGTGCTGCCGGCGCGCGCGCCTTGGCGTTTTGTGGCATTCGCGCCAGCGCCAGGCGCGGCGCCGCATTTGTCGTTCATCCTGCGGGCATCCGCAGGCACAATCGCTGCTTGCAAAAGATGGGGGGATGCGTGCCGCATCCGTGGGGTCGATCGCAATTTCAAATCCAGAGGTCACAATGTTTGCTCTTTTCGCTTCCCGGTTAGTCAAGGGTGTTGCCACGGTTGCCGTGGGTTCGGTGGCCGTGCTGGCCCAGGCGCAGACGCCGGCTCCGATCAAGGTGGGTGTGGCGCTGGACATTTCGGGCCCGTTCGCGGCGCCCGGCGCTGAAATTCGCGACGGCCTGAATCTGGCCATCAAGCTGCTGGGCAGCAAGCTCGGCGGCGTGCCCGCCGAATTCATCCAGGCCGACATGGCCGGCAACCCCGAGCAGGCGCGCCAGTTGGTCGACCGCTTCATCCAGCGCGAAAAGATCGATCTGTTCACCGGCCCCGTGGCTTCGAACGTGGCGCTGGCCGTGGGCCCCACGCTGTTCGCGGCCAAGGTGCCTTACCTGTCGGCCAATGCAGGCCCCAGCCAGCTCGCGGGCGCGCAGTGCAATGCCTACTTCTTCGGCACCAGCTACCAGAACGATTCCATGCACGAGGCCGCGGGCCAGTACGCCGCCAACAAGGGCTACAACAAGGTCGTGATCATGGCGCCCAACTACCCCGCGGGCAAGGATGCGCTCAACGGTTTCAAGCGCCTGTACAAGAAGCCGCTGGCCGACGAGATCTACACCAAGGTCGGTCAGCTCGACTTCGCCGCCGAGCTGGCCCAGCTGCGCGCGGCCAAGCCCGAAGCGGTCTACATCTTCCAGGCCGGCGGCATGGGCATCAACTTCATCAAGCAGTTCATGGCCGCGGGCCTGAACAAGGACATCACGCTGATCTCCTCGCCGTTCACTGCCGACGAGGACATCATCCCGGCCGTGGGCAACTCGATGGTCGGCCTGTTCAACGCCTCGTCGTATGCGCATGACCTGCCGGTGGCCGCCAACCAGAAATTCGTCGCCGAGTTCCGCAAGGCCTACAACGGCCGCTACCCGTCGCTGTACGCGGCGTTCGCGTACGACGTGGTGATGAACATGGACGCGGCGGTCAAGCAATTGGGCGGCAAGGTCAGCGACAAGCCGGCGCTGGCCAAGGCGCTCAAGACCGCGTCATTCGACTCGGTGCGCGGCCCGGTCAAGTACGGCAACAACCAGTTCCTGATCCAGGACTATTACCTGCGCAAGGTGGTGCAGGGCGCCGACGGCCGCGTGACCAATCAGCTGCAGCCGGGCAAGGTGCTGACTGCGCATCAGGATGCGTTTGCCAGCCAATGCGCCTTGAAGTAATTGGGCTGGGAGTTCGAGGGCGGGCCGTTCATCCTTCGATCGTTCGACAGGCTCAGGACTCAGGACGAACGGATAACCCGATGGCGCGGAGCGGCGAATGGATGTGACTTTTTTTCTCGAACAGATCTTCAACGGTCTGGGCTATGGCTTCATGCTGTTCCTGCTCGCGGCCGGGCTGACGCTGGTGTTCGGCATCATGGATACGCTGAACCTGGCCCACGGCTCGCTGTTCATGGTCGGCGGCTATGTGTCGGCGAGCGTGCATGCGCAATCGGGGTCGTTCATCGCCGCGGTGCTGGTCGCCGTGGTGGTGACGGTGCTGCTGGCCGTGCTGCTGGAAGCCTTGCTGGTGCGCAAGCTCTACGGCCGCGACCATCTGTCCCAGGTGCTGGCGACGTTCGGCATCGTGCTGGTCGCCGATGACGTGGTGAAGTTCATCTGGGGGCCGTCGCCCATCATGGCGCCCACGCCCGCGCTGCTGTCGGGGCCCATCGAGCTGCTGGGCCTGCCGTATCCGTCGTACCGTCTGCTGATCCTCACGGCAGGCCTGGCCGTGGCCGCGGGGCTTTATCTGCTGGTCAATCACAGCAAGCTGGGCATGCTGGTGCGCGCGGGCGCGTCGAACCGGGCCATGGCCGAGTTCATGGGCGTGCGCGTGTCGCGGGTCTTCACCATCGTGTTCGCGCTGGGCGCGGCGCTCGCGGCGCTGGCGGGCGCGCTGATGGGGCCGATCAGCGCCGTACAGATAGGCATGGGGGAGTCGATCCTGATTCCCGCGCTGGTGGTGATCGTGATCGGCGGCATTGGCTCGGTGCGCGGCGCGTTCGTCGCGAGCCTGCTGGTTGGCCTGGTCGATACCGCCGGCCGCGCTTTTTTGCCGCCGCTGCTGCGCGAAGTGCTGTCGCCCGCGCTGGCCGCCGATGTCGGCCCCGCGATCTCGAGCATCGCCATGTACATGCTGATGGCCGGCGTGCTGGTCTTCAAGCCTTCGGGACTGTTCCCGGCCCGTGTATGAGTGAGTCTTCCATGAATTCCAAGGCTTCGCCCTGGGGCGCGCGCGCCGGCATCGCCGTGCTGGTGCTGGCCCTGGCGCTGGTTCCGCTGCTCGCGCCGCTGTTCGATCTCGATTACTACACCGGCTTCGTGCGCCGGCTGATGATCGTCGCGCTGGCCGCGGCGAGCCTGAATTTCCTGATGGGCCGCGTGGGCCTGGTGGCGCTGGGCCATGCGGGCTTTGTCGGCGTGGGCGCATACGCGGTCGCGGCGCTGGCCGAGGCCGGCTTTTCTTCGGCCTGGCTGATCTGGGGCGTGGCGAGCGTGGCGGGCGTGGTCGTTGCCGGCCTCATAGGCGCGGTCGCGCTGCGCACCAAGGGCGTGTACTTCATCATGATCACGCTGGCGTTCGCGCAGATGCTGTTCTATCTCGCGGTGTCGCTGCGCAAGTACGGCGGCGACGACGGCTATACGCTCTACGCGCCGCTGAATCTGATCGGCGGCGAGAACGCGATCGCTGCCAGCGGCGCGCCGCTGTATTGGGTGGTGCTGGCCATCGTGGCGCTGGTGCTGCTGGCGCTGTGGCGTGTCGAAGCCTCGCATTTCGGCCGCGCGCTCGAAGGCATTCGCGACAACGAGACGCGCATGCAGGCCATGGGCTATCCCACCTACCTTCTGAAGCTGTGCGCATTCGCCGCGGCCGGCGGTGTCGCCAGTCTGTCGGGCGCGCTGATCGCGACGCAAAACGGCTTCATCAGCCCCTCGCTGATGCACTGGACGCAATCGGCGCTGTTCATCGTGATGGTGGTCATAGGCGGCGTGGGCCGGCGCTGGGGCGCGCCGCTGGGCGTGGCCGTGTGGCTGGTGTTCGAGGAAGTGCTCAAGCAATTCACCGAGTACTGGCATGCGCCCATGGGTCTGCTGCTGATTGCCGTGGTGTTTCTCGCGCCCAAGGGCTTGTCCGCACTCGCATCGAGAAAGGCCGCGCCATGACGCTGCTGGTCGCGCATCAACTCGTCAAGCGCTTCGGCGCGCTGCTGGCCACGGACCATGTGAGCTTTGCGGTGAACGCCGGCGAAATCCACGCCTTGATAGGCCCCAACGGCGCGGGCAAGTCGACGCTGGTCAATCTGATTTCGGGGCTGCTGCCCGCCGATGGCGGCACGCTGTCGCTCGATGGCGTGGATCTCACGCACCTCGCGCCGCACCGGCGCGTGGCCGCGGGGCTGTCGCGCTGTTTCCAGGTGACCAGCATCTTCCCGCAGCAGACCGTGGGCGAGAACCTGCTGCTCGCGGTGCAGGCGCATGCGGGCTCGAGCTTTCGCTTCGCCAGGCGCCGTGAAACCGACCATGATCTGCTCGCGGCCGCGCAGGCGCTCGCCGAGCGCGTGACGCTGGCCGGTGAGTGGAGCCGCGTCGCCGGCACCTTGCCGCATGGCGCGCAGCGCAAGCTCGATGTGGCGCTGGCGATCGCCGCGGCACCGAAGCTGCTGCTGCTCGACGAGCCCATGGCGGGCATGGGCCCGGTCGAGTCGGCCGAAATGGTCGAGCTGATTCAACGCCTGCGCCAGGACATGGCCATTTTGCTGATTGAACATGACATGGACGCGGTATTCCAGCTCGCCGACCGCATTTCGGTGCTGGTCTACGGCAAGGTGCTGACCAGCGGCACGGCGGCCGAGATCCAGGCCGATGCGCAGGTGCAGGCGGTGTATCTGGGCACCGAAGAAGAGGTGGGCGCATGAGCACGACTCCCTTGCTGGCCTGCGAAGGCCTCGAAGCCGGCTATGGCGCGAGCCAGGTGCTGTTCGGCATCGATTTCCACATCATGCAGGGCGAAGTGGTGACGCTGCTGGGCCGCAATGGCATGGGCAAGAGCACCACCATCAAGACCATCATCGGTGCGCTCAGGCCCAGCAAGGGCGAAGTGCGCTTCGCGGGTGAGTCGGTGAAAGCCAGGTCGCCCGACGCGATCGCGCGCCTGGGCGTGGCCATCGTGCCCGAAGGGCGCCACTGCTTTCCGAATCTCTCGGTGCGCGAGCACCTGGTGGCGTTCGCCGCGCAGCGCAACGGCCAGCGCGACGCCTGGACCCTGGAGCGCATCTACGGTGTGTTCCCGCGCCTCAAGGAGCGCGAGCACCACATGGGCAACCAGCTGTCGGGCGGCGAGCAGCAGATGCTCGCCATAGGCCGCGCGCTGTCGACCAATCCGCGGCTGCTGATTCTCGACGAGGCCACGGAAGGCCTGGCGCCCGTGATCCGCGAGGAAATCTGGCGCTGCCTGGCGACGCTCAGGGACGCGGGCCAGACGATTCTCGTGGTCGACAAATACGTGCACCGGCTCGTGGCCCTGGCCGACCGCCATGTGATTCTCGAGCGCGGCAATGCGGTCTGGCAGGGCACGTCCGCCGAGCTCAATGCCGATCGCGGGCTGTGGCACCAGCATTTGGGTGTGTGAGCGCCGCTATTGCATCGAAAGCCGATGCACGCCCGAATAGCGCGCATTTTCCGTCCGACGAACGGTGGTGCGAAGACGACAGGGTGTAATTCAATTTGTGTCTTTTGTTGCTAACATGCATCCGACCTTGGCCTTTTCCTTCCCGGTAGATATGCATTCAACAACAAGCGGTAAGCGCGATCATGGCTTTACCCTGATAGAGCTTTTGGTGGTGGTGTCAATGCTGTCGATCCTCACGGCCATGGCGCTGCCCAGCTTCAAACTCCTGATCGATCGCTGGCGCGTGCAGCAGACGGTCGACAATCTTCGCTCCACCATGTTCTATGCGCGCTCCGAGGCCATTCGCCGTGGCGGCGATGTCTATGTCGAAAAACTGCCCAAGACCACGCCGGGCTGCACGCTCGCCATAGATGCCACGGATTGGGATTGCGGCTGGGTGGTGTTCATTGACGCCAATAAAGATCAGAAGTGGGATGCGGGCGAAGAGATCCAGCGCTTTTCCGCGTCGTCCAGCTTGACGGTGACCCGTTCCGCCGCTTCCGCTACGATCGCCATCGACCGCTGGGGCATGATCGACGGCGGCGATGTGGGCTTCAAGATCGCGCCTTATCCGTCGTCCGGCACCTCGCCGCTGACCAAGGATGTATGCATCGAGGCCAGCGGACGCATTGCCTCCCGCACCTGTTCCACATGATGGCCCGCAAGCGCCGCGGCATGCGCCGCCAGCGAGGCATCTCGCTGATCGAGTCCTTGATCGCCATGGTGGTCATGGCCCTGGGCATTCTGGGCATCGTGGGCGTGCAGATGCGCACGCTCACCGATACGCAGTCCGGCGTGCGCCGCGCCCAGGCAATCCGGCTGATCGACGATCTGGGCGAACGCCTGCAGAACAACCCGGATGCCCTCAACAATCTGACAACCTACACGACCAGCCCGGGCGCAAGCACCGACTGTGCGGCCGGGGCCTGCACGCCCGCCCAGCTGGCGGCTTTCGATATCCGCCAATGGCGCCTCAATGTGACCGCGGCACTGCCCGGAGGCAGCGCCACGGTGTTTGTTCCCCAGGGCGGAGCGCGGCAATTGGGCGTGATGATCGGCTGGAGCGAAAACCGCTTCAATGCCGGCGGAACCACGGGGACAACGGCGCAGACGACGGCGCTCAACGCGCCGCTCAAGGTCAGCGGCACGAATGCGGCCGGTGAACTGAACTGTCCCGACGGCCAGAGCTGCCATATCCAGTACCTGCAGCCGACCCAGCGCTGCGCGCCCTGGACCATTGGCGGTACCAGCCTTTACTGCGCCAACTGAAATCACCATGTCCACTTCGCGTCATACGCGCCCCTCAGCGGCGCTGCGTTCGCCCGTACACAGCCGCGGCGTCTCATTGGTCGAGCTGCTGGTCGGCATTGCCCTGGGCCTGGTCGTGGTGGCGGTGGCGATGGCTTCGCTCATGACCTCGCGCGGCATCACCGGCACCGTCACCGAATCCACGGCAATGCAGCAGCAGGCCTCCTATGCGTTTCGCGTCATAGGCCAGCAACTGCGCCAGGCCGGCAGCCTGGAGCTCAGCCTCACCCCTTCCATCGTGCCCGGCGCAGACCCCAACTCGGTGATGACGCCGGTCGCGTTCGATCCGCCCGATCCCGCAGGCACGCGGGCGCAGTTCGATCGCGGCGTCAGCACCATCGCGGGTACGGGCACGACCACACCGACGTTCACCGTCGGCTATCAGAACTACGTGGAATCGGTGACGGCCGCGGATGATCCGGTCACCGCCTCGCTGCTGCGCGACTGCATAGGCAAGAACGAGGTGACGTCGGGCGTTCCCGATGCCGCCGTGCTGGTCAGCACGTTTGCGCGCGATGCAAACTCCAATGCACTTGTTTGCGCGGGTACGGGCAGTGAAACGCGCCGGGCCATCATTTCCAATGTGACGGACATGCGCGTGCGCTATGTCGTGCAAAGCCCTCTGACCACGAACCTGCAGTACTTCGCCAACCCGGCCAGTGTGGGCAACTGGCGCAATGTGTATGCGCTTGAGGTCTGCCTCGAACTCAGCGGCACCGAAACGGTGTCCACGCCGGGCGCGCAGTACACCAATTGCAGCGGCACCAAGACTTCCTACGGGGACCGCCTGCGCATGGTGTTCCGCAACGTCTACCAGATTCGCAGCCAGGGTCAGCTCTAGCCGCCAGCCCCACACACCCATGCCACGCTCGCTTTCCTCCTTCTCCTTGCGCCGCAGCCGCCGCTCCCAGCGCGGCGTGGCGCTGTATGTCGTGATCGTGTTCGTCATGCTGTCGATGCTGCTGGCCTCGTGGGCTGCGCGTGGCAGCCTGTTCAACGAGATCGTGGTCGGCAACGATGCCGACTATCGCCGCGCATTCGAGGCCGCGCAGGCCATGCTGCAAGACGCGGAATTCGATATCCGCGGCGTCCAGCCCAGCGGCGAAGCCTGCCTGCCTGTCCCGACAAAGACCGATGTATGCCGCACCGCTGCCACCGCGGTGTATTTCGATATCGAAACCAAGGATCTCGAGAGCAATCTGGCCGTCGTCAAGACCAACAGCCCGACCACCGGTTGCTACAAGGGAATCTGCGAAAAGCGCATAGGCGCGCAGGATTTCTGGAACAACAAGACGCTGCTCACGGCAATGATGGCCCAGAACGTCGGTGCACGCTATGGACAGTTCACCGGTGCGGACGCAGCCGGCACGGCGAATCCGTTGCTATCGGTGCAAACGGCCGGCAGCGGCGCCTGGTACTGGGTTGAAATCCTGCCCTATATCGACCCGAATGTTTCGTTGCTGTCGAGCGTGCCTGCGGGCTCCAATGTCGACCGTTTTTCGCCGTCGCGCAAGAGATTGATGGTCTACCGCATCACGGCGATCGCACGCGGCAACAAGCCGAGCACCGAAGTCGTGTTGCAGTCTGTGCTGTCCGTCCAGGCCTTCGAGTAACGGCGGCCCCCTTGTTTTTCCTTTATCTGCCAGCAGCCGTGCCCAGTGCACTGGAAGTCTGATCATGCGAGCCCCTTCCCATCTGCCCCGTGTCACTCTTGCTCTTCTGATTGCCGCGATCGGCGCTCCGGCCTCGGCCGCACAGATGAACTTCGTGCAATATCCGGCCGGAACAGCCTACAAGGCGCCGATTCCGAATGTGATCCTGTCGGTGGATACTTCCGGGAGTATGGCCTTTTGCGATGTCAGTGGAACATGCACCACGTCAAAGCAGCGCCTTACCTATGTGAAGCAAGGCTTGCAAGCCACGCTGATCGACAGCACCAAGTATGACGAGCAGTTCCGGCTGTCCTGGCAGTCGTTTGCTTGCGACAGCATTCCATCGAGCCGAGGGAATTGCAGCAGTGACAATTCCATCGCCAAGTTTTCCGGCGCGCACAAGACCAATTTCAAGTCCTGGGTGTCGAATCTGACCGCAACGGGATCCACCCCATCTCATAACCTGGTGTATAGCGCGGGCGAATACCTCAAGACCACGGGCAAAGACAGCCCTTGGAATGCCGTTCCGGGCACGGCGGACAGCGCTCCGCTTGCCTGCCGGCGTGCCTACCATATCTTCCTGACAGATGGCGGCTGGAACTTTTCCTATGGCAGCATTACAAGTGCGTTCAAGAACGCAATGAAATTGCCAAATGCCAGTGCCACCATTCCGGTGCAGAACATCGATTCAAGAGCGGCCACGTTTCCCGATGGAAAGAGTTATTCGGACTCCAGCGCGCAGACAAGAATCTACCGCGACGATCATAAGAATCAAACCCGCATCACAACATCGAATAGGGTCAATACCTATTACGCCTATCCCACGCTCGCGGAGCTGGCGTTCAATTACTGGTCGACGGATCTGCAGCCTGGCATCAACAACGAATTGAAAGCCAAGATTCGCAAGACCGGGCAGGAGACATTCACCTCCGGGTCCAGATCGGTCATGTTCGATGAGTACTGGAACCCCAGAAACGATCCCGCCAGCTGGCAGCATCTGGTGCAATACACAATTGGCTACGGCGCTTCGGCCGGCACGCTGAAAAAGAACAATCCGACGTCTCCGCAGTTCACTGGCGGAGTGTTTGGTATGTATGACATCGGCTTTGCTTCGCTCGCGACGGGTGCGACCACTTGGGATAATGTGGCCTCCGAAGATGCGGACGGCGATTATGACGACTACCGCCCACAGGAAATGTGGCACATGGCGGTCAATAGTCGCGGCAAGTTCTACCCGGTCGCTGGCGGTGATCTGTCCGGGGTGTTTGCCGATATCTTTGATGACATCATTGTCGACACAACGGCACCCGTGAGCGGCACCACGTCGGAGTCGCGCTCGGTCAGCCGGGTCGGAACGCAGTCTTACCAGACCAATTACATCGCCGCCGATGACGCAAATTCGCTCGACAACCGCTGGTATGGATATGTCACTTCCAGCGCCATCGCCACCGATGGCACGACCAAGCCGAATCTGGACTGGGGCGTGGTCGACACCCGCAGCGTCACCAGCGCCGATAAGCTCGATGCGCGCACCGACATCGCGCAACGCCTGATCGTTTCCTACGATATACAGAAGACCGCCAACAAGGGAATTTCGTTCAAGTGGGCCAATCTGAGCACGGCGGCCACCAACCCGACGCCCACGGCGGCGTCGGTGAAAATGTGGCTGCAAAAAGGCACGATAGGCAGCACCACCACCTTCAATGGCGACGGCCGCGGCGAAGACCGGCTCAATTTCATTCGCGGGGATCGCACCAAGGAGCAGAAAACCGGCAACACCGGCGCGACTTTCCGCAACCGCAAGAGCCGCCAGGGCGATATCGTCAATTCGGCGATCTGGTACACGGGCACGCCGACCAATGGTCATGCGGCCACCAGCTATCGTACTTTCGCTGCCGACCATCGCGCGCGCCTGCCCATGTTGTACGTCGGTGGCAACGATGGCATGCTGCATGGCTTCTCGGCCGAAGACGGCAGCGAGAAGCTGGCCTACATTCCCCATGGCGTGTTGCAGAATCTGGCCAAGCTGACGGACCGTGTCGACCCGGTGTATACCCACCAGTACTACGTTGACGGCTCGCCGTTTACCGGCGATGTGGATATCGGCACGACCAGTCCGCAGTGGCGCACGTATCTCGCGGGAACGCTGGGTGCGGGTGGGCGCGGCTATTTCGTGCTCGATGTCACCAAGCCCGGGTCCGCCAAGGAAAAATCGGGGGTCAGCAACGAGTTCACCGAAGCCAATGCGGCCAATCTGGTCGTGCTCGACAAGACCGCGGCCGCGGTCGGCGATGCCTTGCCGTCGGGCGGCAAGCCCGTGGACCCCAATGCGCACGCGGATATCGGCCACATCATGGGCACGCCGGTGGTGTCCGAAAGCAACCAGCAGCGCGCCTTGCAGATCACGCGCACCAACAACAATCGCTGGGCGCTGATTTTGGGTAACGGCTACAACAGCCTCAACGAGCGTCCTGTGCTGCTGATCCAGTATCTGGACGGAACCAAGGAACTCAAGACCATTCCCGCGGTCGCCACCACGTCGGCCGAGGCCGTGGCCAATGGCTTGTCGACGCCCCAGTTTCTCGATGTCAACAGCGACGGCGCGCCTGATTATGTCTATGCAGGCGATCTGCGCGGCAACCTGTGGAAGTTCGATATTTCGAGTGCCGATGCAACACGTTGGGGCGTGGCATTCGATGGCAATCCGCTGTTTACGGCCAACTATTCGGCCTCCGCGGGCAACTCGAGCCGCCAGCCGATCACGGTTCCGCCCGTGGTGCGTCCCAACCGCATAGTGGGCGGTCTGATGGTCGCGTTCGGTACCGGCCAAAGCCTGACAGAGGAAGACCGCGCCGACCGTGCCGTGCAGACGATCTACTCGGTTCTCGACAACACGCGTTACGCGATCGTGGCGACGGGTACGGACAAAGGCAAGGTCACGATAGACGCCAGCAATCCTGTGCCTGCCACTGTCTCGGGGCGTTCGTCGCTGGTCTCCCTGGGAGTGAGTGCATCCAGCCTGACCCCGGGAACGGACGAAGCTTCTAGCCGTTCGTTCTGGCAATTCACCGGCGCGGTGGCCGGGACCGAAAGGGCCAGCACCGAAGTGAACTACAAGTGTGAAGCGACGGCCACGAACTGCACCGTCAAGAAGGGCTGGTACATGGATCTGCCCGTCACCGGCGAGCGCGTGACGACCAACCTGGATTACTACGATGGCAGCGGCCTGTTGGAGATCATCAGCGAAGTGCCGGCTTCGGGCAGCGCGACCGCCGCGGGCGAGGAAATCTGCGCGCCCACGCCGCAATCCGCCAAGCCGTTTCGCACGCTGATCAACATCGCCACGGGCAGAGCGCCTTCGGTTGGGGTGATGTACATGGGCAAGGACATGGGCTACGGCCTGCACTTTAGCCGCATGACGGCCTCTAGCAAGGAACTGCGCGTCTCCACCAAGGGCGAGCAGATTCGTATCGGCAACGACGGCAAGAGGGACAGGCTTGCGCGCCTGCCCGAAGTGCTGATCCGCCCCAACTGGCGCCAACTCAAATAATGAAGATTCCCGCAATGCAAGCCGTTTCCCGCAGCCGATACAAGAACCCGCAGCAGGGCTTCACGTTGATCGAAATGTTGATTGCCGTGGCCCTGGTCGGCATCCTCGCTGCCGTGGCCATTCCCAGCTACAGCGAATATGTGCGCCGCGGCCACCGCGCCGAGGCGCGCGCAGGCCTGCTGCAGGCGGCCCAGTGGATGGAGCGCGCATCGACGGCGACCGGCGCCTATCCAACGATCAATGCGTTCAACGCCACCACGCTGACCACGGTGCCTTCGAGCAGATATACCATTGCCATCGATGCGGGCCGCACGGATTCCACCTACTCCTTGACCGCGACGCCGCAAAATGCCCAGACGGGTGACCGATGCGGTGCGTTCACGCTGCGCCAGGACGGCCTGCGCGGCGCGAACGGCAAGAAAGCCAATGAAGCCGGCTATGAAAGCAACTGCTGGTCCCAATGACGGTGTTTGAATCCGGCCCAGGCCATCTCAGGAGGTATGTATGGATCAACCTGCAAACCGGGAGGCGGATGCCCCTCCCCGGATGACCTTCTCGGCCCCGGTGGTCGTGCCCTCGCTGCTCGTGCTGGGCGCACTGCTGGTGCTGTGCGGCGTTTTTCCGCAACTGGCCGACCGCG
This sequence comes from Acidovorax sp. CCYZU-2555, assembly GCF_018413525.1. GTDB lineage: Bacteria > Pseudomonadota > Gammaproteobacteria > Burkholderiales > Burkholderiaceae_C > Comamonas. The sequence continues at coordinate 113,579 of NZ_JAHCDD010000002.1, forward strand.
TTTTTTCCGGCGCCCAGGCCTGGGTGATCAGACACTTCGACTGGTTCTACACCATCGTCGTGTCGATGTTCCCGGTGTTTCTGGTGCTGCTGGCGTTCAGCCGCTACGGCGATATCCGCCTCGGGCCCGACGACGCCAAGCCGGAGTTCAATTTCATTTCGTGGAGCGCCATGCTGTTTGCCGCAGGCATGGGCATAGGGCTGATGTACTTCGGCGTGGGCGAGCCGCTGCAGCATTACCTGAACCCGCCTACGCAAGTCGCGGGCACGCCCGCGGCGGCGCGCGAAGCGCTGACTTCGACTTTCTTTCACTGGGGCATACACGCCTGGTCTGTCTATGGCGTGATGGGCCTGGTGCTCGCGTACTTCGGTTTTCGCTACAACCTGCCGCTGACCATGCGCTCGGGCCTGTACCCGCTGCTGCAGCAGCGCATCAACGGGCCCATAGGCCATGGCGTCGATGCGTTCGCGCTCGTGGGCACGATTGCCGGCCTGGCGACGACGCTGGGCTATGGCGCGCTGCAGCTGGCCGCGGGCCTGCACATCGTGACCGGCTGGGACACCGGCACCACGGCGTTTCGCGTCGGCCTGATAGTGGTGGTCGTGGGCCTGGCCGGGCTGTCGGCCGCCTCGGGCCTCGACAAGGGCGTGCGCCGGCTGTCGGAAATCAATCTGATGCTGACTTTCATCCTGTTGGGCTTTGTGCTGATCTTCGGGCCCACGGTCTACCTGTTCCAGGCGTTCAGCGAGAACATCGGCAACTACCTGTCCAACCTCGTGAGCCTGTCGCTGCGCACGTTCGCCTACGAGCCCGCGCAGGACCCGGCCTGGTTCGGCGGCTGGACGATTCTCTACTGGGCCTGGTGGATTTCCTGGTCGCCTTTCGTGGGCATGTTCATCGCGCGCATTTCGCGCGGCCGCACGGTGCGTGAGTTCATCGTCGGGGTGCTGCTGATTCCCACGGCGTTCAACCTGCTGTGGATGACGGCCTTCGGCAACGGCGCGATCTGGATCGACACCCATGTGGCCCAGGGCGCGCTGGCGCAGACCGCGGGCAATGTCGATGCGCTGCTGTTCCGTTTCTTCGAGTACCTGCCGCTGGCCAAGACCGTGTCGTGGCTGGCGATCGTGCTGATCGCGCTGTTCTTCGTGACGTCGGCCGACTCGGGCGCCTATGTGGTCGATGCGATTGCGTCGCGCGGCCATCCGCGCTCGCCGGTGTGGCAGCGGCTGTTCTGGGCGGGCGTGCTGGGCGTCACCGCGATCGCGCTGCTGCTCGCCGGCGGCCTCAAGGCGCTGCAGGCGCTGACGCTGATCGCGGCCTTGCCCGTGGCGGCGATCATGGCGGTGCTGTGCGTGGGCCTGTGGCGCGGCATGAAAGCCGACCTGCGCAATGCCTCACAGGACTGGGCGCCAGCGACGAGTTTCTGGAACGGCGAGCACTGGCGCAAGCGCCTGGAGCTGATCGTGCGCCAGCCGACTTCCGTCGATGTGCAGCGCTTTCTGCAAAAAACCGTGCTGCCCGCGATGCGCGAAGTGGCCGCGGAAATGGAGCGCCAGGGTGTGCATGCGGTCGTGCACGACAACAGCGCGGCCACGCAGGGCGACGATGCGGGCGCGGTGCGCCTGGTCATTCCTATCGCCGAGCTGCGTGACTTTGTCTATGGCGTGCGCCCGGTCAAGCGCAAGCTGCCCGGTTTCATCCTGACCGAAGTCACCGATGAAGACGCCAATGTGCGCCGCCATGTGGTCGAGCCCATGACCTTCTTTGCCGATGGGCGCGAAGGTTACGACATCCAGTATTTGCGCCGGGAAGAACTGATTGCCGATATCTTGCGCAACTACGAGCGCTACCTGTCGCTGAGCGCCGACCAGCGCAATCTGCTGCTCAACCGCGCGCCAGGGCATGCGAGCGAAGGTGCGGCCTGAGCGGCTTGCCGGTTTCAGGCGTTGGCGGCCTTCTTGGGGGCGGCGCGGCTCTTGCTCGGAGTCGCAGGGTTGAGACATACGTATCTCAAGGGCCACAGACTCACAATCAGCAGACCTTCCGGCGGCGCTGCCTTGCGTCGTCTGGAGACTTTGGGCATGGGCTGCGGCTTGCTCGGGGTCACGGGGGTGGAGTGCGTCCATTGCATGGTCACACCTCACTTGTTGCCGCGCATGGGCGAGCGCGGCCCATACAGCAGTCCGTTCGGGCCGCCCGCGGACAGCAGCCGCTGCGTGGCGATGCCGGCGACGTTGTGCGAGGCGTCGGTGGCCGTGCTCAGGATCTGATTGACCAGCGCGCTGATCAATATGCCGGCCGGGCCGCTGGCAGCGTTCTGCTTGTTTTCCTTGTTGGAGGCCGACGCTTCGCCGGACCACAGCAGCGCACCGGTGCGCAGATCCACCAACTGCGCTTGCGCGGTGACCACGGTGGCGCTGTCGATCACCAGATAGGTGCTGCCGTAGCGCGTGATCTTGATGCGCAGCGCGGCGTCGGCGCCGAAGATTTCCCTGAGCTTGGGGGCGGGAATCTCATGGATGTCTTCAGCGATATGCATGCCGTTTTCGCGCAATGTTTCGGTCACCAGCGTCACGGGCATCACGTAGTAGCCGGCCTCGGCCAGTGGATACGTGGCATGGGACAGCACGCTCGCCGTGGCCTGCACTTCGGGCGCTTCGTTGATGGGCGGAAGTACCAGGATAGATGCGGGGTTTGCGGCAAGGAAGGCGCTGTAATCGCGCGTGTGCGTGCTCGCGCATCCCGTGATCCAGACGCAGGCGAGAAGCCAGGCGCACCGCTGCAGCGCCTTGGGAATCGAAAGTGTTTGCATGTCAGGTCCCGTTCTTCTTCAGGTTGCCGATGAGGTAGTCGATGAACTGGGTCGACTCTGGAAACGCGGCCTTTTCGCGCTCCCAGGCATGCAGGACATCGTTGGTGCGGCCGGCTTTCAGATACAGCAGCCCGAGGTGGGCCTGATAGCCCGGCGGCAGCGCGGCATGCGTGCCGACGTTCTGCGCAATGCCTTTTTCCAGGGCCTGTATCTGTTGCTCGGGCGAGGCGTCGGCGTTCTTGAGGTAGCTGTACACCTGGGCCGGGTAGCCATTCCACTGGTAGAGCGGCTGTGGCGCGGCGCAGCCCAGCAGCAGCCCGGTTAGGCCCAGCGCCGCGGCCCGCAAAATGAGAGCGTTGGTTTTCATGCGCCGGCCTTTCAGCGTGGGGCCGCGGACAGTGCGGGCAGCAGGCCCGCGTCCACGGCTTCGCCCAGGCGATCGGTGGCTTCGCGTATCGCCAGGTCGAGGACCTTGCCGTTGAGCGTGGCGTCGTAGCTGGCGCTGCCGCCAAAGCCGATGATTTCGCGGTTCGACAGCTGGTATTCACCCGAGCCCTGGACCGAGCGCACGACTTCCGCGGTGCGGATGTCGACGATGCTCAGCGTGACCTTGGCGTAGGCGATCTGGGTCTTGCCGCGGCCCAGCACGCCGAAGAACTGCTTGTCGCCGACTTCCTTGCGGCCGAACTCGGAGACAGCGCCCGTCACGACGTAATCGGCGCTCTTGAGTTGCTGGGCGCTGCCGCGCAGATTGGCTTCGAACTGGGTCTCGGCCATGTTGTCGCGGTCCAGCACATTGAAGCGCTGGGTCTGCTGCAGATGGCTGATGAGAATGGTCTTTGCCTGGCTGCCGAGGCTATCGACGCCGGAGGAAAAAGCGCCGCGCATGAAGCTCGAGCGGTTGTCGAACTTGCCCACGGCAATCGGGCGGCGCGGGCCCTGGTAGCTGCGCGTGGCCGCCTTGGTCTGGGAGACGGTCAGGGCCTGGGAAGTCTCCGTCGCGCAGCCTGCCAGAATCAAGGGAGCGCAGAGGGCGGCACAGGCAGTGAGCAAGAGAAGTGGACGCATGATGGTGATGTCGGTTGATTGATAAATAAATGATAATTAGATATTTGATAGTTTTCAACTATTAAAATCAAAACCTCGTCATCGCCTACAAAACGGCTGATGCGTGAGGAACACACTGGGCTGTCGCCACTGCTTTTGGGGGCTGCGGCCATGAACCTCCATGACAATGTCCTGATCGTCGGCGCCGGCCCGACCGGCCTGGTGCTTGCGCTGTGGCTCACCGCGCAAGGCGTCAAGGTGCGCATCGTCGACAAGACCCGCGCGCCCGCAACCACTTCGCGCGCGCTGGCCGTGCAGGCGCGCACGCTCGAGCTGTACCGTCAGCTCGACCTGACCGATGCCGTGCTGGCCGCGGGCCACCGCAATCCGGCAATCAACCTCTGGACCAGCGGCGCCAAGCGCGCGACGCTGCGCTTTGGCACGGCCGGCCAGTCACTCACGCGCTATCCCTTTGTGCTGATCTATCCGCAGGACCGCCATGAGCGCCTGCTGATCGCGCGCCTGCAAGCGCTGGGCATCGCCGTGGAGCGCCAGACCGAGTGCCTGGGCTTCGAAGCGCATGACGACCATGTGGTGGTGCAGCTGCGCACGGCCGACGGCCGCGAGCAGTGCTGCACGGCGGCCTATGTCGCGGGCTGCGACGGCGCGCGTTCCATCGTTCGCCACCAGATGGGCACGGCATTTCCCGGCGGCACCTATGGCAAGTTTTTCTACGTGGCCGATGTGCAGGCCCGCGGGCCGGCCGCCAACGGCGACATCAATATCGCGCTCGACAACGCCGATTTCGTCGCCTGGCTGGCGTACAACGACCAGGGGCAGGGCCGGCTGATCGGTGTGCTCGACGACGACGACGGAGCCGACCGCGCCGAGACGCTGACTTTCGACGATGTAGCCCACCGCGCCATCGCGCGCATCGGGCTCGAGGTGGTCAAGGTCCACTGGTTCTCGACCTATCGCGTACACCACCGCGTCACCGATCATTACCGCCAGGGGCGGGCCTTCCTGGTCGGCGATGCCGCGCATATCCACAGCCCTGCCGGCGGCCAGGGAATGAACACCGGCATAGGCGACGCGATCAACCTCGCCTGGAAAATCGCCGCCGTGCTGCGCCACGGCGCGCCCGACACGCTGCTCGACAGCTATGAAGCCGAGCGCCGCGCGTTCGCGCTGCGCCTGGTCGAAACCACCGACCGCGTGTTCCAGTTCATCACCGCCGAGGGCGCGTTCGCCGACTTCGTGCGCACGCGCATCGCGCCCATCGTCGCGCCGCTGGCCTATGGCATCGATGACGTGCGCGAGTACCTGTTTCGCCTGCTGTCCCAGACGCTGATCAGCTACCACGACAGCCCGATCAGCGAAGGCCAGGCCGGCGAAGTGCGCGGCGGCGATCGTCTGCCCTGGGTGCGCGAAGACGACAACTACGGCCCGCTGTCCGCAATGGCGTGGCAGGTGCATGTCTACGGCGCGGCGCGCGAAGAGCTCGCCGCCTGGTGCGCCGTGCAGGGCATCGCCTTGCAGCCCTTCGAATTCGGGCCGCCGCATGCGGCCGTGGGACTGCAGCGCGACGCCGCCTACCTGCTGCGGCCCGACGGCCATGTCGGCTGTGCCGATCCCTATGGCGGCCCGGCCCGGCTCGAAAGCTATCTGCGGCGCTGCCTGCGCCAGGCTGGCGCGGCGTAACGGCAGCGCTCGCCTGGCCGTTCCTCTGCGCTATGCTGGGCGGCCTCTGCGTACCTGCTTTCGTGATGCACTATCTCAACCATGCCGCCTGCGGCCCGCTGGCCGACGCCGCACTCCATGCCATGCACGGCCACGCGCTGTGCGAACAGCAACTCGGCGGCTACGGCGCCGCCCGGGCCGCGCAGGCCGGGCTGGCCCAGGTCTACCAGGGCATTGCGGCAGCGATCCATGCGTCGCCGCAGGACATCGCGCTGACCCAGGGCAACAGCGACGGCTGGAGCCGCGTGGTCGAGGCGATGGACTGGCGCGGCGGCGGGCGCATTCTGGTGCCGCGCAGCGAATGGGGCGGCAATCTGGGCCTGCTGATGGCGCTGGCGCAACGCCACGGCGTGCAGGTCGAGGAAATTCCCAGCGACGCGCACGGCGCGGTCGATCTGGACGCGCTCGAAGCGCTGCTGCGCACACCCGCGAGCCTGGTGGTGCTGACCTGGATGCCGGCCAACGGCCCGCTGGTCCAGCCCGCGCAGGCCGTGGGCAGCCTGTGCGCGCGCTTTGGCGTGCCCTTGCTGATCGACGCCGCACAGGCCGTGGGCCAATGGCCGGTCGATGTGCGCAGCCTGCAATGCGCGGCGCTCACGGCGCCGGGGCGCAAGTGGCTGCGCGGCCCGCGCGGCACGGGTTTTGTCTACGTTCGCCCCGACTTCCTGGCGCGCCTGCGGCCGCTGGGCGCCGATCATTTCGCGCGCCCCTGGCAAGGCGAAAACACCTGGGCCTACCGCGACGATGCGCGCCGATTGGAGCCGTCAGAAGCGTCGGTTGCGCTGCGGCTGGGTCTGGGCGCGGCGGTTGCCGAGTGGGCGGCCGTGGGCATGGATCACATCCAGGTGCAGATTCAGCAGCGCGCCGACTGGCTGCGCGACCGGCTCGATACCTTGCCCGGCGTTCAGGCGCTGCGCGCCGGGCCGCATGCCTCGTCGGGCATCGTGACGCTGAGCTGTGCCGGCCATGGCGCGGCGGCCCTGCACCAGGCGCTGCAGCAGCGCGGCGTCAAAGCCGCGATCAGTCCGCTGGCGTTCACGCCCTGGGAAATGCAGGCGCGCGGCTTCGATGCCTTGCTGCGGCTTTCGCCAGGCCACGACACGCCGTGGGACAGCCTGCAGTACGCCTGCGATGCGCTGGAGGAGTTTCTGCGCGCGCGGTGAGGGGCTTCAGGGAATCCTGAGGCCCGCGATCGCCGCCAGGCAGAACTGGGTCATGGTCTCGACCTGATGGTCCAGCGTGCGCGAACGGCTGGCTTTCATGGGCGCGGGTCGGCGGTGCACGCGCAGGATGGCCAGGCCGTGTATCGATGACCACAGCATCTGCAGCGCGTCCGCATGCGGCATCGCGCATTGCGCGGGCGGCGGCAGCAGGGGCTGGGCGATTTCACAGAACAGCAGATACGAAGCCCGGCCTTGTTCGGCGAGTTCGGGGTATTGCAGCCGGTTGCCCAGGCCAGGGCCCAGCATCAGTTCGAACAGCGAGCCGTTGGCCTGGGCGAACTCCACATAGCCGCGCACCAGCGCATGCATGCGGCCCTGTTCGTCGTCGGCGGGCAGCTTGGCGAGGTAGCTGCGGCGCAGCGCGATCAGTTCACGAAAGCCTTGCGCCGCCATGGCCGCGAGCAGGCCGTCCTTGTCGCCGAAGTGGTGCGCCGGCGCGCCCACCGAGACGCCCGCGGACTTGGCGATCTGGCGCAGGCTCAGCTGGTCCAGGCTGACTTCGCGCAGCAGCGCGACGCCCCATTGCACCAGGGATTCGCGCAGATTGCCGTGGTGCCACTGTCCCTGCGGCTTGACGGCGGGAGCGTTGGGTTTGTCAGGCGTCATTCCATCCTCTTCGCACTCGCGTGTCCGCCGAGTCTAGTCATGTCGGAGACATTTGCTATCTTCTTCGTAGCAAAACCAAGGGAAGTCCCTAGGGCCCGGGCCCTGGGCGCAGCGGATTCTATCGGTTAAATTGAACACTGTTCAGTTTGCGCGGCATGGCGAGTTCGGAGAGAAAATGATTCCTTCCCTGGTCTTTGGAAATCAGCACTGGAGCAAAGCGGCGCTCGCGCTTTTGGCCGACCGTGTGTCGCGCAGCCTGCAGGCGCTGGGCGTGAAGGAAGGCGGCACGGTCGCCGTCATGCTCAAGAACAGCCCCAGCTATGTGGCCACCGTCATCGCCTGCAAGCGCGCGGGCGTCTACCTGGTTTCGCTCAACTGGCACTTCAAGGCCGGCGAAGTCGAGTTCCTGCTCAAGGACAGCGGCGCCCAGGCGCTGGTGGTGCACGAAGACCTGGTCGATGCGATTCGCGCCGGCGTTCCCGATGGCGTGGCGCTGCTCGTCGCGCCGCTGCAGGAAGATGCCGACAACGTCGCCAGCCAGGTCTGGCCCGCGCTGGGCCAGCAGGGCGAGATGCTGCCCGAGAGCCAGCGCTTTCCATTCAACGCCGTGGTCTACACCTCGGGCACCACGGGCAAGCCCAAGGGCGTGCGCCGCCTGCCGGTCGCGCCCGAGATGCGCTCCCAGGTCGATGCCGAAGCCGCCAAGGTGCCGGGCGCGGTCTACGGCACCACGCCCGCATCGGTGGCGCTGCTGAGCGCGCCCATGTACCACAGCGCCACCATGTCGTTTGTGTCGCACGCCTGCGCGGTGGGCGCGACGCTGGTGCTCGAGCCCAGCTTCAAGCCCGAGCGCACGCTGCAGCTGATCGCCGATCACCGGGTCACCCATGCCTACCTCGTGCCCACCATGTACCAGCGGCTGCTGGCGCTGCCCGACGAAGTGCGCGCGGCCTACGATCTGTCTTCGCTGCAGCAGGTGTCTTCCACTGGCTCGCCCTGCGCGCGCGAACTCAAGCTGCGCATGATCGACTGGTTCGGCCCGACCATCACCGAAGCCTATGGTTCGAGCGAGGCCGGCTACACCACCTTCATCACCGCCAGCGAATGGCTGGCCAAGCCCGGCTCCGCGGGCAAGGCGCTGGGCAGCGCCCAACTGTCCATCGTCGGCGACGACGGCCGGGAGCTGCCGCGCGGCGAGATCGGCCTGATCTACGTGCGCCAGCCGGCCATGCCCGATTTCACTTACATCGGCCGCGAAGACGATCGCCAGTCGATCAGCCGCGACGGCCTGGTGACGCTGGGCGACATGGGTTTCATCGATGACGACGGCTATCTGTTCATCTGCGACCGCAAGTCGGACATGGTGATTTCGGGCGGCGTGAACATCTACCCCGCCGAAGTCGAGGCCAGCATTCTGACCATGGCCGAAGTCAGCGATGTCGCGGTGTTCGGCATTCCCGACGCCGAGTTCGGCGAGTCCATGGCCGCCGCGGTGCAGCTCAAGGAAGGCTGCACGCTGGAGCCGGCCACCATACAGCAGCGCCTGCGCGAGAAGATCGCCAACTACAAGATTCCGCAGACCATCACTTTCCACGACAGCCTGCCGCGCGAAGACACCGGCAAGATTTTCAAGCGCCTGCTGCGCGCGCCCTATTGGGCCGGCGTCGACCGCCGCATCTGAACCCCGACATCACCAGGACACCCCATGGCCTTGCCTTCCACGCTCAAAGACAAGCTGCGCCTTCCCTTGATCGCCGCGCCGCTGTTCATCATTTCCACGCCCGATCTGGTCATTGCCCAGTGCAAGGCCGGCATCGTGGGCTCGTTTCCCGCGCTCAATGCCCGGCCGGCCGACCAGCTCGAAGTCTGGCTGGAACGCATCACGTCGGAACTCGCCGAATACGACCGCCAGAACCCCGACCAGCCTTCGGCGCCGTTCGCCGTCAACCAGATCGTGCACAAGAGCAATGACAGGCTGGACCACGACATGGAAGTCTGCGCGCGCTTCAAGGTGCCCATCGTCATTTCGTCTCTGGGCGCGCGCAAGGAAATCAACGATGCCGTGCACGCCTGGGGCGGCATCGTGCTGCACGACGTGATCGACAACAAGTTCGCGAAGAAAGCCATAGAGAAGGGCGCCGACGGCCTGATCGCCGTCGCTGCTGGCGCGGGCGGCCACGCGGGTGCGCAGTCGCCGTTTGCGCTGCTGCAGGAAATCCGCCAATGGTTCGACGGCCCGCTGGCGCTGTCGGGCTCGATCTCCAGCGGCCGGGCGATTCTCACGGCCCAGGTCATGGGCGCCGACCTGGCCTATATGGGCTCGGCCTTCATCGCCACGCAGGAAGCCAATGCCGTCGACGGCCACAAGCAGATGATCGTCGACAGCGCGGCCAATGACGTGGTCTACACCAACCTGATCACGGGCGTGCACGGCAACTACCTCAAGCCATCGATGGCGCGCGCCGGCCTGGACCCCGACAACCTGCCCGTGGGCGACGTGAGCCAGATGAACTGGGCCGCGGGCAAGCCCAAGGCCTGGAAAGACATCTGGGGCTGCGGCCATGGCATTGGCGTGCTCACCGAAATCCAGCCCGCGGGCGTTTTCATCGCCGGGCTCGCGCAGCAGTATCGCGAAGCCTGCCTGTCCACACAGCAACTGATTGCCGCGCGCGCCTGAGGCGCCGGCATTCGGCAATTACCAATTACAAGCAGGAGACAAGACATGAATTCCAAGCGCAACATTCTGAAGATGGCCGTGGTCGCGGGCATGGTGGCCGTATCCGGCCTGTCGCTGGCCCAATCGGGCAAGCCGGTGCGCATGCTGCTGCCGCTGGCTCCGGGCGGCGGCTCCGACACCATAGGCCGCGCCGTGGCCAACGAGATGAGCAAGACGCTGGGCGTAACCATCGTCGCCGAGAACAAGCCCGGTGCCTCGGGCACGCTGGCGCTCAACGACGTGATTCGTGCGCCCGCCAGCAGCCCGACGTTCGGCCTGGTGCTGGGCTCGACGCTGGCCGTGGTGCCGCATTTGATGAAGGTGCCCTACGACAGCGTCAACGGCATCAAGCCCGTGGTGCAGCTGGGCGTCACGCCTTTCGTGCTGCTGGTCAACAAGAACCATCCGGCCAAGACGCTGGCTGAATTCGTCGCGCTGTCCAAGCGCAATCCGCAGAGCTTCGGCTCGTACGGCGCGGGCACGTCGAGCCACGTTGCCGGCGAAGCCTTCAACAACGCCGCCGGTCTCAAGCAGGTGCATGTGCCTTACAAGGGAACAGCGCCCGCGATCAACGACCTGCTGGGCAGCCAGGTCGACTCCGTGGTCGCCGACTTCGGCGTCGCCGGCCAGCATCTGGGCAAGGACGGCAAGCTGCGCGCGCTGGCCGTGACCGGCCCGACGCGCTCGGAAGGCTTCCCCGATGTGCCCACGTTCGGCGAGCAGGGCTTCCCGGCGATGAACGAGCTGGTCGGCTGGATCGCTTTCGTCACGTCGGCCAACACGTCCGACGAACAGGTCGCGACCTGGGCCAAGGCCGCGTCGAATGCGCTGCGCGTGCCCGAAGTGCGCCAGCGCCTGATCAGCCTGGGCTATGTGCCCGCAGGCACGCATGGCAAGGAATTCGACAAGATCGTCGCCGACGAACCCGTGCGCTGGGGCTCGCTGATCAAGGCATTCAAGATCACGCTCGAGAACTGATGCGGGCGCTGCCCACCGGGGCCGTGGTCCCGGTGGCGCATGCATACAAGGGTTCGACCCAGGCCCGGGCAATGGTCGTCCAAAAGACAATGGGAAGTCACTTCTGCAGGCCTTGCGGCCTTTGCGTATGACCCGTCGTATTCCCCCATTGAACCCTCTGCGCATGTTCGAGGTCGTTGCCCGCACCGGCAACCTGACCAACGCTGCCAAGCTGCTGCATGTGTCGCAGTCCGCCGTCAGCCGGCAGATCACGGCGCTCGAGGAATATCTGGGCGTGCAACTGCTGCGGCGCGAGCGGCATGGCGTATCGCTGACTTTGGCCGGCCAGCGCTATGCGGCCAAGGTGCTGCCGGCCTTCGAAGCCATCGCCGAAGCCACTTACGAGCTGACCGGGCCGGAGCGCGACACTGTGATCCGCGTGGGCACCTACAATGCCTTCGCCAGCAAGTGGCTCATTCCGCGGCTGCCCGATTTCCAGCGCCAGTATCCCGAGATCGACGTGCGCATTTTGCACACCATTCCCGAGATCGATTTCGAGCGCGATGCGGTCGATGTCGCCATCCAGTTCGGCATCGGCGACTGGCCCGAGGCCAAGGCCGATCTGCTGTTTCGCGACCAGATCGAGCCCGTGTGCTCGCCCGCCTTTCTGGCGCGCCATGCACCCGATGCCAAGTACCCGCAATCGCTGCTGCGCCAGACGCTGCTGGTATCGCGCTACCGGCGCACCGATTGGGAAATCTGGCTGCAGTCAGCGCAACTCGAAGCGCAGGCCAGCGACAGCCCGCGCATGACGTTCAGCAGCACCTTGCTGTGCTGGCAGGCAGCGGTCGACGGCGTGGGCATTGCCGTGGGCCAGACGGCCATGGTGCGCCAGGAACTCGACAACGGCCGCCTGGTCGCACCGTTTGCCAGGCCGCTGGCGCGCGAGCAGGGCTATTACCTGCTGCGGCCGCGCCACCAGCGCGAGTTCCGCACCATCTCCGTGTTCCGCGACTGGATGCTCGCGGCGGCCCAGGCCTGCGCGCCCGCGCCCCAGGCCGCATGCATGCTGGCTTGATCGCCCGCGCCTTCAACGGCCGACGAACTTCGCGTCGCGCTTTTCCTTGAAGGCCGCTATGCCTTCGCGGTAGTCCTGGGTCTGGTGAATCTGCGGCTGCATCAGCGCCTCGTATTCGAGAAAGTGCTCCAGCGTGGGTGCCAGCGAGAACTGGAACATCTTCTTGGCCATGGCCAGCGCATAGGTCGGCTGGGTCGCGAGGTTTTCGGCCAGCGCCAGAGTTGCCTGTTCCAGCTCGGCGTCGGGCACGACTTTCGTCACCAGGTCCATGGCCGCGGCTTCCTGCGCATCGATGAAGCGCGTGCTGTAGACCAGCTCGCGCGCGCGCGCCTGGCCTATGAGCCGCGACAGAAAGAACACCGCACCCGAATCGGGCGCCAGGCCGCGGCGCATGAAGATGCAGGAAAACCGCGCGGTCTGCGAAGCGATCGCCAGGTCGCAGGCCAGCATCATGCTCAGCCCTATGCCCAGCGTATTGCCGCGCACTGAAGCGATCACGGGTTTTTCGATGTTGTAGAGCGTCTTGATGAGCGTGTGCGCATTGCGCTGCAGGCGGTTGCGCGAGCCCTTGACGTCGAGCGCTGTCATCCTGCCCGCGTCGGCGCCGGTGCAGAAGCTGTCGCCCGTGCCGGTCAGGATCACGGCGCGCACCGCGTCGTCTTCATCGGCCTGGCGAAAGGCCTCGGTGAGTTGCTGGCGCATGTCGTTGGCCAGCGCGTTCTTGCGCTCGGGACGGTTGAGGACGATGCGGGCGATGCCGCCCTGTTGTTCGTATTCGATTTCTGCCATGTTCCGGTGCTCCTTCAGTTGTCGCGCACGATCAGTGCGTCCACGGCGAAAGCGCCTTGTCCCTGAGGGTAGACGATGACCGGGTTCAGCTCCATTTCGCGCAGCGTGCTGCCGGGCTCGCCGGCCATGCGCGACACCGCGACCAGCAGTTCGGCCAGCGCGCCGGTATCGGCCGCGCTCTCGCCGCGCACGCCGTCGAGCAGGGCGCGCCCGCGCAGCCGGCCTATCATCGCGTGCGCCTGTTCCAGCGTCAGCGGTGCGAGTTCGAACGTCACGTCGCGCAGCACTTCGACATAAATGCCGCCAAAGCCCAGCATGACCATGGGCCCGAAGTCGGGGTCGCGCACCGTGCCGACCACCATTTCGCGCCCCGGTGCCAGCATCTGCTGCACCTGAATGCCGTCGATGCGCGCCTGCGGCAGATGCGCCTGCACCGACTGCATGATGCGCGCGAAGCCGCCGCGCACGGCGTCGGCGCCGCTCAGGCCCAGCAGCACGCCGCCGGCGTCGGTCTTGTGCGCGATATCGGGCGAGACGATCTTGAGCGCCACTGCCCCCGGCATTGCGGCCGCGGCTTGCACCGCCTGCTCGGCGTCGCGCGCCAGCGCCTGCGCGGGCTGGCGCACATGCCAGTGGTCCAGCAGTTCGCGCGTGCCCATGTCTGCGCTCGCCGCCAGCGCCGGTTCAGGGGCGGTGTCCGGCTGGCGCGCCTGCCAGCGGTCGAGAAACTCCTGGTGCTGCGTCAGCAGCACCATGGCGCGTGCGAAGTCGGCGAGTTCCAGGTGCACGCCGCCCACGCGCGTGAGCACTTCGAGCGCGGCCTCGCCCGGCGTTCCCGGCGAGTGAAAGACCAGCGGATGGCCGCCCGCCGCATATAGCGCCTTGAGCTGCCGCTCTATGCGCACCAGCCGTTCGGTCGCCACCAGTGAGACGATGACCAGGCCCAGGTCTATGCCCGGCGCGTGGGTCATGGCGTCGAGAATCGCCAGCAGTGTCTTGCCGCCGTCTTCGGCCACGCGCGCGGTGACATCGACGGGATTCTCGGCCGAGCCGTAGTCGGGCACGATGGCCGCGAGCTGCGCCTTGAAGGCCGGATCGAGTTCGGGCACTTCGAGGCCGGCCTGCTCGCAGATGTCCGCGGCCCAGCCGCCCGCGCCGCCCGAGGTGGAGACGATGGCCACGCGCCGCCCGCGCGGCAGGGCGTTGGCGCTCAGCGCCGCGGCCACGGCCAGCATTTCGCCCGGCGTCTGCACGCGCATCGCGCCCCAGCGGCGAAACGCGGCTTCGTAGGCGGTGTCGGCGCCCGTGAGATGCGCGGTATGCGACACCGCCGCGCGCTGGCCCGCGCCGGACTGGCCGATCTTCGCGACCACCAGCGCGATGCCCGCGTCGGCGGCCATCTGCGCCACATGCGCAAAGCGCCTGGCATCGCGAAAGCCTTCGACGAACAGCAGCAGCGCGCGCGTCTCGCCTGCGCGGATCAGGTGTTCGGCCACTTCGAGCAGGTCCACGTCGGCTTCGTTGCCCGTGGACACCAGATGCCGTATGGGAATGTGCAGCTGGCGTGCGCGGCTGAACAGCGCAAACGCCATCGCCCCCGATTGCGACACGATGCTCACGCGTGCGCGGCCGTCGAGCAGCGCGGGAATGCGCGGCGCGACGAATTCCAGCGTCGGGCTGAACGTGGCGATCAGGCCGGTCTGGGCGTCAAGAAAACCTTCGCAGTTGGGCCCCAGGATGCGCATGCCGCTGCGCTGGGCAAAGGCCTGCACATGGTCCTGCAGCCGCTCGCCCGGCGCCAGGCCGTTGGCGCCGGCCGAAAAGATCGCCGCGCTGCGGCAGCCGCGCGCCTGGCACTGCTCGAGCACGGCCATCACCTGATCGGCGGCGACGGCGATCAGCACCAGGTCCACGGCCTCGGGCAGCGCGCTCACGTCGGCATAGGCGGTGAGGCCCTGAATGCGCGCGCTGCTCGGATTGACCGGGTAGATGGGACCGGCAAAGCCGCCGTCGACCAGCGTCTTGAGCAGCCGGCCGCGGATCTTGGTGGTGTCCTGCGACGCCCCGACCACGGCCACGCTGCGCGGCGCGAACAGCGAGTCGAGTCCGGCCTGGGCTGGCGTGGTGTCGATGCGCGCGTTCATGCGGTGACTCCCTGGACAGCCGCTGCGGCGTCGAGCTGCTCGCGCAGCGCCTGCTGCGCGGCGCGGTACTCGGCTTCCAGTCTGTCGACCAGTTCCGCAATGGCGGGCACATCGTCTATGCCGCCCACGCCCTGGCCCGCGCCCCAGATGTCCTTCCAGCGCTTTTGCCGGTCGCCCGCGGCGCGCACTTCGGCCGGGTCGACCGTGGGCAGGTTGTCGGGGTCCAGGCCCGCGGCAACGATGCTGGGCTTGAGATAGTTGGCCGAAATGCCCGAGAAATGCGGCGTGTAGACGATGTCGCTGGCGCTGGCGCTGACCAGCATGTTCTTGTAGCCGTCGACGGCGCTCGACTCCTGCGTGGCGATGAAGCGCGTGCCCATATAGGCCATGTCGGCGCCCAGGGCCTGGGCGGCGAGCACCGCGCGGCCGTCGGTGATCGCGCCGCCCAGCACGATCAGGCCGTCAAAGAAGCGGCGCACTTCGTTGACCAGTGCGAACGGGCTCAGCGCGCCCGCATGGCCGCCCGCGCCCGCGCAGACCAGGATCAGGCCGTCGGCGCCGCCCGCGAGCGCCCGCCTGGCATGGCGCGCCGAGGTCACGTCGTGCAGCACCAGCCCGCCATATGCATGCACGCGCTGCGCCACGCGGCTGGGGTCGCCCAGGCTGGTGATGATGATGGGCACGCGGTGCTGCACGCAGGTTTCGAGGTCGGCCTCGAAGCGTTCGGCCTGGGGCCGTATCACGAGGTTGACCGCATAGGGGGCGGGCTGGCCGCCGGCGTCGCGATCGGCCTGCAGCGCGGCCTGGATCTGGTCCAGCCAGACGGCCAGCGCTTGCTGCGGCCTGGCGTTGAGCGCCGGAAAGCTGCCGACGATGCCGCTGCGGCACTGGGCGATCACCATCTCCGGGTTCGAAACCAGAAACATGGGCGAGGCAAGAATGGGCAGGCGCAGCCCCTGGGTCAAGGCATGGGAGTGTGTCATGGGCAAGGGCGGGTGGGGACTATGGGCGGGAGGGCAAAGGCGCAGCGCATGGGCCGCTCAGGGGGTCTTCATGATCTTGGCGAGCAGCGGCGTGACGGTCTTGAGTTCGGTCGCGATGCGCTCTTCCATCTGCTGCGGCGTGCCGCCGATCAGCACATAGCCCGAGGATTCGAGATAGGGCCGGTTCTGTTCCAGCGCGAAGGCCGCCGCCTTGTTGAGCCGGTTGACGATGGCCGCGGGCGTCTTGGCGGGCACGACCAGGCCGGTCCAGGTGTCGGAGTCGTAGCCGGGCTTGTTCAGCGCTTCGGCGATGGTCGGAACATCGGCGATCACCGCCAGCCGCTTGGGGCTGCCCACGGCCAGCATGCGCAGCCGGCCGGACTTCACGCCCGGCAGGATGGAGCCGACATAGGAGAACATCATGTCGACCTGGCCGCCGAGGAAGTCGTTCATCGCCGGGCCCGCGCCCTTGTAGGGCACATGCAGGATGTTGACGCCGGCCGCGTCCTTGAACATTTCGCCCGACTGGTGCAGCGAACTGCCATTGCCCGCCGTGCCGTAGGTCAGCTTGCCGGGGTGGGCCTTGGCATAGGCGACCAACTCCTGCACGGTCTTGAACGGCGAGTTCGCGAGCACCGCCAGCGTCAGCGGCGCGGCGACGAATTGGCTCACGGGCGTGAAGCTTTTCTGCGGATCGTAGGGCAGCTTGGCATAGATCGCGGGGTTGACGATATGCACGCCCGCGGTGCTCGACAGCAGGGTATAGCCGTCGGGTTCGGCCTTGGCCACAGCCTCGCTGCCTATCACCGCGCCCGCGCCCGCGCGGTTGTCGATCACGATGGGCTGACCCAGTTGCTCCGACATCGACTTGGCCAGCAGCCGCGACACCACATCCGTGGCGCCGCCGGGCGGGAAGGGCACGATCATCTTGATCGGGTGGTCCGGATATTCGCTGGCGCTGGCGGCCGCGCCGGCGACCAGCAGCAGGGCGCCGGCGAGCGCTGCGCGCAGTACGCCCAGGGCGTTGTTGCGCAGGAAGTGGCTATCGAATTGCATGTTTGTCTCCTTGTTTTGTACGTTCCCCCGGCGGCGAGGCGCGGGGTCGTGCTGGCAAGAAAATCATAGGACGCGCGGTCTGCGGCGGCGCATTCCAATTTGGCGCGCAGGCATGCGCTTAGATCATTGCTGGAGTGCTGCATCGACTGCGGCTGTCGAATGCAAGGGGACATCTGCGATGACGTGACACGCACCACGGGCTGCGCGAACGCGAGTGGTGATGCCGTTAGCAAGGGGAGGGGGAATTGAAAAGCACGCGGTCGGCAATGCACCGACGCGATGTCCATGATCGCCGAACGCGGCGACAACGCCATGGGCCGGCGTTCAGGGCGCGCATGCGCGCGCCCAGGAATACTTCGGTCTGCAACCGCCGCCAAAGTGCGGGTCACATCACCGGCATCAGCGCAAACTGCGCTGGCGTTCATCAACGCCGCATTGCGCCAGGCTGGCGCTGCGCGGCGGACTCAATTCAAGGTGCTGGCGCAAGATGGTTCCGCGCCAGGCAAAAGGGTTTCAGGTGACCAGCACCAGAGTACAGAACCAATGCAGGTGTTTCTTCATTGCAGTCCTTCCAGCAAGACAAGGGTTTCGGGACACTGGGGCTGTGAGGGCGCTGATATCCGCAGGAGCCTGTGGCTTGCTGCGTTTTCTCTGCACGTCACGCTGGAAGAATGTCTTGGCGAAGGCGCCGTTGAAAGCCCTGTCGAAAGGCATTCTTCATTGGGTCCAATGGTAGCCTTTTCCACGGCCCAACCCAAAGAACAAGATCGAATTTGGTAGCTCCGAATCGGCATATGCGGCCTCTTCCTACAAGCGCGGTGCCTAGGGAAAACACCGAGATTGGTCCTGCGGGCCGGGATCGAGATGCCAGGGGAGGCCTCTTCAAATAATCGCGAACAAGAATTATTCATAAATAACATTTACGGTGCGATTATCTTTTTGCGCTTGCAAATCCATGGAGTCGCAGGTTTAAATGCGCGTGAATGCATATTTCAATCGCATTCAGAAAATGCCTCGCGTGGAGTTGATCTAGATCAACTATTGATTTAGGCCCTGGCATTAACATTTCCGTATCTCGCAATATCCGCTGCGAAATGGTGAATGAAGCGTCGAGGTGGCATGGCCATTCGGCGGTGTTGGCCGCCAATGCAGCGTTACAGGGACCCGCCGAGGTCCCGGAAACGGTGAACCCATGACTGATAGAGCCAAAGAGGAGTTGCGCAGCTTTGCGTTTCTCACCATCGTGGTGGCACCGGTGCTGGCGGGGGCGATCATCGCCGCCTACGGCTTTCTGGTCTGGTTCTACCAAATGTTCGCCGGTCCCCCGCATGTGTAAGCACCCCCTGAGCCGCTTCCGCCGGATGGCCGGCCCCGGCTTCCCCCTCTCAACCTTCGGTGGAGGGGGGCGCCCGGCTAAGGGACGGCACCATCGCTGCGGGGCGGCCCTTGCTCGGTGCCCCCACGCTGGGACGTGCCGGTTTCAGAAGCGGCGGGCAGCCGCAAACACCACGAATTACCAACTTGGGGCCCGCCATGGCCGATGAACTCCATATCGCGAGTCTCGTGGTGCATGTCCATCCCCAGGCGCTGAACCAGGTCGCGCAAGGTCTCTTGCAGGTCGACGACGCGCAGGTGCACGGCACCCACCCCGACGGCAAGCTGGTGGTGACGCTCGAAGGCCCCAATGCGGGCGCCATCATGGACAAGGTGGCGCAGATACAGCAGATCGAAGGCGTGCTCAACGTCTCTCTCGTCTATCAACACGCCGAGTCCCGGCATTTTCTGAACCAGGAGGTCGGCCATGACCAGCACCCGGCGTGATTTCGTTCGTCAATCAGCGGCAGCCGCCGCGGGGGCCGTGGCGGGAATTCCCATCCAGGCGGTTTCCCAGGACGCCACGGGCGGCGCGAGCCCGCAGCTGACCTGGTCCAAGGCGCCTTGCCGCTTCTGCGGCACGGGCTGCGGCGTGATGGTGGCCGTCAAGGACAACCGCGTGGTCGCCACGCAGGGCGATCCGCAGGCCGAAGTCAACCGCGGGCTCAATTGCGTCAAGGGCTACTTCCTGTCGAAGATCATGTACGGCGCCGACCGCCTGACCCAGCCCATGCTGCGCATGAAGAACGGCCGGTACGCCAAGGACGGCGAATTCCAGCATGTGTCCTGGGGTACCGCGTTCGACGTGATGGCCGAGAAGTTCAAGAAAGCGCTCAAGGACAAGGGCCCTACGTCCGTGGGCATGTTCGGCTCGGGCCAGTGGACGGTCTGGGAAGGCTATGCGGCGTCCAAGCTGTTCAAGGCCGGCTTCCGTTCGAACAACATCGACCCGAACGCGCGCCACTGCATGGCTTCGGCGGTCGCGGGCTTCATGCGCACTTTCGGCATGGACGAACCCATGGGCTGCTACGACGACATAGAAGCCACCGACACTTTCGTGCTGTGGGGCTCCAACATGGCCGAGATGCACCCCGTGCTCTGGACGCGCGTGACCGACCGCCGCCTGAGCGCGCAAGGCGTCAAGGTCGCCGTGCTGTCGACGTTCGAGCACCGCTCGTACGAGCTGGCCGACATCGAGCTGACGTTCAAGCCGCAGACCGACCTGGCCATCCTCAACTACATCGCCAACCACATCATCCGCACCAACCGCGTGAACCAGGAGTTCGTCTCCAAGCACGTCAATTTCAAGCTGGGCAACCCCGACATAGGCTACGGCCTGCGCCCCGAGCATCCGCTGCAGAAGGCCGCCAAGAACGCGGGCGACGCGAATGGCTCCAAGCCCTATACGTTCGATGAATTCGCCAAGTTCGTGTCCACGTATACGCTTGAATACACGGCCGATCTCACGGGCGTTCCCGCCAACCGCCTCGAAGCCCTGGCCGAGCTGTATGCCGACCCGCAGCGCAAGGTGGTGTCGTTCTGGACCATGGGTTTCAACCAGCACACGCGCGGCGTCTGGGCGAACAACATGATCTACAACATCCACCTGCTGGTGGGCAAGATCGCCACGCCGGGCAACAGCCCGTTCTCGCTGACCGGCCAGCCTTCGGCCTGCGGCACGGCGCGCGAAGTCGGCACCTTCTCGCACCGCCTGCCCGCCGACATGGTGGTCACCAACCCCGCCCACCGCAAGACCGCCGAGAAGCTCTGGAAGCTGCCCGAAGGCACGATTCCCGGCAAGCCCGGCTACCATGCGGTCGAGCAGAACCGCATGCTCAAGGACGGCAAGCTCAATGCCTATTGGGTGATGGTCAACAACAACATCCAGGCCGGCGCCAACCTCGCGCAGGAAGGCTATCCGGGCTACCGCAACCCCGACAACTTCATCGTCGTGTCCGATGCCTACCCCACGGTCACGGCCGTGGCCGCCGATCTGATACTGCCCACGGCGATGTGGGTCGAGAAAGAGGGCGCCTACGGCAATGCCGAGCGGCGCACGCATTTCTGGCACCAGCTGGTCAAGGCGCCGGGCGAGGCGCGCTCCGACCTGTGGCAGCTGATGGAGTTCTCCAAGCGCTTCAAGATCGAGGAAGTGTGGCCCGAGGAACTGCTGGCCAAGAGCCCCGAGTTCCGCGGCAAGACGCTGTACGACGTGCTGTACCGCAACGGTCAGGTCGACAAGTTCCCCGCGGCGCAAATGGAAGCCGGCTACGAGAACGACGAAGCCAGGCACTTCGGCTTCTATGTGCAAAAGGGCTTGTTCGAGGAATACGCGGCGTTCGGCCGCGGCCATGGCCACGATCTCGCGCCGTTTGACGAGTACCACAAGGTGCGCGGACTGCGCTGGCCCGTGGTCAACGGCAAGGAAACGCGCTGGCGCTACCGCGAAGGCTCGGACCCCTATGTGAAGGCCGGCAGCGGCTACCAGTTCTACGGCAACAGCGACGGCAAGGCCATCATCTATGCGCTGCCTTACGAGCCCGCGGCCGAGTCGCCCGACAAGGAGTTTCCGTTCTGGCTGTCCACGGGCCGCGTGCTCGAACACTGGCACTCGGGCTCGATGACGCGCCGCGTTCCCGAGCTGCACCGCGCCGTGCCCAATGCGCTGTGCTACATGCACCCCGAGGACGCCAAGGCCCTGGGCCTGCGCCGCGGCAGCGAAGTCGAAATCGCCTCGCGGCGCGGCGCCATGCGTTCGCGCGTCGAGACCCGCGGGCGCAACAAGCCGCCGCGCGGCCTGGTCTATGTGCCCTGGTTCGATGCGAGCCAGTTGATCAACAAGGTCACGCTGGACGCCACCGACCCTATCTCTTTCCAGACGGACTTCAAGAAGTGCGCAGTGAAACTGACCAAGGTCTAGCCATAGGAGTGTGGATCATGCAATTCATTCGTACTTTGGGCCTGCTGCTGATGCTCTGCATGGGCGCGGCTTCGGCCCAGCCTCTGGGCCAGCAGTTTTACGACAGGGCGCGCGGCCCGACGCCGATCATGGAAGCGACCAAGCCGCCGGTGCTGGGCAATGCCGTGAACGACGACGTGCGGCGCACGCGCAACTATGCGATGCAGCCGCCCATCATTCCGCACCGCGTCGATGGCTACCAGATCGACAAGAACTTCAACAAATGCCTCGACTGCCATTCGCGCACCAAGGCCGAGATGTTCCAGGCCGTGCCGGTGTCGGTCACGCACTACATGGACCGTGACGGCAACATGCTGGGCCAGGTGTCGACGCGGCGCTATTTCTGCATGCAGTGCCACGTGGCCCAGGACCCGGTGCGGCCGCTGGTCGACAACCGGTTCGTCGACGTCGACACCTTGCTGCTGCAGTCGCTGCGCAACCAGGCGCAGGACAAGAACCAGAAGAAAAACTGACGCGGCCCACGGCAGCAAAAGGTTACCACCATGTTGAATTTCATCAAGCGCTACTGGGCGGTGATGCGCCGCCCCAGCGTGCACTTCAGTCTCGGTTTTCTGACCATCGGTGGCTTCATCGGCGGCATTCTGTTCTGGGGTGCGTTCAACACCGCGATGGAGCTGACCAACACCGAGAAGTTCTGCACGGGCTGCCACGAAATGCGCGACAACGTGTTCGCCGAACTCAAGAGCACCATCCACTACACCAACCGTTCGGGCGTGCGCGCGATCTGCTCCGACTGCCATGTGCCGCACAACTGGACCGACAAGATGGCGCGCAAGATGCAGGCGTCCAAGGAAGTCTGGGGCAAGATTTTCGGCACCGTCGACACGCCGGAGAAGTTCCAGGCCAAGCGCCTCGAACTCGCCCAGCATGAATGGGCGCGGTTCAAGGCCAACGATTCGCTCGAATGCCGCAACTGCCACAACTACGACTCGATGGACATGACGCGCCAGAGCCTGCGCGCGCAGAACATGCATTCGACCTATCTCGCGAACAAGGAAAAGACCTGCATCGACTGCCACAAGGGCATTGCCCACAAGCTGCCGCATATTCCGCCGGGCCAGGCGCCGACCGACAGCCCGGGCCAGGCCGTGCCCACGCCCGTGGCGGCCGTGGCCGTCAAGCCGTAACTGCATGGAGCGTACGGCCTGGACTGACTCGTCTCTTGCGGTCTCCGGTTGGGGCTGCATTCGCAATGGCCGCGTGCTGTTTCGCGATGTTTCGTTCGACTTGGGCGCGGGCCAGTTGCTGGTGCTCAAGGGGCGCAACGGCGCGGGCAAGAGCACGCTGCTGCGCAGCCTCGCGGGGTTGATGCCGTGGCGCGCGGGCGCGCTGTCCTGGGCCGGGCAGGCCGTGCAGCCCGGCGACGCGCGATACCAGCAGCAGCTCGCCTATCTGAGCCACCAGTCGGGAATGAACGATGCGCTGACGGGACTCGAAAATCTGCATTTCGCCCTGGCCTTGCAAGGCCTGCGCTGGGACGCCGAACGCGTTGCCCGGATCTTGCGCACGCTGGCCTTGCAGGACATCGCTTCGCGCCCGTTCGGGCGGCTGTCGCAAGGCCAGCGCCGGCGCCTGGGCCTGGCGCGCGTGGCGCTCGGCGACCGACCGCTGTGGCTGCTCGATGAACCCGACAATGCGCTGGACGACGAGGGCTGCCTGTGCCTTGCCGGCCTTCTCGCCGCACATCTTGCCGCCGGCGGCTTGGCGGTGGTCGCCACCCATCGCGGTCTGGCGCTGCCCGCAAGCCAGACGCGCACGCTCGATCTGTCGGGCTTGCAGCCCGCGGCCGCGCGCCAGGAGGCCGCATGCTGAAGGCTGTCTTCGTGCGCGAAATGCGCCTGGCCGCGCGCCGGCCGACGGAAGCGCTCAGCGGTCTGCTGTTCTTCGTGCTGGTCGGAAGCCTTTTTCCTTTGGCGCTCGGGCCCGACGCCGCCTTGCTGCGGCAGATCGCGCCGGGCGTGGTATGGGTCGCGGCGCTGCTGGCGCTGCTGCTGGGCCAGCACCGGCTGTTCGAGGGCGATCTGGCCGATGGCTCGCTGGAGCAATGGGCGCTGGCGCGCACGCCGCTGTGGCTGCTGGTCGGCATGAAAGTCGCGGCCCAGTGGCTGATTGCTGCCGTGCCCTTGCTGCTGGCCGCGCCGCTGCTGGGTTGGCAGTACGGCATGGGCACCGAGGCCATCGTGGTGCTGCTCGCCGCGCTGGCCCTGGGCACGCCCACGCTGAGCCTGCTCGCGGCGCTGGGCGCGGCCTTGACGCTGGGCCTGCGCGGCCAACTCCTGCTCGCGCTGGTGGTGTTGCCGCTGAGCATTCCCATCCTGATTTTTGGCAGCCATGCGGTGACGCAGGCCAGCCTGGGCCTGCCGGCCGCGCCCGCGCTCAACCTGCTGGGCGCCTGCCTGTGCCTGGCGCTGCTGGCCGCGCCCTGGGCGATTGCACAGGCGCTGCGCCTGGCGCTGGAGTGATATGAAGAAGTCCTTGAACGCGCTTTCGCCCCTGCCGCACGCGGCCGGGTTTCGCTGGCGCCAGCTCGCCTCGCCGCCGGTGTTCTTCGTCTGGGCGGGCCGCGCCTGGCCCTGGTTCGCGGGTCTGGCGCTGCTGCTCGCGGCGGCGGGGCTGTGGGTGGGCTTTGTGCTGGCCCCGACCGACCACCAGCAGGGCGAGGTCTATCGCATCATCTTCCTGCATGTGCCGGCCGCGTGGATGTCGATGTTCATCTACCTGATCGCCGCCGCGCATGCGGGCCTGGGTCTGGTCTATCGCACGCGGCTGTCGCCGCTGCTGGCGCGCGCACTTGCGCCCACGGGCGCGGTGTTCACGGTGATCGCGCTGTGGACCGGCGCGGCCTGGGGCAAGCCGACCTGGGGCGCGTGGTGGGTCTGGGATGCGCGGCTCACGTCCGAGCTGATCCTGCTGTTCCTGTACCTCGGCTATCTGGGCGTGGTCTCGGCGATCGAGGACACGCAGCGCGCCGACAGCGCGGGCGCGATCGTGCTGCTCGCCGGCGTGGTGAACATTCCCATCATCTATTTCTCGGTGCAGTGGTGGAGCACGTTGCACCAGGGCGCGACCATTCGTTGGAACGCCGCGCCCAGCATGAACCAGACCATGCTCGCGGGCATGCTGTTGATGGCCCTGGCCTGCTGGGCCTATGCGCTGGCCGTGGCGCTGGTGCGCACGCGCTGCCTGATTCTCGAACGCGCGCAGGAGGAGCAACTGTGATGCACAACCATTCTTTCTATCTTGCCCTGGCCTATGGCGTGGGCGCCGTCGCGCTGGCCCTGGAAATGCTGCTGCTGTGGCGGCGCAGCCGGCGCGCGCGCCAGGCCGCAGGCGAAGAGGAGATGCCGTGATGAAACCGCGCCAACGGCGTCTGCTCTGGGTGCTCGCGGGCGTGGTGCTGGTCGCCACGGCCGTGACGCTGGTGCTGCGCGCGCTCGATGCCAACGTGATGTTCTTCTACAGCCCCAGCCAGGTGCGTGCGGGCGAGGCACCCCAGGGCGCGGCGTTCCGGCTGGGCGGGCTGGTCGAGGCCGGCTCGGTGCAGCGTGCCGCAGGTGGGGTGCAGGTGCAGTTCGTGGTGACCGACCAGGTGCAGCGCGTGGCCGTGCAGTACCAGGGCCTGCTGCCCGATCTGTTTCGCGAAGGCAAGGGCGTGGTCGTCGCGGGCTTGCTGCTGCCCACGGGCATCTTCCGCGCCACCGAAGTGCTGGCCAAGCACGATGAGAACTACATGCCGCCCGAAGCTGCCAAAGCGCTCAAGGACGCGCTCGAAGATGCGAAAAAAGACAAGGCCAAGCCATGATCGCGGAACTGGGCGTTTTCTCCATGGTGCTGTCGCTGATCGTCGCGGTGGTGCTGGCCTGCCTGCCGCTCGCGGGCGCGCAGCTGGGCATTCGCAGCTGGGTGGCGCTGGCGCGGCCGGCCGCGGTGCTGCACTGCCTGCTGTCGCTGCTGTCGATCGCCATCCTGACCTGGTGTTTCTGGGCCGGTGATTTCTCGGTGCTCTATGTGGCGGCGAACTCGCACAGCGAGCTGCCCATGATGTACAAGCTCACGGCCGTGTGGGGCGGGCATGAAGGTTCGATGCTGCTGTGGCAGGTGATGCTCGCCTGCTGGACGCTCGCGGTCGCCTGGCGCAGCCGCGCGCTGCCGCCGGCGTTTGTCGCGCGCGTGCTCGCGGTGCTGGGCTGGATCAGCGTGGGCCTGTTGCTGTTCCTGCTGTTCCTGTCGAACCCGTTCACGCGCCTGGTGCCCGCGCCGCTCGAAGGCAAGGACCTGAACCCGCTGCTGCAGGACCCGGGCATGGTGTTTCACCCGCCGCTGCTCTACATGGGTTACGTGGGCTTTGCCGTGCCGTTCGCGTTCGCGCTCGCGGCGCTGATTTCGGGCGAACTGGGCGCGGCCTGGGCGCGCTGGTCGCGCTCCTGGACGCTGGCCGCCTGGGGCTTTCTGACGCTGGGCATTCTGCTGGGCAGCGCCTGGGCCTATTACGTGCTGGGCTGGGGCGGCTGGTGGTTCTGGGACCCGGTCGAGAACGCGTCGTTCATGCCCTGGCTGCTGGGCACGGCGCTGCTGCATTCGCTGATCGTGACCGACCAGCGCGGCGCGTTCCGCAGCTGGTCGGCGCTGCTCGCGATCTGCGCGTTCTCGCTGTGCCTGCTGGGCACCTTCCTCGTGCGTTCGGGCGTGCTGACCTCGGTGCATGCGTTCGCGGTCGACCCGGGGCGCGGGCTGTTCATCCTGTGCTTCATCGTCGCCGTGGTCGGCACTTCGCTGTGGCTGTTCGCCTGGCGCGCATCGGCGCTGGGGCAGGGCGGCGGCCAGTTCGCCGCGCTGTCGCGCGAAACGCTGCTGCTGGCCAACAACGTGCTGTTCAGCGCGGCCGCGCTCGCGGTGCTGATAGGCACGCTCTACCCGCTGGCGCTCGATGTGCTGCGCGACGAGAAGATCTCCGTGGGCCCGCCGTACTTCCAGGCCGTGTTCCTGCCGCTGGTGCTGCCCGCCGTGGCCCTGATGGGCGTGGGCGCGGTCGCGCGCTGGAAGCTCAGCACCTGGAGCGAAATCTGGCGCCGCCTGCGCGCGCCGCTGGCGTGCACGGTGGTCTGCGCCGTGCTGCTGGTGCTGTCCAACGGCCGGTTGGGCCCACGCATTTCGCCCGCTACTTTGCTGGGCGTGGCGCTGGGCCTGTGGTGCGTGCTGAGCACGCTGGCCCATGCCTGGCAGCGCCTGGCGCCGGGCTGGCGCCAGGGCGAAGGCTGGCAGCGGCTCGCGCGCCAGCCCTGGGGCTGGTGGGGCATGCTGATGGCGCATGCGGGCGTGGGCGTTTTCGTGCTCGCCGTGAGCCTGGCCGACGGGCTCGAAAGCAAGCTCGAGACCAGCGTGACCCAGGGCGAGACGCTGGAGTTCGCGGGCTATGCGTTCCGCTTCGACAGCCTGGCGCCGGTCGCGGGCCCGAACTACGACGCGCAGCGCGCGCAGTTCAGCGTGCGCCAGGGCGAACAGCAGTGGCTGATGTTTCCCGAGAAGCGCACGTTCCGCGCGCAGAGCATGGGGCTGAGCCAGGCGGCGATCGACAGCGGCTGGACGCGCGATGTGTTCGTCGCGCTGGGCGAGCCGCTTGATGAGGCCGGCCGCAGCTGGACCGTGCGCCTGCAGATCAAGCCGTTCATGGACTGGATCTGGCTGGGCACCCTGATGATGGCGCTGGGCGCGGGCCTGAGCCTGATGGACGCGCGCTTTCGCGTGGCGCGCGCGCGCCAGCCGCGGCCCGTCAAGCCGTCGCTGCAGCAAGGGGTGTCGTGATGCGCTTTGCCTTGCCTCTGGCGATTTTTCTCGCGCTGGCCGTGATGCTGGGCCTGGGCCTGCAGCGCGATCCGCGCGCGCTGCAGACCGCCTTGCTCGATCAGCCCGCGCCGGCCATCGCCCGCCCCTTGCTCGAAGATCCGCAGCAGCCGTTCGATCAGGCCGCGTTGCGCGGCAAAGTGTGGCTGCTCAATGTCTGGGCCTCGTGGTGCGCGCCCTGCCGCCAGGAGCTGCCGCTGCTCGTCGAGTTCTCGCGCCGCGACCAGGTGCCGGTCTATGGTCTGAACTACAAGGACCAGCCCGAAAAGGCCAAGGCCTTGCTGCGCGTCGCGGGCAATCCGTATGTCGCATCGGCCGTCGATGCCGATGGCCGCACGGGAATGGATTTCGGCATCCAGGGCGTGCCCGAAACTTTTGTGATCGACGGCCAGGGCCGCGTGCGCTATCGCCATCTGGGGCCGGTGACGGCCGAAGTCTGGCAGCAGAAACTGCTGCCTGTCGTGAAGGCCGTGCAATGAAGATACGCCAGACCATGGTGCTGATCGCCTGGGTCGCCATCGCGCTGCAGGCCCGGGCCGACGACAGCCTCGCGCAGCGCGAAGGCGCGCTGGCCGCGAAGCTGCGCTGCGTCGTGTGCCAGAACCAGACCGTCGCCGAGTCGCAGGCGCCCATCGCCAAGGACATGCGCCAGGAAATCAAGGCCCAGCTGGCCCAAGGCCGCAGCG
Source organism: Acidovorax sp. CCYZU-2555 (assembly GCF_018413525.1). Lineage (GTDB taxonomy): Bacteria > Pseudomonadota > Gammaproteobacteria > Burkholderiales > Burkholderiaceae_C > Comamonas. The sequence continues at coordinate 141,614 of NZ_JAHCDD010000002.1, forward strand.
ATGCCGAAGTGGTCGCATTCTTCGAGCAGCGCTACGGCAGCTTCGTGCGCTATGCGCCGCCCTGGCGGCCTTCGACCTGGCTGCTGTGGTGCGGGCCTTTTCTGGCGGTGTTCGCCGGCTTTGCGCTGCTGCGCCGGACCTTGAAGAAGCGCACGACCATCGCCGCGCCGCTGACCCCGGCCGAGCGCGCGCGCGCCAACGACTGGCTGCAGTCGCCCGATGAGGAGAACCGCCCATGACCCCCATGCATTGGCTCTGGCTGGGCGCGCTGGCGCTGATCGTGCTGAGCCTGGCTGTGTTGGTTCCGCCGCTGCTCGCCGAGCATGCGTCGGCCGACGAAAACCGCAATGACGCCGTGCTGCGCCGCCTGTACCAGGCGCAGTGGGAGGAGCTGGAGCGCGAGCAGCGCGCCGGCCATCTGAGCGCAGCGGACCATGCCCAGGCCAGAGACGAACTGCAGCGCCGCCTGCTCGCCGAACTTGAGCACCGGCCGGCCGCGCCGCGCTGGCGCCACTGGCCGTGGCTGCCGCGCGCCAGCGGCCTGGGGCTGGCGCTGCTGCTGCCCGTGGCCGCGTTCGCGCTCTACCTGCAAGTCGGCGACCCGCAGGCCGCGGCGCGGCTGGTGCAGGCCGATGAAGTGGGCCACGGCGGCGCCGATGCGCAGGTCGAGGCCATGGTCGAAGGCCTGGCCCAGCGCCTGCGCGCCGAGCCGGGAAATGTGCCCGGCTGGGTGATGCTGGCACGTTCCTATGAAACGCTGGAGCGCTACGACGCCGCGGCCCAGGCCTATTCGCAGGCGCTGGCCGCGGCGCGCCTGGGCGCGCCCGACAAGGAACTCGAGGCGCGCCTGCTCGCCGACATGGCCGACGCATTGGGATCGGCCCAGGGCGGCGATCTGCAGGGCCAGGCCGGCGCGGCGATCGAAGAGGCCTTGCGCCTCGATCCGCGCCAGCACAAGGCGCTGGCGCTGGCCGGCAGCGCGGCCGTGCGCCAGGGCGATTTCGCGCTGGCCGCGACCCATTGGCGCGCGCTGCTGGCGCTGATCGAGCCCGGGTCTGACATCGCGCTGCGCGTGCAGGACGACTTGCTGCAGCTCGAGACGCTGGGCGCATCGGCGCCGCCGCCCGCGCCACGCGCCAACGCTGACGGCCTGTCGGGCGAAATCCACTGGCCCGCGTCGATAGCGGCCATGGCCTTGCCGCCCGAAGCCAAGGTGTTCGTGATCGTGCGCGCCGACGCCCAGTCCCAGCCCGTCGCGGTGCTGCGCCTGCCGGCCAGTCCGCTGCCCACGCGCTTTGCGCTGGGCAGCGCGCAGTTGCTGAACCCGGCCGTGGCCATGGCGGATTTCAGTGCGCTGCAGGTTTCGGCGCGGCTGTCGCCCAGCGGCGCAGCCTTGCCGTCGCCCGACGATGTGCGCAGCAACGCGCTGACCGTGAAGCCCGGCGAGGGAGCGCTGCGGCTCGAGATGGGGCCGCGCTGAGTTGTCGCGCTAGGGCGTTGTCGAAGCCCAGCCCGCATGGGCCTGCTCGGCGAGCCAGTCGGCGAACTTGTCGCGCGCGGTGAACGCCGGCGTGTCGCGCTTGCTGCAGACGAAATAGCCGCGGCCGCACGACACATCGATGTCGAACGGCATCACCAGCTCGCCCTGCAGCAGCTCGCGCTCCACCAGGCAGCCGGGCACCACGGCCACGCCCATGCCGGCCTTGGCGGCGACGATCAGGTGCATGGTGAGATCGAAGCCCGGGCCCAGCACGGGCTGGCTGGGCGCGCCGGCCTTGTCGAACCAGCGCTCCCAGTTGTCGGGGAAGTTGGTGTGGTGCAGCAGCGTGGCGCCATGCAGGTCCTGCGGCGCGCGAAACTGCTTGCTCCAGCGCGGCGTGCACACGGGAATGAGTTCGCGGCCCAGCAGATAGCGTGTCTGGATATGGTCGGGCCAGCGCCGGCGCGGGCGCTTGACTTCTATCCACAGGTCGACGTCGTCGCGCGTGAAGTCTTCGTCGTGCTTGAACTGGCGCAGCTCCACGTTCACATCGGGGTGGCGTTCGTTGAACAGCGGCAGGCGCGGCATCAGCCACTGGATGGCCAGCGTGGGAATCACGCTCAGGCGCACGCGCTGGGGCTGGGCCAGGCGCCCCATGGTCTCGGCCGCCGATTCGAGCGCCAGCAAATGGCGCTCGGTCAGCTAGCGCAGCTGCACGCCGCGCGGCGTGAGCG